>CAYVNW010000017.1:0-52278 GCA_964452915.1 uncultured Bacteroidaceae bacterium | reverse complement strand
CGCAGATATTCTTGTAACCGGCTTTCCGTGCCTCGCTGTTCTCTGCCGTCTCTTCAGGCAACTGAACCATAATATATTTTCGGTGCCCCCCATCTTCTGCGTTAAGTTGCATAACTGCATGTGCCGTTGTGGCGCTGCCAGAGAAGAAGTCGAGGATGAGGGAATCATTAGATGAGTTTATAGATACAAAATGATGTATTAAAGCCACAGGCTTTGGGTATGAAAAAGGATTTTTTTCGAATAAGGTACTTATGTCATCATTGCCTGATTCTGTCCTTCCATATACAGCATCTATCAATAAACTTCTTGGAGTTACACCTTCAGGACGATAGTATTTTGTGTATATTTTGTCGTTTTTGAAAACTAAGTCTTTGTAGTTTCCTTCTACTTTCTTCTTACCCCATCTCCAACATGACTGTTTGCCCTTTACAACCCGTGGATAGTATGTCTTACCATCTGGACCAGTTATTTCATATACTAGTGATGGACTAAATTGAATGGATGCTTTGTCTAATGTGATAAGTCCATAATCTCCTTTCTCGTCATGATTAGGATAGAGTGCATCGTCAAGCTTATATTTTTTATCTAAATTTAGATTGAGAGAACTTAAATTCTTAGCGTAAGACAAAATATATTCATGTTCTGCGACCACAAATGCAGAATCATTACCTCCTCCTTGTTTTTTCTTCCAAATGAATTGAGCAATAAAATTCTTCTCTCCGAATATTTCTCCACATATCTTCTTTAAGTTCTCCACCTCATGGTCATCAATAGATATGAAAATCACGCCGTCCTCTGTGAGCAGGTCATGCGCCACCTTCAGTCGTGGATAAATCATATTGAGCCAGTCGGTATGGAAGCGGCCGTTACTCTCCGTGTTGTTAACGAGACGGTTACCTTCCTCGTCCTCCTGTCCGCTGTTGTGAATATATTCCTGTCTGTCCTTGCCGAACTTGTCGTTGTATATGAAGTCGTTGCCCGTGTTGTATGGCGGGTCGATGTATATCATCTTCACTTTTCCGAGATAGTTCTCACGCAAGAGTTTCAACACTTCAAGGTTGTCACCTTCTATGTAGAGATTTTGTGTGGTGTCGAAGTCCACGCTCTCCTCACGGCATGGGCGCAGGGTGTCGGTGGTTGGAGTATTAGCAAGGCGGATGGCATTGCGTTTGTCTGGCCAGGTGAATTGATAGCGTTCCTCGTTGCCTTCCACTATGTCATGTGACAGTTCCTGCCTCAGTTGGTCGAAGTCGATTGCTACTTCTGGCTTGCCGTTATCGTTCAGCCGTTCCGTCAGGCAGTTGGGGAACAATTCTCCTATGCGTTTTATGTTCTCGTCCACTATGTTAGTGGTTTGCATCTTTAGTTCTTCCATATCTATAGTTGTGCTTTAAGTTTCATTATTTGTTGGTACAGTTCATATCGTCTGTGTGTCTGCTTTTCCGTGCGGCACTTCTTTTCCAATGCTGCTATTTGTTGCTGTAGCTTCTCATGCTGCTCGCGACTGATGATTTGCCTCTCTAATGTCTCGTCTGATGACGTGTCGAGACCGCCTATGGCAGCCACGATGCCGGTCCACACTTCGTCGAGTGTCAGTCCCTGCAATGGTATGATCGCCTCGTCGTTTGGCATCCATGACGATTGCAGCATTCTCACGTGGAAAGAGCAGAGTTGAGTTTGGTCTCCATATTGCATGGCAAATACTATCCGTTGGGGTATAAGCTTATGTAACAGGAAGATGTTCCGTGTGTCGTAGTCTTTGCGTTTCAGCATCACTTGCAACACATAGATGCCCTTTATGTCATTACCTTCCGACAGTGCGGGGACTGTGGTGGTGGAGATGCGGGCGGTCAGTGTCATTCTACTTATGTCGGCATCGAACCGTTCCCGTTCATTTGCCTTGAGGCGGAACTTCTCGTAAACCGTCTTCTTATAGAGCGGCTTGTTGATTGTGGTGGCAGGTGGCAGTCCGTACATAGGCATCACTTGATTACAAGGAAACAAATCAGTTCGAAATCGTCAAGTCCGGAAATCCGTTCATTGAACAGTTCGCCGGCATAGCCTTCAAGGAAACTGTCGATGTCGGACTGGTCCTTTACTGTTACAATTGACTGAATGGCCAGTCCAAGTTGCTCGGAGTATTTGTTCATTCGTAGTCCGTCGTGAGTCTCACGGTTGAAATCACGGCAGAGGCGTGTGTCGGGCTTTGTCTGTGGCCGGCATATCAGTCGCATCTTGTCCAACAAGTCTTTTGGATGCAGGTGGTCTACAGCAATCGATCCGTCGTCACGCACATACACCATGTAGAATGGGTGCAACTGGTTCTTGTGATCGATGTTGACACCGGCAGTACGGTTTTTCAGTACGAATATGGTGCCTGGAGGTACTTGTGCGTTCCCCGTCACAACGGCATGGAGTCCGAATGGGGTATGCTCCACGTCGTGGTTGCTTTTGATATATTCCAGAAGGTCCAGCCGGAACTCGTTCAGTCCTAAGTCCATGATGCTCACGCCTGTGTTCATATCCTCCAAATCCACGACATCTTCTTTCAGCCGTTCCAATTGCAGTCGGCGGTATTCCAAGTCGTCTTTCTCCTCGGGCGATAGCAGGTTGTCATCACCGGTAGATGTCAGTACGGTCACTTTCATGCGTGCCTCGACTCGTCCCTTCAGGTTGATGTACTCGTCGAGCGTCATATCGGGCCAGTAGTTGACCAACTGAATCTGTTTGTTCCGTGAGCCGATGCGGTCGATGCGTCCGAACCGCTGTATGATGCGTACCGGATTCCAGTGAATATCGTAGTTCAGCATATAATCACAGTCCTGCAGGTTTTGTCCTTCAGAGATACAATCGGTGGCAATCAGTACGTCGATGTCAGCATGCAGGTGAGGATAGATCAACGCGCATTCCTTTGAAATAGGGGAGAATAGGGTGAGAACCTTATTGAAGTCCATCTTCTCACGCAATTTCAGCGTACTTCGTGCCTCAACGTCACCGGTTACCAATGCCACATTCAGTCCTGTCTGCTCTTTGATTTTGTCTGCCAGACAGTTGTAGAGATATTCGGCGGTGTCGGAAAATGCTGTGAATATGAGAACTTTCTTGTTGCCGTCGTTGATAGGGTGGGTGAACTTGTATTTCAAGTCGGTGATCAGTTGCTGCAACTTGCTGTCATGTTCGGGGGTGATACTCTGTAGCATGGTCAGCAGCAGACAGATGACTTCGTAGTCTTCTTCTATCTCTTCTTTCCATGATATGTAGTCCATATCTTCTAATAAGATTCGGTTTTTCTTCCTGCCTATAGTGAAGTCCTGCTCGTCCTCATCGCCATCGATGTCCTCAAAGTCGTCGATTTCGGCCTTATGATCTCCGCTTTCATAACGGCTGATGACGTTGAGTGTCTGTTCCATGTAGTCGTGTATGCGTGTAAGTGTTAGCTTGAATGAATTCACTGATGATTCCAAGCGTTTCAACAACTGCATGTTCATAAGGCGCTGGATGCCTTGCTCACGTTCCTCGATGCTTAGGCGGTGACCTGTTGCATTTTCGTTATCGTTCCTGTATTTATTTCGCTTGCTTGGCAATATGAATGCAGAAGGTGTGTATATTGCAAGGTGAAGTTGTTGCAACTCCTCGAATATCTCATTGTAGTTGATGGCTGTATCGAGGTCGGTCAGGTGCGGATAGCGGGAGATGGGTTTCAGCCGTTTAGGAAAAGTCCCTATGTCAGCTGTGTCGTAGTACTGTTGTATGTGCTTACGGCTGCGTGCTATGGTTACTGCGTCGAGCAGGCGGAAGAAGTCGAAGTCAAGCATACGCAACAGCCGGTCAGTGGTACGTTCCGCTGGTGGCAGACTTGCCCAATGGTTGTAGGCGCTTTGTGCCTGACGGAATATATCGTTTATGCCGTGGTTGGTGGGCAGAAGTTCGTCGAACGCTGCCGTCTGTCCTTCGTATGCGAGTTGCAGTTGGTTCTTCAAGTCGCTAAAGCGATTGTTGACAGGTGTGGCAGACAGCATCAGTACTTTGGTATTCACTCCAGTACGGATCACTTTGTTCATCAGGCGTAGGTAGCGGTTCTCACGTGGATTGTCTCCATTCTCATCGGTCGACACTTTCCCTCCATTACGGAAGTTGTGGCTCTCATCTATAACCACCAAATCATAGTTGCCCCAGTTTACACGTTCCAAGTCGAGGTCGTTGCTCATGCCGTGGTCGCGCGACAAGTCTGTGTGATAGAGTATGTCGTAGTTCAGACGGTCTTTCGCCATCGGGTTGTTCACATAGTTCTGCCGGTAGGTGTTCCAGTTCTCATATAACTTTTTAGGACAGAGTACAAGCACGGTGCGGTTGCGGCTTTCGAAGTACTTGATGACAGCCAGTGCAGTAAATGTCTTTCCAAGACCAACACTGTCGGCAAGGATGCAACCATTATAGCGTTCCAGTTTGTTTATGATTGCCAGTGCGGCGTCGCGCTGAAAATTATAGAGCTTGTTCCAGATGACAGAGTTCTTGAAACCTGTTGCTTCTTTAGGCAGTTCATCCTCGCTGATGTCCTCTAAGAACTCGTTGAATATGTTGTAGAGCGTCACGAAATACAGAAATTCGGGAGCGTTCTCCTTATATGCGTTGCTGATGCTGTCGATGACCTCTTCGGTGACAACCTGCAGGCGGCTTGAATCGTTCCACAGTTGGTTGAACAGTTCAATGTATGCCTTAGAGAATGGAGCTTCGCTCTTCTGAATCATGGTGTAGGCATTGTTGCCGCGCTCCATGCCGAGGTCTACTGTAGTGAAGCCGTTGATAGGCGAATAGCTGATGTCGTCGAGATTTATAAAGCCCATCATCTGCTCGTTTGTCATGTTCGACTTGAAACAGGCTTTCTGCCTGATCCATTCAGCGCACTCGCGGGCGATGGCCTTTTGAGTAAGTTCGTTGCGCAGCTTTACCTCGAATTCGGAGCCATAGATGGTTCGCTCACGGTTGAGCCGCGGTATGTAGAACTCACGTTGTTGCTTTGGAGTCTTTTCGGTGGTAAAAGTAGGCGACGTGAAGATGAACCGCAATTCCTTTATGTCTTTCAGGGCTTCTTTAAGTTCCTGAAAAGCATAGATCGAGAAGCATGATGCCGCTATCGACAGTTTGCTTCCTGATCGCGCATGAGCCGCTATGTCGTCACGCAAGGTCTTGTCTATGTTGTTTATCAACTCCATTTGTTATTGGCGAAAGTCTTTATGCGTAGTGCAGCCTGTAGGCGTACCACTATTATCCATTCCCTTGTATCGGCTGACTCCCGACCGACCGCTAATGCTAATGAAATTGTAGGTACATAAACAAAAAAACGTGGAGTCAAGCTGTTTGCTCGTTCCACGCAGTAAAGGCTCTAGCATGCCCGATTAGTCGAAACGAGCAACGCAGAGACCCCACGATGATGTAAGTATATAGTTCCTCATTTCGCACGGACAAAACGAGTGTCCATGACCATGAGGACTGTACAAAATACATCCCATGAGGCGTCCCCGTTGCTTTGTTTTTGACTAACCGTGTGAACTGCTAGATTCTTACCGCGTCAAAACCAAAGCGTACAGTTACGCCTTTATGTATATGTCCGGAAACCGCCCGGGGCGATTTCCGTTGGCAAATATAGTGCAAATCGAACACATTACAAAATAAATCCATTTATTTTTAATGTTGAGATGCCGCCTATATTATGTAAATATAGTGCAAATCGAACACATTACAAAATAAATCCATTTATTTTTATTGGTTTCACCCGTAAACGGGCAGCGTCACGGCATAGCCCCATCGTCATCCCGATTCATCCGAGTGGAAAAGCGTGCAAGCCGAACGCAGTCAAGTTCGCTTGAATGCCATGACACCGCTGCTTATCTGTAAAGCAAATCAGCAAACAAGTACAAAGAGTGTAAAGTAAATTCAGGTAAAGTCAATTTGGGGAAGTCTTGCAAAAAATGATATTAATTGAAATGCCCAACGATATTAATATAAATGGCAAAGCATATTAATATAAATGCCAAACCATATTAATATCCTTTTTGGGGCTGAAAATGCAGTAGAAAAAAACACGGTATATAAAACGCCGTTTCGCAGAAACCTTCAAATTAACTTGTTTTCTTGTTACTGTATGTGATTCCCTCGCGCGCATATATATATGTAATAAGGTGTACTGTCATTGGAGACCGTGAAAGCGCACACAATTGTATTGGGATCATCATCCAATACGAAACAATAACTTTTTCCCATGAGGTTATATGTAAAACGAGTTACATCCTCTGGAAAAATTCGTCCAAATCGTCATTACCACAATAAAACGGCTTACTGTCAGCAATTTTCTCGCCAGTAAGCTCTTGGAATAAGCAGTGTTCGTCAAGAAATCCCATTATCTCGTCATCCCTGATTTACGCAAAATATTCTGCATCGCCTTAAATGCAGGGGTGTTCTCAATGCCCTCAAAGCCTTTGAACTTGCGTTCTGCTTCATCGGCACGCTCTATGAATCTTTCTGCATCCTTACCTTCTAAGGTTGGTATTGCCTTAATTTCTATTGCCATATTCTTTCTTCATTTTATGCGAAGGTAACTATTTGTTTTGAAAAAACAAGCAAAAGACCTCTATTTTTCTTGCGCTCAATGAGTTTTTTATTCTGCAAATTGGTTAAAATTTCAAAATGAAATCATAAACTATACTCAAATGTATAGGCTCTCGTAAGCTGTGGCACCTTTTCAAGGTGCAGTCTGTGTGCTATGTCACGGCCCCATGTGCACTGACTGCGTCTGTGTACGCTGTGGTTTCGCATAGTGTGGCATCTCCGATGTCAGTACTGATGCCTCGAGATGACGAAAAAAGTCCTGCAGCATTGTGGCGCAATGTTGCAGGACTGCTAAAATTATGTGGAATGACAAAGGTGTTTTGTTTGTCTCTTTCCGAATTTACTTTATCATGTCTACACTTCTGTGGATAAAGTTGTTTAATGCCTCGCCTTTAAGAAGGCCGTTTTGAAGCAGGGCAAGGTCGATGAGCTGATGAACTACTTTGTTGTCTTTTGCAAAGCTTGCAATAACTGCAGTCTTTTTGCCTTTCTGCTCTTCAATGTCTTTTTCTGTCTTGCTAAGTTCATCCTTGCTTTCCTGGCTAATCTCGTCCCATTTCTTATCTTTGTTGCTTTGGTTGATAGCGTCTTTGCGGGCCGTCAATCCTTTGATTTCGGCTTCAATTGGTTTGAGTGCTTCGGATGTTGCAGCCTCTCCTTCTTCTTGTACTTTCTTGATGAGAGGGTGGTCGGTGTTGACCACAATATTCATCATGTCGGGCATTGTGCCGTAGAACGACATGCCTTGTTGCAGTTTGGAAACTTCCTTCATTCTTCGCATATACTCACTCTGAGTGATTACGATAGGATCACTTTCTTCGCCCATTCCTTGTGCGCTGATTTGGAATTCAGTCTTTTCAATGGTCGGAAGTTGGGTTTGGAATATATCTGTTATGATATTATTCTCATCTGTGGTGCTGCTTGTGTTGTCGTCTTTACGTATCAAGTTGTTGATAGTGTCGGAGTCAACACGTACGAAGCGAGTCTTTTCGTTCTTCTGCTCAAGCAGACCGAGCATGGCTGAATCGAGTTCTCCGTCCATCAGCAGTACGCTATAACCCTTTTTCTTGGCTGCCTCGATATACGAATATTGATCGTTCACATTCTGGGCATAGAGGAAGATAAGTGTACCGTCTTTGTCGGTTTGTGAGTCTTTGATGAGGGTCTTGTACTCATCGTATGTGAAGTATTTGCCTTCGGTGTCCTTGAGCAAGGCGTAGCTTTTTGCTTTTTCGTAATAGTCGGGTTCACTGAGCATACCGTAATGTATGAATATCTTGATGTCATCCCATTTTGACTCAAACTCCTTACGGTCGTTCTTGAATATGCTTTGCAGCCTGTCGCTTACTTTCTTTGTGATGTATGTGGAGATCTTTTTCACGTTCTTGTCACTCTGCAAATAACTACGGCTGACATTAAGTGGAATGTCCGGTGAATCGATTACACCATGGAGTAATGTCAGAAAGTTTGGCACAATTCCCTCAACGCTGTCAGTTACAAAAACTTGATTGCAATACAACTGGATCTTGTTCTTTTGCAGGTCTATGCTGTTCCTTACTTTCGGGAAGTATAGTACACCCGTGAGGTGGAACGGGAAGTCTACATTCAGATGTATCCAGAAGAGTGGCTCGTCGGACATAGGGTAGAGTTCCTGATAGAACTTCTTGTAGTCCTCGTCCTTAAGGTCGGTTGGCTTTTTAGTCCATATAGGTGTTGTATCATTGATGATATTGTCTTCATCGGTTTCAACTTCTTTGCCTTCCTTCCATTCCTTTTTCTTACCGAATGCCACTGCAATAGGTAGGAAGTGGCAATACTTAGTAAGGAGTGACTGTATGCGTGCTTCTTCGAGGAACTCCTTGCAGTCATCGTCGATATACATTATAATATCTGTACCACGATCGTTCTTGTCTGCATCCTCAATTGTGTATTCAGGACTGCCGTCGCACGACCATTTCTTTGCCTGGCTGCCTTCTTTCCAGCTCTTAGTCACTATTTCAACTTTTTTGCTGACCATAAATGCGCTGTAGAATCCAAGTCCGAAATGTCCTATAATGGCGTTAGCGTCATTCTGATATTTATCAAGGAAGTCGTTGGCTGAAGAGAATGCTATTTGGTTTATGTATTTGTTGATTTCCTCTTCTGTCATACCTATACCACGGTCGCTTACGGTGAGTGTTCCTGCTTCTTTGTCAACTTTCACATGGACTGTCAGGTCGCCCAATTCGCCTTTAAATTCGCCTTTCTGTGCGATTGTGCGTAACTTTTGGGTTGCGTCGACGGCGTTGCTGACGATTTCACGAATAAATATGTCGTGGTCACTATATAAGAACTTTTTTATTACGGGGAATATGTTCTCGGTGGTTACCCCAATGTTTCCTTTCATATTTGTATGTTTATCTTTTGATTTTTATTTCATACGTTCAGATACAAATACAATGCCAATTGCTTACGCTGACAAAATGACAAAGGACGGGGAAGGCATAAAAGAGAAGTGCCGGGTGCAAGTAGTATTGCGCCCGGCACTCCAGCACCGCGGATTAAAACGGTTGTTTAGTTTGAAGTGGAATACTTTTTATATTTAGCTTCATTTGTCTTATCGCTTAAGGCATGGTAGCATCTGTAGAGTTGATCACCCCACAGTGAAGAGTCGTCAGGCTCTGCTTCCTCTGCTTTCTTGTAGCAAGGGATAGCCTGGTTGAGGTATCCTTTACAGATGTCGATCTTTGTACGGTTCTCCATTGCCAACTGGTAGTAGCAAGTACCGAGTGAGCACCATGCGCGTCCGTATGTAGGATCGATTTCTGTTAGATGCTTGAACAGGTCGATAGCTTCGGTATATTTTTTATCGTTGAATGTGAGCAAGGCCTTTGTCTCGACAGGGAAAATCTCTTTCGGGTATTTTGCGGACATCTTATCACACAATTGTTTTGTTTCCTCTAATTTGTTAGCTCTTACGTATTCTTGTATAAGAAGCTTAGGGAACTGCACATCATCATAGTGGTCAATAGCATAACGGCAGTATTTTTCCCAATTAGCCATATCTCCATGTGCTTTGTATGTGTTCATAAGTTCTACGCAGGCATAGTTGCCGAAATTATCTGATGGAAGTACCTTCTCGTACCATGTTAGATATTGAAGTGTGTCTTCGTATGTCTTTGCGATGTTCTTGAGGGTCATTCCATAGTAGAGATATGCATTCTCTTTCAGGGTGTCGGTCTCATTCAGATTCAGTTCCTTGAAGAGAGGGTCATCGAATGTAGCTAAGTAGGCATCAATGAATTTAGTTGCCTCTTTCGGATGAGACTGGAGGATTGCATAGGCACCGGAGAGCAGGTTAATACGAAGCATGGCAGCCTCGTTTTGAGCACTCTTATGTGCACTCTTGTATTCGTCCTCCTTCATTGGCAGTTTGCCTTTCTCATTAGGTGTTGTAAGACATTTCTCGTATTTTGACCAGTAAGAGAGAATGTCATTCAGTCCGTTGAAATAAGCCAGCGTGTCCATTTGCCCTGAAGTTTTACCTTCATCATATATATGTGCAGTCAGCACATTTCTGATTTTGGCGGCTACCTTCCATGTGTCATAATAGTTGGCAGACTTTTCATTGACCATACATTCCTGAATGTCTTCCCAGGCTTTATTGACTTTATTGTAGTCAATCTTCTGTGGATTCTGACATGCTTCAGTTAATTTGCTATTAGCGTCAATTACTGCATACTTTTGTGCGAACATTGATGAGCTTGTCATAAGTATCGCACAGATAATCAATACTTTTCTCATAATGATGTTTATTTATTAGTTAAGATTGCTCTTCGGTTGTATCAGTCGGTCCGTCGGACTTGCTGTCGGCGTTTCCGTCGTCCTCGTGATATGTCATGTTGGTCTGTCCGTCAGCGTCAGGGACGTTCTCAAGTGCCGATTCGTCAATATCTTCATGCTCTACTTTGCATACGCTGGATATTATATCGTTGCGTTTCTTGAGATTGATGAGGCTTACGCCTTGGGTATTGCGGCCTTGTACGCGAATTGTCTTTACAGCCAATCTGATTGCAACTCCGCTCTTGTTTATTATCATCAGGTCGTTATCGTCGGTCACATCTTTAATCGCGATAAGTGCTCCTGTTTTCTCTGTTATGTTGAGAGTCTTGACACCCTTGCCGTTACGGTTTGTTATGCGGTAGTCCAATATCGAACTGCGCTTGCCATAGCCCTTTTCACTGACAACGAGTATTGTAGGGAAGTTCGGGTCGTTTTGCATATCCTCTTCTGTCAGTCCTTCCGGCCGATGGACTACAATCATTCCTATTACCTCGTCTTGACCGTCGTTGTCGAGTTTTATGGATCTTACTCCTGTCGCAGTCCTGCCCATTGGGCGTACTGTATTTTCAATAAAGTGAATTGCCCGTCCGTTGCGGTTGGCAATCATGATTTCGTCTGTACCGCTTGTGAGCAACACTTCCTTCACTGTGTCGCCCTCGTTCAGATTAATAGCCTTTATGCCATTTGTACGTGGGCGGGAATAGCTTTCCAATGAGGTCTTCTTTATAAATCCGTCCTTTGTGCAGAACAGGAGATTGTGGCTGTTTATAAAGTCCTCATCCTTGAAGTCTTTTATACAGATGAATGCTGTGATCTTGTCGCCCGACGCAATATTGAGCATGTTTTGTACCGCACGGCCCTTGAAGGTCTTGTTGCCCATTGGAATCTCGTATACTTTCATCCAATAGCACAATCCCTTTTGTGTGAAGAACATAATTGTATTGTGTGCGGTGGCAGGGTATATGTATTCGATAAAGTCGGCCTCGCGCGCATTTCCGCCCTTGCTGCCTACACCGCCGCGTGCCTGTATACGGAAGTCTGCCAGTGGCGTGCGTTTGATGTAGCCGAGGTGAGATACCGTGATCACGCATGCGTCGTCAGCAAAGAAGTCTTCCGGATTAAAATTCTGGCTTCCTCGAGGATCGATGACAGTCTTACGTTCATCGCCGAATTTCTCTTTGACATCGATAAGGTCGTCTTTCATGACTTTCTTACAGAGTTCCGGATCGTCAAGAATTGATTGCAGATACTTGATTTGCTTAAGAAGGTCATCGTATTCAGCATGGAGCTTCTCTTGTTGCAGACCTGTGAGTTGGCTGAGGCGCATGTCGACAACGTATTTTGCCTGTGCCTCGTCGAAGCCAAAACGGTCCATAAGTCTTGTCTGTGCTTCTTGTGGGTTCTTTGATGACCTGATGATCTGTACGACCTCGTTGATGTTGTCGCTTGCGATTATGAGAGCCTCAAGCAAGTGTGCGCGCTCCTCTGCTTTACGCTTGTCAAATTTCGTACGCCTTATTGTCACTTCATGGCGGTGCTCTATGAATTCCTTGATGCAGTCTTTAAGCGTAAGTGTCTTTGGACGTTTGCGGACAATGGCTATACAGTTGACGCTGAAGCTGCTTTGCATTTCTGTCATCTTGTACAGCTTGTTGAGTACAACGTTAGAATTAGCATCACGTTTCAAGTCGATCACAATACGCATACCTTCACGGTCGGACTCGTCGTTTATGTTGCTTATGCCGTCGATCTTCTTCTCGGTGATTAATTCTGCGATACGTTTGATCAGCTCGGCCTTATTTACATTATATGGTATTTCATTTATAATGATCTTGTCATGCTGCCCGTCTGTCTCGAACTCAGTTTTTGAACGTATGATGATTCGTCCGTGTCCGGTCTCGTATGCTTCTTTAATTCCGTCTACACCGCAAATGATACCACCCGTCGGGAAGTCAGGACCTTTGATATATTGCATGAGTCCTGCGGTGTCGATGTCGGGGTTGTCGATATATGCGACACATCCGTCGATTACCTCACTCAGATTGTGTGTCGGTATGTTTGTGGCCATACCTACGGCAATACCTGTGGCTCCGTTAACGAGCAGGTTTGGTATACGGGTTGAAAGTACTGTTGGCTCTGTGTTGGAATCATCATAGGTGGGTTGAAAATCAACTGTGTCTTTATACAGATCATCCATCATTGCCTCACCGGCTTTTGTCAGTCTTGCTTCGGTGTAACGCATGGCTGCCGCCGGGTCACCATCGACCGAACCAAAGTTTCCTTGTCCGTCGACCAAAGGATAGCGCATTGCCCATGGTTGGGCAAGGCGGACCAATGCTCCATAAACTGACGAATCACCATGTGGATGGTATTTTCCAAGTACGTCTCCGACGATACGTGCGCTTTTTTTGGTAGGCTTGTCTGATGTGATGCCTTGTTCCATCATATCAAAAAGAATACGGCGGTGTACAGGCTTGAATCCGTCTCTTACATCAGGTAATGCACGTGATACGATTACTGACATAGAATAGTCAATGTAAGAGGACTTCATCGTTTCGTTGATGTCAACTTTTATAATTCTGTCTTGATTTGAATCCATTGTTTATATTTTAATTTCTTCTGAATAATCTTTTGGCATATTTCTTTACAAAGGTAGCGAATTCTTTCCAACGATAAAAATATTTCAGTGCAAAAAGAATTGACGTGACTTGATTTTTAGTACGAATCAGCCCCGTTTTTAAGTTTTAATGTTGTTTCCGACAGGTTATCGGCAAGCGCGCCGCGACTTGTCATGGGGCAAAAATCTTGCTGTATCGGTACCGTCATGGAAACTGCTACTATTTTGACAGGTGAAAGTCCGCACTTGGGCCTTTTTCGTTTGTCTGTCTGTCAAAAAATCGCAAATGTCATTGACGGTACAGACATTTGTTCTACATAGTCCGCAGTTTTATTGCTTGCCGCAAGTTTCGTGTGCATTTATTTGTTTATTCAATTTTGTTTGCTTAACTTTGCTCCCGACTTTTCAGATGACACAATATTATATTTAAAGATATGAAGAAATTACTTTTTACTTTAACGTTGGCTTTAGTTACAACTTTTGCCATGGCGCAAAAAGGCTCATTTGAGGCAGGGCAAGGCCGGTTTATGTTAAACGGCAAGCCGTTCACGGTGAAAGCTGCCGAAATTCATTATCCGCGTATTCCACGCCAGTATTGGGAGCATCGAATCAAGATGTGCAAGGCTCTTGGCATGAACACGGTGTGTATCTACATCTTCTGGAACATACACGAGCAGAAGGAAGGCGAGTTTGACTTTACCGGCAATAATGATATTGCTGAATTTTGCCGTCTGGCAAAGAAGAACGGAATGTACGTCATCGTGCGTCCAGGACCATATGTATGTGCTGAATGGGAAATGGGCGGACTGCCTTGGTGGCTGTTGAAAAAGAAAGACATTAAACTGCGCGAGCAAGACCCGTATTTTATGGAGCGTGTCGACAAGTTCGAACAAAAGGTGGCTGAACAGCTCGCTCCGCTTACAATACAGAAAGGCGGTCCGATAATTATGGTGCAGGTGGAAAACGAATATGGTAGCTATGGTGTGGACAAGCCTTATGTAAGTGCTATCCGTGATATAGTACGAAAATACTTCGGCAATGATATAGCACTCTTCCAATGTGACTGGTCGAGCAACTTTGAAAAAAACGGACTCGATGACATGATTTGGACTATAAACTTTGGCACGGGTGCAAACATACAAGATCAATTCCGCCGTCTTAAGCAATTGCGCCCTGACTCTCCGCTTATGTGTTCAGAGTTTTGGAGCGGATGGTTTGACAAGTGGGGCGGAAAGCACGAAACACGCAGTGCCAAGGATCTGGTAGAGGGACTGAAGGAGATGCTTGACAATAATATCTCTTTCTCTCTGTACATGACGCATGGAGGTACTTCGTTCGGTCATTGGGCAGGTGCAAACTCTCCAGGGTTCGCTCCCGATGTAACCAGCTACGATTATGACGCACCGATTAATGAATATGGCAGGACAACTGATAAATATTGGGAGCTGCGTAGTATGCTTCAGGGATTCTCTGAAAAGAAGTTGCCTAATCCGCCGGCAAATATCCCAATTGTAAGTATACCTGAGTTTAAAATCAATGAGTTCTCATCTATGTGGAACTTAAATGATGTGGCTATGTATAAGAGCGAGGACTTGAAGACTATGGAGGAGTTCGATCAAGGCTGGGGAAGCATGATCTATGCTACCGAGATTCCTGCGTTCGACAAGCCTGCTAACTTGCATATAGAGAACGGGCATGACTATGTGCAGGTATTTGTAGGAAATAAGTACATTGGCGCACTCGACCGCCGTATGGGTGAAAAGGATCTCGTGATACCGTCACATGAGAAGAGTGAGACTTTGTTCCTTGTCGTTGAGGCAATGGGACGTATCAACTTCGGAAGGGCGATAAAGGATTTCAAGGGCATTGAAGGTGACGTGGAGTTGTCGATAGAACTTGGCGGCAATAAGTTCACATCTTCACTAAAGCATTGGAACACGTATATGCTACCCGACTCGTATGAATTCTATACAGGCAGAAAGTATCAGTCTGCGAGTGGTTCAGACAACGGAAGCCGCAAGCCAGGATATTATAAGGCTGCGTTTAATGTGGACAAAGTCGGCGATACATTTTTGGACATGTCTACCTGGGGTAAAGGGTTGGTCTATGTGAATGGACATGCCTTGGGACGTTTCTGGGAAATAGGTCCGCAGCAGACTCTCTACCTGCCGGGTTGTTGGCTGAAAAAAGGAAAGAACGAAATTGTTATCTTCGACATCATAGGTCCGAAGCGGCAAGTGGTAGCGGGCCTCGACCATCCGATAATAGATAAGTTGCAAAACGAGGAACCTCCTATACACCGTAAAGACGGACAGACAATCAACTTGACGAATGAAACGCCTATAGCTACCGGTACGTTTGCTGCCGGCAATGGGTGGCAAACCGTCACGTTCAAACAGCCGGTCAAGGCCCGTTATGTATGTCTCGAAGCTGTAAACTCACTTGACGGTAAGGAATACGCATGTATAGCCGAACTGTATATAAAGGATGATAAGGGTGAACGCCTGTCGCGTGAGCCATGGAAGATCCTGTATGCCGACAATGAGGATATAAAGACAGGAAATAAGGCCGCGGATAAAATTTATGATTTGCAAGAAAGCACATATTGGTCTACAGAGAAGGGTGTAAATTATCCTCACACGATAGTAATTGATTTGGGCAAGGAATATACAATCACAGCCCTTGATTATCTCCCTCGTATGGAAAGTACTGTGCCTGGCGGCATCAAGGACTATAGAATATATGCAAAAACTACCGACTTTACATATTGAGGACGTGTAGTTGCTAATGTAAAAAAAGTTACTAATGTAAAAAAAAGAAAAAGCTTTATGAAACGTACATTTATTTTATCTGCTGCGCTCATGACATGTCTGTCGGTGTGCGGACAAGACTATCAGGTGAAAGTGTCGGAAGCCGATGAGCCAATGCAGACCGGCGAGTATGCCCCTGATTGGGAATCGCTTAAACATTACAAAGTGCCCGAATGGTTCCGTGATGCCAAGTTCGGTATATGGGCGCATTGGGGACCGCAATGTGTTGAGGGCTCAGGCGACTGGATGGCACGCGAACTGTATCAGGAGGGGACAGGCAAAGCAAACTATCATCGTGAGCATTATGGTCATCCGTCGGAATTCGGATTTAAGGATGTCCTGCCATTGTTCAATGCAGAAAATTGGAATCCCGAGAAATTGCTGAAGTTTTACAAAGACGTTGTAGGTGCACAATATTTCTTCGCATTAGGCAATCATCATGACAATTACGACCTGTGGGACAGCAAGTATCAGGAATGGAACTCACGGAACATTGGTCCGCACAAAGATATTCTCGACGGATGGGCACGCGCTGCAAAGAAAGTGGGACTGCCTTTTGGAATATCGTTCCATGCCGACCATGCCTGGACTTGGTATGAACCGAGCCGTCGGTTCGACTTGAAAGGTAAAATGATTGGAGTCAAATACGACGGATGGCTTACAAGGGAAGATGGTTATAAACTCAATCCTGATGGCACCGAGAAATGGTGGAAGGGATTTGATCCGCAGAGGCTGTATGCACAGACTCATGATTTTTCCGATAACACGTGGAATAATGGAGCCATACACAGCCAATGGGCATGGGGTAACGGTGCATGTCTGCCGACACAGGCATATGTTACCAACTTCTATGACCGGACACTCGATGCAATCAACCGGTACAAGCCCGACCTTATATACTTTGACGTAACGGTGCTGCCTTTCTATCCCGTAAGCGATGCCGGATTGAAAATTGCCGCGCACATGTATAACACAACCAACAAACGGCATCTGAGGATAAAAGATGAGAACACTACAGGGGTTGTTCTTACCAAGATCCTTGATGAGGAACAACGCAAGGCATTGGTTTGGGATGTGGAACGTGGTGCTCCAAATCAAATAATGAATGAGCCGTGGCAGTGTTGTAATTGTCTTGGCGATTGGCACTACAATACAGCAGTGTATGAAAACGGATGGTATAAAAGTGCGGCAACAGTTGCTAAACTTTTGGTCGACATCGTGTCCAAGAATGGTAACATGCTTCTTAGTGTGCCTCTTCGTGCCGATGGAACTCCCGATGAAAAAGAAATATCTATTCTCAAGGAGTTTGGTGCATGGATGAAGCTAAACAGTGAGAGCATTGTGAAGACACGCCCTTGGAAAATATTTGGCGAGGGACCGATAGCAAACAAGACTATCGACATCAATGCACAAGGGTTCAACGATGGCAACTACACCAATGCAGGCTCGGACGAAATACGCTTTACGCAAAACGACAAATACCTTTATGTGAGTGCCCTCGCATGGCCGTCAGACCACAAAATCACAATCCGCTCGCTGTCTGCCGGCAGTCAGCAGTTTCCGGAAAAAATAACAAGAGTGGAGTTGCTGGGGTATGGTCAGGTTGAATTTGAACGCACCGACAGTGCGCTTATTGTAACCTTGCCAAACGAGAATCTCAACAACATCATGCCGGTGTTGAGAATTAAGAAGTAATTCCCTTATTTATCTGCGACACGGCCTGTATAGCTGCAAGAGGTGGCGTTGCTCGGTATGAGGTCGATATATGCCTTGCCTTCATCGTATACGGTGAGCAGGAACTGATAGTCGATTATGCCGCGACGCACCTTGAAGCGGTATTCGGTGGCCGTGTCTTTCTTGTTCCTGTATGTCTTGTAGTCTGTGTACGGCAACTCGTAATCGAGACGCTCGTCGAAATTCATTGACGGCACGAATACTTCGCCCATATAAGGCAGACGGACGATTGCTGAATCGTTACGCAGTTGGAGTGTGTAGCCTGGTGACAAGTTTTTCGACTGGAACCGCAGAGGGTTCATATCGGTAACTTCAATCATTACTTTTGGTGATGCTGCCTTGTCGGTTTGTGCCAGAAGTGCCAAAGGAGCAAGCAACAGCAGGATTAATGACAGTGAATGTTTCATAATTTGATTTTTATTTAAATGTTGTTGGTTCTTATATCGAATCATCTTCAGATTCATCATCTTCGGAGTGCAGCAGTGGCAGTGAAAGGTGAAATCTTACTGCCAGTATCCGGATGGATATGATGAAGAAAAATGTTGTCGTGGCACATATCGCCACATCAATTCCTAAATAGTACATGAAGCAATAGATCGCACCTCCTATGACGCTTGCCATGGCGTAGATCTCTTTATGGAATATGACAGGGGTGTTGTTGAGCAGAACGTCACGAATCACACCGCCGGCACTGCCTGTGATGGTTCCCATCAAGATTGCTACCCAGAAAGGGTAGTCGAGGTTAATGGTCTTTTGTATGCCGACTATAGTGTAGAGTGCAAGTCCTAATGTATCGAATATGAGCCAGGTGTTGTTCAGACTCCGTATGAGTTTCCCGAATAGCAGTATACAGATCTGTGCTGCAATGGTGCAAAGTATGTACAGGGGGTTGGTCATCCAAAATGGCGTGACTCCCAGGAGTACGTCGCGGGCTGTACCGCCTCCGATGGCTACTACGAACCCGACGGTGAAACCGCCAAACCAGTCAAGGTGCTTTGCGGATGCATGCCGTATGCCGGATATTGCGTAGGCGAATGTCGCAAGCAGTTCTATTATGAACATAAGATGATCGACAATTAATGGTTGGGTCTGTTCCATGATAGATGTTTATTTATTATTGATTTTACCGGTATGTATTGTCCGGGAGTTCCGGATTGTCAGAAGTTGTACGAAAGTCCGAGTGTGAAATATTCCTTGAACTGAAAGTATCCGAGATTGCTGTCGTAGTATTGCTTGCTGCGGCTGTCATCGAAACGCCAAAGGGTATTGACTTCGGATGATACGTATTTTGAGAATGCGAACGACAAGACGTTCTCAAGTTCTGCTTCCACGTATTCATATGAGGTGAAACAATAGCTTCTGCAACGCCATGTTATGTTCTTTAAAATTCTCATGGTGCAGTTGACTTCGATTCGTGAACCGTAGTCTTGGGTCGTACTCTTGCCGACGAAGTTGTACGCTTTATGGATGTTTTCGTTGTCTGATGATATATAACGCATTTTGTAGGATAACGGCAAGAGAGCAACCGAGAGCGATCCGTTCTTGACTGTTGGCTTGTAGTCCATACCCACTGATACAGCTACATCGAGCGGAGAAGCAAAGTCGGAGTAGCGCAGCCTATTGTTGCTTCTGTAGCCGGGCATGAACTGCGTTTTCGCTTCGGCTGATATGGTATAGTTCCACGATTTTGCCGCCTTGTAGCCAAGTTTGGTGTTAAGTTGCAGCAGGTCGTTGTTTGTCAGGAATGTGTGGCAGGTGTCGGATGTGGTGGTTATAAAGCCCAGGCGCATGTTGAGCCTGTTTTCCCACGACACTTTCTTTGTGTCGTTGTATATTGCTGACAGACTTAGCGTTGCCAACAGAGTCGCATTGTTGTTGCCGCCTCTGTACCAGTTCTCACTAAAGTAGTTTTGTGTGAACTGTAATGAAGACGAACCGCTCACCTTCCAAAAGTTCGGGCGTTTAACTTGCAGTCCTATATCGATGTTACCGGGTATATCCCCGCCTTCGGGTTGTGCTACGACTTCCTTCACCTCTTTCATGATGTCGTCAGTCAGCTTGTCTTCCTTTTGGCTTGTACTTTTGACCGTCTGTTCGTCAACGAACTGGCTGTCGTAGTGTGTCATCATGTCCGGGTGTGTGGCGTAGAGCTTCATGATTTCTTTTGCGATAGCCGACTGTCGTCCGGCGGAATCGAGTGAGAACACTTCTTTTGCCACATTTGAATAGTATGTAGTTGGGAACAGCAACTCGAAATAATAGGGGTTGAGTTCTGAAGAAACGTTTTTGCCGATTGTGCCGGTTTGGGCAACTTTCAATGAATCGACATATCGGTTCACTATGTTGTCAGTCTGTGCGTTTGCTGTGGCTGCTATTAGCCAAATGCTGACGATGTATATGGTTTTCAATCTCATAAGTCTTATGCTTTTTGGATGTTGGTTGCTGCCGTCTTGCCTGCTTTATATAATTGGTAGGAATTTATCACGTTGTGCCATAATGAGTAGAAACCGCCGGCAAGTGCCGTAACAGGACTCATAAACGTGTATGCCACCCAGATGCCGAAGGCTGTATTCTTCTGGCCAAGACTTTGTGCTCCTGCAATCGGACTGTTGTGGCGTTTACCTATAATACGTCCGCAGGCAAATTGTGCTACGCAGCATAAAGCAGATACTATTGCTATACCTATGTATGTACCAATTGTTTCGTGACTGTGTACCATTGCTTTGGTCGTGATGCCTATTGACAAGGTGAGTGTCACTGCCCACAAGTAGAATGAAATATAACTTATGCGTGCCAGGTATGCATGCACCTTGGGCAGCAAATACTTGATTGTGAACGCCAGCAGCAGAGGCAGTATGAGCAAGGGGAATACCCGTCCCATTATGGTTGTAAAGGAATCAATGAGCCCCATGTGGTTCCGTTCGCTGTGAATCAATGACACCACTGCCGGAATTAGTATGGCTGCCAGCAGGTTTGACAGGCATGTGTAACTTATGACGGCATTTGCATCACCCTTCAACTTTCCTGCAACGACCGACGCGGCAGTTGCTGTGGGGCAGATGATGCAGAGCATGGCACTTTCGATGATTACCCTGCCTGGTATGTCGTGCCACAATGCAACGGGCAAGGCAAGTGCGATGAAGGGTAGGGCCTGCAGTGCCAGCAGCCAGCATTGCCATCGGTGAGGCTGCAACTCTTTTACCTTGACTTTGCAGAATGAGAGAAAAAGCATGGTGAAGATAAGCGATGGCTGAACGATGCTGACCGCATTGCTTACAAAGTGGTGGGTACCGTCAAGCGTATGGATGTTCACGTACACAAAATAAAGCACAACGCCCATTGTGATTGATATGGGCAGTGTCCAGTCTTTTATGAATTTAATGACTCTGTTCATTGCTTCTTGTTCTCAGCCTGTTTTTGTTTCTTTACTTCTTCGAGTTTCAGCATCTCGTCACGATATTGGGCTGCAAGAACGAAATCAAGTTTCTTGGCTGCCTGCTGCATAAGCGTGCGGCTGTGTTCGATAGATTTATCGAGTTCGTTGATGTCCATTTTCATGACAATTGGATCTTCAGCGGCTTTCAGTGCTGTTTCTTCTACGTAAGCCTTGCCGACGTAGTCTACATGCTTCCCTTCTGCGATGGCTACTTGCGCTTTCTTTATTTGTGTTGGTGTGATACCATGCTGCTTGTTGTATGCCATCTGCTTGGCTCTGCGGCGGTTGGTCTCTGCTATTGTGTTCTTGATGCTGTCGGTCTCTTTGTCGCAATATAGTATAGCTTTTCCGTTCACGTTACGTGCGGCACGCCCGATGGTTTGTGTGAGCGACCTGTAGCTGCGAAGGAACCCTTCCTTGTCAGCATCAAGGATGGCGACAAGTGATACCTCAGGCAGGTCGAGGCCTTCACGCAGCAAGTTGACACCCACCAGCACGTCGATCTCTCCGTTGCGCAACCGGTTGAGTATGTCAACCCGTTCGAACGTGTCCACATCACTGTGTATGTAGGTGCTTCTGACTCCGTTTTGTAAAAGATATTCAGCCAGCTCTTCAGCCATGCGTTTTGATATAGTTGTAACTAAAACCCGTTCTTCACGCTCAACTCTGACTTGTATTTCTTCCATAAAGTCATCAATCTGATTTGTGGTCGGACGCAGTTCTATCTCCGGTTCAAGCAGACCGGTCGGTCTGATGACTTGCTCCACTATAACGCCTTCGGATTTCTGAAGTTCATATTCGGCTGGAGTGGCAGACATGTATATGGTTTGTGGAGTCATCGATTCGAATTCGTCAAAAGTGAGTGGCCTGTTATCCAGGGCGGCTGGCAGACGATAACCGTATTCTACCAAGGTTTGCTTGCGTTTGCGGTCTCCTCCATACATCGCTCGAATTTGAGGAATGGACTCATGGCTTTCATCGACTACAAGCAGGAAATCCTTTGGAAAGAAATCAAGCAGGCAGAACGGACGTTCTCCTGCCTTACGGCCATCGAAATAGCGTGAGTAGTTCTCTATGCCTGAGCAGTGTCCGAGTTCGCGAATCATCTCCAAGTCGTTTGTTACCCTTGTCTCTATGAGATTACGCTTGACTGTGTCGCCCAAGTTCTCATAATATTTGATTCGTTCTGCCAAGTCATGTTCTATATCATGTATGGCTTGCTGTACTCTTTGCTTTGATGTGGTGAACAGGTTGGCAGGATATATCTGATATTCTTGGAACTCTTCGATCAGCTCACCGCTTACAGGGTCAACTTCTTCTATGCATTCAATCTCATCCCATGCAAAGCGTACACGCACGATGCGGTCATCGTAAGCAAGCGATATGTTGACCGTCTCGCCTTTGACGCTAAAGTTCCCGCGTTTCAGTTCGATGTCGTCACGCACATACATGCTGTCAACCAATTTGCGCAACAAGTCGTTGATGGCCATGGGCTGTCCCACTTTGATATGTATTACATTCTCTGCAAAATCAACGGGTGATCCCATACCATAAATACATGATACCGAACTTACCACAACCACGTCGCGTCTGCCGGACAGAAGTGAGCGTGTGGTAGCTATACGCAAACGGTCGACCTCATCGTTTATTGCAAGGTCTTTTTCTATGTACGTATCGGTTGCAGGCAGGTATGCTTCGGGTTGATAGTAGTCATAGTAACTGACATAATACTCTACTGCGTTGTTTGGAAAAAATCCTTTCATCTCTGTGTAGAGCTGGTGTGCCAGAGTCTTGTTGTGGCTGAGGATAAGGGTAGGGCGGTTGATGTTGTTTATGACATTTGCTATAGTGAAAGTCTTGCCCGAACCGGTGACACCAAGCAATACCTGAGCGGGCAACCCTTCGCGCACACCTTCGGTCAATTGACGGATGGCTTCGGGTTGGTCGCCTGTCGGCATATATTCAGATGTCAGTTCGAACTTTTCCATTAAGCAGGTTAATCCTTGTAGTAATCAATGTTTTCAGCCATTATAAGGTCAATACCCACGTAGTGCAGAACAGTTTGTTTCATGTTCAGCACACATGAGTTGAATAAACTTCTGAAGCAGTTGAGTCCTTGTTGTTGAGGATGCTGTCCGATAAGGAAGTCAACACTTCCGTTGCGTATGCATTGAATGTTGGAGTCAATGGCATCATATCCCATAAGACATATATGGGGATGACCGGGCATTTCGTCTTTCAGAAAATTGCCTATCACGTGGATTGACGAGTTGAACGATATACCGAACCTAAGGTCGTCTTGTTCGGTAAAGAACTGCTTGAGTGAGTCTTTCATTCCCTTCTTGTCGTAGACGTATAGGTTGAGGTCCACTATTTCTGTTTTTGGACTATGCTTTTTGATATAGCCTCTGAATCCCTTTTCACGTTCCAACTGTTGCCGGCTTGCTACTCGTCCTTCACCCAACATCTTGAAAATAGCTATCTTCTTCGATGTGCCCGCTGCCATCAGCAGTATTCTGGCGGAGAACTCTCCACTTTTCTTCGCATCTTGTCCGTAGAATGACACAGGGTTGAAGTCTGCCCAGTAAGAGTCGAGGAGCGAGTATTGTATTTCACGGGTTTCCAACTTCTTGATGAACTTCTTCATGGACTTGTTGTTGAATATAGGGCCTATGACCACTGCGTACGGATTGTAAGCCAACAGGTTGCGGCACTGTTGCTCGAATGAGTCCTCGTTGAACTGATCATAGTTGAACACTTTCAGCGACAGTTTGAAATCTCCAAATCGCTTCACACCTTCACGCAGTCCGGTCTCCACTCTTGCCCAATATGAATCGGCCTCATGCATGGGAAGTATAGCCGCGAAATTATATGTCCTGTTGCTTGCCAATGCGCTGGCATAATGGTTAGGGACATAGTTAATTTCCTCAAGAACCTTTTCCACTTTCTCCAAACTAAGTTTTGAAACGCTGGCGCGTCCGTGTAAAACCCTGTCCACCGTACCCACACTTACGCCTGCCATCTCGGCTATATCCTTTATTCGAACCTTTGGTTGTGTGCTCATAACCCCGAATCCAAATTGTATTGTCTGTATCCTTATGTTACTTACCTTGAATTATACCGTATTGTATACGAACCTATACATACGACATGCAAAATTACAACTTTTATTTTAGGTGGCAATGACTTGCGTTTCCTTTTGTGATAATCAGACTCGATAAGAGAAACAAATAATATGAATATGAAACGACTATCACTATGCTTGTTATTCGCAACGTTGCTTATGACAGCATCTACCGACATATTTGCTATTTCAGAAGTTGATGCGCCTGTAAATGTTTATGGACGGGACACTTTGTCACTCAACGGCAATTGGAATGCTTTTGTTGACCAACAAGACATGGGCTACTATGATTATCGGATGAAGCCGACACAGTGGGGCTTTTTCCTCGATGTAAAGGTGAAGAACAAATCTGATCTTGTTGAATACAACTTTGATGACAGCCCTACATTGAAAGTCCCTGGTGATTGGAACACACAGGACGATAAACTGTTTTGGTATGAAGGAACAATGTGGTACCGTCGCAAATTCCATTATACTCCCCGTGAGGACCGACGGACGCTCTTGTACTTTGGAGCGGTAAACTATGAGTCACGCATCTGGGTGAACGGTAGGGAGGCAGTTCAGAATGGTTGAATTGGGGGTTACTAAAGCGATGAGTCCGCTGGATTCAATAGTATCTACACTGACATCGGAGATGTCACACCATGCTTAATCCCAGCGTACACTGATGCGGCAGTGCACCTGGGGCCATACAGACATCACACAGACAGCACCCTGGAGGGGTGCCACAGCAGGGTGTACATGCACATGGAATATGGTACCTCTATAAGGGTGAGTTCAAACTGTGAACCTCACCGTGATGCGGATGGATATTCATGGAATGTACAAAATGTAGGTTAGATACTTGAATCTCAAAGCTATTACGTTTTTAATGTCTTGAACGACTTGAGTTGCTGCATGCAACAATCAACCCCATACATACTTACGTCCTCCCGATTAACACCAACTGTCCAGATTTCAACGTGCAAATCTAAGGAAGCAAAGCGAATAAATGGCATAAGGGGCAAAGAACAATAGTGGTTGCCACAGCAAGCAATATCTGCGGATGTGATGCAGACTTAGGATGGCATGAAAAGGGAATGCCTGTATGAATGAAGTATAAGAACTTATGATTTTACTCTGAATTTTTTGGTATACTAACTCAAATGTAGTAATTTTGCATCATACATATTAAACTTGCGGCAATATAACAAAATGGAACGTTGGGAACAAAGACGAATCAGTTTTCACAAAGCATTGACTCGCTTAGCTGAAATTATCAATGAAAGCAAGAAACGAAAGTTGAATGAATACGAATGTGACGGATTGATTCAACGCTTTGAATTCGTGCATGAATCATGTTGGAAGTTGATGAAAAGCTATGAAGAATATAAAGGTATTACAGGCATCGGTGGGTCGCGTGATGCCACGCGTTATGCCAACCAGTTGGGCCTCCTCAGCGATGGAGATACGTGGATGGATATGATTAAAAGTCGTAATGAAACATCCCACAACTATGACGGAACTGTGGCAAGCGGCATAATTGATAAGATTGTCAATGTATATTTCATTGAAATGATAAAATTTGACAGGCTCATGGATAGTCTGTCAGCATATAGTTCAGGATGCTTGTTTGATAACAACGATAAAGATGTACGGTCTGAGTGAAAGGAACATAAAAGAATTACGAGCTATACTTTCGTCTATTCCTAATATAGAGAAAGCCATTATTTATGGTTCGAGGGCGCGTGGAGACTATAAAAATGGCTCTGATGTGGATTTGACACTGAAAGGAAAAAATCTGACGTTTCATGATATATCACTGCTTGATGACAAGCTCTATTACTCTTACATTCCCTACTTCTTTGATACAAATTCTTATGCAGATCTCACCAATCCGGAACTTATCGCTGACATTGATAAATACGGGAAGGTGATATATACTAAAGATTTGGCATAGTGCGATGGAAGGTATTACCAACATCAAGGGTCGTGTGAGCGTACATGAGATAAATTCAATATGAAAAGCAACTTTTTCCGCAAACTGCTATAATAGATGAAAAAAAATATGTAAGTTTGCAGTACAAAATAAAATAGACAATGAGCAAGTTGATTAAGCCTGAGGGGTATAAGCCACTGATACCACCTCTTGAAACGGAACAGGGCATTAAGTTAATAAAGGATTTCTTCCAGTCAAATTTATCTACGTCGTTGCGTCTGAGACGCGTTACCGCACCATTGTTCGTGCTGCGCGGATTGGGCATAAATGATGACCTTAATGGGGTGGAACGTCCTGTGTCGTTCCCTATAAAAGATATGAACGACCAGGTTGCGGAGATAGTCCACTCACTTGCTAAGTGGAAGAGACTGATGCTTGCTGAATATAATATAGGTCCCGGTTATGGCCTGTATACAGATATGAATGCCATTCGTGGTGATGAGGAACTCGACAATCTCCATTCATTGTATGTTGACCAATGGGATTGGGAACGTACGATCGAACGTAAGGACCGTAACTTGGATTTCCTTAAGCAGGTAGTGCGACAAATCTATGACGCAATGCGCCGTACGGAGTATTTGGTGTGCGAGCATTTTGGAATACTGAAGCCTTTCCTGCCAGAGACTATACACTTTATCAATTCAGAAGAATTGCTGCAGCTGTATCCCGACAAATCTCCAAAGGAACGTGAAAACTTAATCTGCCGTAAGTATGGCGCTGTGTTTATAATTGGTATAGGCGGAGCTTTGAGTGACGGCAAACCGCACGACTTGCGTGCTCCTGACTATGATGACTGGACATCTCCCAACAGCGATGGGTACAAAGGCCTTAACGGTGATATAATGATTTGGTATCCGGTGCTTCAACGTGCGGTGGAAATTAGTTCTATGGGTTTGCGTGTAGATAAGGAGACCCTAATACGTCAGTTGGAAATCACGGGCAAGCAGGAGCGTATGAATCTTTATTTCCACAAGAAACTGCTGTCGGATGAACTTCCGCTGTCGGTTGGTGGCGGTATCGGTCAGAGCCGTTTGTGCATGGTATTGCTCCATAAGGCTCACATAGGTGAGATTCAAGCAAGTATTTGGCCTGAATCCATGAGAAAAGAATGTGAGGACTTTGGAATGCCTTTGATTTGATGTGCGACATTGAGCGTGGTTGAATAATAACTGAAAGACAGAGAACGATGAGGAAGATTCTCTTACCGCAACAGATTCGGTTGGTCGACTCTTATACGATCACATCAGAGCCAATTCCGTCAATCGACCTGATGGAAAGGGCGGCGCGGGAGGTTGCTGAAGGCATTTGCAGTTTATTTGGCGCGGAGAACCGCATGATGGTATTCGCTGGTCCGGGAAATAATGGGGGCGACGCACTTGCGGTGTCCCGAATGCTCGTGCAACGCGGATATAAGGTTTCTGTCTATTTGTTCAACATAAACAATAAGATATCCGACGACTGTAAGGCCAACAGGGAGCGTCTTCGGTTCAATCATGCCGCAGACTTTCATGAAATCACGTCGGATTTCGTTCCGCCGGTCATCACTGCCGGTGACGTTATCATCGACGGACTCTTCGGCACCGGACTGTCACGTCCACTTTCCGGAGGTTTCGCTTCCGTAGTGAAGTATATCAACTCATCGCCGGCCAAGGTGGTGTCGATTGATGTGCCGTCGGGACTGATGACCGAAGATAATTCGACAAACGTGATGTCGCATGTGGTGCAAGCGGATTATACTTTTACGTTTCAATACAATAAACTTGCTTTTCTATTTGCGGAAAATGAGCCGTTCGTCGGTAATTTGAAGGTATTGGACATCGGGCTGAATGATCCGAAGACAGATTCGACTTCTACACCTTATTATGTATATGAGGCAACCGATGCATCGGCAATGCTAAGGCGGCGTCCGCACTTTGCACACAAAGGTACTTTCGGACATGCATGTTTGATTGCAGGAAAGCGAGGTATGGGTGGTGCGGCAATAATGTCGGCAAAGGCATGTATGCGAAGTGGAGTGGGGAAGCTTACTGTCCATACACCCGAGTCGAACATGGTGCCGCTATTGTGCTCGGTTCCCGAGGTGATTCTTGACACAGAGCAGGCGGACCGCTTCTCTTATCCGTTTGAGACAACACAATTTGACGCACTTGCCATAGGTCCGGGAATAGGTACGGACGAGACAACGGTTAAAGCATTTTCTGATGAACTGAAGTATCATCGTGGTCCTTTAGTGCTTGATGCCGATGCTCTCAATATTTTAGGAGCGCATCCTCGATTTGTAGATTCAATACCTGCTGACACGATACTTACACCGCATAAGAAAGAACTGCGCGGACTGATAGGGGCGTCATCCAGCAGTTATGAAGAACTGCAGCTGACGCGCAGGTTTGCCGAAAGTCATCATGTGTATGTCATTATAAAAGGTGCTAATTCTGCGGTTGTAGCACCAAGTGGCGATGTCGTATACAATATAACCGGCAATCCGGGAATGGCTACAGCCGGCAGTGGTGATGTGCTGACCGGCATTATATTATCTTTGCTCGCACAAGATTATCCTCCGCTCCAGGCGTCTTTGCTCGGAACGTATGTTCATGGCCTTGCAGGCGACATCGCTGTCAGTGACTTGTCAGAGGAGAGTCTTATAGCTACAGACATCATTGATTATCTTCCGAAGGCTTTTAAATCGTTGAAATGACAGTGCAGGCAATCAATTGAGATGGAAAGATATGCGGCATCGGAAATTGTGATAGACGGCTCTGTCTACCGTAACTATGTGGTTGAGGTGAGTGACGGAAGATTATCGGCCATGTACAAACTGGATGCTGAGTTACCTAATACTAAATGGTACAGACGTATTGAATTTGAACATGGGTTGCTGGTTCGCCTGATAGATCTATGAAGTTACGTAGGCGATGAGTCCTTCGGATTTAAGGACGCAGTGTTATGCCACGCCGTCGTTGTCAATGTCTCTCCCACTGTACTGTGAATATTCATTCTTTAGTATCTTCTATTGTAACTATAATTAATGCCAGGCATTGTTGATATGTCGGAAATGAACTTGACCGAGTAGTTCTGCTCAGACTGATATACTATACCAATGGCATCAAAATGCATGTTATAGTTGTAGTGATAAGTATTGATGTAGTGGAATGCCGCACGTTGCATGTTGCGCAATTTCTTATAATTAATTGCTTGTTCGGGCCTGCCGTACACGTCACTCACTTTTCTTCTTGTTTTTACCTCAACGAAATGCAGTTCGTTATTTTTAAACGCCACGAGGTCGAGCTCACATCCTCTGTGCAGATTCCAATTGCGGTGCAAGATACGAAACCCGTGCTTGATCAGCCAATCGCCTGCGATCTCTTCCCCGTTTTGTCCTAACTGCCAGTTGTGGCCTTTTTCTGGATCCATGATGTAGTAAAACTTTTTATTTGTTGTTTGTTTATTGTCATTTCCTATTGTTGCGCCGTATGTTTCTTCGTGGTCCGATGGAGTTAGGCGTACGCACATCAGGAGCTTTCTTTATATTAACATCAGGTTTGTTGTCAGTATTTTGCTTTCTTAATTGCTCAGGAGTCAGCCGTTGCTTATGCCTGTTGAGATCAGAGTCGGATGCTTTCTTGATGGAGTCGGCATGTGCGGAATCGTTAGCAAGAGAGTCTGTACTGAGGGTGTCAGTTGACATTGATTGCTGTCTGTCGGTTGTGTGGATACGATAGACAGATATATCGTGTATGATGGCGAAGCGACGGGTCTTGCTTTCGCGTGCCATAAACAGGAAGTACCCCGACACCGATCCAATCTCTCTGTCGTCGATTGCCTCAATCTGACATTCGAATCTGCCTCCGTTGTTTGATTGCTGCACGTTGCTGACTGTCTTTCCGTCGCGGTAGTGTATGGCAATACAGGCTGTCACGTTGTTGTCGCGGTCGCTTATATCCTCACGCATAATAGTGTAGTCAGCCACAAGTTTGAACCGGTCGTTGAGATGAAACGTAGTGTCGGCTTTGAATACGAATGTCGCCTTATTTAAAAACCTGTTAGCTCTTAATATGAAAACCTTTTGCCCTGTCCAAATATCTGCTGTGTCGCCTCCAAGCGTTATGTTGGCGCGCATTTCGTTACTTCCTCCCTGCAACTTAAGCAAGTTGTCCTCATCATCGAAACGGTCTTTCAGGTCGCTTATGATGTCTTGCATGTCGCGTATGTTGCGGAAGTAATAGACCATTGATGAGTCGAATTGCTCCTCTGTCACCCCGTGTTTCTCAAAGATAGCCTCCATATACTTTTCCGTCATATCGCGTTTGTCTGAAGGAAGGGTTTGGCTTAATCCTTGCACGATAAAATAATCGTACATCACATCTTCCATCTTATCCTTTGGTATGATGTAATCAGATTTGCTGTCACACGAAAATAGTGAGGCAACAATGATCAGGGTAATGAGGTGCAATGCGAGTGATCTCATCATTTATTGTCTTTATTCTTTTCTTGCTTGCTTGCCTTTATCGTCTGCTATTGCATAGATATATTTTGTCAGTGTGTCATGGTAGAACAAGATGAGAGCTATGACACCACAACTGATGCATGCGTCGGCGACGTTGAACACCGGACTGAAAAACACACAGTGCTCATAGGCATCGGGCAGGAATGGTATGCTGTTAAGCCATGTCCATCCCGGCATGTTCCATTCGACGAGCGGGAAGTAGAACATGTCGACAACTTTGCCTGTAAGGAAATGACTGTAACCCTCGCCCCACGGAACAAAGTGGGCCACCGTGAAATGAGTAGATTCACTGAATATCTCCCCATAAAACAGGCAATCAACTACGTTGCCGATTGCGCCTGCCGCGACAAATGCAAGACAAACCATCAGCCCTGTCTTCATATGCTTTGACGTTAACTTATAAACGTACCAGACTATGAGGCTGACTGCTATGATGCGGAAAACAGTCAGTAAAATCTTACTTCCGAATGTGATTCCGAATGCCATGCCGTCGTTTTCGACAAAAGCAATTTGAAACCAGTCGGTTATGTGTATATGTTCTCCAAGAGTCATGCCGGTTTTCACCAAGACCTTTACAACTTGGTCTGTGATGAGAACCGACACAATGATGATCGTTATGATTAGAGCTTGTCTCTTATTCACGCTTTGTCAATTTTAATGTGAACCTTGAAGTCGCCCAAGTCGAATTCTTCTCCGTCGTTGTCCTCTAAGGTGATACTGTTTGCGAGTACTTGATTTGCTATGTTTGTCTTAAACTTGTCAAGCACGGCTTCAGTTTCGGGGCAGTCGGATATTCTGACCACAATGCGGTCGGTGATTTCAAGTCCGGTAGACTTGCGCAGGTTTTGTATTTGTTTTATTAACTTACGCTCGTTGCCTTCGATTTTTAACTCCGGAGTTATGGTGATATCGAGTGCGACAGTCAGAGTTCCTTCATTGGTCACGCTCCAACCAGGGATGTCTTGCGACACGATATCGACATCAGCCAGTTCAACGACAACGTCTTCACCACCGGCATTCAGACTTATCTGTCCGTTTGCTTCAAGTTGGGCAATTTGCTCTTGCGACATATTTGTCACAGCCTCGTTCACAGCCTTCATTAGTTTACCGAACTTCTTGCCCATCACTCTGAAGTTGCATTTTACATTCTTCTCAAGCATAGAGCCGTCCATCAGTTCAAGTTCTTTTACGTTGACTTCCTTCTTGATGATAGATGCCATACGGTTGATACGTGAGCTCAGCAGTGGGTCGGTGTTAGGTACGGCGATAGCGTGCAGTGCTTGTATTACCGGTATCTTCACTTTTTTGCGGATAGAGAGTCCCATTGATGTAACCTCCATAGCCGCCTGCATAGCTTCGTTGAGTTCTGTGTCGATATGTTCCTCTGTGTATGAAGGGAATTTAGCTAAGTGTACACTTTTAGCAGAATCCTTACCTGTAGAGTCATTGAGGTCGCGGTAGAGCTGATCGGCATAGAATGGCGCAATTGGCGCAATCAGTCTGCTTAGTGTGTCGAGACAGATATACAGAGTTTGATATGCCGACAGTTTGTCGGTAGTCATCTCTCCTGCCCAGAAGCGAGGTTTGTTGAGACGTATGTACCAGTTGGAAAGGTAATCGATAACAAACTTCTGTATCAGACGCGCAGCGGGAGTAGGGTCGTAATCATCAAGATAAGCACGGACGTCCTTCACAAGCGAGTTCAGTTCGGACAGCAACCAACGGTCGAAGTCCGGGCGGTCGTCGTAAGCCACGTCTTTTTCTTTGTATTCGAATCCGTCGACATTTGCGTACATAGTGAAGAACGAGTATGCTTGGTGGAGTTTTATGAAGAATGAACTTGTCACTTCCTTTACTCCATCAGGGTCGAACGACAGATTGTCCCATGGTGAAGAGTTCGTAATCATGTACCACCTGACAGCATCAGCACCGTATTTAGCGATACATTCAAACGGGTCGATTACGTTTCCAAGCCGTTTCGACATCTTGATTCCGTTCTTGTCGAGCACGAGACCGTTTGACACTACTGTCTTGAAGGCAACCGAATCGGATGCCATGGTAGCTATTGCGTGCAGTGTGAAGAACCATCCGCGAGTCTGGTCGACACCTTCGGCAATGAAGTCGGCAGGGAAAGCCGTCTTGTTGTCGATCACTTCCTTGTTCTCAAAAGGATAGTGGACTTGTGCGTACGGCATCGAACCAGAGTCGAACCATACATCAATCAAGTCAAGTTCACGCATAAGCACATTACCCGAGTCGCTGACCAACTTGATGTCGTCCACATACGGACGGTGAAGGTCGATGCGGTCGTAGTTCTCTTGTGACATGTCGCCAGGGACAAATCCTTTTTCCTTTAGCGGGTTGCTCTTCATGACTCCTGCAGCAACAGACTTCTCGATCTCATTATAGAGTTCTTCCACACTTCCTATGCATATTTCCTCACGGGTGTCGCGGTTGCGCCAAATAGGCAGAGGTGTTCCCCAAAAACGTGAGCGCGACAAGTTCCAGTCGTTAAGGTTCTCAAGCCATTTGCCAAAACGTCCTGTACCGGTCGACTCCGGTTTCCATTTGATGGTTTTGTTCAGCTCGTACATTCTGTCTTTTTTAGCTGTCGACTTGATAAACCATGAGTCGAGAGGGTAGTAGAGTATAGGTTTGTCCGTACGCCAGCAGTGAGGATAGTTGTGTACTATCTTTTCTATCTTGAATGCAGTACCGGCGTCTTTCATTTCGAGACACATGATGATGTTGAGATCTTTCTCTTTATTAGCGGTCTTCTCATCGTACTTCCCGTCCTTATTATATTTAGGATCGTATGCATTTTTTACATAGTCGCCTGAATGCTTCCAATAGGTGTCGTTTACGAATTTACTGACAAACTCCTCGTTCATGTCGTCTTTGACGAAATACTTACCTGTAAAGTCTACCATAGGGCGGGTGTCGCCTGCTTTGTCGATAATGAACAGTGCTGGTATGCCTGCGTCCTTTGCTACCTTGGCATCATCGGCTCCGAACGTTGGAGCTATGTGTACGATACCGGTTCCCTCGTCGGTTGTCACATAATCGCCTGGAATTACACGGAACGCATCAGCAGACTTGTCTACAAGTTTGTTGTCCTCTATGGTGCATGGTTTAACCCATGGCATGAGCTGTTGGTAGTGCAGTCCAACAAGGTCGGTACCTTTACCTTTCCACTCGATTTCATATTCATTACCCTCCTCCAACGGGAAGAGTTTCTGCAAGCAAGTCTCGGCCACGATGTAGATTGCCTCCTCTTCGCTGAGTGGATTCTTTCCTCTAACTGCCACATAGTCTATCTTCGGTCCGACACAGAGGGCAGTGTTTGAAGGCAAGGTCCATGGGGTGGTAGTCCAGGCAAGGAAGTACAATTTCAGTCCTGCAGGTACAGGAATGAGAGTTTGGTCTTCGTTTATAGTAAACTGTGCTGTGACTGATGTGTCCTTTTCGTCGCGGTAGCATCCTGGCTGGTTCAGCTCGTGGCTTGACAGTCCGGTACCGGCCGCAGGAGAGTACGGCTGTATTGTGTATCCTTTATACAGCAGTCCTTTATTGTAGAGTTTCTTCAGCAAGAACCAAAGAGTCTCGATGTATTTATTGTCGTATGTTATATACGGGTGTTCAAGATCGACCCAATATCCCATCTTGTTGGTCAGTTCTGTCCACTCACTGGTGTACATCATCACGTTCTTCCGACATGCCTTGTTGTATTCGTCAACGCTGATTTTCTTGCCTATGTCTTCTTTTGTGATGCCGAGACTTTTCTCCACCGACAACTCCACAGGCAGTCCATGTGTATCCCATCCTGCCTTGCGCTTCACCTGGTAACCCTGCATGGTCTTATATCGCAGGAAAGTATCCTTTATGGTACGTCCCATGACATGGTGGATTCCCGGGTGCCCATTGGCAGATGGTGGTCCTTCATAAAATATAAAAGGTGGGTAACCTTCCCGTTCTGTTATACTTTTGTGGAAGAGGTCTTCCTCGTTCCATTCCTTTAATACTTCTTGGTTTATTTCTGATAAGTTGAGCTTTGCACGCTCCTTGAATCCTGACATATATTACTTTAGTAGTTTTACATTTCCTAATTTTTGGGTTTTGTTGCAGTAGTGGCATTTGAGAAGTCCCTTCTCTTTGTCCACAAGAAAGAGAGTCTTCATAGGCTCGTTGTTGGTTATGCACACAGGGTTTGCGCATCGGATTATGTTTGTCAGTGTGTCTGGCAGTGTTATGTTGCGTTTTTCGACGACTTCATAATCTCTGATTACAGTCAGCCGCATATTAGGGCAGACGATAGCTAAGCGGCTGAGTTCCTCATCGCAAAAGAACTTACCCGATACCTTGATCAATCCTTTTTTGCCCATCTTGTTGCTTTCGAGGTTGTTGCCGATTGTCACCGGTTCAACACATTTGTCGAGTTCCAATAGTTTTGCTATTGTGAACAACTTGTCGGTCGGTATGTGATCGATGACCGATCCGTTTTGTAGTGCTGCTACAAGTAAGTCTTTATTTTTCATTTCTAATCTGTTCTAAAGTGATACCTAATACATCGCATATGAGAGCCTCACGGGCATAGAGCCCGTTTTGTGCTTGTTGAAAATAGTATGCATGAGGTGACTCGTCGACATCATACTCTATTTCGTTGACACGGGGCAACGGGTGCAGGATCTTCATGTTCTGACGGCATTTGCCCAGCATGTCGGCCCTGAGGATATAAGCGTCTTTAACTCGCTCGTATTCCATCAAGTCGGTGAATCTTTCCTTTTGTACACGTGTCATATAAAGAATGTCGGCATCGGCAATGGTGTCTTCGGTGAAATCCTTTTGTTCAATAAATTTGATACCTTCCTGTTTGCAGTATTCTTTGTACTCATCGGGCATTTCCAATTCCTTTGGTGCGATGAAGTGAAAAGTAGGATTGTAGCGCCTCATTGACATCAGAAGCGAGTGAACAGTCCTGCCATACTTCAAGTCACCTACAAGATAGATATTCAAGTTCTCCAAAGTGCCTTGAGTCTTGTATATGCTATAGAGGTCGAGCATTGTCTGTGACGGGTGAAGGTTGCTTCCGTCGCCAGCGTTGATGATAGGAACGCTGGTGACTTCACTTGCGTACAGAGCCGCGCCCTCAAGTCTGTGCCGCATAACAATGACGTCGGCATAATTGCTCACCATCTTAATGGTGTCCTTTAATGTCTCTCCTTTTGATGAACTTGTGGCTTTCGGATCGGTGAATCCAATGACCTTGGCACCAAGCCGGTTGGCAGCTGTCTCGAACGAAAGCCGGGTGCGGGTGGACGGTTCGAAGAACAGAGTGGCCACTATCTTGCCTTGGAGTAAAGTACGGTTAGGCTGCTTCTCGAATTCCGCAGCCATATCAAGAAGGTACTGTATCTTCTCTTTTGAGTATTCTGCTATAGATACTATGCTTCTGTTTTCCATTTGTTTTGCGCTGTTAAAAACCTTGCAAAGATAGATAAAATTTATGAGTTTGCCATGTTGTGTGCTTGATTAATTTAGGAAACCAACCTATTTTTAAGGGTAAACATCTTGTTTGTGCAGTACCTGCTTATTACTTCAGTGATAAAGGCGGCGAACGGCTTTGCGGCTTTAACCCGGAAGTTGAGACCCTTTTGAGTTTGAAATGGTATGGAAGCAGACTCTATCCGGATGTGATTCGGGCGATAACCTGACCTGCTTATGCCAATAACCTGATGAGCTTCGGGGCAAAATTAAGTCACTTTCCCACACCGTCAGCCCGAGCACAACGAGTGGATCCTCGCTGCCGTATGAGGCGAAAATGCATCCATGCCATAAAATAGAACGTCCTAAAGCTACTTTTGTCGTTTGTGATTTTGCCGGTTCGTCAATTTGTTGTAACTTTGCAAGTTGGAACAAGGCATACGTATTAGTCCGTTGTTGCACACAGACATGTGACTCCTTGTTCGGAAATCGTTGAATATAAACATAGAATATATATGAACATCAGTTACAAGTGGCTTAAAGAATATGTCGATTTCGACATGTCTCCCAATGAATTGTCAGATGCGCTCACAAGTGTGGGCCTGGAGGTGGAAAGCCTTGAAGAAGTTCAATCAATCAAAGGCGGTCTGGCCGGACTTGTCGTCGCACAGGTGCTGACGTGCGAACCTCATCCAAATAGTGACCACATGCATGTGTGCACCGTTGATCTGGGTGAAGGAAAGGTGGAGCAGATAGTTTGCGGAGCGGCAAACTGTCGCAAGGGTTTAAAAACCATTGCTGCCACAATAGGTACGAAGCTGTATGACGGTGACAAGGAGATCACTATCAAGAAGTCAAAACTGCGGGGAATTGAATCGAACGGCATGCTTTGCGCTGAAGATGAAATAGGTATTGGAACGAGTCATGCAGGTATCATTGAATTGCCCGACGATGCTGTGGTTGGTACTCCGGCCGCACAATATTACGGACTTGAGAGCGATTATGTGATAGGTATAGGAATTACGCCGAATCACTCCGACGCATGCAGTCATTGGGGGGTTGCCCGTGATTTGTACGCCTATTTACGCCAGAATGGTTATGCAACTTCATTGCATCGTCCGAGTGTGGATGGCTTCAAGATCGATTCCCATAACCTGCCTATAAGTGTGGAAGTAGAACAAACTGACGCATGTCCGCGTTATGTGGCAGTTTCAGTGAAAGGATGCGATGTGAAAGAATCACCGAAGTGGCTTAAGGAGAAGTTGACTGTGATCGGGCTGCGCCCAATCAACAACATAGTTGATATTACAAACTACATAATGATGGCGTTTGGACAGCCTTTGCACTGCTTCGATGTTGATATGATAAAAGGCGGAAAAATTGTAGTGAAGACCATGCCGGAAGGCACACCGTTTGTCACACTCGACGGGGTTGAACACAAACTTTCAGACCATGACCTCGCAATCTGCAATGCCGAAGAACCAATGTGTATAGCCGGAGTTTTCGGAGGAAAAGGAAGCGGAACGTATGAGTCAACGAAGGACGTACTGTTCGAGTCGGCTTATTTCCATCCTAAATGGATACGCAAGAGTGCACACCGTCACGGCTTGCAAACTGATGCGAGCTATCGCTTTGAGCGTGGCATTGATCCGGACGGACAAATATATGCTGCCAAGATGGCGGCGATGATGGCTAAGGAACTTGCAGGAGCGGAGATAGCGATGGACATCGTTGATGTGAAGAACGACAACCTGCCTAAGGATGCCATTGTGGAACTTGAATACAAGTATCTTTGTGATTTGACGGGAAAGGTAATCCCTGCCGAAACAATCAAATCTATATGCGTGGATTTGGGTATGAAGATTCTTGACGAGACAGAAGAAACTGTGAAACTTCAGGTACCTGCCTACAGAGTGGATGTAACCCGTCCGTGTGATATCGTTGAGGAAGTCCTTCGTATATATGGATATAATAATGTGGAGATCCCGTCCCAACTTAAATCTTCTCTGACAATAAAAGGAGAACTCGACAAGTCACATAAACTGCAAAATCTGGTCGGAGAACAACTTGTCGGTTGCGGATTCAATGAGATACTTAATAATTCACTTACAAAAACATCGTATTACGATGATATGGAAACATACAAGGCAGAAAACCTTGTGAAACTTATGAATCCGTTAAGTGCCGACCTTGGTGTGCTGCGTCAGACCTTGCTTTTCGGAGGGCTGGAATGTATCAGTCATAATACCAACCGAAAGATGCCGGACTTGAAATTCTTTGAATTTGGCAATTGCTATTATTATGACGCTACCAAAAAAAGTCAGGAAAAGGTGGCTGTGAGCAATGCACAAACATCGAAGACTGTACTTTTGGGTTATTCAGAGGATTATCACCTTGGACTGTGGGTTACAGGCAAACGGGTGAGAGGCAGTTGGGCACATCCGGATGAAGACTCAAGCGTATATGAACTGAAGGCTTACGTAATGAATGTATTGAGAAGGGTAGGCATTCCTTTTGGCGGAATAACGTTCACAGAAAAAGCAGATGACATTTGGTCAACATCAACGCTTGTTGCCACACGCGACGGAAAGATGATAGTCAGATATGGCATAGTGAGCAAGAAGCAGACGAAGAAGGCCGACGTTGACGCTCCTGTCTATTTTGCCGACTTCAATTGGAACAACCTCATGCGACTCATAAAAGGAAAGAATGTTGCTTTCCGCGAAATACCTAAGTTCCCAGCTGTCAGCCGTGACCTCGCTTTGTTGATTGACAAAAATGTTGAGTTCGCTCAGATTGAGGCCGCTGCTTATGGAGCAGAAAGAAAACTCCTTCGTGAAGTCAAGCTGTTTGATGTGTACGAAGGTAAAAACCTTGAGAGTGGAAAGAAGTCGTATGCAGTCAACTTTACGTTGCAAAGTGAGGAGAAGACACTCAATGATAAGGCAATCGAGGCAGTCATGGCAAAGATAGAACAAGCAATAGTAAAGGCAACAGGAGCAGCCGTACGCGGAAAGTAAACTCCGTGGAAAAGAACTGCGACATTTAAACAGTAACATATAACAATAACATATAATGGGAAGAGCGTTTGAATTTAGAAAAGCCCGTAAATTGAAAAGATGGGGCAACATGGCTAAGACATTCACACGTCTTGGCAAACAAATAGCTATAGCAGTGGCAGAGGGCGGACCGGAACCGGATAATAATGCACACCTGCGTGCGGTGATTGCTACTTGCCGGCATGAAAACATGCCAAAAGAAAATATCGACCGTGCAATCAAAAATGCAATAGGTAAAGACAAATCGGCATGGAAAACTATGACCTATGAGGGTTACGGACCGCATGGTGTGGCTGTGTTTGTTGATACACTGACCGACAATCCTACACGTACTGTAGCTGACGTCCGCAGTATATTCAACAAATTCAACGGAACACTCGGTACAATGGGATCACTTGCATACCTGTTTGACCACTATTCTACCTTCTCGTTCAAAAAACCTGAGGGTATCGATATGGACGAGATGATCCTTGACTTGATTGACTATGGTGTGAATGACGAATATGACGAGGAGACCGATGAGGATAAAGATGAGACGATCATCACTATCTACGGTGATCCGAAAAGCTTTGCTCAGATACAAAAATATCTTGAGGACCACAAGTATGAAATCACGTCTGCCGAGTTCACTTATGTTCCTAACGACTTGAAGGAAGTCACTGATGAGCAACGTGAGACTATAGACAAGATGGTTGAACGTCTCGAAGAGTTCGACGACGTGCAGAATGTCTATACTAACATGAAATAACTACAACTACAGGCTTGCGCCTGTATTGGGCATTACAGAAAAGAGAAGTTAAGAACCGGTGAAGCTGACAGCAAACAGTCCGTGCCATAAAGGTCTTAACTTCTTAGCGTTTTAAATTGTCGATAGCGTAAAAACATATTATATATATATATAATAAAGGTGAAAACAAAATATAAGACACGAGGTACGTGCTCGACCGAAATAGATGTGGACATCGACGATAATCATGTGCTGCAGGATGTGCAGTTTGTCGGCGGATGCCCCGGCAATACATTGGGAATATCCACATTGGTGCGTGGCATGAAAGCGGAAGATGTTATAAATCGCCTTCAGGGACTGCGCTGTGGATATAAACGTACTTCTTGTCCCGACCAGCTTGCCAGCGCACTGGTTGAGACATTGAAGCAAATGAATACAGGTAAGGAAAACTAAGTTTGCATTGCATGACAAATATGAATAACTTGAAGCAGACAAATATAGCAACAACAACTGTGAAGAAGTATGCCGTCATTACATTTTTTGCCGTGGTGGTAATTTCCTCCATGTGCTCATGTCAGGAATCGAAAAGAGAACGGCTTGAGCGGGAAGCAAAAGAATACACTGAGAAGAACTGTCCTTGTCCTATAGTTCAAGACATTATTTATCTCGACAGTCTGGTTTGCCACAATGACGGTAATAATGATTATATCTATTATTATTCAGTGAAGGGCGACTCGGCAATGTATGCTGAGATGAACAGTAAGTACAAGGAAGGAAGAGAGGCATTGCTAAAATCAGTACGCAACTCAGTAGATCTACGGTTTGTCAAGGCTGAAGGGCTGAACATTATATATTCTTATTATGATGCAACCACACATCATAAGATTCAAGAATACGTGTTTACCCCTAAAGATTACAATTAAGGTATTTTATAGCCGAAGTTGCACTTTATAGATTGCAATTTGCTGTGTGCGCACACAATAATGCAATTTTCTGCATTGTTTTTTCAAAAAAACTATTGTGAAAAAAGAAAATAGTCTTAACTTTGCAGCGTGAAAAAGATTCATATAGGTTTTAGTGTATTAATTTTAGGTTAAAGTAAAAAGATTATGTTACAGGAAAAGGCAGGAAACATTGCAGGTCTTATTTGGCATGCTCTGTCAGAGAACAACGGTCAGACTTACAAGCAAATTAAGAAGACTACCAAGTTGGCTGAGAAAGATTTCAACCTTGGATTAGGATGGTTGCTTCGTGAGGACAAACTTGCTGTTTCAGAATCAGGTGATGAAAAGGACCCTTATATTTACTCTTTGAAGTAAATACGGGCTCTTCGGGAGAGTTCACATTACAATTATAAGAAGGAGATGTGTCAGTTGACAAGTGGCATGTCTCCTTTTTTTTGGTTTTTACGTATGTCTGTTGTTTTTTTACTGTATGTTTACCCGATAATCACAAATTTATTACTACCTTTGTATTAATTTCGAATAGTATGCTTGAATGAAGAATATAAGGAATTTCTGTATTATAGCACATATAGATCACGGGAAGTCGACCTTGGCTGACAGATTGCTGGAATATACTCATACAATCAAGATCACAGAAGGCCAGATGCTCGATGATATGGACTTGGAACGTGAACGGGGCATAACAATTAAAAGTCATGCCATACAAATGGAGTATAAAAAGGATGGCGAAACATATACACTGAACTTAATTGACACTCCGGGACATGTGGACTTCTCTTATGAAGTGTCGCGAAGTATCGCTGCCTGTGAAGGAGCCTTGCTCGTAGTTGATGCCACACAGGGTGTGCAGGCACAAACAATATCGAACCTGTACATGGCAATTGACCACAATCTGGAGATCATACCGGTTATCAACAAGTGTGATATGCCGAATGCGATGCCCGATGAGGTGGCTGATGAGATAGTGGATTTGTTGGGTTGTGACCGTGACGAAATCATACTCGCATCAGGAAAGACCGGTTGGGGTGTCGACAAAATCCTTGATGCAGTCGTCCGGCGTATTCCTCATCCAAGTGGTGATGAAAACGCTCCTTTGCAAGCTCTGATATTCGACTCGGTATTCAATTCGTTCCGAGGCATCATCGCTTACTTCAAGATAGTGAATGGTGTGATGCATTCTGGTGAGAAAGTAAGGTTCATAAATACCAAAAAGGAATACGTGGCAGAAGAAATAGGTGTCTTGAGAATGGACATGATCCCGAAGAAAGTGCTCGGAACGGGCGATGTGGGATACATAGTGTCCGGAATCAAGAATGCTGTGGAAGTGAAAGTCGGAGACACTATCACGACGGTGGCAAATCCAAGCGACAAGGCAATAGCAGGCTTTCAAGAAGTGAAACCAATGGTCTTTGCCGGTGTTTACCCGATAGAAACTGAAGATTACGAGAACTTGCGTGCTTCACTCGAGAAACTACAGCTGAACGATGCTTCGCTTACGTTCCAGCATGAGAGTTCTGCGGCGTTGGGATTTGGTTTCCGCTGTGGATTCCTTGGTTTGCTGCACATGGAGATTGTCCAAGAACGGCTCGACCGTGAATTCAACATGAATGTTATTACCACCGTGCCTAACGTATCGTATATGGTATATGACAAACATGGAAAATGTCAGGAAGTGCACAATCCGTCGAGCATGCCTGAACCTACCCTCATCGAACATGTTGAGGAACCGTATATCAATGCTACAATCATAACTACTGCTACTTATATCGGCCCGATAATGACTTTATGTCTTAGTAAACGGGGCGAACTGAAGAAGCAGGAGTTTATTGCAGGCAACAGGGTAGAGATTGAATTCCTTATGCCGTTAGGTGAGATAGTCATAGACTTCTATGACAAGTTGAAAAGCATCAGCCGTGGCTATGCTTCGTTTGACTATCATAGTGCAGGCTACCGTCCTTCAAAGCTGGTGAAACTCGACATACTGTTGAACGGCGAGAGTGTGGATGCCTTGTCAACGCTTACCCATGCAGATAATGCTGTTGCACTTGGCAGACGTATGTGCGAGCGTTTGAAAGATCTGCTTCCACGTCAGCAGTTCGATATTGCCATACAAGCTGCGATTGGTGGAAAGATCGTGGCACGCGAGACAGTGAAGCAAGTCCGTAAGGACGTACTCGCTAAATGCTATGGCGGTGATGTGAGCCGTAAGCGAAAACTGTTGGAGAAACAGAAAGCAGGAAAGAAGCGCATGAAGCAGATTGGTAATGTACAAGTGCCGCAGAAAGCGTTCCTGGCTGTTCTAAAACTTGATGATTAAATCCGAAATATAATAATCTTTGAATAATTAATATCAAATACGTAATGAAGAAAATAATTGCATCCGTTTGTGTCACATTATTGTGTACAACAACTTTGTTTGCTGATCCAATCGATTTAGAGAAGGCTCAGCAGTTGGCACAGAACTTTATGCCAAACAATACGTCAGCCCCTTCATTGGTGAAGAAGGCTGTCAGAAAAAACAGTAAAGGAGTGCGACTTTCTGCGAAAGTGTCTGCGTCTGCACCTTATTATATATTCAGCCGTGGAAAAGGACTTGGCTTTGTTATAGTAAGTGGGGATGATGCTTTGCCGGAAGTATTAGGATATACGGAAACCGGTGACTTCGATGAGAATAATTTGCCTCCGTTCCTTTCATGGTATCTGGAGTATTATGGTGATTTGGTGGAATCAGCACAGGCGGCTAATGCGCCAAGAAGAACCGCTCCTTTAGTAAGTGCGGCTGCCAATCGTGTAGACATAGCTCCATTACTCAAAACACATTGGCATCAAAGTAGCCCGTATAATGATAAGTGCCCTACATTGAAAGCCGGTGGAAGAAGTGCTACCGGATGTGTGGCTACAGCCGCTTCGCAGATATTGTATTATTGGAGAAAGGATCTGCCTACAGCGACATTAGGCAGTACGAGCAGTTATACTTACGGAAGCGAGGCCAATGCAACGACTGCATTCCCTAAAGGAACCAAAATGAAGTGGGACTTGATGCGTGAACAATATTATGGCTCGGAACCAAGTGAGTACACTGACGCTGTCGCTACACTTGTCGCCTTTGTCGGTGGTGGGGCCGGCTTGACTTATGGCTCAAGCACTGCCGGCTACAATGACAATTGTCGCGCAGTATTCAGCAATTCATTTAACTTGAATGGCGGAACAGAGAACAATAAGGACTGGGGACAGGATTATAATAACTATTCCGATGATGCGTGGGCAACACTCCTTTACAATGAACTTATAAAACAACGTCCGGTCCTGTACAGCGGTGTCAGTTCAGGCGGTGACGGGCATGCCGTTGTTGTTGATGGCTATCAGGCTTCAACCGGCTATTTCCATATTAATATGGGATGGGGAGGACAGTCGGATGGCTACTATACAGTGGCAAGAGGTAAGGATCCTAACTGGGGATTCAACAACTCCTGGCAGGAATGTGTTACAGGTGTGTATCCTAAAAAACAAAACCTTTCAGCGGAGTTCATATCACATGCAACTGTATATATGAACCGTTCCAATGAGTTCACGTTTGAAGTAAAAAACAATGGAACTCTTGACTATTCAAACGGCATATATCTTTTTGCCGGTACAACAACCTCGAAGCCAGGTAACTTGTCTTCTGCAAAGAGTAAAGATACCGAAACTGTCATTCCTAATACTGGTGAGGCTGTAAGATTTACTATGTCGGCTAAGCCAACAACTGAAGGTACATGGTATATAACAGTAACAGATGGCAGTTTGAATGTTCTGGCTACATTGAAGGTTGAGACTGTCGTTCCTGAAAGTCAGCTATATCTTAAGAGTATGAGCGTGGATGGAAGTACAGATACAGAGATTCACAACGGAGAGAGCTACAAAGTGGTGTACAATAGCAAAGCAACAGGGTTCGTTGAATTGCAGGATAAGGGTACCACTGGTTTTGAGGGTTCTCCACGAATGCTGATTTATGAGAGTACAGATGACGGGAAGACTTTCAACTTTGTTGGTTATAAGACCTCCAAGGCTGAGATAGCTAAAGGCGGAAAGGCAACATTGTCGTATTCGATAACGTCAACAAGTGCGTGTCCGATCTCAGTCGGGAACCTCTATTACGGAATCATGAAGGACACAATTGACGGGTTGCATGTAAGTGATGTCCTTCATAAGGAAGAGGCATCTGACACCATTATCCGGTTTGTCCTTAAAGGCAGCAATTTGGTTGCGGCAGGTTATGAAAATGGATGTTTGAAACTTACTGGTACATGGGACGTGAACGCGTTTACCACTTTGGCAAAGAAAACAGCATACAAGCAGGCTACAAGTTACGACTTGACGGAGGTGGATAAGATATCCGACCTTCCGGTGCCGCCTAATAATCCGAATGCATTATATTATTTGAATGAGAATGCAAATCCGTCATCGGGCTATAACTATATTAAAGGTGGGGTATGTGCCCAGCTATCGCTTGTTCCCGGATATGACTTCCAGCCGTTGTCGGACTTCAGAGCAGAGGCAGCAACGCTTAATATAAATCAGCCGGCGGATAAATGGGGTTTCATCACTGTGCCTTTTGATGCAGTGGTTGCGACCGGTATAGTCGCACGTCAAATAGATTCACACACTTCAGCCGGTATAAACGGCAAAACTACTAATGTGACGACACTTCAGGCTGGGCATACTTATGAGGTGATGCCGTCGAGTTCAGCTGTACAACAACTCACCGGCGTGAACGTGAATGTAAAGAGTGGTATTCAGACTAATGCTGATACGGCTGTGGTAGGTACTTATGTGAATACAACAACGCCAAGCGGTGCAATGCAGATAAATGATGCTGACCCTCAGTGGATTGATTTTGTCGATGAGGGTACAGTTGTGGAGGCGTTGCGAGGCTATTTCTATGCCACGAATGTGAAAAAGACATTCCGTGCTTATGCAATGTTGGCACATGATCCGACTTACTTGATTTTAGCAAAGAGCATAGAGTCTGCTTATCAGGCAATAAATGAATATGAAGATTATACTGCTGCAGCTTCAACAAACGAATTGAAAACACGTATTGAGGCAGGGGAGACAGCATTCTCTGGACAAACAATGTCGAATTCTGAGGTAAGTGTATTATATCTGTCCATTGATTCGGCCGTTACCAATTACATCGCTTCTGCCATAAATCCGGATATGGACCTTGATTGCACGTCATTCATAGTTAACCCATCATTCGAGGAAGGCAATACTAATGGTTGGACAACTGATGGTAAGGTTTACAATGCAACGTCATTACAATATAAGAGTGTCAATGCAGATGGAACATATTACCTGCTCGATTCACAAACCGGCAATACCGGTTCCGGTGTAAGCCAGACTGTACACGGGCTCTATCCAGGCTATTACAGACTGACAGCAATGGTCGGCTCTACTGAAGGTCATCAGATCTCTGTGTTTGCCGGTGACTCAACTGTCACTGTAGATGCAAGTGATTTAGGCAGTCACTATCTCACAAAGGCAGTCATCAACGACATATACGTGGATGAGACGGGAGAACTCGAGATTGGTGTTAAAGCCGGCTATTTCTATAAGGTTGACAATTTCACTTTGACACTTACAAAGTATACCGCATCACTCCGTGAGGATGTTAACGGTGACGGTTCGGTTGATACTCAAGATGTGTTGAAGGTATATGAATATATACAAGAGTCAACAGGTGGCGCATCTGAGGGAGACGTCAAGGCTGATGTTAATGGTGACGGAATGGTTGATACCCAGGATGTCTTGAAGATATATGAATATATCCAAAATAATTAAAGCGCAAGCAGGTGGTTTGGTAGCCACCTGTTTGTTGGTAAACTCATTCATATCGTGTGGTGAGGACCGTACATACGAGTATGAAGAGAAAACGGCTGCATGCCATTGGATGCAGGATGTCATGTCGGAATGGTATTTGTGGAATGACAGCATAAAGGACTTGGCTTGGAAGAGTTATTTTGATTCTCCTACTACTTTCATACAAAAACTGACGGCATTGGGACCGGGCGACAAGTGGTCGTATTGCTTGATCGACACTGTTACAAGCGATGGAAACCCGTGTGGCTACTTTAATCATGCCGACTCTTATGGCATTGATTTTGTTCTGATGACCGACCCTACAGGCGAAACGACAAGACTGTATGCACGTGTCATTACGGTGTACCCTAATTCACCGGCGGAAAGATGTGGATTGGAAAGGAATGACTTCATTGCCCGTATAGATAATAATAATGTGTCGTCATCAATTACGTCGCAACTGGTTAATGGGCGTTCCCGTACGTTGGTTGTCAATAAATTGGATGTTGACACAGAAGAAGCCTTGTATTATTGGTCGTCAATTGATACCCTCACTATTGAACAATCTGAGAAAGTAAGTGTAGACGCAGTATTAATAAGTAAGATTGTCGCGAATGATGTTGGATATATCCTTTTATCAAATATGGACGATACTGAAGCTATTGTAGCGTCGCTAACCTCGCTTATCGATAGAGAACCGAGTGAAATCGTTTTTGACTTGAGACTGTGTAACCAGGGGACGATAGAATGCGCCCGGGAAATAGCCCAACTTGTCAGCAACGTCAGCGGAACCTTCTTGCAAACCGCTTGGAACTCCAACAAGTCAGCAAACGACACTCCGTATACCATTACGCAAGGAAGCAATATTCCATTGTTTTTTATAACAGGCGGCAATACGCAAGGTGCGGCGGAATGGCTTATTTATGGGTTGAAGTCACTCGGACAAACCGACATGACAATCATTGGAACAAAGACAGCAGGGCAAAATGTGATGTTGCAGGCAATCTCAACTCCATATTATTACACTGTCTATCCGGCTGTGGCGTATGTGGAAAACTATGCAGGAGAATGCGACTACGCTTCCGGCATTACTCCCGACTCAGTCGTGGACGAACTCAATTATGTCAACCTCTATCCGTATGGAAATATATATGAGGTTGTGCTGAACACTATTTTGACAGCTTATTAATTGTTTATGAATAAGGAAGAGACAGTAAAAACTCCACATCTGTTGATGGCAAGTGTCCCAATACTTGTCTTGGCAGGTATGATGGTGCTGGTCATTACTCTTTTTGGTAATGACGCATTAGGCGGAGGCACACAAGTCGCATTGCTTATTTCAACGGCGGTTTGTGTATGCATTGTAATGTGGAAGTACAAAACTCCATGGAAGGAACTGGAAAAAGGAATAATCAGGACTACTGCCAATTCTGCGGTATCCTTGATTATCTTGCTTCTTATCGGCATGATGTCGGCATCGTGGATGATAAGCGGCATTGTCCCTACATTAATATATTATGGAGTGCAGATCATGTCGCCTACGTTCTTCCTTGTCAGTACATGCGTCATTTGTGCTATAGTATCGGTGATGACCGGCTCCTCGTGGACAACCGTTGCTACTATAGGTGTTGCGTTGATAGGCATAGGAACAGCGTTGGGAATACCAGAGTATTGGTCGGCAGGTGCTATAATATCCGGTGCTTATTTCGGCGATAAGGTGTCGCCATTGAGTGATACCACCGTACTTGCTTCGACATGTTCGGGCGTTAATCTGTTTACGCATATTAAAAACTTGTTTCGAACGACTATCCCTTCGCTCATTCTTACATTGATTGTCTTTTTCATTGCCGGTTTCTTTATGGACACATCGGGCAATATACATATCGCTGAGTATACAGAAGGGTTGGAACATGCGTTCAACTTGTCGTTGTGGACTTTCGTTGTACCTGTTTTAACTGCATTGATGATTGCACAGCGTTTGCCTTCGTTGATTGTGTTGTTTGTATCCGCTATTTTGGCCGGTATTATGGCGATGATTATGCAACCTGATATATTGCTGTCTGTCGGCGGAGATACAGGTGGTTCAGACGCACTGGGCATGATCAAGGGACTTATGATTACTTACTTCTCGTCGACTAACGTTGAGACAGGCAGCACTGCGGTTGACAATCTTGTCAGCACCACGGGGATGGCCGGTATGCTCAATACAGTTTGGCTCATACTTTGTGCCATGTGTTTTGGCGGTGTTATGGTTGCGAGCCGTATGATACATTCGCTAACGTCATTGTTGGTAAGAGTAATTAGTGGAACCACAAGTCTTGTTGCCTCAACAGTTGTGGCAGGAATAATGAATAATATTCTTTTGTGCGACCAATATGTTTCGATTATAATCACGGCGGATATGTTCAGAGACATTTATAAGAAAAAAGGATATGAGCCGCGCCTCCTTTCACGTTCGGTCGAAGACTCATCTACCGTTACTTCCGTGCTTGTGCCTTGGAATACATGTGGAATGACTCAAAGCACGGTTCTTGGCGTACCGACTCTTACATACTTGCCTTATTGTTTCTTCAACATCATCAGTCCGGTCATGAGCATTATAATTGCTGCAATTGGCTGGAAAATAGTGCGTCACGAACCAACCTCTGAGTGAAATAAAAGGGGCTGTATAGCAGATCTCCCCCAGCCACGTCTTCCCCAAAACAGTCATTTTCATGGCATTCTTGCTCTTAAGTGATAGGAAAATGACGTTGCAATGCTTGCTGATAATAATTTTATCAATAAATTCGTAAGATAATGATTGTCGATTACAAACAAATTACTAACTTTGCAATAAACAAAATATGTAACAGAATGTACACACCGATGAAACTTGTGGATCATTCCTTTTATGTAAAAACAAATAGCCCGAGAGTGTTAGGGGGGGGGTAAACCTGATGGTGGCTTCTCCGGCTTGTTTACACGTATAGCTTCCTTCCACACCTTATATATATATAATAAGTACGCACGGTCTCCACACGGGGATTGTGCGCTGTTGTCGTGTCCTGTCACTTCAAAACGAAAGAGGCAAGGTATGTTCATTCTCCCTATGTGTCAGTGCGACATGATTATAAAACAATCTTTTTTAATATAACCAATATTTATTCATGAACAGGATAAAGTATCTATATCTTAATTCGCGCGATGAATTCTTCAGAATTGATATCTCGAAAATTGTATATTTTGAGGCGGATGGAAATTATACGAACATCGTACTTAGTAACAAAGTAAAGGGTACGGTATGCATGAACTTGGCTCAGATGCAGAACTGTCTTAGTAATAAACTCCAAGAGTCGGCGAATAAGTTTGCCAGGGTCGGCAAGCGTTATATCATCAACTTAACCTATGTGTATCAGATTGCCATTGTGCGTCAGAAATTGATTTTGAGTGACGGGGGGAATTTTGAGTATCAAATCAGTATTTCCAAAGAAGCACTCAAAACCCTGCGCGACATGTTTGTAGCGAGTGGGTATACGGCTGATGAAACTGCTGATACAACAAAAAATCTTGAGGCTTAGTTTGAAGATGTACTCATTAAAAGGTAAGACAATCTTAATAGGGAGAGAGATTGGAACGGCACGCTTGTTAGTGGCAATTGATGGCATTGGAAAGAGTGTTGCCATCGGTTCGCCTGGGTGTGTGCCAAACAGCGTCAGTCATTGTGATCCTGCCAAGGGCAAGGCTCATGCGAAAATCATGGTTGACCAAAATGGCAGCATGATTGTACGTAACAGCAACCCATTGAATACAACATTGGTAAATGACACCGAAATCATTTCAAAGCGGATTTCCATCTCCGATACCTTGAAGCTTGGCAAGAGCATGTTCCGTATCGAATTAAATTCCGTGATTGACGCTGCGTGCAAACTCGTGGGGACTGTGCCGCCACCTCCAAAGGAACAGATCAACATAAAGCATCTTGAAGAGGTCTGGAACAGCTTGCAACTGCAGCGCAGGCAGATACAAGACCGGCAGAAGCGGATAAACCTGATACGCACGGGTTGCGGTATATTCACAATGTGTGCCATGCCGTGCTGTTTCTTATTTGGCCCCATAGGATATGTGTTGACAGGAATAGGAATCATTGGTAACATATACAGTTTCTTCGGACTCAAGAACGATAATACGGCGGACAAACTGGATCATCTCAACGAAGACTTCCAAGACAACTATGTGTGTCCGAATTGTGGCAAGTTCCTTGGCAACATCAGTTATAAGCTATTGAAGAAGCAATACTCCATGCATTGCCCGTATTGTAAGTGTGAATATGTGGAAAAGTAAAACTGATAATTATAGCAATAAGATATGAGCAAAACAGATATGTCCCTGCCTGCCGGTACGGTGCTTCGGGGCAACTCGTTTACCTACAAGATCGAACGCGCGCTCGGTCAGGGTTCGTTCGGTATCACTTACCTTGCCGACGCAAGCGTGGAGATGAAAGGCGAATTGGGAACACTCAGAAGCAGTATGCGGGTGGCGATCAAAGAGTTCTTCATGAAGGAAATCAATGGTCGGGAGGGCAGCACGGTGACGAAAGGTAGCAAGGGTGGAGTGGTGGATGATTACCGGAAGAAGTTCCGCCGGGAAGCCGCCAACCTTGCCAAACTGCATCATCCCAACATTGTGAAGGTGCTTGAGAGCTTCGATGCAAACGACACCTCCTATTATGTGATGGAATACGTAGATGGCATGAGTCTTGACAAGGCAATCGAGACGAAGGGCGGTCTTGGTGAGTCTGAAAGTCTCACTATCATGAGACAGGTCTGCACCGCAGTGTCGTTCATGCACAAAAACAAAATGCTGCATCTCGACATTAAGCCCGGCAACATCATGCTTCGCAAGAACGGTGATGCTGTCTTGATCGATTTCGGCTTGTCGAAGCAGTATGACGATGATGGACAACCTGAAACAAGTACCACGATAGGTAGCGGCACCCCAGGCTATGCGCCAATAGAACAAGCGAACTATCACGAGAGCGACGGCTTTCCGGTGACGATGGATGTCTATGCCCTTGGCGGCACGCTGTTCAAGATGCTGACGGGGCATCGTGCGCCTGATGCATCGGAAATATTTATCGATGGCTTCCCGTGGGGCGATTTGAAGCAGCACGGAGTCAGTGATAGAATAATTACTGTTATCCGTCAGGCAATGGCCCCCAATAAAAAACAGCGTATCCAAAGTGTAAACGATTTGGCAAGACTGTTACATGGGCAGTATGATTTTTCCAATGATGATGGGGCTGATGATGAGGAGACGGAGTATGATTTTTCCAATGATGATGGAGCTGGTGATGATGGGAAGGAAAATAATAAGGAACGGAGGCAAAAGAAAAAGTCTGACGATGAGGTTCGTTCAAACAAATGGATTTGGATGGCAGGTGGTATGGTCGCTGTTATAATGGTTGTGGGGATAATGTTTGCTTCCATTAGCGGCTCCACAAATTCGGATGATGATGCAGTAGCTGATTCAGACAGTGCAGGCTATGTCGACCTCGGTCTGAGCGTGAAATGGGCTACCTGCAATCTTGGTGCATCA
>CAYVNW010000016.1:0-52413 GCA_964452915.1 uncultured Bacteroidaceae bacterium | reverse complement strand
CCCGTGAGGTGTCGGCCGTCATCCCGTGAGACGTCAGCCCGAATTAGCCCTTCTTTCCCTAACGCAATACAAAGATACTTCATAATATCCCGTAACGCAAATTTTTGGAATGAAATGCCTTATTTCGGGAACAGATTCGAAACAAGGCGTCTTTTTGCTAAAAAAACAACAGCTGAGCATGTCGGGCTTGCTTGTAAGCGACCGTCATGAAAACATTGACACGTTATTCGCAGACCATCATCAACACACATATATATATCTTATTGTCAAGGGAAAAAGTTGGGCATCACGTTCTATCGCAACAATAGGTAAATGTGTATCCACGCGGATGGGGACAAGCATATAAAAGGCGTATGTAAATACTTTCCACATGTGCCGGTATGCCTGATTATTTACAAGTAGTAAAGATAAATACTTAAATAAATAAATAAAGTACGGGTTAAAGAGGGGGCGTAAAACACTACTAAGATGTTATTTTATAGATTAAATAAGAGTTTAATCCTATGAGATTTTAACTTGCATTGTTGCGACATTCTCGCCATACATTCACATGTTTTTAGGGAATAATACATAAAAAGTATAGCATATTATACCACTAACACATTGACCATCAATAATAAATATGACTATACATTCAGTACGTTATGATATGACATAATGTATTTTTTATCATTATAACCCAGCATGTTAATATTGTATTTACAACTTTTTCTGCATTTTTACCATATTTACTTGTATAGTTCTATTTTTCATACTATATTTGTAGCCTAAAAGAGCAATAGTGCTCTCAAATAAAAATAAAAATAAAAATAAAAAAATATGATACCAGTTTTCATTGAGACCGGTAACAGTTTCACGAAAGTGAGACTCGATGTGGACAAAGTTAGTCATATAAAATCGGATGGCAAGCAATGCATCCTGGTTAAGACTAACAGAGAGCTCTTGGAAGTATCCATGTTGCTCGGACAGCTGGAGGAGATACTGCCGTCTGACAAGTTCGTCAGAGTCAGCAACTCCGATATTATAAACATTTGGCACGTCGACAGCATCTGTGGACGTACAATCTACCTCGACAACGGCGACGTTGTACGCTCTGGAGTAACCGACCAGTACAGAAATGCACTGGAAGGCAGGATCATTATTATTAAAGGAACACAAACAGAAAATTTCGATAGACATGGAGAGACAAAAAGAAATTATTGAAAACGACATTATGAAACAGCTGACTGAAGAACAAAAAACGGCGGCAGCCGGATTTACGACTGAAGAGCAGAAGCTCGTGGAATGGTTCGACAACCATTCCGATGACAAACTCGCAAAGAGGGTTGAGGAAAACAAGCCTTGCCCGTTGTTGCGCGACAAGAGCGGAAACTATATGTTTAACACTGGAGATTTCTGCGCCATAAAGTCGCAGGTCGGTCATGGCAAGACACAGGCATGCGCTCTTATAGCAATCTCAGCCTTAGGTTTTGGCAGTGATTTCGGCCTCGAAGCCACACAAGATAATTGTGGTGTATGGTACATAGATACAGAGATGAATGGTGCACGGACATTAAAGTTTCGTGACAGAGTGTTGACAATGACCTGTAATTCCAAGAACTTTCATTGCACAAACTTAAACGATTGTAGTGCGGACGAAATGGAACTTGATGCACAGACGCTCCGCCAAACACTCAATCTGGTTATCAAGCGTCTTCGCATAAATAACCCTGACCAGCCTATGATGTTCACCATAGACACTCTGACAAAATTTGTTGAAGATCCGAACGATCTCAAGGAATGCAAGAAATTCATTCAGGATTTAGCCCACTGGGCTTCACAATATAGAGTATGCATTGTCAGCGCCATCCATGAGAACGAGAACTCTGTGGGAGGCAAGATGACAGGACACCTTGGCAGCTATGTGATGAGGCATGCACGCGAGGTATACCGCCCAAAGTACGACAAAGAGACAGGCGTATTCACCATGTCGAACAGAACAGGCTATTGTGGTACGAAATGCACCGACGGGCCCGGAGTTGAAGATGTATCATGGCGAATACAGGATGACGTGTTCGTTCCGGCTGAACCGTCAAAGAGAGGAGACAAGCAATCCTCGAATGATGTGACATGGAAGGACTTGTGGCGTCCACGATTTGAGGAAGTTTTCGGAAGAGATGAGATCTTAACTTATACGGAGTTGTCAACGCATCTTGTCAATACCAAAGATGAAACTGGAAAGCCGTATTGCAGCAGTAAAGATTCCGCTAAACCACAAATCAAGCGTGCGACCGATGAAGGCATCTTGTGCAAAATCACGTATCCTACTGTGAAACAAGGCTACAAACTGGTGAAGGATGGCGAAGTTGGATAGAGTTAAAATGCCAGGAGGGAAGATGGGGAATGTAGGGAGGGAAGGGAAGCCCCCTTTATATAGGGGGGGCCTCCCTAACTACCCATACCCTACGCGGTACATTCCCTCACCATACAATAACACGAAAAAGATTCTATTATGTTTGATACCTCATATCCTTATCATCTTGACAGGTCTTCGAAAAAGTACGAATGTCCCCAATGCCATCAGAGACGGTTCGTGCTATACGTTGACGCTGCGACCAATCGTCCTGTAGGCGAGACTTGCGGACGCTGCGACCGTGAGCAAAACTGCGGCTACCACCTTCCGCCACGCGAGTTCTTCAGCCTTCATCCTGGAGCAAGACCGACAAACAACTATTACACATCCACGCCTTATCGTGGCAACATGAACCGTTCATACAGCTCACACAAAGAACCGTTGTTCAACCACAACGCACACCCTTCTGCTCTTGATATAAATTATGTACACATGAGACGTAGCAACGATTCCGGACTTGTGAAATTCCTTTATTCCGTCTTTCCCAAGGAAAAGGTGGATGCTGCCGCAGATCTGTATATGCTCGGCGCCACGAAACAGGTCAAGTGTGCTAACAGTACAGGCAACATTATCTTCTGGCAGATTGACAGCAATTTCCATCTGCGTACAGGCAAGATAATGGATCACGACACCACCGGACATCGGGTGAAAGGTACCGCGACAGATGCTGACTGGATTCACTCCCGGCTCTTGAAATGTAACAGACTGACCGCTGATTGGAAACAAGACTTCACGCAATGCTTCTTCGGTGAACACCTATTGAACCCCAAAATGTATCCCGAAAATCAGAACAAACCGATAGGCATAGTGGAAGCGGAGAAAACGGCAGTCGTGTGCAGCATAGTCATGCCCGGCACCGTGTGGCTGTCAGTAGGCGGCAGTAATATGCTTGACAAAATTCTGATGAATGAGGGAGAGGTTCTCAAGGGGCGCAGTAAGCCAATAATCATCTATCCTGACGCAGGATGCTACAGCGAATGGGATGCGGTGGCCACGAAATACGCCAAGGCAGGATTGAAGATGACAGTGTCTGACTTGCTCGAACGCTGTCATGCCGAAAAAGGCAGCGACATAGCCGATTATATTATTGAATATGCTATAAAGCAACAGACGGAAAGCAGAAAGGAAGTGTGCCATGAAATGCAGGAAACGGCAAACGTGTCAGACTTTTCACAGCGCACAGCCACAAACGAGGTGTCAGCGGTATCGCCATCCGCTCCACTTGCCACACCGCCGGCAACTGACATTTCCACGGGAATAGCACTACCCCCACAGCCACATACAGAATACCCCTCCGACCATATATACACCACAGATGACTTCGAGGAGATAATGGCCGAACCCGAGACCGAATGCCCGTTCTGAATGGCATTTGGTACGGCTACCCCCTCTTCTGCCGGTCACCCTGCGGCACCCCCCACTCCGTCATCCCTGAGATTTGCAGGTTGAAATTTGGACAGTCGTCTGAATGACGTGGAAGGTGGAGGCAATGATGGCAAGTTTTTACCAAGGCTGTGAGCGTTGTATGAAATAATTTTGTAACTTTGCATCAAGTATCTTCCAATCGTCGTAAACGACGCATGCCACATGCATGAGACCCCGAGCGAGGAGCGGAGGTACGACTTTCGTGGGTTAACAATAACAGCATTAGCAGTTATTCGGTGTGTCTGAAATGTAGGAAGTTTCAATATGTCTACAACGATAAATGACTAATGTCTGCGTTTATAGCGTGGACATCTCACTTATTAGTAGACAGGGTATTCCTACAACCTCAGGCACGGATAAGCGTCCGCGCTTTTTTTGTGTCTTTTGGTTGGGGATTCCTGTTATATCCGATAAGTGCTTTTGCCATCAGCTATAAGCGCAAGAAATGCCAGACAAAGACATTTATACTTATACCTCCGACATAGAAGTCACGGAGGACAGTCTGTTGATATTGTCGGCGGAAGTGTCCGATACACTGCTGCTCGATCATACCACAGGACAAAACATTTTCTGGGCCACGAACGACTATGAAGATCTGGGTCCGCAGTATACGTACCATTCCCCCGTTACGTTTGAAACAGTCATAGGCGAGCGAGGAATGGTTATCAAGCCTCGTGTTCTGAAAACAAGGGAATGCCAGACGGACCGCTCAAAGGACATGGCAGAGGTGTTCACCCCGTCGTGGGTATGCAATGCGCAGAATAATCTCGTAGACGAAGCATGGTTTGGCAGGAAGAATGTCTTCAATGTAGAAAACCATGCATGTCACACTTGGCGCAGCATTCCCGACAAGATCGTTTTCCCAACAAACAGAACATGGAAAGACTACGTCAGGGCTGTACGTATGGAGATAACGTGCGGCGAGGCTCCATACCTTGTCAGCCGGTATGATACCACGACAGGCACGGCTATTCCACTACGACAACGCATCGGCATTCTCGACAGGAAACTGCGAATAGTAAGTGAGAACACGAACTCAAGTGGCGAGTGGCTTAAATGGGCGCAGGCGGCATACATGAGTACGTATGGATTTGAATGGCAAGGCGACAGTTTGTTGTTAGCACGTATATCCCTACTTTGGACCTTTATTGAATTCTACCATGAAAGGTTCGGCAAGTTTCCGCTCGCAAAAAGCATCAGATACATCGCTTATATCATTTCATGGAATCTCTGGCAGATGGACGGACTGAAAGGTGTAGTGCCGGACAGCTGTCGCAACGGGCAGGCAGAGAAAATACAAACTTTATTCGGCGAAGAAGAACATACCATTTATTGTCCTGGATGTCAGCAAAATGACATTCACAGACATAATGGAATGTATTGCCTCATACGCGACTGGACTAACAATAAAAAGAAAATTCGGTTTATCGACCTCATAAAATAATTACCTATGGCAACATTCGAATCCTCATTGAAATCCAAACTGATTTACGTATTCGCTATTAATGACGAACGGCACCGCGACTGCTTGAAGATAGGTGAGACAACCATCGACGAAGACGACGGCAGTGATATCTTCAATAACGCAGAGGCACTTCAACAGGCCGCCCATAAGCGCATTCGCCAATACACCACGACGGCAGGTATTGCCTATCAGCTGCTGTATACCGAAATCAGTATCTTCATTCGCAATGGCATGATTATGACATTCAACGACAAACAAGTGCACAAGGTGTTGGAACGTTCAGGTATAAAGCGAAAGGAATTCGAAGGCGTCAGTGGTGCAGATGAATGGTATTGTTGCGATTTGGAGACAGTAAAGAAAGCCATTGCAGCTGTAAAGCATGGCGAGGAGAGCCTGCATCCATCAGACATCAGCTATGGACAGACTCCTATCATCTTCCGTCCAGAACAACAAGAAGCCATCAACAGGACATTGCAACGGTTCAACAGAGGACGACAGATGTTGTGGAATGCGAAAATGCGTTTTGGCAAAACCTTGTGTGCCCTGCAAGTGGTAAAGAAAGCGGAATTTACAAGAACGCTAATATTAACCCACCGTCCGGTTGTAGACAAAGGTTGGTTCGAGGATTTCGGCAAGATATTCTACGATCGTAACGACTATCATTATGGTTCGAAGAATAATGGCGAGATGTTCGACAACCTTGAGCGGATGACGACAACAGGCGGCAAGTATGTCTACTTCGCATCTATGCAAGATCTCAGAGGCTCGGAGCAAGTGGGAGGCAAGTTCGATAAGAACAACACTATTTTCAAGGCGACCTGGGATTTGGTCATTGTAGACGAAGCACACGAGGGAACAAAAACAGAACTCGGACAAAGTGTGCTTAGTGAATTGATTAAGCCTGCAACAAAAGTTTTACAACTGTCGGGCACTCCTTTCAACCTGTTCGATGATTATTCAGAAAATGAAATATTTACTTGGGACTACGTGATGGAGCAAAGGGCAAAAGCGGCATGGGTGACAGATAATCCTTACGAACCTAACCCGTATGCGTCGTTGCCTGCCATCAATATATATACATACGACTTGGGAACGTTGATGAGTGCCTATATTGAAGACGAAAAGGCGTTCAACTTCCGTGAATTTTTCCGCACTAAAACTGACGGTACATTCTATCATGACAATGATGTAGACCGTTTTCTCAACTTGCTTTGCAAAAATGACAAGAATAGTCTCTATCCATATAGCAACGGTAAGTTCCGTCGCATTTTCCGCCACACTCTCTGGATCGTCCCTGGTGTAAAGGCAGCTAAGGCGTTAAGTGCTAAGCTCAAAAAGCATCCGGTGTTCGGACTGTTTAATACGGTCAATGTGGCAGGCAACGGAGATGAGGACGAGGAAAACACCGATGCTTTACAAATGGTTGAAAAGGCTATCGGCAAGAATCCCGAAACAACCTACACGATCACTCTAAGTTGCGGCAGGCTCACCACTGGCGTAACTGTAAAGCCATGGACAGCAGTCTTCATGATGGCTGGTTCGTTCAGTACTTCCGCAGCCCAATATATGCAAACAATATTCCGCGTACAATCTCCTTTTTCTGCCTGTGGGCGCATGAAGGAGCAATGCTACGCATTCGACTTCGCTCCCGACCGCACCCTGCGTGTGCTGGCAGAAACGGCGAAGGTTAGTGCTAAGGCAGGCAAACAAACAGAAGAAGACCGTCGTATTCTGGGTGATTTTCTCAACTTCTGTCCTATAATCTCGATAGATGGATCACAGATGAAACCTTACGATGTGAATCAGATGATGGGACAATTGAAGAAAGCACAAATCGAGAAGGTGGTGCAATGTGGTTTCGAGGATGGCGCACTTTACAATGACGAACTTCTGAAACTGACCACGATGGAGTTGCAGGACTTCAACGATTTGAAGAACACCATCGGCACAACCAAAGCAATGGCACGAACTGGCGACATTGATGTAAACGACCAAGGGTTTACCAATGAGCAATATGAGGAGAAGGAACGAATAGAGAGAAAATCGAAACGTGAACGTACACCAGAGGAACAGGCACGATTAGATGAGTTGAAGGCCATGAGCAACCAGCGTCGCAACGCTATCAGCATACTGCGTGGCATCTCAATCCGTATGCCGCTACTGATATATGGAGCAGAGCTGAAGGATGAGAATACAGAAATCACTATCGACAACTTCACTGACCTTATCGATGAACAGTCGTGGCAAGAATATATGCCTAAAGGTGTGGACCAAGACAGGTTTGAGAAGTTCAAGAAATACTATGACCCCGACATCTTCCGTGAGGCAGGCAAGCGCATACGTGAAATGGTACGGGCAGCAGACAAATTCTGCGTAGAGGAACGCATAGAGCGCATTGCGGCAATCTTCAGCACCTTCCGCAATCCTGACAAAGAGACCGTGTTGACACCTTGGCGTATAGTAAACATGCACCTTAGCGACTGTCTGGGCGGCTGGTGCTTCTACGACGAAAACTTCGAGCATACCTTGCAAGAACCGCGGTTCGTGGATAAAGGACAAGTTACGAAAGACGTGTTTAGTCCCAATGCGCACGTCTTGGAAATAAACTCAAAAAGCGGACTCTACCCTCTCTATGTGGCATATAGCATCTATCGGAACAGATTGGAAGCCGCACAACAAAAGTATGGAGAGGTTACACTTGGACTCACCAAGAGCTTATGGGACATAACAGTTGAGGAGAATATTCTCGTAGCCTGCATGACTCCAATGGCAGAAAGCATCACGAAACGCACTCTTGCCGGATTCCACAACATCCGTGTAAATGCACAATATTATCTAAACATTATTCAAAACATATCACAACACCCAGACCTTGTCGTCAATACTCTGCGTGACGGCAAGAACTTCTGGAAAATAAACAATAACGAGCACATGAAAATAGACGCCGTAGTGGGGAATCCGCCATATCAAGTGATGGATGGTGGAGCTGGTGCAAGTGCCATACCCATATACAACAAATTCGTGGAATTATCAAAAGTTATAAAGCCTTATTATTTCTCACTAATAATGCCCGCACGTTGGTATTCTGGAGGAAGAGGATTAGACAACTTTAGAAATAATATGCTAGAAGATCATCATATAAGAAAAATTTTCGACTTTGCAAATGGTCGTGATATTTTCAACAATGTTGAAATAAAAGGAGGAGTGTGTTATGTTTTGTGGGATTTGAAATGGAATGATAAATGTGAGATTATTTCACATGTTATAGACATAAAAGAGCCTATTCGAAGTATCAGATTCTTGCGAGAGGATAAGGATGACGATATTTTTATTAGAGATCCAAGACTTCTATGGATTAAGAAAAAAGTAGGAAAAATACGTACAGAACTTCATGAAGGCACATTTGACAAAATGGTATCTAGTATGAAACCTTACGGATTACGTGGAGATTTTTTCAAAGACCAACATAAATACGGACTTCCCAAAATAAGCGATAATCCCATCATCCATGGTATCACTATATACGGTTTAGATGAAAAACAACATCGTATAAAAAAATTTGCTCCTATTGACTATCCTGTTCCAAATAGAGAAGGATTTGATAAATACAAAATCTTTATGCCAAGAAACTATGGTTCTGGTAATCTTCAAGACAGTGTCTACAAAACATATCTTGCAAGTCCAGGAGAAATCTGTACAGAAACATTTGTGCAAATTTATCCTTTTCAAATAAAAGAGGAACGAGACAATTGCAATAAATATATGAGTACAAAGTTCTTCCGCATAATGACGGCTTTGCGAAAACAAGATCAAGGAGCAGGCAAGGACGTTTACGTTTACGTTCCCCTCCAGGATTTCACGTCGCAGAGCGACATAGATTGGAGTCAGAGTGTTGCGGACATTGACAAGCAACTTTACCGCAAGTACAATCTGACAGATGCGGAAATCGCATTCATAGAGTCAATGATTAAGCCTATGGAATGATTTGTCCTGCCATAGAAACGTGACTTACAAAGTAAATTCTCATAGTCAACCACATTAACATTCTCTATGAAGTACTCGGAGATTCGCAGGCCAGGCCTGATGTCATCATCCCACCCCCCCGTCATCCAGAGGTGCTATGAGGGTCCACTCCCGGAACGACGGCGGGGGGAGGATCGCCGCTTGACACACCTCGCATAGTGCGCCATCTGAGATGTTAGTGTTGATGCCGTCACACCCACTCCGTCATACTGGCAGTAACAAAGTGAGAAAAACACCAATAGGCGGTTTAGGCAAAACACACTTAAAGTGACGGATTTCAAAGATGTAAGACAAAACCATGATAGGAAGTCTATACAAAATCAAAGGAAAACAAACTTTCTCACGCCTAACGTAATCAGTCACAAACAAACTTTGTATATCTGCACTTGCTAATTGACTCCGACTGTCAATCAACGTGTAGTATCAACCAATGCTGCAATATATGAAGAAGACATTATTTTCAATCATCCTTTTGGTTTGCGAATGCATGATTTGTGAGGCGCAGACATACGTATATCTTGGCAGTTCCACTATGCGCGGCGACATACTCCTCACAACAAGCGGCAGCGTTTCCCCCGCCGTTATATATGATTATGGTGATGCTTGTGAAATGACACAAACAGAAGCCATTCTTCACTTGTATTTTCCAAGAGTCCATACACTGTATTGATCCCGCTGCAACCATTACACCGGATTGCAGCAACAGCACAGTAAAGGGAGGTAAAAGTAAAAACTGTATGTTTAATGTCAGAAAAACGCGACCTCCACTGAGGAATTCCTCAACGTATAGAGCGGAAAGTTATAAATCAAATCCAATATATTGTAACATCCGCCCCGTGAAATTGGTGTACCTTTGCAGCGTAAATAAAAAATATAAGTTGAACATAATAATACAGAGAACATGGAAACAAGAACTTTTAATGTAGAAGGAATGAAGTGCCCTCATTGCAAGGCAAATGTAGAAAACGCTATAAAGGCACTCACAGGAGTGACAAACGCTGAGGCAAGCGTGGAAGCCAAAAACGTTACAGTGGAATACGACCCGAATAAAGTTGGTCCACAGCAAATCAAAGATGCTGTTGACGAGAGCGGAAGATATGAACTTTTCTTATAAACGCTATGTTTGCATAAGCGCATCATAACCCTAAAAACATCTGTTACACAATTATAAAGACTCCATGAAACAGACTATACCGGTAATAGGCATGGCATGTTCGGCATGCTCGGCCACAATCGAGAAAAAATTGAACTCACTCGATGGCATAAACAGTGCATCTGTCAGTTTAGCCGGCAGAAGCGCGCTGGTTGATTATGATCCCGACAAGATTTCCCTTCAAGAGATGAAGAGTCAAATCAATGCCATCGGTTACGACCTTATAATAGAGAAAGACCGCTCGGTGGAGGAAATAAGAAGGCGTGAATACGTGACACTAAAGCGCAAGACAATTTTGTCGTGGTGTTTTTCTGTCCTGGTGATGAGCGTTTCCATGGGATGGATAAACGTAGGCAGCAGAGACTTGGCCAATCAGTTGTGCCTGATAATAGCCCTCGCCAACATTTTCTATTGCGGATGGTCGTTCTACTCATCCACGTTCAAGCAAATACGCCACGGGTCAGCCAACATGGATACTCTGGTTGCCCTTTCGACTGCCATCAGCCTTCTGTTCAGTGCGTTCAACACATTCTGGGGCGACAGTGTGTGGGGAAGCCGCGGGATAGAATGGCACACCTATTATGATGCCAGCGTCATGATCATCACGTTTGTGCTCACCGGACGTCTGCTTGAGGAAAAGGCAAAGGACAGTACCGCAAGCAGCATACGCAAACTTATGGGCATGGCTCCTAAAACCGCTCATATTGTGGAAACTCCTGAAAAGCGTGACGCAACAGGAAAGATCGTACAGGAAGCTGTCATCCGTGAGGTGCCAATATCAACAATAGAAGTCGGTGATACACTGGAAGTACGGCCGGGAGAGAAAGTGCCTGTCGATGGTGAAGTGACATGGGCCAATTCGTTCATGACTGAGGATGCGGCATATGTTGATGAGAGCATGATCACCGGCGAACCGACTCCTGCCGAGAAGAAGAAAGGATCGAAGGTGCTTGCCGGAACCATTCCGAGCCAGGGCAAGTTCAGAATGAAAGCACGGCAGATCGGAGAGAATACAGCCTTGGCGCAAATAATACGTATGGTGCAAGAAGCACAAGGCTCAAAAGCTCCGGTGCAACGCATTGTTGACAAGGCTGCGCTGGTATTCGTTCCTGTTGTTGCAAGCATCGCTGTCCTGACATTCTTCGCATGGTGGATTATCGGAGGCAGTGCATATATTCCACAAGCCATTCTCAGCGCAGTGGCAGTACTTGTCGTTGCATGTCCATGTGCAATGGGTCTCGCCACCCCTACTGCACTCATGGTAGGCATAGGCAAGGCTGCGGAAAAGCAAGTACTGATAAAAGATGCGAGTGCATTGGAAAACCTGCGTAAAGTGAATGCCCTGGTTATTGACAAAACCGGAACTCTCACCATTCCAAACCAAAACATCGACTTCACGAAAGCTGACAATCTGCCTCTTGAGGAACGCGAGACTCTCAAGCCTCATGCAAAAGAAGCTATGACCGATTTGCAGAATCGTGGCATTGATGTATACATGATGAGCGGCGACAAAGAGGAAGCTGCAAAATACTGGGCAGACAAAGCCGGCATCAAGCACTACCAGAGTAAGGTTCTGCCACAAGACAAAGAAAACCTTGTGAGCAAGCTACAGTCGGAAGGCAAGCATGTTGCGATGATCGGCGATGGAATCAACGACACTCAGGCACTGGCACAGGCTGACGTCAGCATTGCAATTGGCAAGGGAACGGATGTCGCTATGGACGTAGCGCAAGTCACATTGATGGGTGACGACTTGCGTACGATTCCTGAAGCCATTGACTTGAGCAAGAAGACAGTGAACATGATATGGCAAAACCTGTTTTGGGCGTTCATATACAACATCGTGTGCATTCCGTTGGCTGCCGGAGTACTTTACCTGTTTGGCATAGACTTTCAAATCACGCCAATGTGGGCATCAGCACTCATGGCATTCTCAAGCGTCAGTGTGGTCCTGAACAGCTTACGGCTCAAATTCGTCAAATGAAGCGGACAGACATTATCTGCCGGAAAGCCTGACGACTACAGGCTCCGGAAGTCCCTCCACATTCAAGGTCAGTGTGATCAGTCCCGCCTTGCGTGTCGTCTGGACAATTGCCATGGCACGTCCGAAATAAGTGTCATCCTCATGAGAAGTAAACGGTGTGGTCCGACGCAAATCACTGTTGATAAGTCCTACCAGCCTACCCTCACCTTCAATTGCCGCAGAAATGTGGCGATTGATGTGTTGTACATTTTTTTGCCACCATAAGTTTATTATACAGGAACAGCTAAAAAGGAACGTTATCATATATAATAATGCATAGACCCTTTGCATAATCACAATAAAATATTATCTTTGCAATAGGAAACGGATTGATTATGTATGAAAAGTAAAAGGCGGAAATAAGAGACAATGAGAATTACGGCAAAACATATCGTTAGAGCACTGATATTACTCGTTTTCTACACCATACATATAAAAGCACAGCAATATCGATATCTTTCACTTCCAAATATTGAAATGTAGTCTTCAGACAAAATCAGCTGTGTAATACAAGATAATGAAGGCTTTCTGTGGTATGGCACTGAAGGTGGTGGTATATGCAGAGATGATGGAAGACAAATTGACATTTTCCGTTCCGACGCCGCACATCCTAATTTATTAGGCAGTAATAATATTGTTTGCCTTATTAATGTAAAACACAATGTTTTTATTGGGACCTTCCATGGAGCATATATATTAGACAAGGACAATTACAACATCAAACAACTTAAAGACGTAGATGAAAAGCGCGTTGACAACATGATAAAGACCACAGACAAGCACATTTGGCTGACAGCCAATAAAAAAATATTTGAATATTCTGCAGAGGGAAAACTTCTTAATAGTTTTATCACCGATGACAAGTATATATCCCGTTTGCATCAAGATCAACATGGCCGTCTATGGGCATCACAATGGAACGGAGGATTGCTGGTCCTGAATGACGGACATTTCACGAATGCCCCATGGCCGTTGGATGTAGCACCAATATCCATGGCAGACGACATAGTGACAGAAGGGATGTGGATTGGCACGGCAGGGAAAGGCGTTGCACATTATAACCCCAACGATGGAACTGTATATACACTTGAATACCAAAGTAACAGCATTTGTGCCGATCTGCAATTATACCACAACTATCTCTGGATTGGTTCGCTTTATGGGTTGGCTTTGTTTGAAGTAGGCAAACATCCGAAACATATACAAATACAGCTTCCCAATTGTTCATGCAATCGTATTACCCTTGACATACATGGGAACCTATTAGTGGCAGACAGAAAAGGAAAGCCTTTTGCGCTCAGTGACAGTATTCGGCAATGGAGGTCTCACAATAAAGGACTTACAACACCTGCCGCAGATTCATTGCAGACCGCGTGGAACCTTTCGATACGTCCTTCAGCAATAGCATTCAATAGAATAAATCAATCTCAGACTTCAGAAACGCAAAAACAAGCAGAAACAGACCTTTGGTTCAGTACTGGAAAGGATATCCGCTGCATGAGTCAAGGAAAGGGAACAATCGTACTGACACAGGTTAAAGACGTGTCAGCAATAACATTTACTCCCAACGGAACAATGTGGCTTGCAACAACCTTCGGTCAACTGTACAGATACAAAGACGGTAAAATAGAAACAGACGAATACGGTTCGAATGAATATAGTGACGGGGTGATCTCCTTGTCAACCGACAGTCTTGGAAGACTTGTTATAGTAAGCGAGCACTATGTGAGACTAACCGCCATACCATGCGTCAGCAAAGCACAGAAGAAAAAGGCGTTTATTGTATAGAGCTACAGGAAACGAACCCGTATTCTAAATGGAGTCAGCCACATCGCGAAAAAATTGTAGAACGTCTACCACAATGGCTGACAAGCTGGTGGATGTATTGTGTGTATATATTATTTTGCATCTGTATTGCTTCACTTACCATACATAATTACATATTAATGCGTCAACGCAAACGCTTTTTGAAGCAAACGAAAAACATTATCGTTCCTATTACACAAAAGAACAAAGATAACAATAAGAGTCAAGTACAGGCAGATAACGAAAGCAACTCACCCCATAGTGCAAACGATGTAGCAAACAGTAGCCCGACAGACAAGACAACAGTTCAAGACCCCTTGCTACAACAAGCCATTGCTAACATTGAGCTCCATTTAAGCGATGACAGCTATAGTGTGGAGCAACTGAGTAGTGACATGTGCATGAGCCGCATGACGTTCTATCGTAAGATTCAATCACTCACAGGACAAAAGCCAACAGAATTTATACGCACCATCCGCTTGCGCCACGCAACAGAATTATTGTATGAAGGGCGTTTGTCAATCACCGAAATAAGTTATGAAACAGGTTTTTCGTCAGTCAGCTATTTCAGCCGATGTTTCCGTACAATGTTCGGCGTTCCTCCGACACAATTTGGCAAGACGACAACAGCCGAATCTCTTCCACCCAAAGACAAGCCTAACTGATGTTCACTGAACCTACCGACGAATTGCCCCGAAAGTGTATACACGTACAGTATAACGTTATCTTCTTTTGTCTCAACAGCATCTATGTTGCTGACTATGCCTTCAACCGGCAACAGTTGCCCGTCCAACGGGAAAATACGAATACCGTTTATTGCAGGTAACCCATTAACACTTGTGGCAGATAATGCCAATGTATAGCTACCAGAAACAGGCAGTTCTATTTTTTTATTCATATACATATTATCACCTTTTGTGAAGAAATATATTCCAGTCAGAGCGTCAGAATTAGCCGTGACAATTGCACCCTGAGCCTCATCAGTACTGTAATGTAAGAGTAACAGGTATTGTCCACCCTCGGCTGCATAAATATTCCATTGTTGAGTTCCACCTCGCTGGTCCGTGTTATGTTTTATACTGTTTTCGAGCAACGTTGACTCACCCACAAAAAACGTCACCGTATCAGTCGTTTGTTCATGCTTCTCATCATCGGTTACATGTGCAAATACAATATGAACTCCTATTTGCATAGCTTGAACAGATAACTCAAACGGCTTAGATGTCACCCTTCCAACATTTTTCTTATCAACATAAAAATCTAAACCGACATTGCGGTTACGTATATGTTCGACGTTTGCACTCAGTCGCAGTTCGGTTTCGCCAGGAACAGTCTCTCCCTGTTCTGGTACTGTCATACTTGCCCGTATCACCCACGGCACCTCCGAATATTTTACACCGAGAAAAGCATCCATCGCAATAGTTGGACGCTTCGTATTATGATCCCACGCCCCAAGGTCATAGCCCGACATTGATTCAGGCTCCCAATAAAAGCAACCCGGATCTCCATTTTTGATAAGTTGGTCCATCAAGCCAGCCAAATACTGGTTAGCTTCAAGCGGTTTATCCCAATAGTGGCCTGTCTCCACCACCATTACCTTAGTACCATACCGTTGTTCAAGATCCTTTATATTTGCCATTACCTTCGTGATCATCGTATTACAGTCGAGGTGAGACCAGCGGGGATAAGCCGACATACCAATCATATCCCATACAAGCCCACGGCTGAGTCTTACTCGCATTTGTAAATATCTGTGTTTTAGAGTACTTTGCCCCAAAATTAGGTATAATGATACCACGATGTTCCCAATCGTCCAACAACACTTTTGTATTTTATATTTAGTTGAATTTAGGTCTATTTGCCCAGAAAGACACTAAAAATCCATTGAATACTTTTTAACGCTTTGCAAAGTCGGTTTTGCAATCATAGAGTGCATAAGACCTCCCAGCCCTTGTTTGTTAAGTAGTTTGACTGCATGGGATGATTTGGCAATGTTTTACCTTTGAAGGATGCATCGTGGTTGTATGGTGAACTTGTATGATTGTATGGTTCGTGACCATATAGAAAATGTGGTTCAAAACACTGCAAAACTTATAAAAAAGCATAAAGATAGGAGTACCAAGGTGTTTTAAGATTGTTTTCTTTTGCAAAAGTGATTTATTTTCACTACCTTTGTGCCATAAAACCCTGTAATATGGAAGATATAAATCGTATTAAAGTCGTATTAGTAGAGAAGAAGCGCACGAACAAATGGCTTGCAGAGCAAATGGGGGGCAAGTCTTCCACTGTATCTAAATGGTGTACGAACTCGTCACAGCCAGATGTGGCAAGTCTGCTGAAGATAGCCGACTTGTTGGAAGTTGACATCAAGGAACTGATTGTGCGCGAATACAAGTCTTTTTTACTATCACAGACCTAAATCTGAACGATGCGAACAATGTGTTCGCTATCCGTATCTATCTTTGCAAAAAATATCAAGATATGCCGAATAACAAGAACGCTTTGACACGATACATGTACCTTGATGAAATGTTGTCGGATAGACATCATTTCTACGATATACATGACCTTACGGATAAGTGTAATGAGAAATTGATTGAGGCAGGATTTCCCGAAGTGTCTCAACGCTGCATAGAGAAGGATATTAACTACTTGGAGTATGCACCCTTTTATGCAGAAATAGAACGGTATCGTGCATATGGTCGTCGTTGTATTAGATATGAGAATCCCTCCTTCACTATTTTCAGAAAAGAACTAAGTGAGGAAGAAAGCAATTTGATATTGGAAGTCCTGAACACCATAGGACAGTTTGATGGGTTGGCTCATTTTGAATGGCTCGACAGATTCAAGATTGGACTTGGGCTAAAAAAACGTCCACGTATCATTAGCTTTAGCAATAACCCCTACCTACAAAATTCCAACTTATTAGGTGTATTGTTTGACAACATATCAAATCAAGTTGTGGTTCGGTTGGGTTATCATACTTTTGCAGATAAGGAAACTAAAGAAATCATCTTCCATCCGTATCTGCTTAAGCAATATAATAATAGGTGGTACTTGATTGGTGCAGCAGACGAAGATGGCAAAATCCTCAATTTTGCCCTCGATAGAATTGATGCTGTGACAGCCTTTCCTGAAATGAAATACAAGCCATGTAACGAAGACTTGGCAGAACGCTTTGAAGATATTATTGGAGTAACCCTATATGAAGACCGTGGTATTGAACATATCTTGTTTTGGGTGAGCAATAGTTCTAAGGACTATGTGGAGACTAAACCCATTCACGGTTCTCAATGTCAGTATAAAGGTGAACGTGAGGGGATTTACCGTAAACAATACCCATCTCTTAATGAAGGAGCATTCTTCTCCATAAATTGTATTCCGAACTATGAGTTAATCCGAGAACTTTGTTCCTTTGGAAAAGAGCTTGTAGTGTTGTCGCCTTCATCTATCCAAGACGAGATTTATAATCGAATTAAGTCTATGTTTGACAGTTATTCCTTAATGCGAACATAGAGTTCGCTGCCAAGATTTAACTTTGCAGCAACAAAACAGAATAGTATGAGATTAGAAAAGTGGTTTATATCAAATCTTGATGATTCTCAGAGGAACATCATCGTTCAGAACATCGACAAGAGCATCGCAGTCCGTGGTGCTGCTGGTAGTGGCAAGACAAATCTTGCCATACACCGCGCATTGCAGGCAAAGAACAAGGGATCGTACGCAATCCTTATTTTCACCATTGCACTAAAGCGTATGATCGCATACGGTATGGATGCTCTTGGCCTTGACAAAGAGCGTATTGCTTACGAATGGGCATGGACACATCGTGGCTTTGATTTGAACGGTGATGTCTATTGCCAGAAGAACCCCCAAAACGGCATTATAATGAGGGATGTCCTCTTTCTCGTGAATGATATGGATGTTCGTAAATTTGTGCGCACAAATGAGACTCTGACAGTAGAGCAATTCAAAGCTGCTCACAATGTATCACGCATTGATGTGAAGAAGAATCCTAAGACAGGCAAGCTCTTCTTCACCTATGGTGCAAAGACAGGTGCAGTTGCACTCAAGGGCATTCCACAGCATCCTATGCTGAGCTATGTCAGTGGCTCTGATGGTGCAAGATTCTGGCTCCTCCATGAAGCTGGTGAAGGTGGTGCTCCTGTACTGAGGACATCTGATTCTTATGGTGTTGACTTCGCTGACTGGGTAGACGACAAGTACTACTATGCTTTCGGTAGAAGAACGAGCTGGTTTGAAGAAGTAATTATGGACTCTGATTTCAGTGTTACCGATACGGAAAACTATGAGTTGATTCCAAGCGGAACCATTTTTAAGCAGACTGAGGATAAGATTGATTACCTCATTGTTGACGAAGCCCAGGATTTCAATATCGCTGACTATCAGAGCAAAATTAAGCCAAAGGTAGGCAAGAGCCTGTCGCTCTTCGGTGACTCTGCTCAGCAGATGAACAGAAATGGCTGCAATATAGAGGATATCGCCATAGCTCTCGACTATGACAGACTATCTCTCGACTATAACTATCGCCTTCCCAAATCAATAGCCAAGGTAGCTCAACAGATTCAGTCATCAAATGTTGATCTCATGACCAACAATCGAAAAGATGGCGGTGATAGCGACTATCCCAACTATCCGAAACCTGTCATAGCTAAGTTCGCCAGCCGTCATGAGGAACTCCAAGGCATTCTTAACAGAATTCAGATGGAGGATTTGGATGATGTAGCCATCCTTGTCCCTACTGAGGCTGATGTAATGGAGGTGAACAAGTTTCTTAATGATAACGGTGTGCAGACACAGGTACACTACAGGACAGGCAATGTTGTACCTTTTCGTACCATAAACACCCTTGACTTTTCCAACAATGACCTTCCTTGTATACTGACATATTACGCAGCTAAAGGTTCGGAGTTTGACAATGTGTTTGTTCCTTTTGCAAACGCAGCCAATCCTAAAGATCGAAACTCTTTCTATGTTGCATGTACGAGATCCTCCCGAAACCTTGTCATCTCGTATTCTGGTAAGCGTACGCCTTACTTGAATGATGTGAGCAAGGAATTTATTACTGAACTTGATTACACTGCAAAATGATGAAATACTACATAAACATAAATTCATGGAATTTACTCGAGTCTTTCGTAACAGAAAGCCTCTCTCCTTTCGCTTTCTATAGCAAGCGAAACTTTGGTAATAATCTTAGTCGTTTTATCAGCAATTCAAATGAAAAGATAAATTACCTTGTCCTTTCTACTGCTGACAATGGTGGTGACTACACGATTGTTGTCGATGATGCCATCTTAGACACCTCATCAATCAAACCAGTAAAGGGCTTAAAAACCATAATAGTGTACAACAAAACCTTATATTATAAGAAGGGGTACGTTAGCTTCCGTTTTGGAAGTCAGTCTTTACTAGATGCCTTTATCGCTGAATCCCAGATTCTTTTTGAGGTAAAATGCATCGATAAATACAAGGAGGATTTCTTTATCAAGGAGGTAAAAGAGAAGAAGGCTTCGGCAACATTACGTAAACTTGGAGAAAGCTTTTCCTTTGAACAACAGGATTTTATCGCAGGTGACAACCTGTTCAATATCGTTAAAGGTGCCGTTGTTGGGTATGTGCGCGGTGCTTTGACCACCTCTGACTCAAGTAACCTAAGATTGGTATCCATGATTAAAGACATTAAGAACTCTTTTGCTGGCCTAAACACGCAAATCATGGTCAACGATTCAGAGGTGGAACATCCTGAAGTTTACATTATCAAACTCAAAGAATGTCAGAAATCGTATAACGAAGTCATTCATGAAAAGACGAACTATTTTGAAATTCTTACACAACTTTTCCATGAAGTCAGGAATCTAGCCTCTCTGCGCTGTAGGGAGCTGAGTAGATACAAGGTGGGCGATAAGGAAAGGCTTCTAGAAAGTCTTGAAAGGCAAAAGCAGGACATAGAATACGAAATCTGTCAAATTAAAAATGCAAACAATATTTCAATCATCAAAGCAGAACTGAAGCAGATAAAGGACGAAGAAAAACGATTGGGCGAGAGAAGTGGGAAAACTAGAATTTATTTCAAGAAAGACACTCCCGAGTACAATCGCAAACAAGAGTTGAAGGTTAAGTTAAGGGAGTTTGAGGAAAGTAATGAAGGATATAAGGTATTGCTCCGAAAGTTTGATGACATAAACATAACCATACAAAACGCTAATAGCGGTAAGTCTCAATACGATGCTGCACTAAGTGCTCTTTTCACCAGAATAAGTGACATTACGAATGACCTTCAAAAGAAGTTTGAGCAAGGTAAGTCCCTAAACGCTGTCGATCTCTCAAGTGTTGCATATACGCAGAAATCTGGTCTAGAGCTAAAGGGATCATCAGAAGAAAATGCAGAATTGGAATACTTCGATGTGCTGATGAAGACCATCACAAGAAGGGATACTCTTGAAACAATTTCGGATCCGTTCATTCTGTCTTTGATTGAAAACTCGGCTATTGCATATAAGTCGTATCCATCCTATGAGTCAGAAAAGGGTAAGCTTATAACGGAGTGTCTAAGAAACTACTGGAGATATAAGCATAACCAATGCATGGGATTTACTATCCCTGACAACATGCCTGTACTACAATCTGTGATGTCATTCTTCCTGAAGCCGTTCGGGTTTGACCAGATTGAGCGGTATATGATGAACAAGAAATATACAGAGAAGAAATATGCGATGATGCTGTGGGCCGCATGTAATGGTTATGCAGCTCTTCCCAAAACTTTCACCTCAGTATTATATCAAGACAAGGCAAATTACAAAGACATGGATGCCTTGCTTGAAGATATAAAGTACAAAATGGGATGAAATCTATAGTTTTATATAGATTACGAAAATAGGCTTCGTAGATAATTCGTACCTTTGCATCGGAAAACAAAACAAGGCGGTCTTTGACAAGTTTGGAAACTGAAACGGCATTTTGAAATTCGTCCGGCGTATTTGCCGGATGTCTCCTTGTTCTTCGGAATCTTGGAGATAAGCAATGTTAGTACGTTAACGTGTTGCACTGTAGTACGTTGTACTTTTACTATATTGTTATTATGCTATTTTATATGTTGTATGTTATATATTACATAAAGAAAAGATGTTTCAGCCCAGACCTCAGAGACCGCCTCTTATTTAAGAAGATAAAAAATGGATAGAACGCAAATAGCACAAATCGCATCACAGATGTCAACAAGGGAAGACTTGTTGGCCTTGCTCAATCTTATCAAACAAGATGAGATACGTGAGTTGGGCTTTGATGCAGACAAGTTTTATCCGTTTACGATAAAGCAGCTTTTGTACTATTGCAACCCTAATCATGCCTTTCATCGCTATCGCCAGTTCAAGATAAAAAAGAAGTCTGGTGACTTTCGCCAGATTACAGCACCTCGCAATCAGAGTTTCATGATACTCTTGCAGTCGGTGAATGAGATTCTGAAATCCATCTATACTCCGTCTGAGTACGCCATGGGATTTACAGAGAACCGTTCTGTCGTGACGAATGCCGCAGTTCATAGAGGTCAGAACTATATATTCAATATAGACTTGAAAGATTTCTTTCCAAGTGTAGAACAGGGTCGGGTGATGAAACGCCTGACTTTGACGCCATTCAACTTTTCGCCCCAAATCGCGTTGGTGGTCTCTGGCCTATGCTCCATGAGGGTTAAACGAGAACAACATATAGAAACCAAACAACATAATTTGGACAAGCAATTCATGTATGTATTGCCACAAGGTGCACCTACATCGCCAATCATTACCAACATGATTTGCGATACGTTAGACCGCAGGCTGGCGGGATTGGCCAAACGCTTTGGACTTCGTTATACCCGATATGCTGATGACATCACGTTCAGCTCTATGCACTATGTCTATTCTGAAAAGGGCGAGTTTAGAAATGAACTGGCTCGTATAATAAGCACTCAGGGCTTTGTGATAAACGAAGCCAAAACGAGATTACAGAGACTTGGCAGTCGCCAGGAGGTGACAGGTATTATTGTCAGCGAAAAATTGAATGTGACAAAGAAATATGTTCAAGAAATCAGAAGTTTGCTTTATATATGGGATAAGTATGGATACTCAGCAGCCATGTCAAGATTCTACCCCAAATACAAAGCAGAAAAGGGACATGTCAAGAAGGGTAATCCAGATTTGACTAATGTCCTCGACGGGAAGCTCATGTATTTGAAGATGGTAAAAGGTGACAATGACCCTGTGTATGTTAGGCTCTATACGAAATTCCAAGAACTTGTCAATAGAGATACTGGTTCAGATAAAACAAATTCTTATGGAATTACCTACGTTGAGACAATGCCCCTTGTGAAATTTGAGAAGGATAAGAATACAAATATCACCATCAGTCAGAAGGAAGGCAACAAACGGTATGCAACCTTTGAGCTTGGGGAAGTCCATCAGATTGCCTCAATAAATAAAGCTGTGACTCATGAAGATGAACAATATAAAGAGAAATTGGCTATTTCTTATTGTAGGAATCCCAAGGGAGAACTCTTTTGGCTTATACATTTGCTAGATAAGGCGACAACGTTTAAGGGGAAGCCTGTCGATGTAGATGAATTAAATAACGACTTGGATGCACTATTAAGTACTTGATATGGATGATAATGTAATGTCCGTATTGGACAGAATAATCAGATTGACTCAGCAAAATGCAGAGTTCGATAAGGAATTGCGAAAGCGACTGAATGTTGCTTCCGCAAATTCGGTTTTGTATGACGATGAGCGTATGAATCAAATTTATGAATACTGCATTGAGAAAATAATACGTCAGCAAGCTAAAGAATTTTATGCTGATTTTCCTCTTCAATCCATAAAAGACATTTTGGTTGAGGATTTCGTAAGAATGGAATCATTCAGGAGAAAGGATAGTTTCGGGGATTTTTGCTTGTCAATGTATCAGCAGATAGAGTGTATGACCAACAGACTCTGTGAGAAGAGAGAAGTGTCAGATGTAGCAGAAAAAATGTGGGGACATCCAGCTTATATTAAAATTGAGAAAGGAAAAGAACCGTCTATTTCTGATAGAGGAGGTGAATATACTATTGCAAGCCTGTTGTTCCCTGGTAACAACAAACAATCAGGAAGCACACATGCTTTTGAGAAATCTAGAAAATCATTGCAAAGTCAATACGCAATTGACAAGATACGCAATGTGGTTTATTTTTTAGGTTATAAAGCGATGATGAAAAGCAGCGATTATGATTCGTTTATAGAAGTCACATCATTGCTCAATGATATCTATCAATGTCGCAATATGAATCATCGTGGAAATACACAGAATCAATGGGAAAAAGAAACATATGATAGAATTATTCCGTTGAAATCACTATATTATTTCAAATTTCTTGGAGTTTTGGCACAGTATGTAGAATTTATCAAGAATGGTTATGGCTTTGTACCAACAATAGTGGATTATTGTAAAACAATTTCTGTCAAAAAAATAGAGGGTCCAACTATCAAGCAGGTGGGGTTTATAGACCCTGAGGAACTTGCTCGCAGGACAAAGAAAAGATAATAAATTCTCTTCTATGCTACCACAAAAGCTATAAGTTCCAGTTTTATGAAAAAAACGTGAAATAAAAACAATGACAATGCGTTGAATAACAACAAAGGTAATGAAATATGAGCAAGATAAAGCCAAAAGAATGTCAGGACGTTGAGTTCAAACGTATCTGGAAAGACGAATACCTGAAGTGGATTTGTGGTTTCGCGAATGCACAGGGTGCCGTCATGTATTTCGGCGTGGATGACGACCATGAGGTATATGGTCTGAAAAACAGTAGGCGACTGTTGGAGGACATCCCCAACAAGATAGTCAATTACATGGGGCTGGTGGTTGACGTGAACCTCTATGAACAGGATGGTAAGGAATACATCGAACTGGCCATCGAGCCAAGCAATGTAGCCATCAGCTACAAAGGTAAGTACTACTACCGCAGCGGCAGCACCATGCAGGAGTTGAATGGTGTAGCCTTGCAGCAGTTCCTTTTGAAGAAGATGGGACGCTCATGGGACGACATTACAAACGATCGAGCCACATTGGAGGACATTGACCGCAAGGCCATAGACTATTTCCTGAAGAAAGGCATCGAAGCTCAGCGTATTCCAGAGGGTGAGCGCGACGCTTCCACGAAAGATGTGCTTGAAAGTCTAGGGTTGCTTGACGACGACGGGAACCTGAAGAATGCTACCGTCCTCTTGTTTGGCAAAAGACCACAGAAGTTCTTTCCAAGCGCGGTGTTCAAGATAGGCAGGTTCGGCAAGGATGAGGCCGACCTGATGTTTCAGGATGTCATCGAGGGCAATGTTATTCAGATGGCAGACCGTGTAATGGAGGCTCTGCAAGCCAAATATCTTGTGTCACCAGTACGCTTTGAAGGAATGCAACGCTATGAAACGCTGGAGATTCCCAAGGAAGCTATGCGCGAGATACTTTATAACGCCCTTGCGCATAAGGACTATACGGGGCCAGACATTCAGATGCACGTCTATAATGACCATATTGAGGTTTGGAACGAAGGTGAGCTGCCTGGCGGTTATGATCAGACGGTGCTGTATGGCAAGCACTCCTCCAAGCCTCGAAACAGAAACATTGCCGGAGCCATGTTCAAGGCTGGCTTCATCGACACCTGGGGACGTGGCTTCAAGAAAATCCGAGAAGGGTTTGAGAAAGCAGGTATGCCTATGCCCAAGGTCGAGAATTTCTGTGGCGGCGTACAGGTGACAGTTGAACGGACTAAGTTTGTACAGATGACAAATGTCGTAAGTGATGTCACCAGTGATGTCGTAAGCCGTGTCGTAAGTTTGTTGCAAGTTCAACTTACTGACAGACAGGAAGAAATATTGAACCTCATCAGAAAGAATCCTTTCGTATCAGCACAAGAAATGTCAGTAGTTTTGTCGGTAGTTCATCGAACCATTCAGCGCGACCTTGCAGCAATGCAGAAGATGGGGGTCTTAATTCGTGAGGGTAATACAAGTGCAGGGCATTGGGTCATTGTAAAAAAGTAGTGTTGATAGTACAACCACATTGGCGTTTCGCCAATGTGGTTGTGAGATAAATGTAACACCAGCTTACATTCCCCAGCCAGTCTTCTTTGTTCCGTCCCAATTGGTAAGTTCGCAGCTGGAACCGCTGCCACCTGTGCTGATGCCACCCCTGCCGCCCGCCATGAGCAGGATGTCTTTCATGAGGTTTTTGGGAACAGCCATAGAATCACAGAGTTGTCGGGTGCGAGTTTGGGTGAGGTCAATCTTGTAATCGGACCCCCTTGTCCATGTCACCCTGTCGAGAAGATAATTGGTGGCGGTCATACGCTGCTTGTCATCCTCTGGGTCAAGGTTTCGTTGGAATACTTCGGCTATGATGCCCATCGCGATGGTGTTGCCCTGATTGGACTGGAAGTCGTTGTGCTCATAGTCTTTCGCCCACGCTGTAATGGCAGCAACGGCATCACTTATCCATTGGCCAAGCTGTCGCTGGAAGACTTTCTTGTTCTGCTGGATGTTGTCCCAAATTTGTTTGATTTCTGGGACATCAAGCATTTCTTTGATTTGCCCTTCTGCTTTCTCGGCTCGTTGGTGCTCGCTGTAAGCCATGTTGCCAGAACGGACAGCCTCGGACTCTGCCTTTCGTAAGCCTTCCTCCAGCTTGTCTATCTCGGCATTCTTCTGGCTGCGGAGTTTGACAATGGCATTCTCATCAATTGCAACTATCCGCTTTCTGAGCACATCGTTTTCCTCTGTCAACCTGTCATTCTCCTTTTGCAGTTGCTTATCCTGCTCTATGATGGCTCTTGCATTCTTCATTGCTTTGTCATATAGTGACTGTCCCAATTTCAGGATGTCCTTCTTCTGGACCTCCTTGGCATTGAAGAGTTCGTTTTGCATTTCTGTGAGGATAATCTTGATTGCCTTGCGCCGTTCCTCACGCCATTCCTTTTGGCCGAAAGCAGGAATGGGTTTGTTGAGTTCTTTATTTATGGCATCCACAGCATCCTTTATAAGCTGGTCGGTCTTCAAGGTCGTACGATAAGGTCTTCTTTATTGATGTCCAATGCCGCAGCATACACTTCCTGCCGAAATACATCACCTTCTAGTATTGCCTTCTCACTTCTCAGACTTTTTGTCTCACCTACAAGTTGGTCTTTCTGCCGCTCCAGCTGTTTTTTTCTGCTTGGGCATTGGCGATGGCATTCTTAGCTTGACGTTCTGCTTCAAGAACCGCCTTGTTCTTGTGAACCCGCTCACGACGTTCCGCACTTGGCAGCATGGAAATGTCATCACCACGCTCCAGCCCGTATTTCTTGCCAACCTTGTTATGGTAATCGGTGTGCATCTGATAGTACGTTCTGCCTACAGCATACTTGTCTTTGCCCCATACACTGGCATACGATACACATTCCTTTTCCCTACGTTCAGCTTCTTTTCTAATGAAGTTCGAGCGTTCTTCTTCTGACAGTTTCTTCCATTCCTTATGGGAGAGTACCTTAGACTTGTCATCCTTATGTACATACTTGGCAGAAACACGTCCTCTTGCCTTGGTATTAGATACCGGGATTGTTTGGATGTGGATATGCGGCGTTGTCTCGTCAAGGTGAACGTCAAAGGCGATGATGTTCTCTGCTCCCCAGCGTTCAATTGCCCAACGGTAGGTGTCCATAGCCCAGTCTTTGATGCCTTGTTGCAAGTGGACATGAGCGTTACTTTTTTGCAGGGTAAAGTCCACATCTTGATTACCAAAGGCAAGTCGTGTCAGCACATCATGGTCACCACTGACAATGATGCCGACGGTGCAGTTCGGGCTGTTGTCAGAAATGCCCATCGGATTGTTCTTGTCTTTGTAGGACTTGAAGTCAAGTTCATCAAGACGCTTTTGCAAGCGTTCATGAAGTGGCATGGGATGTGAACAAAGGGGAACGATTTCACCTTTACTGTTAATCTCAAAATTGAGATGCTTGCGTGAAAAGTCGTAGTGGTTGTTGGTGTTCTGGTTCTTCAGACGATAAGCCTTCTCATCCCAACCACGGCGTTCTGGCTCGTAGCTTTCCGCAGCCGAAAAGGACTTGGCAGGTGCACCGACATGGATGGCGGCACAGGGGATGTTGTTGCTTGCTTTACTCATAGTGTTATTCCTTTCTTGTTTTGATTGTTTTACATTTTACGCTTTCTGTCTTTGTATTGTTCAGGTCTTGGGTGGCACCTGAGCGGAGGGTCAAGGGAGAGGGTCACTCCCTTGCAGCTGCCACTTGGCTGCTGGTCTTTGTTTGGGCTGTCGTCACTGCTTGCAGGAGCGCCTCCAATCCTCGGAGAGCATAATGGGACTTTTTAAGGGAGCGTGCGAATCTAAAAGTCCATATTATGTTATGGGATTATTAGGTAATCCCCTGCGGCGCAGCCTTCGTTAATCGTCCTCAACAAGTTCGAGTTCTAAGGCATCAATGAGTTTTTGCAGGGCTGGATTGCGCTCTATCATCTGTTGAAGAATCTGCTGCTTGGTAGGTTCCAACAAAAGGAAGTCTGAGATGTCAAATCCTGCCTTGCGCTGCTCGTCGGTAGCCATCCGTTCCAAGACATCGGAAACGGTTACGCTCTTGCAGATAGGTTTGAGCATTTCTGCCTTCGTTCTCCATTTATCAAAAGCCCCAAGGTCAGGCATGAGAATCACCTCACTTCCATGGAGCACCTGCATGGCATCTGCGTTGAAGCATCCGTTCTTCCCACCAGTTGCCAGCCAGAGAAAGTCAGGCATGAAGTGGGATGCTATCAGGCAGGTCTTCTCACTCTCCACTAACATGACGGTGGCAGATGATGTGGCAAGCAGGTGCTCTCCGAACAGGCATTGCCTCAGATGGAAGTCTGGCAGTTTCAGTTCCGAGTGTACCCAGCTGACCTGCGGTTGCGGTTCCTTGATGCGATGTCCGTCGTTTGGATTGTAGCCCATAACCTTACCTGCATGGACAAGACCATCTTTGTCAATCTGCCAATAGACGGTAGCACCTCCCCATTTCTTGGATGTACCAACCTTGTAACGTTCAAACAACTTGGCGGTGGCATCCTTGCCGATGGTATTGCTGAGGTAGCGGGAAAGTGGATTGATGTCATAATGGGAAAGCGACTTCCGCATTATCTCGTCAGGGATATATGACGGAGTTACCGGATCTGGTCTCTTCGCAGATGATATAACAGGTTTACTAAAGTTCGCATTGTCCCAGACGACATCATCAATATTGATGGGCTTCATATCGGGGTTATCTTTGAAGAAGTCCTTGGGTGTATAGTGATACCCACAACTATCTTCGTGGTCACACCGTCCCACATGGTTTGGGAACACAACCTTATCTTCTTCGTCAATGTATTTGACAAAGCACTTGTACTTGCCGCATTGAGGACATTGTTGCTTGGTATGCTTACCAGCGGCATATTTCTGTAAGTGGAATCGATATTCTTGCATTGTTTATGAGTTTAGTTTGTCGTTATTGTTAGTGTTGTCTTTGCTATTAACATCGTCATCATTGCCGTCATTGTCCATCGAAATATTCTCGTGACACTTTGGAACTATGGTATTATGGGTACTTTGGGAACTTTGGACGGGATTATCCTGTCCCGAAAGTGTAAAAGTACCCAAAGTGGAAAGTGTACAAAGGGTAGATGAGTGAACTTTGGCATATTGTCCGTGAGCCACCTTGCAGATGACTTTATCTCTGACCAACTTCGGCAGACACTTCTTGACACCGCTCTCAGAGAATCCTGTTTCCTTGCCGGCAACGATTGCTTCCGCAGTTGTGAAACTGTCACCAAGCAAACTCAGAAACTCACGCTTCTGGGCATCAATGTTATCTTCTTTGACGATTGCCATGATTCTGCCATAGCATTCCTCCAGATACTGATGGATGCGGATGGCACTCCTGACGGATACAGCATCAATGTATTGCTTGTGCGATTCTCCGCAAGCCCATTTCAACAGTTGGAATACAAGCGAGAGTCGTCCCACATTGGAGTCCATCTTCATGATGCGGCTGTCAATCCCTGCATCGCCTTCTCTGGCAAAGGCAGCTTCGCAAATGCTGTTTCGCCAATCGTAGAATAAAGTACGGGCATTATCAGAGAATCCCAGTACGATGGGAGCCAATGATTTTCCGTCTTCTGCCATTAGAAATTCCAACAGGAGCAGTTTGTCAATGATTTCCTTCCAACGCAAAGCTGTAGATGGCTTAGTCATGGTCGGTATTCCGATACTGCCATTCTCTGATGTCCATATCGGTGGACGCTGTTCCTTTGGAAATACAAACAGGAAACGGTCAACCAGTCCACTGGACACGTTCTCTTTAGTGAAGAACTCGGCAATCCTTTGTGTCTACGTCGTGCCAATGATGCTGATGCAGGGATTTCGGATAATGGCAGGGATGGGATTGTTGCATCGGCTCACCTTCAGCTGCTTTCCGCTGTAGGCGGTTAGCAACTGGGTGATGAGCGGATTGTCGTTGTAACGGTTGATGGAATTGAACATACCCATGATTTCATCCACGAGGATGACGATGCCACGCTGGTTGTCATTGTGCTGTTTCATCATCACTTCTGGGGTGAAGTCAGACAGGATGGTCTGTATAAGTACAGGCTTTTCTGCTACATCTAGTGTGTCATCCTTGGCTTTCTCTGACTGCCTTGCCGTGTAACACTCATAATCTTCCTTGAACTTGCAGAACAGAGAATAGTCATAATCCTGAATGGGTTTGTAGGCAAAGTCCAATGGAGGTGTCTTGCCTTGCCCAGGATGACCAACAAGGATGATGTACAGGCATGGGCTGCTTGTCCATGCACCCTTGATGCGGATGTGGTGCGAGTTGCCTATGGCAGTTGCCACAGCGGACAACATGGCAAAGGCAGCATATTCCACTGAGAAGCTTTCCTCACTGGCAAGGTCGAGAATGATTTCCTGCACCTTGGCTGGAAAAGCATCCAGCGACAACCCTGATTCAGGCACATGGTTTGCCTGTGCCCGAACCATATTGACAATATTGAGTGCGGCCTCTGTCATACGCCATAAGGTTTAGATTGTTTGTCAATAGCGGAATCCTCGTCACGTTTCCTTCGGCAATAGCCAGTCACGCTTTCATCCTCCGCACGCTCATTCATGATGCGGCGGATGTCAGACATGGCATACATGTTACGCTTCCCGAACTTGCGGTGACGAAGGTAGCCAGTCTTATGCCACGACCAAAGTGTGGTGGAGCAGATATTGAACATCTGGCACACCTCTTCGGAGGAGAGGAACTGCTCATCCTCATCCAAGCGGCTGTTCATTTCCTTTTCCTTTATGGCTTGTGCCTTCTCTATTAAAACCTCGGCAAAATGCATGAGGTCGCACGGGGACACTTCCAGCTTGAAGTGTCCGCCTGTCTCTACGATACTTTGTAAATCCATTTCGAATCAATTTAAAAGTTGAACATCGCCGTCACTTGTACCCTGGATGACTCCTTCCGACAGCACCAAAAAGAAGCACCGTCCTCTCCGCAGGGTGACGGATTGGACGGTGCAAAGGTATAGTGATTTTACAAGTCGCTGAAATAAAACGGATTGCACTATCTGCCGTGGCAAAAAGGGCAATCCGAGGGCAATCAAGAAGGCTTGATTATAGTCCGAATGTCTATGGTTCAATTGTGTTTTTCGGAACTAATGGCCTGTTCTATCATGTTTCTGACGTACTCAACCTCAGCAGCATCGCTGCCGATTTCATGGATGAAGCGGACACCAGCTGCATCCATCAGCTTCTGTCTGGCATCACGGTAGGAGCGAAGGGCCTTGAATTTGATGTCGGGGTATTGGTTCACCAATGCTTGATAGAAGGTCTTCTCATCATGGTATTCGCGTAGGATGCCCATCTTTAGCATGGCAATGTTTACATACGCCATATTCTTCGCAAGGCTTTTAACAAGAAAATAGTCATGGATGACCTGCAAGACAAGATCCTTGTTGTCACAGAAAATGAAGTCTGCCAACAGCGGAAGAGTTTCTTGGGGCTGGTCATCTACTGATAATGGTGTGTCTTCTGATGCATCAATCACTTCTTCAGACTCTTTGGGGGTTGGTTCTGCCGTTTCTGCTATTTCCGCAGTCTTGGCAATGTCCTTCATGGCCCATCCTGTGGCATCCTTTTCTTGTAGCATCTGTTGCTCTGACTGGAACTCATCCCATTGCTCCCGTGTGCGGTAGCCCGACTTGATGCTGGAAGATATGATGTACTTGATGGTCCTGGCACAGATGGTGCGGATGATACGTCCGTTCTTCTCGTCGTTGGCATAGCCTTCGAGAAGCGTGACCATCGTCTCATAACTCCGACCGAAGAGCATCCAACTGAGCACAAGATTGGCGGTCATGTCCTCCTTGTGATAATGAAACCTGTCCACCCACACCTGGGCAAGTTTAGAGGACTGAACCTTGGTATTGAACCCGTCAAAGTCCATTGTTCCGTCACCGCACCATTGGCTTTTCCATTCTTTGGCGTATGCTGGGAGCTACTTGGAACAGAACCTGTAGAGCATGACGAACTCCATGCCGTCGCTCTCTGTCATCATTCGGGAAAAGCGGTTGTACTCATCCCGATGTCCCTCTTTCCATGCAAGCACTTCCTGCTTGAACTGTTCAAACCGTGTATTGTCTGTCTGCTTGTCTGCCATATATAATAATGTATAGGTAAAGTCAATCAATGAGTTCTACTATCTCACGCTTCATCTCGTCGTCAATCTGACGGTATCGGGCAAAGGCGCGGCTACCTTCTGAATGCCCCGACATGGCAGCAACCAGTTCGGGGTCTTTCACTTTCTTATATAAGTTGGCAATGAACGTCTTTCGTGCCGTGTGCGTGGATGCCGCCTCATAGAGTGGTCGCATGCGTGGTTCGCGGGTTATCGGGTCGAGGTCGATCACGGTGCGGTCGATACCGACAATTTTCAGGATTTCTTTGATTTTCCTGTTGTAGTAGCCATAGCTGACCTTCGGGATGATGGAATCCTTCAGGTCGCTGTAGCGGTCGATGATGGTCTGTGCCTTCTCAACTATGGGTACACGTACCAGACGGGGCTTGATGCGGCGCGTCTTTGTTGGTATGTATTCAATGGCACCGTCCACGATGTTGTCCCGTGTCAGTTTCTTCAGGTCACCCACACGGCAGCCAATCATGCACTGAAAGATGAAGATGTCCCGATAGACGGAAAGGGATGGGGCATAAGTGGACAGGTCGGCATTATATACCTTGTCGCGTTCCTCTAAGGTGAGATAGAACGGAGCACCGAAAACCTGCCTGCCTAGTTCATAGTTGGCGAATGGGTTGTTGGTGGTCATCCCGTTCTTGATGCACCAGTTGAAAACGGTGCGGAGTCGGCTGAGTACGCGGTTCAGGCTGTTTTCTGCACGTTTCCGTGGGATGGAGTGTGGTTTCATGTCCTGATAGAAAGCAGGAAACATTTTTACGTATTCATATTCCTTGACAAGGAACTCATGGTAGGCATGAAGATCTTCCGTGGTCATCGTGTCGATGCGGAGCGAGAAGCCGCGCTTGTGCATCACCTCCCGTTGGAAACGCTCGTAACGTTCCAGTTTGTTCACGCTGTCCGTATGCCGCTGTTTGCTTTCCTCTGCCAGCGGATGGTGGGCGAGGTATTGCTGGCATTGGTAGAGGAGGCTGTATGCCTCACCCTTCTTGCCCTGCAAACGGTTGATGTTTGGGTGATGGTATTCTTGTATCAGCGTCTTTAGCCAGTTACCATCCGCACCACGATAATACTGTTCTGAGATAAGGTGGAGGATGGACTGCACGTCCTTGTCAAAGGCATTCTGCTTTTTCTCCGGCACCAGCGACACACGGGGCTTGTAGCTTTGCCGCTCTGCGCTCCAGTGGTTAGGGTTGATGGAGAGTTCACTACAGCCTTGATGTCCACGCCCACATCACGGACGCGGAAATACACATGGGTCTGGGAAGAAACATTGTTTTTGCCGACGGTCATGGAGTTGGGTCTGATGAATGCTGTTACTTTCATGATGATATGTGTCTATTTGATTAAGTCCATTAGTTTGTTGCGCATGTCGTTGTCGATTGTTCTGTACCTGCGGAAGGAACGGCTGCTGTCGGTGTGACCAGTCATTGAACTTATCAGCTCTGGGTCTGCCACTTTGCAATAGAGGTTCGCGATGAAGGTCTTCCTTGCCGTATGGGTGGTAGCCACCTCATAGAGATGTTTGGCTACCGTCTCGCTGGTAGTGGTGTCATAGACATGTACGATGCGGTCTATGCCGACGGCTTTCAACAACGGCTGGATGCTCCTGCTGTAGAACTGCTTGGGTGGGAACGGGAAGATAGGCTGTTTTCTATTCCCGTCCCAAGGATATTTGGCCAGAAGTGCCTGAGCCTTGTTGTTCAAGGGGACATGCAGGGTCTTGGTCACCTTGCCTTTGGTCTTATAGGGAATGTAGGAAAGCGTGTTGTCGGAAATGTTCTCGTAGGTGAAGCTGTAGAGGTCGCTCACTCGGCATCCTGTCAGCGACTGGAATACAAAGACATCACGCACGAGGGCGAGGCGGGGATTTTCGAACAAATCTGCATCGTAGATTTTGTCACGTTCCTCCAAGGTAAGGAAGAACGGGGCACCATGCACGGCATTGGGGAAGGTTATCTTCCGATAGGAATAGTTCTCCGAGAATCCCTTGCTGATGCACCACTTCAGGAAGATACGCAGCATGTTCATTGTGTTGACGATGGTTATATTGGAGAGAACCTTTGGCGGATGGCTGTCTATGTCGAACTGAGCGTAGAAATCGCGATGTTCCTTATAATGGGTATGCTCATTGATGAAGTAGGAACGAAACTCCATTATATCTTCGCTAGTGATGGTCTCGGCATACAGGGTATAATCTGCGATGCCTTCCACCTCTCGTTTATACTGCTGAAAGCGTTGCAGTTTCTTGTAGGTGGCTCTGGCGTTGATGATGCTACCCTGTCTCGTGAAATGGTCTGAGAGAAATTGCTCGAACCACTCAACGAGGGAAAGTCTTTTCTTTTACCTCTTGTCATCCTTGTTGTCATTATTGAGGCAGGTTTCGACAATCCCTTTCAGCCATGCGCTGTCGGCTTTCTCGTCAAAGGAGTCCGTTGCAAGGGTTGTCACAGCACTCACAAAGTCCTGCATACGTTTCTGTTCCTCCTTGGGAACAAGTCGGGTGCGCTTATAACTGGATGTCTCGTTGTTCCAAAGGTCAGGGGTGACAACAACATCGGTCTGGACCTTGATGTCCACCTGTCTTTCACGGACACGGAAGCCGAGATAGGCAGATGGAGTGTCGGATTTGCTCCGCTTGATGGGTTTGAGATAAATGGAAACTTTCATCTTCTGCAATGGGTTTTGTAATTTCGTGTCGCAAAGATAAGACATTTCCCGTAAATGTTCCCATGAATCCCGAAAAAATCTCAATCCAATTAAGTTTATTTAAATCTTCATATTTGCCTATTTTTCACTTGTTTTCAGTTGTTTGCAGATATTCGAGTAATTGTGAATGACAATATGATTTAGGTGGTAAAGTTCCCACGTCTTTTTAAAGCATCAAACATATTACGAAATAACGAATTATCATGTCCATCCGGCAGATGAATGATGGTCTGAATAGTCGAGTCACACTCTTTTACTGCTTTTATTCCTGATTTAAGCATACATGCAAAATTATCCATACCACCTTTATTAGTTTGACAAGTAGGATAAAACATGCCTCGTTTAGTCTCATTACCAATCTGAACCCACCGCGGAGTAATACCGGCCTCTTGCAAAGCCATAATAACATCTTTAGTATGATCGTAGACATCCTGTTCCAGCTGGTCGACTGTATGATCCTTCCATGCAGCCGGACATTCTTGCGTTCCCGGATCAGCCCATGTATCGCTATAGTGGAAACTCAACATAACACCCATGCCCATAGCATGTGCTCGCTTAGCCATTTTTACCACATCTTTTTTACCACACCATCCACCCGACGGATTCACCCAAACGCGCAAGCGAACATTATTAATACCCTGTTCCTTAAGAATTTGCAGAATATCCTTCTGCTTACCGTTTTTGTCCAACCATTTTGTACCCCAGCTCTCCATTTGTGAAACAAAACCTACATCCGCTCCAAAAGCGAATTTCTGTTCAAGAGCATTACGGTCAAAAATTGTATCAGAAATTGTTTCTGCATCCATTCTGCCAGTACTAATAGCTCCAAGAAGCAAGAACAGTATTATAAACCAATTACATTTTTTCTCATAGCGTTAATTTAGTTATTATTGTTACGTAGTTTATTCAGAAAAATAATCATCTGTTTTATTCCCTCAGCACGCTCATGTGCGTTAAAACCGTGTCCAGCACTATGGATAATGTGCAGGCCCGCATCTTTATAAGTCGCTGCTGCACGCTTGGAATAGTCCACCGGCACCACCTTATCAACATCACCATGAATGATAAGTACAGGCTTGTGGAATTTATTCATTGAACTGAAAGGATTCATATTACGAAGTTCTACAAAAAAACATCTTCCTATTGGTACATTCCATAAAAAAGTAGTGTCTGGTATATCCTCAATATTTGCATAATGAGTGTTCCAGTTATTTGGAATGCACAACGCAGGATAAACAAGCACCAAACCATCAATCAAACTGTCAGCCCGTGCCGCTGTAAGTGCAGATACCAATCCTCCCTGACTTTCGCCCAAAAGTACTATATGATTCCGGTCCACATATGTTTGCCGTCGAAAATAATTTATTATTGCCCACAAGTCACTTTCCTCATCAAGTATTGACATTTCCATCGTGTTTGAGTCACTTTGACTTCTCAACGAACCACAAGGGAAATCGAATGCATAAGTCATCCATCCATTTTCAGCAAACGGAGCAAAATAGTCTTGAGCAAAACTATGTGAACCATTGAATCTGTGACTTATAATAATAAGCGGCATAGGCTTCGTTCCCATCATTGGTCGATTGAGCACACCATAAATTTGCCAGTCTCCGTTGTCGATCCATAAACTTTCAGTATTTTTTTACATCGATAAATTTTTTTGCCTTAACAGTCAGGCCGTCATATCCGATCGGTGTACCATCGCAAAGAAATATATCAGAATTAACTTGCTCCCCTTTCAACTGCCAGTCGAGCCAGTCGACAACAAGACGTCCATAGCATCCACCAAACTGTTCATCATAAGTACCACTGTGTCCTGATTTAGGATGGTTCACCAGACACACAGGCACATGGTTTATACGGTCATAATCTTTTTGCGCATTCTCGTAAGCAACATCCGACGGTCCACCAACGATATATAAAATAGGAGCATGCAGTTTAGGCAACGACAATCTGCTGGCGCCAGCCATTTCCATGTCACCCATACCGGCATTAAGAATAATGTATGTCTTCAGCCGCTTGTCTGCAGCATTACATAACACCTGCGCGCCACCACATGAATGCCCTGCGACCGCAATACGTGTACTGTCAATAAAGTGGTAATAATTGCTGCCTTTCGTCTGGTTCAGTACAAGCAACAGATCAAGTCCCCTCATCAGCTCACTTGACTCAGTATGGCCTTCAGTCCTATCAAACCGCTTGTCCTGCATTTCACCAATAGCCACCACAATATACCCGTGCGATGCAATCTCTGTCAGCATCCGTTCATACCCAATGCTTGTGTCTGAACATCCACCATTACCAAACAACAATACTGGAATATCTCCTTGGCGCGCATGAGTATACATCAAGTCTTTCGGTCGGTAAATAACAAAATCAGGCATAGATTTTTCTTTTACTGCAATAGACTTGAACTGACCGCTGCCCCCATGATCAATTGTTTTAGTTTTCAATGTCTGAGCCGTTGTAATAAGTATACAACCGACAAACAATACAAATGTCAAAAAAATTCGTTGCATAATTGTTTAATGTTTTGTCTGGCAAAGTTATAAAGAAATCTATACAAGCAATTTCAATCATGTAACAAATTGTTTCATTTATGTATCAATTATAAATATTGCCACCTTTTCATCGCCTTTCATGTCGAGAGCACCGGGTATATCTTCATAGCAATGTGCATCATGAGTCCGTCTGGCTTACATCATTGTTTGTCAAGGAACATATTCCATGGCGGGATATATTATTAGGTGCAACAGCATTGTTTGGTGTAGTTCTCAACCAATGTCTTTTCACTCTCGGACCTAGCTACACATCTCCCATCAATTCCAGCATTGTAACCACATCAATGCCAATCTTTGCGATAATACTTTCGTTTCTTATTTTAAAGGAGCCTATAACATGGATGAAAGCCGGTGGCGTGATGATTGGCTGTGCCGGAGCTTTGGTACTGATTCTATCAAGTGCGAATACCGGAGGTAAATCAGGGGATATATGGGGCGACCTTATGTGCGTAGGCGCACAGTTCTCATTTGCGCTGTACCTCGCACTCTTCAATCCACTTATAAAGAAATACAATGTAGTAACCGTAAATAAATGGATGTTCACATGGTCAGCGATATTCATCATACCATTTACGTCAAGCAATGTTGTGAAACTGCCATGGAGCGAAATAGATACTACCACATGGTTTGAAGTCGGGTTTGTTGTTGCCACATACATAAGCTACTTGCTCGCAGTTGTCGGTCAACGCATTCTACACCCGACGGTTGTCAGCGTTTACAACTATGTGCAACCCGTTGTCTCGGTTATAGTCAGTGTAGCTGCCGGGCTTGGCATATTTACAGTTCTTCATGCAATAGCAGTCATTCTTGTCTTCACAGGCGTTGGTATGGTGATAAAGAGTAAATCGAAACGCGACTTGGCATTAGAAAAAGCTAATAAATAACATTCGTGCAATAAGAAATGGGCGGTGCTTTAGATAAAGCAGTTGCAATACAACAGGTGTTTTATAAATCAGAATAATCAGGTATGTCATTCAGGAAATTATATGTTTCATTCTCATAGTCCATCTTGCAACAATAATGTTCCAGGCCATTACTCACTATCAGATAGTCAACTCGCATCACCAAGTTGTAATGGCATATTTGCTTAAATACTTTTGGACCAATCACGACAGAAGGACGTTTGTATTCGATGATCATCTTTGGAATCAGATTATGTGAATACAGCACAGTGTCACAACGTCGTGACATGCCATTAAGGGATATACGCACCTCGTTTGCCATCAATACAGGGTTGTACGACTTATAGTTGACAAGAAAAGACACGAAGTTCTGCCTGACCCACTCTTCCGGAGTCAGGATGATAAAACGTTTTCGCAGGCAATCCCAAATCTTCAGTTTACCATCCACTTCTCTCAATGCTGCTTCCATCATTGGCAAGTTCAGTTTTTGCAACTTATATTCCATTTATGACTGTTGGGATAAAATTAAAATATTTCTGACCTGTACAAACCTGACACGATTCATATATAGAATTAATCAAATAGCATCAAGAGCCTTACGTTTGTTCGCATGGTCTGCCTTAAACTGCGATGGTGTAAGTCCGGTTATGCTCTTGAACTGCGTCGACAAATATGCAACACTGGAGTAGTTCATTTCCAAGGCTATTTCCGTCAGTGTTTTCTCTCCATAAGTGAGCAGTTCCTTAATTCTTTCCACTTTCTGCTCTATGTAGTATCTTTCCACGGTTGAAGCAGTGACACTGGAAAACAATTTTGAAAGTGAGGAATAATCCTGATGCAATTCATTTTGCAGATACGTAGACAAGTTGACACTGGAATTATTGCCGTCATAGTGTGCCAGCCGTATGATGGCCGACTTTATTTGGTCCACCACTTGCTGTTTTGGATCGTCAATCAATTCGAAGCCCAACGCTTCCAACTCTTTTCGCACCTGCTCCCGTTGGCTGTCAGACACTTCGCCATCCACTGTTGCCACTCCAAGTTCGACTTTCAAAGGTTGCAACCCTGTATCACGCAGCGTCTTATCAACTGCCATTATACATCGATCACATACCATGTTTTTTATATATAAAGTTGTATTCCCTATAAGAGACTTGTTTGTTATATCCATATTTCATTCCTCCACCAGGAATTCACCATTTCTTGTGATTCCTTCTGCTGAGACGTCAAGTTCCGTACATACTGAATTGTTATAAAATGAGATATTGGCATATCCAGACTTGTCGGTTGTTACATTTGGATTCCAATATAGAGTTCTACGATAGTCCTTCACCTCCGGCATTGCGGCATGACTATAGTCGGGATTATAGAATTCGGCAGGACGAGTGAATCCGTCAATAGTATACTCGCGTCCGACGATTCTATGTGCCTGTTCGCTTTTCACAGTCGTCAAGTTGACATATCCACTTATTCCATAGGTTCTTTGACCTGTAGCATCCTCACGGCGGTCAAGGTGCCGGTATTCGAACACGGTAGGTCGCAAAGGGTCGTCAGAAACAATAAAAAGGCTATCCCGCGTTGGAATGTAACTACTCAGGTACTCTGCACCCGACGAATACTCCCAATTATAATGAATTACCCATCGTTCATCATTGTTGTAGCTTCGGACATACTGGCTGCTACCCAAAAACACCGGAGCATCGGTCATCTGATAATCCAACAAATCGAATGTATTATAATGTCCCCTGTCCCACCAGTCGTTCAGAAAGTCGATGTATTTTGTAGTATACACCGGCTTATCCTTCTGTCGTTTGGCATGTGGACGTTGTTTTCTTTTTATCGTTACTTGGGGTATCCATTCCGATGCGTATATATCTTCTTGCATGTCTTCCCATGTAAGTTTTTTGTCAGGAACAGTATCTGGGGAATGTGTTTCGTACCAACTATACATTTTCAGGTTGCGTGGATAAAAATATTCCTTGCGTATGAATATCTTGGGGTCGTGCTGAAGTTTGGAATAACCTTCCCTGTCTTTTTTGTTAATGTAACGTCCTCTGAGCACCAATTTCGCCTTGCCGTAAAAAGGTTCATAGGCAAAATGGAAATTTCCCGTAGTATCTGTTTTTACATGCCCTTGAAAACGCCAGTCTTTACCTTTGGGCACATCATCGAACAAGCTTAATGAACAAAACACGTCTACCAATCCATTACTTTTTTTCAACAAGTTTTTCCGCAGGCTGAACACGTCGCCATAAATAACCATTTTCTCTTCCGGCAAGAAATCAAGCATGAATATGTTTGGACGAGCCATCTCGTACCAGTTATAGCGCCGCCATCCCTGAATCATCAGCAACAGGTCAAGAGCATCGCGGTGATGCTGGTCGTCCGACTCGAAGTAATAGTCCGGAGTCTCTACAAAGCCTTTGATTTCAGACTCAAGAAGCAAGTTGGTCATAATATTACCTGTAGCGTATGTGTTGTCAAGTTGTTCAGCGTCACGTATTGCCACCGAGAAAGTCTGTTCCTTTAGCGGACGGCCTCTACCATCAGTGGCAAGTAAGCTTAGCTTGATATTCTCTTTTGGCTTATAGGCCCTGTTTGCAATACCATCAACATAGACCTTACCTTTCAGCATATTGAAATCGTTCACGAAAAACAAACGGTCAGAATACACTACTCCTTGCGCATCGTACACTGTTGCTTGGTTTACACCTTCCTTCAGATCTTCTATATCAATCGCCACGGAGCAAAGAGAATCCTTACCCAACTTGTAATTCTTCAGCAGTCGCCCTCTGTTTGTTATAGAGAGATATAGCTGACGCGGGGTTTCAAAACGAGGCGACACATCGACATATACGCCGTACTCATCTTGGTCCACCCATATTCCAACGCCTTCTTTCATAACCTTTGGCAAGTTGAATTCAAAGGTTTTGCCATCTGATGTATATTTCACTTTATATTTTTTCCCATGTTGAGGATGTAAGGTGAACCTGCCACGTCCGGCATGCATCGGCTTAATGGTATCAAGTATTTCGCCATCCTCATACAATACACAATTAACATTGAGGCGTGAAAGTTCTTGATCCAAAGCCTCCCATCCCACACGGCTCTCCACGCCTTCAATCAGATGGCCGCCTTCGGGATAGAATTTGATATTGAATTCAGGACTTTTCCATAGTACATCATAGTCACCCATCGTTATTTTCTGCGGCATGATACGGCGCTTGTAATAAGCCATGGTGTCTGGACGGTTGTATACAGGAAGTACACGGGAAAACAAGTTGTTATATGTGCGGAAGTCTTTTCTCAGCTGGTCAGGGTCAACAGACAAACCATTGTCATAAGCATCACCCACATTGACATCCCAATCCTCGTCCCCCGTCAAGACACCTGCCCATTCCGTCTCATCCATTTCCACTCCATTCCTAATTCGATACACTTCATCTCCGACTCTGACTGCTCCGTTTAGTATGTCTTCAGGTGATAGCGTTGCCATGTTGTCTTGAGAGAGTTTTATCTTTGTGTTATCACCATTGTAGCTCTCTTCAAAGTCATTACCATTATCTTCTTTGTCGTTTTTTTTAATAATCTTTCCGAAGTATTCCATTGACAACTTCTGCTCGTCAGGTTCGCTTCCACCAACTAATCCTATCGTATACTCTTTTGCCGGAGTGGATGACTTTATGAATTTATGCAACCCGTGCATATCCCTCACATACCATTGCTTGCCGATCTTAATGAATGAGCCGTAACCAAAGTTAAGCATCCATTTAGTGTATGCCCTGACCTCATAGAAACCCGCAAAAGCCGTACGCGGTATGGCGAACTGGCCGTTTGCCTGTCCGTTCTTGTCAACTACCAACTGTTGACGCTCCACCAAATATCCTTGTTCATTCAGCAACTCGACATACAGTACTTTACTGTATGGTTGCGGAAGATTATCGTCTGCTATCACCACATAAGCCTTATACCATATTGTGTCTCCCAGGAAATAGGTATTGTTGTCGAAATGCAGGTACACTTTTTCCTGTACAGGCAACTTGCCATCAAACAGTCCGGAATCAAGTCTTTGTGCCTGTGCTACCGCTGTCAGTGTAAAGGCCAGAAGTAATAAGCAAACAGATTTTCTCATTATATATTTATTTTATATTGTCACCATTATCCCTCGTTGAGTACCTTCATGAATTCCTCACCTGTGATAGTTTCCTTCTGAAGAAGGATATGCGCAGCTTTGTGCATCTGTTCAGTATGTGCGGTAATAATGTCGACAGCCTTTTTATGTGCCTTGTCAATTATGTCACGCACCTCATTATCTATTTCCCGCGCTGTATCCGACGAGCATGTCAGCGAAGAGTTGCCTCCCAAATACCGGTTGGTTACTTTTTCAAGTTGCATCATTCCGTATTTCTCACTCATGCCATACGTGGTAATCATCGCGCGTGCAAGTTGTGTAGCCTTCTCTATATCGTTACTTGCACCCGTAGTGCATGTATGACAGATGACTTCCTCAGCCGCACGTCCGCCAGTCAGAGTTGCGATACGGTTCAGCATTTCTTCCTTGCTCATAAGATGTTTTTCGCCTTCATCGACTTGCATTGTATAACCAAGCGCACCACTCGTCCGTGGTATAATAGTGATCTTTTGCACCGGAGCAGAATGGGTTTGACAAGCCGCCACCATGGCATGACCTATCTCGTGATACGATATGATCTTCTTCTCCTCAGCAGAAATGACGGCGCCCTTCTTCTGTTCACCCGCAATTACTGTCTCTACACTTTCTTCCAGGTCGTTTGTGTCTATTTCACTCTTTCCAAGTCTTACTGCCCTCAGCGCAGCTTCGTTTACAATATTAGCGATGTCCGCACCACTCGATCCAGCCGTTGCCCGTCCAACTACATCCATATCAATCTTTCCATGTTTCACATTTTTCAGATGCACCTCAAGTATTGCCTTACGTCCTTCAAGATCCGGCAACTCCATTATCACGCGACGGTCGAAACGTCCTGGACGTAACAATGCCTTGTCGAGAGACTCGGGCCGGTTGGTAGCTGCTAATATTACAACACCCTTAGTAGCATCGAAACCATCCATCTCTGTCAGCAACTGATTCAATGTTTGTTCCCGCTCATCATTACCCATCGACTGATCACGGCTTTTGCCGATAGCATCAATCTCATCAATGAAAATAATACATGGAGCTTGTTTGCTTGCTTGTTGGAACAGATCCCGTACTTTTGCGGCACCCATGCCGACAAACATCTGTACAAATTCAGATCCGGATATGGAAAAGAAAGGCACATGGGCTTCTCCTGCAACTGCACGTGCGATAAGAGTTTTACCTGTTCCGGGAGGTCCTACCAGCAACGCCCCCTTCGGCAGTTTGGCTCCCAAGCGAGTGTACTTATCTGGGTTATGCAGAAAATCCACTATTTCCTGCAAGGTTTCTTTTGCTTCGTCTTGTCCTGCTACATCAGCAAACGTTGTCTTGACATCATTCTCGGCATAAACTTTAGCGCCACTATTACCAAGAGATAAGAAACTATTGCCACCGACACCGCCTTTGAACATTCGTTTTGCGGCAAATTGCCATATCAGGTAGAAAATCACGACAGGCAGAACCCACCAAATGAAAAAGTCAAGTAAAGGAGAATTTTTTTGTTGGAGAACCTTCGTAAACTCCACCTTTCCACTCTTGTTTGGACTTTTTGCGTTCAGAAGCCGGTCTACTAATTCCGGATCATTCATTTCCGTAGTTTTATATACCAGATCAGGGTCCTTTGCCTTATCTCCTTTTGTAGTATAATAGATTACATCATCATCAATGGTTACCTTCTTGATTTTGCCTTTATCTACATCCTGTATAAATGTGACATAATCTACATCTTTTACAGTACGGCTGCCGAACGAAGGATACAATACTCCATTCAGGAGCAACAAAAGCAATACAGTCCATATTACGGCGCTCCAGTTAAACTTACTTTGCCGATTATTTGTATTGTTCGTATGGTTTTGGACAGGTTTATTATTTGCCATCTTTCCGTGGATTTAAAGGTTCTTCACTATTTCGCCTAATGCTTTTCGTTTGTTGTGATTGGGGCTATTGGGACAATTGTCCGCTCTATAGCCAATAGGCATAATAAGTACAGTGCGTTCATTCTTTGGCAGCCCAAGTACTTCCTCAAGTTTTGAATTTGGGAACAAGTTTACCCAAATTGTGTCGACACCCAATTCTGCAGCTTCCAGCATCATGTGAGTTGCAACGATGCTTACGTCCTCAACACCGCTATGTATTTCTGGTTCCATGGGGTTCTTCCATTCTTCGTCTATGTTATAAGTGAATACAAGGACAGTGCGTGCACCATACACACATGGAGTCACATCAGAGATAGCCTTCACGACCTCTGGTGTCTGCACCACATATATACGTTGTGGCTGATTATTTTTTGCAGTCGGTGCAATATTGCCGGCCTCTAATATTTGTTCTAATTTGTCTTGTTCTACAAGTCTGTCTGAAAACTTACGAACCGACATACGCCTCTTTGCTAATTCTATAAATGTCATTACCTATATATTTATTTTGTTAGTTAGTTTTATTGCAGCGAAATTAGCAAAAATTATTCATCCAACAAAGACTCTCTCCTCTTTTTTTCTAATATCACAAACCATTTGTATGCTTATAAGTGAAAATGCGCATACAAACAGCAATTTCATTAGACCGTCTGTTGCCAAATAGTATTATTCGAAACTACATATATAAATATGAATAAGGTGTATCCTCAACGGACACACCTTATCAATTAAATGTTCACAAACTATCTTATTGCTATTTATCCATTTACTTTTGCCATGTGAGCAATGAGTTCGAGAACCTTGTTAGAGTAACCGATCTCATTATCGTACCAGCTGACAACCTTTACGAATGTGTCAGTAAGTGCGATACCTGCCTTAGCATCAAAGATTGATGTAAGAGTACATCCGAGGAAGTCAGATGAAACAACTGCCTCATCAGTATAACCAAGCACGCCCTTAAGTTCGCCTTCAGAAGCTTCCTTCATTGCAGCGCAGATTTCCTCATATTTAGCAGGTTTTGCGAGGTTAACTGTCAAGTCAACAACTGAAACGTCAAGAGTAGGAACACGCATTGACATACCAGTCAACTTACCATTAAGTTCTGGAATAACCTTACCAACAGCTTTAGCTGCACCTGTAGTAGAAGGTATGATGTTGCCGGAAGCAGCACGACCACCACGCCAGTCCTTCATTGACGGACCGTCAACAGTCTTCTGAGTTGCTGTTGTAGAGTGAACAGTTGTCATCAAACCATCCTTGATACCGAATTTGTCATTCAATACTTTAGCGATAGGAGCCAAGCAGTTAGTTGTACAAGAAGCGTTGCTGACAAACTGAGTACCTTTTACGTACTTGTCGAAGTTAACACCGCATACGAACATTGGAGTATCATCCTTTGAAGGAGCTGACATTACAACGTACTTTGCACCAGCCTGAATGTGTGCCTGTGCTTTCTCCTTAGTAAGGAAAAGACCTGTAGATTCAACAACATATTCAGCACCTACTTCATTCCACTTCAAATCTGCAGGGTTGCGCTCTGCAGTTACACGAATAGGTTTTCCATTTACAATAAGGAGAGACTTCTCAACGTCAAACTCAATAGTGCCATTGAATGTACCATGCATAGTATCAAACTTCAGCATGTATGCAAGATAATCTACTGGACAGAGGTCATTAATACCTACAATTTCAATGTCGTCGCGGTTTTGAGCTGCACGGAAAACGAAACGACCGATACGGCCAAATCCGTTAATACCAACTTTTGTTGCCATTTTCTTTAAAGTTAATTTGTTAATATAAAGTCTTAATTATAATATGTCTAAGCACTTCAACCACAGTTACAATAATCTTTTGAGGAGATGCATGCTATTAATATAAGCATTAGCACGACCACACAAAATATATTTATAACACGGTATCTAATTTTATTCATCACATCTCTATGCTCTATGCTTTCAGTTTGCAAAGGTACAAAATAATTCAAGACTGATAAGCCGATGTCAAGATATTTTTTTCAAATCACATTCATTTTTACTGTTTGTTCAAGATTTGCAATATCTACTAAACAAAAATAGCTGACTTTCAAGCTATATTTATTTTAAATTTGTTACCTTTGCAGCAGATTTAGTAATCAAACATATAAATAATTATAGCACAGATGAAAAAATTTATTCAGGAATTCAAGGTATTCGCCCTTAAGGGAAATGTGATGGATATGGCTGTCGGTGTCATCATCGGTGGAGCGTTTGGAAAAATAGTGTCTTCAATCGTTGCTGATATCATCATGCCTCCTCTCAATCTGTTATTGTCAGGCACCAACACAGGAAATTTAAAATGGGTGTTGCGGGATGCATCAGAAGAGAAACTTGACAGCGCCGGTGAAGTCATATCTCCAGCTGTTTCTGAGATTGCGATCAATTACGGTGCGTTCATTCAGAATTGTATTGATTTCATTATTATCGCATTTATCATTTTCTTAATGGTTAAGGGCATTGCCAAGTTGTCGAACATCCGTAAGAAAGAAGAGCAAAAAGCGGAAGAAACTCCTGCTGCTCCAAGCAAGGAAGAGGTGTTGCTTACCGAAATACGAGACATACTCAAGGAGAAGAAATAATGTCATGCGGCATAATGCAAATCAGCAAGCCGCATTAACCCTCCTTCTTATTTTATACACACAATCCCCACCAGAATGCAGATGTAAGGCGGGGATTTATATATTTCAGCCACATAAAAACAAAAAACCTGTTTTTTTCGTTCCCCATTTCGTTTTATATTCATAACTTTGCAGTGCTTTTTTGAAAAACAATTGTTGATCAAAATGAAAGTTGTACACACAATTACAGAATTGAAAGGCCTGCTTGGCACTTTCAGAAAAGAAGGGAAGTCAGTAGGACTTGTCCCAACTATGGGTGCGTTGCATAATGGTCATGCATCACTTGTCCGCCGCAGCCTTACAGAAAACGATGTCACTGTAGTAAGCATATTCGTTAATCCTACACAGTTTAATGACAAGAACGATCTTGCCAAATATCCACGCACGTTAGAATCTGACTGTAAATTACTTGAGTCGATTCTGGAAGATGTCAGACTTACCAAGTCTGTTTCCGAACTGATTGCCTTTGCTCCGACAGTTGAGGAAATATATCCTGAGCCTGACACACGTAAATTCAGCTATCCTCCTACCGATGAAGTAATGGAAGGACACTACCGCCCTGGTCACTTCAACGGTGTATGCCAGGTTGTCAGCAAACTGTTTATGATAGTAGAACCAGACAAAGCATACTTCGGAGAGAAAGATTTTCAGCAAATAGCAGTCATCAAGCGTATGGTGGCAGACAAGAAGTACCCACTCGAAATTTGCCCGTGCCCAATAGTACGTGAAGTAGACGGCCTTGCCCTGTCAAGCCGCAACAGCCTGCTCACTGACAGCGAGCGCAAAACAGCACTCAACATATCTAAAATACTGTTTGCAAGTCTTGAATACGCAAAGGAACATTCTTTGGAAGAAACAAAGCAATGGGTTATTGACCAAGTGAATGCAGTGGATGGACTTGAGGTTCAGTATTATGAGATCGTTGATGGTAATACACTTGAAAGTCTTAAGACATGGGACGACTCGGACTACATCGTTGGATGTATCACTGTTTTCTGTGGTTCCATCCCAGTAAGACTGATTGATAATATAAAATATAAGACATGTTAATTGAAGTTCTGAAATCAAAGATTCATTGTGCTACAATCACCGAGGCTAACTTGCATTACATGGGTAGCATCACTATAGACGAGGATCTCATGGATAAGGCAAATCTGATAGCCGGTGAGAAAGTGGCGATTGTTGATAACAATAATGGAGAACGTTTCGAGACATACATTATAAAAGGGAAACGCGGCAGCGGTTGCGTATGTTTGAACGGAGCAGCTGCCCGTAAGGTTCAAGTAGGCGATATTTGCATCATCATGTCGTATGCCCTAATGGATTTTGAAGAAGCCAAGACTTTTAAACCGACGATCATTTTCCCCGACGGAAACAACAAAGTGGAATAATAGTTGACTGCCGCCCGCTTTATTCACGTTTCATTGCAGGTCTGCATCTCTCAATACGAGCCACAACATTGCTACATTGCAAAATTATATATTGCATGAAATGAATATTATTCATTCCATGCATTTTTTTGTTTGTGTATTAATAATTTATAATAATAATTATTATCTTTGCATTTGATAACTAATACACATTTTACTATGGGAATAAGATCTAAGAACTACTCACTATTATTAATCCTATTGGCAGCAGGCATGTCTGCAAAATCTCAGCAACTCAGCCAGAACGATGCGGCAGAGATAGCTCGTGGCTTTTGGGTCAGACATTCTATTGAGCAAAGGAAAGTCAGAAAAAACGTTGAACCAGAATTGTCATATACCGCCTCAAAGGGTGATGAGATTCTATTTTACATCTTCAACAGCGCAGACGGATTCGTTATCGTCAGCGGCGATAGCTGCACTGAATCTATACTCGGCTACAGCGAGTCAGGGACATTCGATTATGACGAAGCACCAGAGGATTTCAAATGGTGGCTGAATCAATACAGTTCACAAATACACACAGCTATATCTACAGGAAGTAAAGCAGCAAAAGTATACAAGTTAGCATCGAAAGCAGATGTTGTTCCGCTTCTGACAACTCAATGGAATCAGTTTTCCCCATACAATGGAAAACTTGCTAACTCAAGCTATGCAACAGGTTGTGTGGCTACTGCAATGGCTCAAGTAATGAAATATTACAGCTATCCGGCTACAAGCACGTACAATACCTACGACTGGGGCAATATGCTCGATACATATACATCCGGATTGTATACCCAAACACAAGCCGATGCAGTGGCAACACTAATGTATGATGCCGGTCTGTCAGTCAATATGGATTACGGAACTACATCGAGTGCATCTGTCAAATCAATTACGTCTGCCTTAGTAAACACCTTCTCATACGATGCGGCAATACAGTTTGCCGACCGTGATTATTATTCAGATTCCGAATGGGAAGACCTGTTGTACAACGAGATCGTTAACGGACGACCTGTTATTTACGGAGGTACATCTGGTTCGTCTGGCCATGCATTCATTGTCGACGGCTATCAGTCGTCATCTGATAAGTTCCACATCAATTGGGGATGGGGCGGCTACTGCGACGGCTATTTTCTTATTACCGGCGCAGGTGCCTTGACTCCTGGAGGAAGTGGAGCAGGCGGCGCCGGTGTAGACGCGTCTTACACAAGCAACCAGCAAATCGTGATTGGAATGCAACCCGACTGCGACAATCCCGCTACAGAATCAGCAGTGGCAAGTGCGTTTGCGCTTCTTTCTTCTTCTCTCACCAATGGAGAAACCTTGTCATTCAGCCTAACCTTCTATAATGTGGCAGACAACACAACTACATTCAATGTAGGACTTAAGTTGGTGAACCAGTCGACCGGCATCGTCACTTATATCCCATATACATCCCAAAGCTTTACACTCGCTTTAAATCAAGGTGTCAGCGACGGAGGCAAAGGATTCAGGGTTTCAACCATCGGTTTGGCAGACGGTACCTACGACGTGACCCCTGTATTTAAGAACAGATATAACGTATGGACTGACATCCGTCTGAGCCAGTCTGTAAGCCCACAAACACTGACTATATCACCTGCTACTTCCGGCTTGTCGGTTGCATATATGCCAGAATTCGGTAAAGAGGGTAATAACAATTATGTAACATTGGCAGACTACAGTCTTCACGTCGGTATAAAGAACAACTCTAACACTGATATAAGCACGAGGCTGATTGCTTTTCTATTTCCTGCTTCAGGAGGAACAAGTCTTGGATATTATGACTTTGGAGCTAAGACATACAAAGCAGGTGAAACTACAGAAATAACAATCAGTGAAATTAAGAACTATACTCTTGTCGAAGGAGAAAGATATACAATCCAACTACAAGACTATAACAGCGGCACGACTCTGCTTCCAGCCCACACCTCTTATCTGACTGTGGTTTCCGAAACATCATACGATTTTATTCTGCCGTCATCACGTTGGAGTACCATTTGCTTGCCTTTTACCGCAGACATTCCATCAGGACTGACAGTATATTCAGCAACCTCTTACACAGGCTCAAAGCTTAATTATGAGAAAGCGACAAAGATAGAGATGAATACTCCTTATATTGTTACCGGTACACCTGGAACATACACTTTCTCCGGTCCTACAACCACAGAAGGAACCTACCAGAACGGACTGCTTATAGGCACGACCGGCAATAATACGGAAGCCCATGCGGGAAGCTATATTCTGCAAAATGTTCCGAACAAGAGCATGGGATTCGTGAAGTCCGACAGCCGCACAACTATAGATCAATACAGTGCGTATCTACAAATCGACGATGCAGGTTCTGCAGTGTACTTCGTCGACCCATCATACAATCCGTCGATTGATATGGGCGACATAAATGAAGACTTTAAAGTTGATGTCAATGATTATACAGGAATGGTAAGTATGATTCTTGAAACGGATGGAGGTAAATTTAATCTGTCTTATGCCGACTTCAATGCAAATGGTTTTGCAGATGTTGCCGACTTGACGTCACTTGTAAACGTCATAATGGGTATAACCTATACAAATGTACGTAAGGCACAGATTCTTACTTTGCCGGATACGTACGGATTATCAGCCAAGTCAACAGTTCTACCTAATGGTACTCAAATCAATTTGACCTTTAAGTACATGAGCTTATCCGATAAAATTACTAATTTACAGCTGGAAGTTCACCTGCCTGACGGTGTAGTTCTTGAAGACATTGAAGGTGGACCGATGATAAGTCATCACTCTTTAAGCATAGCACATGCTGAAGGAACTAATACTTATCGTATTATGATACACTCGGCTGCCAACAGAACAATTGATGTAGACGACGGCAATGCGCTTTCCCTTATCCTCAATACAGAAGAGGTGGATAACAATGGGTCAAATGACATATATATAAATAAGGTGTATGCCTCACTGCCTGACGCTACATTGATCCAATTTGAAGATGTCACTGTGAGTGCGATTGCAGACGAGGCCACGGCAATCGATTATGTGAACGGCAATAATTCCATTGATAAGAATACTGACATCTACGACCTAACAGGCAAGAAAGTCAATAAGATCGGTAAGGGACTTTACATTGTAGGTGGCAAAAAAGTGTATAACAAGTAAACTTAATTCATATGAAGAGAATATATAGTTTCATTATCATACTCTTGGCATTCAGTGCCAACGTATGTGCAACAAATGAATTGTCAATAAGCGATGTTTCCGCCTATGCTGGCAACAATATCACACTGGACATTTTATTGAACAACGACGCGACAATATCAGGTGTACAGTTCGACCTGTTTCTTCCTGATGGAGTTACTATGACAGACGTGTCACTTGCTGGACGTACAACGTCAACCAACCACTCAACATTGGAAACATCTAATCCAAGCACCGGTGGCACACGTATTCTGTGCGCCTCTCCAAGCAATGCTACATTCAGTGGAAACTCGGGTGCAATCCTTTCACTCTCTCTTAATATTGCAAGCACTGTTGCCATAGGCGACTATACAATTGAATTGCAAAAGGTGGTCCTGTCAACCGAAAAGTCTGTATCATACAGCCAATCATCAGTCAAGTCCACACTTCATGTACTCGACCCTACTGTATACGTGACCGGCGTCAGTTTGAACAAGTCTGCATTGTCACTTTACACAGGCGATTCGGAAACCCTCCAAGCCACTGTTACTCCGTCAAACGCAACATCCAAGACGGTTACATGGAAAAGTTCAAACTCCAGTGTGGCTACAGTAACTAATGGAATCGTTACTGCCGTTGGAGCTGGAACCGCGACTATCACCGCAACAGCAACAGACGGATCTGGCAAGGCGGCCTCGTGCGCGGTCACTGTTTCTAACCGGTCCTATACAATCACTTACATCGTTGATGGCGAGGTTTACCAAACTCAAACCATAACTTATTCCTCAACTATCACCCCACTGGCAGCTCCTACAAAAGAAGGATACACATTCTCAGGATGGACCACTATTCCTGCCACCA
>CAYVNW010000015.1:11507-53098 GCA_964452915.1 uncultured Bacteroidaceae bacterium | reverse complement strand
GTGTTTGTATTGTTTCATGTAGTGATGACGATGATCAAGAGACTCGTCAATATCTGCATGGGGTGCTTGACAAGGCATCGGGTTTGCGTGTTAGGTCGGTAGGTGATTATACATATTATTATGCTGATAACGGCAGGATAACTTCAGTCTGTGATGACGACAGATCGGATAGTTATGTATTTAAGTATAATCCCGATCGCATTATTTACTTTTCTGATGGCGAGGAAGACGAGACTTATACAGTGGGTTATAACGGTTCGGGGCATTTGACCAATCTTAGTGAATCATGGAATGGGTCATGGGAAGATTATAGCATGCAGTGTACATTGTCGTATGATGGCGACGGACACTTAACCAAGATTTCGGGCTCTGGTACGGAAATTGGCATAGAGCGACAGGAGCGTTATAAGAATGAATGGACGTTTGTTTATACGCTTAGTTGGAGAAATAATAAGCTTATGTCATGTGTATACAACTCTAATGTATATCACTCTAAGGATGGGGCTTATACAGATACCGATACATGGATTTTCTCGTATGACGATGATAGTATCGAGAATGTATATCGTCAATGGACTCCATCGCTTGCATGCGGTTTAGATGGTGATGAAATAGGGCTGTGGCTTTATGCCGGTTTGATGGGTGTAGGACCTACAATGTTGCCAACCAGCGTTGAAGAAACAAATATTTGTTATGAAGATGGAGAATCGGATACGCTAAATAATTCATACACTTATCGTTATGGCTTCAATGATAATGGCTCCGTATCTTATTTAACCATTAAAGATAAAGATAAGTATGGGGACGAGGAACGTTATGACTTCACATACGACTATGCAGGTGATAATTCAGATAAAGGTACTCGCTCTGTGATGAGTCAATTGCCTGTATCGGGAAAGAAACTTACTCATAGGTTTGGACGTATGCTCAAGCGATAGTTTTTAAATGAGTATGTGGGGATTTATCCCCATAGCCAGATTGTTTATAATAAGCCAACCGGTTGTGTATAGCTACAGCCGGCTGGTTTTTCTTTTTCATGCGCATGATATCAAACTCGGATGTAATGTTAGTGATAATTTTTCAAATACGGAGATGGGGCTCTACGGATTCATAGCGAAAAAGCGGAAATAAGCACGGAATGACGCTGAAGGTCGGAGAATTATTAGTAAATTTGCAGAAAATAATATCGGGGTGAATACGTTATTATATATAATTAGTAGCGACTTGCCCTATAAATGTAAATGATATGGAACATCCGGAGAACAGCGCAGAATATGAGGGACTGACGGTCAATGCAGGAGTAGATCATCAGGAGATGGTGAACCCTTATCTTAGTAAGATGAGAAAGAAACGCACGAGGCTTTATACGCCCGGCGAGTATGTTGACGGCATCTTGAAGGGTGACGTGACTATGCTGAGTCAGGCTGTCACCTTGATAGAGAGTACGTTGCCAGAGCATCAGGCTGTGGCGCAGGAGGTGATAGAGAAGTGTCTCCCGTTCTCGGGCAACTCGGTGAGGGTGGGTATATCTGGCGTGCCTGGAGCAGGCAAGTCGACCAGTATTGACAACTTTGGTATATATGTGCTTGAGAAATATGGCGGCAAGTTGGCTGTACTCGCTATCGACCCGTCGAGCGAGAAGACGAAGGGAAGTATACTGGGCGACAAGACAAGAATGGAGAAACTGGCAGTACACCCGAAGTCGTTCATACGTCCTTCACCGACAGCAGGCTCACTCGGAGGAGTTGCTCGCAAAACGCGTGAAACCATCATCCTGTGTGAGGCGGCTGGATATGATAAGATTTTTGTAGAGACTGTGGGTGTGGGCCAGAGCGAGACCGCATGCCATTCAATGGTCGACTACTTCTTACTGATACAGTTGGCGGGTACAGGCGATGAGCTACAGGGAATCAAACGTGGCATTATGGAAATAGCCGACGGGATAGTAATCAACAAAGCTGACGGCAATAATGTGGATAAGGCGGCTCTCGCTGCCAATCACTTCCGCAACGCTCTCCATCTGTTCCCATTGCCGGATAGTGGCATAGTACCGGACGTACAGTGCTATTCTGGCTTCTACAACTTAAATGTGGACAAGGTAATGGACATGGTGTTCAACTATATCGACAAGGTGAAGGCATCCGGTTACTTCCAATACAGGCGTAACGAGCAGGCCAAGTATTGGATGTACGAAAGCATCAACGAACATTTGCGGAACAGTTTCTATTACAATAAGCATATCAAGGCTATGATTCCGGATATGGAGAATCAGGTGCTTGGAGGGCAGATGACTTCGTTTGTTGCTGCCAGCAAACTCCTACAGGAATATTATGATATTATCAAGAAATGACAAACTTATATAAGGACGGCAACGGATTGGGACGAGGTAGCGCCAGGAGTCTCTGCCTCAAAGGAAGAGCTGGATGGCTTGTCTGGTTTGTCTGGTTTGTCTGTCTTGTCTGCGTTAGAGTCCAAGCACAAGAGGGCGACACAGGGTATCAGTTTTTGGAAGTACCGGTTTCTGCACATGTAGCCGCATTGGGCGGAAACAATGTGAGCGTTATTGAAGATGACGCTACGCTCGTGTTCTCGAATCCTGCCTTGGCTGCCAACGTGTCTGACCTTACACTCAACTTGAGTTATACTTCCTATATTTCAAGTACCAACAAGTTGGGTGCGGCTTTTGTGATGCACTCGGGAGAAAGGGGAACGTGGGCGTTTGGAGCCGGATTGCTCGACTACGGATCAATGACCGAGACCGACGAGAATTTCAATGAGACAGGCTCGTTTTCTGCAAAAGACATCAACATTCAAGGGGGCTATACCTATTTGTTGAGTGACTACTGGTCGGGAGGTGTACAGGCAAAAGTGCTTATGTCGAAATATGGTGAGTATTCGTCAACAGCAATAGGCGTTGACCTTGGAATCAACTATTACAATGAGGACGCAGGATGGTCGGTCAGTCTCGTTGGGCTGAACCTCGGCGGTCAGGTGGATGTGCTCTATGATAAGAATGAGTCTTTACCTTTCAATCTTTTGTTCGGATTGACAAAGGACTTTGCTAACGCTCCTATCCGCGTATCAGCTACTTTCGATCAGCTGACAGATTGGGATGATGGCAAACTTGGACACCACTTGTCGGTCGGAGCAGATATATTTCCGTCGAGCACAACATGGGTGGCAGTGGGCTACAATCCGCGCAGGGCAAAGGAGATGAAGGTCGCTGACAGTAGTCATTGGGCGGGTTTCTCTGTAGGAGCCGGACTCAGCCTGCGCAAGATAAAAATTGGGGTAGGGTATGGTAAATACCATGTTGCCTCATCGTCTGTAATTTTAAATGCAAGTTATGTATTCTAAAAAAATAATCGTCGCTATCGACGGACATTCATCGTGCGGCAAAAGCACGATGGCAAAGTGGCTTGCAAGGCAAGTCGGGTATATTTATGTAGATACAGGTGCCATGTATCGCACCATAACATTATTTGCCATCCGAAAAGGACTGACAAACAGGGATGGTATTGATGAGGCAGGACTTAAGGCCTGTTTGAAAGAAGCTGCCGTGAGTTTTGTGCTTGATCCTCAGACTAATCTGCCGTTAGCCTGTCTGAATGGTGAGATTGTTGAGAATGAAATACGCTGTATGGAAGTATCGTCGAAAGTCAGTCTTGTGGCAGCACTACCGTTTGTCAGGGAAGTGTTGACCACGCAACAAAAGCGAATGGGAGATAAAAAAGGTATTGTGATGGACGGTCGTGACATAGGAACTGCGGTATTCCCAAATGCCGAATTGAAGATCTTTGTTACTGCATCGGCTGAGGTTAGGGCAGAGCGCCGTTATGATGAATTGCTTGGAAAAGGTGAAACAAACATTGATTTTGAATCTATATTGAAAAATGTACAAGAGCGCGACTATATAGATTCGCACCGTGAAATAAATCCATTGAGAAAGGCAGATGACGCATTGGTGCTCGACAACTCTAATCTGACCAAGGACGAGCAGAACCAGTGGATGCTTGACAGATTTAATGAAATAGTATCAAAACTCTAACAGACCAGGACATGCTTATAGAAATTGACAGTGGGTCGGGTTTCTGCAACGGCGTTACAACAGCCATAAGAAAGGCGGAGGAAGAACTGGACTCCACTGGTACTTCGTTGTATTGCCTTGGTGACATCGTGCACAATGGACGTGAGTGTGAAAGGCTGAAGGCCAAGGGACTTATCAGTGTTGACAAGCAACAATTGGCTTCATTGCATGATACACGTGTGCTCTTGCGCGCACATGGAGAACCGCCTTCTACCTACCGTATGGCGGCTGAACGGAACATTCAACTTATCGATGCCACTTGTCCTGTGGTCTTGCATTTGCAAAAACGAATAAAGGCGGACTATGACAGTGATCCTGACCATAAAAACCAAATTGTAATATATGGAAAGAACGGGCACGCCGAAGTAGTAGGACTCGTGGGGCAAACCGAGGGGCACGCCATTGTCATAGAGAATCTTGATGATGCCCGAAAGTTGGATTTCTCACGCAACATACGGCTGTATTCACAAACAACCAAGTCGCTTGAGGGCTTCCGCGAAATAGTCGGTTATATACAAAACCATATGAAAGACGGGGCGGAGTTTCACTATTTCGACACAATATGTCGTCAGGTAGCCAATCGGATGCCACGTATACGCGAATTTGCCACGAAACACGATGTAATACTCTTTGTATGTGGTAAGAAAAGTTCAAACGGACGCATCTTGTTTTCAGAGTGCTGTAAGGTGAACCCCCGCTCACACATGATTGACGATGTGGGTGAAATAGACAATGCATGGTTCACAGGAGCAAAATCGGTAGGCATTTGCGGAGCCACGTCCACTCCAAAGTGGCTTATGGAAAAGTGTAGGGATGCAATAAAGTCGTCAGAATGATAGTTTGTATAGCAGAAAAACCGAGTGTGGCAAGAGACATCGCTAATGTCCTTGGTGCCACATCGATGAAGCAAGGATATATTGAGGGTAACGGATATCAAGTGACGTGGACCTTCGGTCACCTGTGTGAGTTAAAGTCACCAGGTGAGTACAATCAGCAATGGAAGCGTTGGGATCTGTGGGACTTACCCATGATACCGCAGCGTTTTGGCATTAAACTTAAGGGTGATGATGGTGTTAAGAAACAATTCGCCACTATTGAGAAGCTGATGAAGAATGCTGATGAAATCATAAACTGTGGTGATGCAGGGCAGGAAGGTGAGTTGATCCAACGGTGGGTCATGCAGAAAGCCGGAGCAAAGTGTCCGGTCCGGCGCTTATGGATAAGCTCTCTGACGGAAGAGTCTATCAGAGAGGGCTTTAATACACTGAAGGATCAGTCGGAATATCAGTCACTGTATGAGGCCGGACTTAGTCGTGCCATAGGCGATTGGACACTCGGAATGAATGCTACACGACTGTATACGCTAAAGTACGGACAGAAAGGACAGGTGCTGTCGATCGGAAGGGTACAAACTCCGACTCTTGCGTTGATCGTCAACAGACAACAGGAGATAGAGAACTTTGTGCCTGAGCAATATTGGATTCTTTCCACTGTCTATAGAGATGTCACTTTTCAGGCGACTAAAGGTAAATTCACCTCAAAGGAAGAAGGACTGAAGTATTTGGAGAAAGTCAGGCTGTTCCCATTTATCGTGACCGATGTATCTGCCAAAAAAGGCTTGGAAGCTCCGCCACGCCTCTACGACCTTACGTCATTACAAGTCGATTGCAACAAGAAGTTCAACTTGTCGGCTGATCAGACACTGCAAACGATACAGAGTCTCTATGAGAAGAAGTTTACTACATATCCGCGTGTAGACACCACATTCCTTAGTGATGATATTTATCCGAAGTGTCCGGCTATATTGCGGGGCATAAAGGGCTATGAGCAATTCATACAGCCTCTTGAGGGTAAAAAACTCGCTAAGTCGAAGAAAGTGTTCGACTCATCGAAAGTGACCGACCACCACGCAATTATTCCCACAGGAGTGCCGGCACAGAACCTGACCGACGTTGAGAAGAAAGTATATGACTTGATTGTACGGTCGTTCATAGCTGTGTTCTATCCTGATTGCAAGTTTCTGACGAATACCGTGCTTGGCAAGGCAGACGATGTGGAATTTAAAGTTACTGGCAAACAGATCACTGTCCCGGGATGGCGGATTATATATCAAAAAGAAGAACAAGCTACTGACGGCGATTCAGATTCATCGACAAAGGACGGTGAGGAACGCAGTCTGCCTGCATTTGTAAAAGGGGAGTCCGGATCACACGAACCGTCGTTGATGGAGAAGTGGACCACCCCTCCAAAGCCTTATACCGAAGCTACGCTGTTGAGGGCAATGGAAACCGCAGGCAAGTTTGTGGAGGATGAAGATTTGCGTGATGCCCTGAAAGAAAACGGTATCGGACGTCCTTCAACGCGTGCTGCCATCATTGAGACTTTGTTTAAACGCAAATATATAAGGAAAGAACGTAAGTCGCTTGTTGCAACTCCTACAGGAGTCGAACTTATAGGGTTGATTCATGAAGAACTGCTGAAGAGTGCAGAACTGACCGGATTGTGGGAGAAAAAGCTACGCCAGATTGAAAGGCACGATTACAGTGCAACACAGTTCATAGACGAACTTAAACAAATGGTTACTAATATTGTGATTAGTGTACGGGCGGACAACTCCAACCGGCGTATCACTGTAATTGAAGAAGAAAAAAAGAAAGTAAAACGTACCGGTAACAGAGCTAAAGCAGTGCAAGAGTCTGCAAGCCAAAGTGTGCCGGCCGGATTTAAACCACGGAGAACAAAGACAAAGTCTGTCGCCAAAGAACAAGGTAATGTTGTAAATGCTTTTGACAAAGTTGTTGCAAATGGTGATGACTGGGTTGGGCTGCCTTGTCCTGTGTGCCATATTGGGCATATAATAAAGGGTAAGACTGCATACGGGTGTTCACGTTGGAAAGAAGGATGTAATTTTAGGAGGACATTTTATGTTAGTTAAAGATTCTTTTATGAATTTTTATGGGATTCCCGTATCAATTTATTGGTATACAGACAGGAAAAGAACCGGTTTCGAAGTTGTTCCATCTATAGGGGGCATAAGTGTTAGTGTCAATGAAAGCTGTAGCTACAAGAAGGTGTTTGCTGCAATGAAAAAAAAATATGCATGGATGGTGAAAGCGATGGAGAAAGTCTATTCGTTACCCCGTCCTACAATTTCGCAGTATGTTGATGGAGAAGACTTTTGTTTTTTTGGCAAACGATATACTCTGCATATAGAAGTGGCTGCAAAGACAAAGGAGAAGGCAGTGTGCAATGATGATAATGATACGATTACGTTGATTGTGAAGCCAACTTCAACCACTGCAAGTCGTAAGTCCCTGTTTGAATCTGCATGTAAAGACCAGTTGTCAACGGTAATAGATTTTTATCAACGATTGTTGAGTAAGGATTTGGGTTCTGTCAATATGCCTTTCAGCATTCAGGATATGAAATCCACATGGGGTACATTCAATGCAGAGGGTAGATCTATTACATACAACATTGCTCTGTCGCAAGTCAATGTTCTGTACGTGCAATATATAGTAGCCCGTGAATTAGTTCATCAATATGCGTATGAGCCAAGCAAGGAGTTTGAAGACCGCATGGATACCATCTTGCCTACTTGGAGGGAGTTGCGTGACGGCTTAAACAAGTTTTGTGACGCTTATATCACACATTATTGATTCTCGGGACTGACTAAAACTATTCGAAAACTTAATTAGGTTTTGTCTATAACCTCATGAGGTTATGTGCAAGATCTAATTAGGTTATTTGTACCGTTAGGTCAACTGCTCATCGTAATTATGTCGAGTTAAATGCTCGAATACAGATGAAATCGGTTAAAGTATATTAAATACCTACGATAAGTTTTGCGGATAAAATATAAATACCTATTTTTGTTTCCAAAAGGCATTGCGTGGAGTTGGTAATAAATGCTGGGCGATGCATCAGATGTGGAATTTCATTTTATGGAAAATAAAAACTTATTGATATGAAAAAGATTATCAGTTCTTTACTTACAATTTGCACATTTGTCATGGGTGGCATAGCATGCCATGCTCAAACGTTTGATACTATGTGGAATGACTTGGAAAAGGATATTGAGGGTGATTTGCCACGCCAAGTAGTGAAAGATGCCATGCGTATATATGATAAGGCAGTGAAAGAAAAAAACTTTCCTCAGATGATGAAAGCGTGGATTAGTGTGGCAGAAGCAAAGTGTGACATTGATGCTGACAGTTTCGACATCAAGCATTTCCCTGAGATTAAATGCAAAACTCCTGTTGAGAACGCAATCTACAATGCTATTCTCGGATCTGCATATGGCGTGATGCGTCACTCTTCTACGAGAGATTATGATGCCGACGGACAGAAGGACTTCACCGCTATCTCAGAGGATTATTTCGATAAGGCTCTGGCAGATAAGGAAGCGTTGATGAAGGAAAAATCGACCGACTACGTGCCACTTGTGACACTTGGAGGTGACAGCCGGCTTTATGGAAACGACATGCTTTCGGTGATGGTGAGGTATGTGACCGAACAGACCACACGCGGCTATGATTTTAAGATCAAGTTGCTTGATGAGGTGGCAGAACTGTATAAACTGCAAGGTAATCGTGAGGCATGGACTCTTACAACTCTTAACTGTCTGCAATATAAGCAGGATAGTATGGGCTCAAAAAGTTATATGAGTGCAATAAAACAACTGCTTGATCAGTCTGAAAACCTTGAGGCCGGAGCAGACGTGGCAATGGAGTATATCAAATTGCTTAATAACGACGACGATCAGACACTTTTGTTCATACGATGGGCTCAGAAGCAATTTCCAAAGTCTGAGTTGCTGAACTTCTTCAAGACTGAAGAGTCCCTTTTGATGCAATCGCAGTGCAACATCAAAGTTCCGAGCTTTGTATATCCGAATCTGGAATTCAATGCGGAGGTGAAATATAAGAATACAACCGGAGCAAATATTGAAGTGAGGAAGTATACGGGCAAGGATCGCAATCACCAGTTGAGGACAGACGGTAAACTTGTAGTATCGCACAGCCTTACCCTGGCTACAGACAGCTTATGCCGTGTACGGATGGCGCAGAACTTGCCATACAAAGGTTCGTTTACCGACAAGTTCACTTTGCCGGCAGGTCACTATGTGGTTGTTCTGAAAAGCGGCGAGAAAACGTCTGTGTCGGAATTGTATGTCACATCATTGCAAGTGTTCCTTGCTCCTGAAAGCAAAGATGAGTGCTGTTTTATGGTCATGGATAAACAGACGGGCAAACCTGTAAGTGGGGCTACATTACACTTCTTCGACCGTAAGGACAATGAGACAAAGTCCACCACCAATGATGACGGCGTGTGCATTGGTACGGAAAGTTATAAGGCAATGTATGCTTCCTTGGAAGAAGATGATGCTACACCGAAGACAACTTACAATGTTTATTTCTCAGATGGAGACATTGGCTATAAGCACGTCTTAAACCTGTACACCGACCGTGCTATTTACCGCCCCGGACAGATGCTTCATGCTTCCGGAATATTATACGACTACTTGGGAAAGGACGAGTTACGGGTAAGGGCGAACGCTAAGGTCAGTCTGTCGTTGCTCAATGCCAATGCTGAAAACGTTGGTAACATGACAGTGGAGACAAACGAATGGGGTTCGTTCAATGCCGACTTCACATTGCCAAAGGATTGTCTGCCCGGCAATTTCCTGCTGTTAGCGGAGGCTGATTCGGTTAATACATTGAACAATGTGGAAGTTGAGGAGTACAAACGTCCTACATTTGAAGTGAGCGCTGAGCCTGTTGACGCAGACAAGGAGATCGTTATGGGTGATTCGGCAGACATCAAGATTACTGCGAAAACCTTTTCCGGCGTGCCTGTTCAAGGTGGCTTGGTAAAGTACACAATTAAATATAATAAATTCAGATTTGGCGATTACTTTCATAGTAATGGAGGTGACCCCGTTGAAAGTGGTGAGGTATCGCTCGACGGCGATGGGTGTGCGATTATTAGGGTAAATACAGCGCTTGCTACGAATGTTGGACCATTGTTGGATGACGAATATAGCGAGTATCGTGTCGCATACTTCAATGTGCATGCTGACGTGACCGATATGGCTGGTGAAACTCAATCTGCTGAGTATGGCTTGCGTGTGTCAAACTATAGTTTCGGGCTCAGCGCTCTATATAGACAATATATAGACACATCGAAGGCTGACGACGTAATCAAGGTGAGAGCCGTGAATCTGTATGATAAGGAATTAGAAATAGATGGAACGTATGCCGTACTGAATACGAACAGTGATACTGTCTACACTGGCAGATTCACTACGGGGCATCCGGTCGTCATTCCTTCGTTGCCAATGGGCAATTACAAGTTTGCTTTCAGGACGACTGACAGTAAAGGTCATGATATAAAGGCTCAATCGTTTGTCACACTCTACGACTCGCAAGAGGCAATCGATCCACGTACGAAAATACGAGGGGCTGATACTGCATTCGACACTCCGTTTGAAACAGTAATAAATTCTGAGTTTTCTGAAGACCAGCCAGGCGAAATCCTTTTCTCTCCAAGTGATGATGATGTGTATTTGTTCTGCAGCATTATGTCAAACGATAAGGTCATTGAACGCAAAATCTTGAATATCGGCAGACATCTCTACCGTTTGAAGGTAGATTACCGAAGCGAATATGGTGACGCGGTGCATTTGTTGATCGCATACGTGAAAAACGGAGAGAGGTTTGTGAAAATGTATACGTTTTCTTATAAACAGCCGGAAAGAACGTTGAATCTGACGTGGAAGACCTTTAGGGACAAATTGGTGCCAGGCCAGAAGGAAGAATGGATTCTGACTGTTAAAGATAAGGACGGTAAGACCGTAAATGCGGCTGAGATGATGGCTACTATGTACGATGCTTCATTAGACCAATTGATAGGTCATAACTGGTTCTTCAGTGCATCTTCTCCACGGATAAGAAGATATTTGCCTGCAAGGTTCTTGATTGCAGCAACAGAACTTCAACTGTATGTGTCAGAAACTCTGAAGAATTATAATTGGCCGGAGCGTACATGGGACGAACTTGTGCAGTTCTCTTATACCCGCTTTAGGTTCGGCAGACCAATGTTGATGAAGTCGGCACAGGCCAAAGGCGTGGCGTTAATGGAAAGTGCCGAAAGTGTGGATGCTGTCAGTGTGGAAGATTACTCATCTGTCGAAACAGCTCTTACAGGAAGAATTGCCGGTTTGAACAATGCGGTACGGATAGTGGATACAGGTGAGAAGAATGAAAGCAAGCAATACATCCGCAGCAACTTTGCCGAGACCGCATTTTTCTATCCACATCTTGTTACAGACCTGTCGGGTGATGTGCATATAAGTTTCACACTACCTGAGAGCCTGACAACATGGAGACTGATGGGTATCGTGCATACAAAGGACATCCGTTATGCAACGATCGATACTACGTGTGTTACACAAAAGATGTTTATGGTTCAACCTAATATGCCGCGTTTCGTACGCGAAGGCGACAAGGTGAGCATCGCGTCGAGGGTGATAAACCAAAGTGAGACGCCTCTTACGGGGGAGGTGCGTATGGTGCTTGTGGACCCTGAGACAAACCATATAGTATTTAAGGACAACAAACAGGTAAGTGTAGACGCAGGACAGACTGCATCTGTGGAATTCTCATTTGAGACAACCGACAAATACCCGTTGCTTGTATGCGAGATTACAGCTGAGGCAGGCGAATATTCTGATGGTGAGCGCAATTACCTTCCTGTACTTACGGCTAAAAAATATATTACGGAGACTGTGCCTTTCTATATAGAAGACGGAAAGCAGAAAAGCGTAGATATTTCAACACTATTCAATGAGGGCAGTAACACGGCAACCAGAAAGAATATGACACTTGAGTACACCGCCACTCCTGCTTGGACAGTTATAGAGGCTCTTGAAGGTATTAAAGTTCCGGAGAACAATGACGCACTAAGTTTTGCGGCTTCACTCTATGCTAATGCCGCTGCAAGCCGTTTGGCCCAGAGTGTTCCTGGACTCAGGGATGCTTTGGCGTCACAACAAATCACTGCTGATTCGTCAAGTGTCAATTCTGGATTGGCAACCGATGAGGAGTTGAAGGATATTGTACTTCGTGAGTCTCCATGGTTACGCGATGCATTGAACGAGGCAAACCAGCGTAAGGACTTGCCCGACCTTTTCAATGAGGAATTGATGAAACAACGCACACAAGCCGCTAAGAGTAAGTTGAGTGAACTCCAGAATGGTGACGGCTCGTGGAGTTGGTTCGATGGTATGAAGGGCAGTTACTATATCACTCTTGCCGTATGTGAGAACCTTGCACTGCTTAACTCAAGTGATAGTGAGGTGCAACAGATGCTTGAGAAAGGTATGACATTTGTTGATAATGAGGAATACCGCAGTTACGTAGAGCTAAAGAAAAAAATCAAGATTCCAAACGTAACTAATGTGTACTACCTGTATGTAAGTTCGTTGATGCCGGAACGTAAGGTCAGCAAGGACATTAGCGGAATGCGAGAGGCGTATCTGAAGCAATTGGAGAAAGAAGTCCGTAACCTGACTATCTTTGGACGTGCCACTGCTGCTTACGTGCTGCGTGTGTTCGGACATACTAAGAAAGCGGATGAATTCTTGCAGTCCGTAATTGAATACTCTGTAACCAAACCTGGTATGGGACGTTACTATGCCACTGATGCCGCATATTATTCATGGCGCGACTATCGCATACCAACTCAGTTGGCGGCAATGAGGGCAATACGCCAGTCTGCGCTCACGGACAAGCGGTCGCTCATAGCCGACATGCAAGTATGGCTCTTGCGCCAGAAGCAAACCCAGATATGGGATAACCCGATGAATACCATTGGGGCTGTCAGCTTCCTGTTGGAAAACTCTGACGGATTCTTTACTGGGCCGGTTCCTGCGTTCTCGATTGACGGAAAACCTGTTGAGGCGGCACTTGACACTACCAAGTTTCTTGCAAAGCAATTAGGCTATGTGAAGACCCGTATTGATGATGCTCTTATATCTGATGGTGTCAAGGAACTTCAAGTCGTTCCTGCTTCCAATGACTCGCAGACTGCGGACGGTGAGGGCAGAATTGCTTGGGGCGCTGTGTACGCAGGTTATCTTGAGGATATGGACAACTTGAAAAATCAATCGTCGGGCGAACTGAAGATATCACGCCGTGTTCTTTCAAATGGTGAGACAGTTGACCTTAAGAAGTCTAAATTGTCTGTGGGCGATAAAGTGACAGTCAGACTGACTATAACTGCCGACAGGGATATGGATTTCGTTCAGGTGCGTTCACAGCATCCGGCATGTTTTGAGCCTGTTGACCAACATTCCGGCTATCGCTGGATGGGTGGCAGAGGTGGATATGTAGCAATGCACGACGCATCAGTTGATGTGTTCTTTGACAGGTTCACCAAAGGAACAACGACATTCGACATCGACTATTATGTCACACGTGAGGGAACTTACCTTACAGGAGTGGCTACCGTGCAATGTGCATATTCTCCTGAATACACTGGTCATACAGACAGTGAGAAAATAAATGTGACAAAGTAAAGCTGATACAATTATCTCACCCAATTGAAGCCGTTGTGTGCAATTTTATAAAACTGCAATACAACGGCTTTATTCATACTTTGCATTTATAGAATTCACAAGTTTTGAAGGATGTGTGCAAAAAATGTATTAATCGATTGCACACAGATAGAAATCTTGTGAAAAAAGAAAAAATAACATCCACTTGTTGTTGATGGTTCGAAATAGATAAATTAATTTTGCATCATAAAATAAGTATAGATATGATCGAACATTTTTTGAAGAAGGCAGAATTCTCGAGTATGGAGGACTTTGAACAGAACTTAGAGTTCATTGTTCCTGAGAATTTCAATTTTGCTTATGATGTAATGGATCGTTGGGCAAAGGAAGAGCCTGACAAACTTGCTTTGTTGTGGACTAACGACAAGGGCGAAGAAAGACGGTTCACTTTTGGTGACATGAAACGTATGAGTGACAACATTGCCTCGTATCTTCTTGCTTTGGGCATAGGGAAAGATGATATGGTGATGTGTATTCTCAAACGCAGGTACCAGTTCTGGCCGCTTATACTTGCATTGCACAAGATAGGAGCCGTTGTGATTCCTGCTACATATTTGCTTACCGACAAAGACATTATATACAGATGTGAGCAGGCAGACATTAAAGCTATTGTCGCTTGTGGTGACGAGGAAATATTGGAGCATATTGATTCTGCTTTTCCTGCTTGTCCTACTGTGCAAATGAGAATAAGTATTGGACCAGTTGTCCCTGAAGGCTGGGTCGCACTGACTGAGGACGACATTCAAAGAGGGTTTGGCAACACTGATCCTGCTGTCAAAGAACTTCGGCATATTCATTATGGAGGCAGAAAAAACCACATGATCATGTACTTCACCAGTGGTACAAGCGGCGAGCCGAAGATGGTTATCCACGACTACACGTATGCGTTGGGACATCTTGCCACTGCCGCTTTTTGGCACAATCTGACTCCGGACAGCCTGCATCTTACTGTCTCTGACACAGGATGGGGAAAAGCCGTTTGGGGAAAACTTTATGGACAGTGGATCGTCGGTGCAGCAGTGTTTGTATACGACCATGATATGTTCCGCCCAGCAGACTTACTCGGTATGGTTGCAAAATATCATGTTACTTCATTCTGTGCTCCTCCAACGATATATAGGTATCTGGTACGTGAGAATTTGGCAGATTTCGACCTCTCAGCGCTGAAGTATGTGACTACTGCCGGTGAGGCGTTGAACCCATCGGTTTCCGATAAGTTTTTTGATATGACAGGCTTGCGCATTAGAGAGGGTTTCGGACAAACTGAAACTACTTGCACTCTCGGTACATATAAGTGGATGAAAGTAAAGCCAGGGAGCATGGGCAAACCTAATCCTCAGTATGATATACATTTGATGGTCGATGGAAAAGAAGTCGGTACCAATGAGGTCGGCGAAATCGTGGTGCGTACGGCAGAGCAAGTGCCTCTCGGACTGTTCAATGAGTACTATCGTAATCCGGAATTGACAAAAGAGGTCTGGCACGATGGCTATTACCATACAGGCGACCTCGCCACACGTGACGAAGAAGGGTATTTTTTCTATGTGGGCAGATATGATGATGTAATAAAGAGTTCCGGTTATAGAATTGGCCCGTTTGAGGTAGAGAGCGCTTTGATGACACATCCTGCAGTCCTTGAGTGTGCAGTGACTGCCGTGCCTGATGAGCAACGCGGACAAGCTGTCAAAGCTACAGTGGTTCTTGCCTCTGGCTATGAACACATGAGAGGTAAACGTGGCTTTGTTCATGAACTGAGAGAACACGTGAAGAAAATTACCGCGGCTTACAAAGCTCCGAGAATTATTGAATTTGTTGACGAGTTGCCAAAGACTATAAGCGGCAAGATCAGACGTGTGGAAATACGTGATGAGGAACAACCGAAAACTGATAAGAAGAAATGATTCGTCAGTTATAGTTAAAATAAAGTAATCGGAAGCTACTACTTCCGATTATTTTGTTTATCTTTGCATGTGTATAATAGACAATGCCGATGTACACAACCTGATTTCCCTCAGGGTAATGCCATGACGTTGCCTGTTGTCTGTAAAGTATATAGTCGGGCTGAACAAATGTCGTCAGTGTATTCTGAATGAATGAGGTGAAGTTTGACTGTCTTGTAAGTGAAATACTCTACCATTAACCTAATAATTATATGAACAAATTATTTTTGGCCGTTATTATGCTGATAAGCACAAACTTGTCTGTCAGCGCAATTGACATAGACAAGGATAGCTTAATTGAGATGAAGGCATCAGAACTCGGAAAATTATACAAGTCGGTAGCCTATCAGAGAGTTAGTGTACACGATCCTTCGATTGTGAAGGCCGGTGATAACTACTTTATATTCGGATCACATCGTGCCGCTGCAAAGACAAGTGATTTGAAAAACTGGTCGGACTTGACTTGGTATTATGGCATACCAAATGCGAATGGCTCAGTGACAAGTACTGAAAGCTATGAAGGTGTGTTCAATACAAACCAGACTAAGAAGGTAAAAATCCTGCATGGCTCTGATACAGTAGAAGTCGACTTCGGCAATTTTGATGCTGAGGCTTGGCGGTACACCGAGGCTAATCCGTCGCTTGGCGGCAACCAATGGGCTCCGGATATTTTGTGGAACCCTTACCTGAAGCGTTGGTGTCTGTACATGAGTCTGAATGGAGACGATTGGCGTTCATCGATTGTATTGCTTACGTCAACATCCATTAGTGGCCCTTATGTCTATCAGGGACCGGTCGTATTCTCTGGCTTTCATTGGAACAGTACGGATTACAAAAAGACCGATTTGGAACTCGCTATTGGAACGCAGTCTTCTCTGCCGTCAAGATATGGATTGGGTAGGAGTTGGGGCAACAGGTGGCCTAACTGTATCGACCCGTGCGTGTTCTTCGATGAAGATGGTGAATTATGGATGAGCTATGGGTCTTGGTCGGGTGGTATCTTCATCTTGAAACTCGACAAGACTACAGGACTGCGTGACTATACGTGCTCTTATCCTAACCTTAACGGATCATCAAATGCAGTGACGAGTGACCCATATTTCGGAAAGAAGATTGCCGGCGGTTATTATGTGTCGGGAGAAGCCTCATACATCCAGCATATTGGTGACTACTACTATTTATTTGTGACTAATGGTGGTTTGACTGCTAACGGCGGTTATGAGATGCATTACTTCCGTTCAGCCACTCCTAATGGTGAATATTTGGATGCAAGCGGCAACAATGCCCGTTACACAAGCTACCAAATGAATTATGGTCCTAATGCAGCGACAACACGCGGAATGAAAATTCTCGGCTCGTACCAGTGGGAAAATATGTCGTTGTGTGAGCTTAGCCAAGGTCACAATTCCGTGCTTCTCGATACTGATGGGCGTGCTTATCTGGTCTATCACACCCGTTTCAATGGAGGGGATGAAGGGCATGCTGTGCGTGTGCATCAGTTGTTCTTGAATAATAAAGGTTGGCTGGTGGCTGCACCTTTTGAATTTAATGGGGTAAGTGGTACATACGCTGGTTACAAGCAGGCGGATATTGATTCTACAGAGGTTTGCACTACTAATGATATTGTCGGAACTTATAAGGTTCTAATACATCCGTACAAGGTTGACTATGAGAATTTGGCATATTCTTCACCTTCGACCGTGGAATTCAGAAAGAATGGAGTAATAACAGGTGACTATACTGGCAGATGGACAAGACAGGCAGGTACGTCTTATATTACCTTGCGTGTTCGTCCTAAGGGTGGCACTTCTGCATACACAGAGTATTATGGTGTCATACTTCCGCAGATCGTGTCACGCACCAATATGCCGTCGGTATGCTTTACTGCCATATCAACTGCGGGAGTGAGCCTTTGGGGGTGTAATGTTGACGGTAACTATGCGGTAGATCTGACGCATTCAAACTTCACTATGCCTGTTAGTGCACGTCAGATTATAAAGGAAGATGTCGACCTTACTCAGAATACTGCCTATTGGGGAAGTTCCATCAGTTGGAAATCGTCAAATCCAGAATTATTGTCCGACGATGGTAAACTGCAAGTGCCGTATTATGCTGATGGCGATTCAATCACGTTGGTTGGTTTGACATATACAATTCAAAAGGATAATTACGCATACAGTTTCACCCGCAATGTCAGGGTTAAAACTTATAAGTCATTGCTTCGTCAGAAGGAAGATGTCAATGGTGATGGAAATGTTGATACGCAGGATGTGCTTGATGTGTATGAGTATATGCGTGGTTCCGCCACTGGTACGGAATCACCTGTACAAGATGTCAATGGCGATGGAAATGTGGACACGCAAGACGTTCTGGAAATCTACGAATACATAACCAATAATTGAGTATCATATAGGTTTTAGAAAAAAATACACGAATGAATTTTGTCATGTCTTCGGTTTGTGTTAATTTTGTACCCGAATAATGACGCAGTTCATTATGTCCGAGGCACGACGTACTGAAAAGTATTGTTGATACTAAAGGAAAGATGCTCGAGTGGCTGAAGAGGCACGCCTGGAAAGCGTGTAAACGTCCAAAGCGTTTCCGGGGTTCGAATCCCCGTCTTTCCGCTTGAAAAACTAATTTTCATTTTCTAAAAAGCATATAATCTTTTGTTGCAGAGAATGCCTGCCTTCAGAGTCCGGTATGGCTTGTCTGTTTGAAAATTGCTTTTGTGAAACGGTTCCGCATGAATTACCTTGTAGGGTCAGGTTTAACTGTTGTTATGTATTGAGGGATAACGATAAGTTATTTGATATTTGAATTAACGATTTCGAAAAAGAAGTATGTACTACGTAAGAAAGAAAATCGAAGTAAGTGCTGCACACAACCTTAAGCTTTCCTATGAAAGCAAGTGCACGAATATTCACGGCCACAATTGGGTTATCTACGTTTATTGTAAGGCAAAGGAATTGAATAAAGACGGCATGGTTGTGGATTTCAATCATATTAAGCAGAAAATTCAAGGTTATCTGGATCACAGCTATCTTAATGACATTTTGCCGTTCAATCCGACTGCAGAGAATATAGCACGTTGGATAACCGGGCAGATACCTGAGTGTTACAAGGCAACAGTGCAAGAAAGTGAAGATAATCTTGCCGTGTATGTTGACGACTCAAAGATTGATGGTAATGAGGAACTATAAATATAAAGTAAACGAAATCTTCTACTCTCTGCAAGGCGAAGGCAAATGGGCCGGGCGGGCAGCCGTGTTTGTGCGCTTCTCTATTTGCAACTTGCGGTGTCCGTTCTGCGATACGGATTTCAGTGAGTACAATTTATTGTCAGCAGAGGAAATTGTTGATACTGTGCGCCAACTGTCTCCAACATGTCATTTCGTGATCCTTACGGGCGGTGAGCCAACGTTGCAGGTGGATGAAGAACTAATAGAAGCATTTCATCATTATGGTTATTATCTTGCAATGGAAACAAACGGAACACGACCGATACCTTCTGGTATCGATTGGATAACTTGCTCTCCAAAGACTGCATACATCGCAGGCAACACAGCCCATGTACGTGTCAAAAAGGCTTCCGAAGTCAAGATCGTCTTTGACGGGCACCATGAGGTAAGTACTTATGGTATACATGCACCTAACCTATACTTGCAACCTTGCGATGTCGGCGACAAAGAGCGCAATCGCCAAATACTCGAAGAATGTGTCGCTTACATTGAAAGACATCCCGAATGGCGGCTTTCCCTACAGCTGCAAAAGATAATTAATATTCGATAAAAACTGATATCATCATCCGAGTGCAAAGAAGCAGATCTTCATGGCTGACTTCATAGCACAGTAGTTACTCTCATCCATGAAGTGCCGGTTTCCAAATCCGTTTACTATCCGTTGACTTTGGATGCATAAATCTGTGGCCGTACGACCACAGAACATGCTGATTTACAGGTATAACCGACTTGAGTACTCTTACTCTTATACAGCGGGACTAATGACAGTAACATTGTCGGTTTCTACTGGCTTGCTTCGCAGATTGTAGGCGGCGATTCGGATGACAGCGTGGGGAAGCATCGCAGTCGCATGTGCATGTACACTTTGCTGTGGCACCATCTCCAGGGTGCGGCCCGTTCATACGTCAGTATACTCTGAATCCAATGATTTTACGCACTTCACGTAGGGTCTTGTCTGCGCTTTCATGTGCTTTTTCTGCTCCGGCTTTTGCTATCTTGTCGAGTTTGTCTTGGTCTCCCGATATTTCAAGAATACGTTCACGTATTGGTGAGACAACCTTTATCAGATCTTCAGCGATCTGTTTCTTGAGGTCTCCATAACGAATTGAGCAGTCGTTCCACTTCTCGTTGAAGTAGTCGTAGGTGTCTTTTGTAGACGCAATTTCAAGGAATGTGAACAGGTTCTGAATCACTTCCGGTTTCTCGCTGTTAGGTTCTGTAGGTCCGCTGTCGGTCACGGCTTTCATGACTTTCTTGCGTATGGTTTTGTCGTCATCGTGCAGATAGATACAGTTGCCGTTGCTCTTGCCCATTTTGCCGGATCCATCGAGTCCGGGAATCTTTATGGCATGTTTGTCGAAGTAGAAGTTCTGAGGCTCAGGGAAGAACTCAACCCCATAGATGTTGTTGAACCTTCGTGCGCATTTGCGTGCCATCTCCATGTTTTGGTCCTGGTCTTTTCCGACAGGGACCCAAGCAGCGCGGTGCTGGAGTATGTCGGCTGCCATCAGGGTAGGATAGGTGAGCAGTCCGGCGTTTACGTTGTCAGGTTGCTGACGTGCTTTTTCCTTGAATGTGGTCACGCGCTCGAGTTCTCCGAGGTAACAATTCATGTTGAGGTAGAGATAGAGCTCAAGTGTTTCAGGCACATCACTTTGTATGTATATGGTTGCCTTTTCCGGATCGATGCCGCAAGCCAGGTACTCGGTGAGGATGGTACGTGCACTCTGCTGGATGTCTTCCGGTTTCGGATGAGTGGTGAGTGAGTGCCAATCGGCTATGAAAAAGTAGCATTGATATTGGTTTTGCATTTTAACGAAGCTTCTTGCCGCTCCGAAGTAATTGCCCAGATGCAGGAATCCTGTAGGGCGCATTCCACTTAATACTATGTCCATTTCTTGTTCATCCCTTCTTTAACCCTCGTTGATAGGAGGGGACACTTATAGAGGGTTGGTGTCTGTTATTTTTGTTATTATATATATTCCTGTTTTGTCTTATAGATGTACACGCTAATGGTTGAACGGGTTGATGGATTTGTATGCTTCTTCCGTCTTTTGTCCGATATCCGCAGTTTCATCTGTTGACTCCATTGCTTGCTCTGCTGTCAGTTTTTGTCCTTCCTCCAACAGTTGTCCGGCTTCCTCGTCTTTGCCTTCAGCCTTTAGGATTGAGCCCAATTGCATGTAGGCTTGAGCGTTATATGGGTTGAAGTCGATGACTTTGTTGTAGAATTTCTTTGCCTTGTCACGTTCACCGAGTGCCTCACAGCATTCTGCCTTCATCTGCAATATCTCATCATTTTGGTCATCACTCTTTAGCAATTTGTCGATGTCATTGTTTGCTTCATTGTATTGCTGCATTGCATACAGCACCTTAGCCCGCAGAAGCATCGCCTCATTGAAGTCGGGTTTTAATGATATTGCCTGTGACAGTTGTTCGATGGCAGTGTTGTATTCATTCTTTGCATTATACATTTTTGCCAGAATGAAGTGTGGTGTGGCAAGTGACTGGTCTTTGCTCATAGCATCATTGCATGCATCAGTCATCTTAGCATAGTCTTCTGTTTGGAAGTACAGCTCAGCCAGTGATAGCAGGTTGTTGATGTCGTCCGGATCTGAGTTTCTTATGGCTTCAAGTTCTTCGATGGCACCATCGATATCGTTCTTCCGCAACAAGGCGTTGGCATAAAACCTGTGGATTTCAACGTCATCATGTATAGCGAGTGCACGGTCGAAACATTCTATGGCATAGTCGGTCCGGCCGATTCGCAAGTTTTCTATACCATCGTATTTGAATACGTCAAAATCATTGCGTTCCTTTTGTTCTTTCTTTTCCTCTTCAGTGTCTTCCTTGCCTGTGAAGAGAGTTTTGAAAAATCCCATATTATGCTTTCTTTATTTTGTTTCCGTTTACTATGACAAGCTCTTCCTGTATCATCTGTCTAAGCCAGGCATTTATATGTTCCTTATCGCCTCCACCGGCATACAGCTCATCGGGAGAGTGGTAGTTGCCATCTGAGAGAACGTTGTTTATGTGAAGAGCCAGTGTCTCTATTGCATTTTTGTTTAGTTTCTTGTGTCGTATGCAAACGTCACACTGTCCGCAGTCCTTAGTCTTTGTCTCGCCAAAGTAGCGTAACAGTACTCTGCTTCTGCATACATTTTGTTCACTGGCATAGTTTATTATTTCCTCAATGCGGTTTGCATATTCCTCCTTCCTATCGTCGTAGACGGTAGCTGACAATCTGATTTTCTCTTTTTCCAGCCGTGGAGTGCAAAACTTGATGGTTGGAGTGTCGCGCCGGGGAATATAGTCTATTATCCTTCTGCTGCTTAACTCCTTAAGTATGTTGTATACAGTTTCAGGGTCTATACCGGTTACATGTGAGATGAACATCTCGTCGATGTATTCAAAGTCGGCAAAAAGCCCTGTGTAGTTTCTGAGCAGAGCTTTTATCACTGCGTCCATCCTCTTTTCATTGCTGTTAAGTCGGTACAGTTCATTTTTTTGTACGATGAACATAAGTCGTGACTTAAAGTTGTTGTCTTCCGTATATTCAATGTATCCGGCGTTGTTGAGCAGTCGTAGTGCATTGTGTGCGTTGTTCGCGAAGTGACGGAAGTTTTTGCAGAACTTTTGTAGGCTGAAGTCCATTGTGCGTCCGTAGCCTTCTCCTGTCCCCACTTGCAGAAAATTGCATACATCATCGTAGGTTTGCCTAATATAGTCCGGGTCGGGGAATGTTTCGGCAATGCGGTTGTGGAGGGTGGTGGAATCGAGTTTGTTATACAGTAAGACTGCATATGCTTTCTTGCCGTCACGTCCTGCCCGCCCTGCTTCCTGAAAATACGCTTCAAGTGAGTCCGGCACATTATAGTGAACGACAAGTCTCACGTCGGCTTTGTCGATTCCCATCCCAAAAGCGTTGGTCGCTACCATGACGCGGTTGCGTCCTTTTGTCCAGTTAGCCTGCCGTATGTCTTTTTCTGCGTCGGTGAGTCCTGCATGATAGTTGTCGGCTGTAATTCCATTCTTGATAAGGAATTGAGTGATTTCACTTGTCAGTCTTCTGCTTCGGGTGTATACAATCACGCTTCCTTCGGTCATTGATGTCAGGATGTGCAACATTTCAGCTGTTTTGTTGCCGGTCTCCCTGACTGTGTATGCAAGATTTTTGCGCTCAAAACTCATTGAGCAGACGTTCTTTTCCTTGAATTCCAACTTGTCCTGTATGTCGTCGACCACTTTTGGAGTTGCAGTCGCTGTCAGGGCAAGCACCGGAACATGATAAGGAATCAGGTGTCGCAGTTCGGCTACTTTCAGATATGAAGGGCGGAAGTCATAGCCCCATTGTGACACACAGTGGGCCTCGTCGACTGTTATCATGCATATTTTTCTGAAGTGGGAGAGCTTTTGGCGGAACTCCTCGGAGTTGAGCCGCTCGGGTGATATGTACAGGAATTTGTAGTCACCGTATATACAGTTGTCGAACACGCGTGCGATGTCGTTGCGACTCATTCCGGAATATATTGCTTCCGCTTTGATCCCGTTCATTTTCAAACGGCTCACCTGGTCCTTCATCAGTGATATAAGGGGTGTGATGACAATGTTCAGTCCGTCCATTGCCAGTGTCGGCACTTGGAAGCATATCGATTTGCCTCCTCCTGTAGGCATTAGTCCCAGAGTGTCCTTGCCTTCTCTGATGTTATTTATGATTTCCTCCTGAATACCTCTGAAGGAATCGTAGCCCCAGTAGTGTTTAAGAATCTCGGAATAAGTCATTACTTGCTGCTGTCTGTTGTTCCCTCTGCTGTTTTTATGTCGTCAATCAGAAGCTGAATTTCCCCTCGCTTGTGAGTATTTTCCTCAATAGTGTACACTATGTCGAATGAGCGTTTTGTCTTTATGTACCTTGCCTCCGAACTTTGCCCGAACGCAATTCCGTTCATGACATTGCTCGATTTGCTGTCGACCAGTTCCAACTTAATATGCTCTTGGTCACGTCCCACCACTTTACTTGTACCATAGTCGTAGACTTGGAAGGTACAGAATTTGGGATTCGGGTTCTCGGGCCCGAAAGGCCTGAACTTTTTCAGGTCGGCACAGAACTTTCGTGTGATCTCCTTAAAATTTATGACAGCGTCGATGTTCAGCGTTGGCTTGATGTTTTGGGGATCGATGTTTTCATCAACATATTTGTTGAATCGCTGTTTGAAAGCCTCCAAGTTCTCTTCCTTGAGTGAGAGTCCTGCCGCATAGGTATGTCCGCCGAAGTTATTGAGCAGGTCGCGACAGCTTTCAATGGCCTTATATACGTCGAAGCCGGGTACGCTGCGTGCAGATCCGGTTACCTCATCTCCTGCTCTTGTCAGTACAACTGCCGGACGGAAGAACAGTTCAGTCAGTCTTGATGCCACAATGCCGATCACGCCTTTGTGCCAATTTTCGTTGTATATGACAATTGCTTTACTGTCTTCGTCCTTATTCATTTCTTCAGCTATCTGACTTGCCTCCTCGGTCATCTTCTTGTCCAACTCTTTTCTTTCTGCGTTGTACTGGTCGATTTGACTGGCAATTTCCTTTGCTTTGTCATAGTCGTTCTCGATAAGCAGGCGCACAGATTCCTTTCCATTTTGCATTCTGCCCGACGCATTGATTCTCGGACCTATCTTGAATATGATGTCAGTCATGTAGATGTCGCGTCCTGTCAGACCGCAAATATTGATGATGGCTTTCAGTCCGGTGCACGGACTGCTGTTGATGCGCTTCATGCCGTGGTAGGCAAGTATGCGGTTTTCGCCCATGATGGGCACAAGGTCGGCGGCTATGCTCACCACGACGAGGTCGAGTAGTGGAGTTACTTTGGAGAATGAAATGCCATTACTCATAGCGAAAGCCTGTACAAGTTTGAAACCGACACCGCATCCGGATAGGTCTTTGCCGGGATAGGTGGCATTCTGCCGTTTTGCGTTCAGTATGGCGACAGCCGGTGGCAGAATAGCATCGGGCACATGGTGGTCGCAGATGATGAAGTCAATCCCTTTAGATTTTGCATAGGCAATTTCCTCAACTGCCTTAATACCGCAATCGAGGATAATGATGAGTTTCACATTGGTCTCGCATGCAAAGTCAATACCCTGTTTTGAGACTCCATATCCTTCCTCATATCTGTCGGGGATATAGTAGTCTATATTAGAGTAGTATTGTATGAGAAATTTGTAGACCAGGGCTACTGCCGTGCATCCGTCGACATCATAGTCTCCGTATATCATGATACGCTCCTTTTTGCCGATAGCCTCGTTCAGCCTTTCCACGGCTAAGTCCATGTCGGTCATCAGGAACGGGTCATACAAGTCATGGAGTTGGGGACGGAAGAATTTGCGTGCCTCGTCCTCTGTCTTTATTCCTCTCTCCAAAAGCAGACGGCACAATATGGGGCTGACATTGATTTTGCGTGCCAGTTCCAGAGCGGCAGTTTCTGCTTGGGGATTTGGAGGTTCGTAATTCCATTTGTAGTTCATTTATATTGTTATGTTTTTTATTAGCTCGTTTCTGATGGACCGACATTGCCTTGTCTTTGTCCAAGCCACATTATGGCATTCAAAGTTAGTAAAAAAAGTGGAGAGTGTGTTCTAAATGGAAGGAAAAACGTTGAGGGAGGCATTAATTAATGTTGTTGCTGGCTCATTTGGCATGTGTGTTCATGTGAAAATACAAAAAGAGGCATCCTGATGAGACACCTCTTTTTGAGTGATCCGGTTGGGATTCGAACCCAAGACCCACAGCTTAGAAGGCTGTTGCTCTATCCAGCTGAGCTACCGGACCTCACTTTGCGACTGCAAAGGTACAAAATATTCGGCAGGTACAAGCCTTTACGTGTGCTTTTTTTTAAAATAATGTGTTGAGTGGCCGACAGGTTGCTGCCCGTGTGACTGTTTTCGTCTGCTTTGATTACGATATTTATCTCACGAGACAACACTCGAAAAAGGGCGAATTTCAGCAATCATCTCCATGAGACAACACTCGAAAAAGGACGAAATTCAGCAATCACCTTACGAGGCGATTGCCGAAATCCATATAGGCTCTTTTATCATCTGACCTGTCGCCGGCGAATATCAGAGCCGGAAAGTAGCCCGCTGCCGTTATAGTCCTCCGTCAGCTATCCAGATGTGCTGTGGATTGTCGTTTCTCACTGCTATGTACTTTTTCGTCTTAGTGCCGTCGGGACGGGTAAGGCGGTAAAATACATAGACACCGCAGTAATTGTCGTATTGCTTCACTTCGAAGTCTGAAGCAGAGCATCCTTTCATGTCAGTGGCCATGTCAGCGAAGTCTTCCTTATACGGCTCAAGTGCCTCGCCGGCTTTGTCAAACTCGTTGTTGATGATAGCTTTTATGATGCGTGCGGCAGCGTCCGCAGCTCCTTCCTCACGCAATTGCGCAAGACGGCTTTCCGAAATAACAGCCTCCTCATCCTCTTTGTTAATATCCTCCCAGCAGTTGGCCGGCACGTCGGGAAGTTGTATCAAGCGGCTCTTGTCTATCGCCACGTTGTACCGGATGTTTTCAATATGTATTAATAGGATTCTGTTCGTCCCGTCGATCATCCATAGTTTTACTGTCCTAAGAAGTCCGTCGTTCTTGGTGAAACGGCTTTCCACTTCTACTTTGTGCTCACTTTGCATGCCAAGTTGCTGTATTAGTTCCCTGCCTTCGGTTCTGAGTATCACTGCATCGTTGGTTTCCGTACTCGTTGTCTCATTCGGATTATATAAGTCTATAGCTGACTGTTGTATTGCCAAGATACGCTCAGGGTACAACAGGCTGCGGAACCGTTCCAGGAAATTGTTTTGAAGGTTCCCCTTTGCATAAAACTCTCCGTTAGTCCAGGCATATTGACTGGTGCCGTCGCATACGACGGTGCGTCCGCCTTCTTTCTCCACACGATAGAACACAGAGTCGTTCTGTCGCAAAAGTTGGATGTCAATCCCGATGAATCCGGCCGTCGGATCTAAATGGAAGAAGTTCTCATTTGGTGTGGTGCGTGCGTATACCGTCATTTGGAAGCTTCCAACGTTGCGTACGTTCAAAATGCTTTCTTCCATAAAACTGCGGTGTGGGTCGTAAGCAACAGCGGGCGTTGAGAAGAACCGGTTCCAACCGACAGCAACTCCCAGCATGAAGATTGCTACTGCTCAACCAACCTCCAAGCCTTGTTGTGCCGCTTGGTTTCTGTCAGCCTTGCGTTTTTCTTCGGCTGAAGTGTGCGATAAGTCTCGTTGAGCTCATCGTAATAAGTTTTGCACTCGGCGCACTTCTTCATGTGTTCCATGCATTCAGCGCGTGTATGCGGATCAACGTGTTTGTCGAAAAGGTCTGTAACCTTCTTTCTGAAGTCATTACATGTCATAATTTGTCCTCCTTGATTGTTATAGCGTACGACACTGCTTCATCAACTGTCTCAACTTTTCCAAACCGTAACGGAATCTTGATTTCACTGTGGGTTCGGGTGCTGACAGGATGCTGGCTATCTCGGCAAAGCTTTTGTCCGCGTATATTCTCAGTCTTATCACTTCCGCCTGTTCATACGGAATGTTTGCCATCAGCCTGACGACGCGCTTGTATTCGTACTCATAGCTGTCTGGCGTGTTTTCTGCCGCATCATAGTTTGAGTCAAGCGGAAGGCACTGCAAGCGTTCGTTCTGTGAAAGCCGCGACGGGCAGAGGTTTGAGAGTGTGCGGAAGATGTAGTTCCTTATGTCCTTCACCGCAACCTCCTGTTCGACGGACATTCGGGTGTGTAGTTTGAGAAGCATGTCTTGCAAGGCAGCCTCGGCGTCATCTTTTGAGCCAAGCCTGTAGCAGGCATATCTGAGGAGATAAGGTCGTTCTTTGCGCATTATCTCTTCAATTTGAAGTAGCACAATGTCGTTTTGCTTATTCGTTATCTTTATTAGTTATACATATTTGAGATGCATCTACTATAAAGACTCAAAACAAGCTTGAAAGATTTAAGCAATGACATTTATTTTGGGGGCTTCGGAGAGTAGGAGGTGTGGGGCGTCATCCCTTCTGCTCGTCGAACGGGAAAAGTCCGAACAGGCGCGCGTCGATACCGTCTGTGATAGTTTGGAAGTCGTGCGGATTATTCTCAAAGTCCGTATGGTCGGCGTTGATTACCAGTAGTTCGCCTTTGTAATTGTCCACCCATTCCTCATACCTGTCGTTCAATCCTTTCAGGTAGTCGATTTGTATGGATTGCTCATAGTCGCGTCCGCGTTTCTGTATTTTCGCAATCAGATGCGGCACACTGCTTCGCAGATAAATCATCAAGTCGGGTTCATGCACGAGTGACATCATCAGATTGAATAAGTCCTGATAGGTTTGGAAGTCGCGGTCGCTCATGTTGCCCATCGCATGGAGGTTGGGGGCAAATATGCATGCGTCCTCATAGATGGTGCGGTCTTGTACAACAGTGTCGCTGCTTCTTGATATGTCCACCACGTCCTTGAACCGCGTGTTTAGAAAATAGATTTGTAGGTTGAACGACCATCGTTTCATGTCGGCGTAGAAATCCTCCAGGTAAGGATTGAAGTCCACAGACTCATATTTGGGAGTCCATCCATAACGTTTTGCGAGCATCCTCGTTAGAGTCGTCTTGCCTGAGCCTATATTGCCTGCTATTGCTATGTGCATTATGTGTATGTTTGAATGGTTGATAATTTTGTCATGAGAACAGTCCGAACAGGTTGGCATCGATCTTGTCGGTGATGAGTTCAAAGTCGTGCGGACGGTTGAGGAAGTCAAGAGAGTCAACATCGATGACCAGTACCTCACCTTTATATTTCTTGAATATCAGCTCCTCGTATTTGTCGTTCAGCCCTTGCAAGTATTCAAGCGACATGCCTTGTTCGTAGTCTCTGCCTCTCTTCTGTATGTTCTCAACAAGATGTGGTACGCCGGAGCGCAGGTAAATCATCAAGTCGGGCTTTTGGGTGAATGACATCATCAGTTTGAACAGATCCATATAGGTGTTGAAGTCCCGTTCGCTCATATTGCCTTGATCCTTGTTGTTGGCGACAAAAACATAGACACCTTCAAATATAGTTCTGTCTTGCACTGTAGTAACATTTAGGTTTTTCATTTCGAGCATGTTCTTGAATCTCTCTTTAAGGAAATAAACTTCAAGGTTGAGTGACCAACGCTTTATATCCTTGTAGTAGTCGGAAAGGTACGGATTGTCTATTACAGGCTCAAACATAGGCTTCCATCCATAGTGCTGGGCAAGCATCTTTGTCAGAGTCGTCTTTCCACTTCCAATGTTTCCTGCTATTGCTATTTGCATGACATAAAAAGAGTCCCGCCCCGTTAAGTGCGGGGTGGGACGTTATGCGGTTATTGTTGTTCGAGCTTCTTTCTGATTGCCACGCTCTCAGCCTCATAGCCTGGCTTGTTGAGCAGTGCAAACATATTTTTCTTGTATGCCTCAACTCCTGGCTGGTTGAATGGGTTGACTTTCAGTACAAGTCCGCTTATTCCACAGGCTTTCTCGAAAAAGTATATCAGTTGTCCTATATTGTACTCATCGAGTTTTGGAATGGTGATGCGAATGTTTGGAACTCCGCCGTCAACGTGTGCCAGCTGGGTGCCAAGTTCTGCCATGTGGTTGACCTCATCGATATGTTTGCCTGCAAGGAAGTTCAGTCCGTCGAGGTTTTCTTCATCAGAAGGAACCGTGAGACTGTGGTTTGGTTTGTCAATTGAGATTACTGTTTCGAATATTGAGCGTTCGCCGTCTTGAATCCACTGACCCATAGAATGCAGGTCGGTAGAGAAGTCGACCGATGCAGGGAAGATTCCTTTATGGTCTTTCCCCTCGCTCTCGCCATACAATTGTTTCCACCATTCAGAAACATAGTGGAGCTTTGGCTGGTAGTTGACAAGTATCTCAATTTTCTTGCCGGATGCGTAAAGAGCATTGCGGACGGCTGCATAGATTGCACTTGGATTCTGTCCGAACGGAACATTGATGTCACAAGCCTTTTCCATGTCTTGTGCGCCTTTGACGAGTTCATTTATGTCGTATCCTGCACAAGCGATTGGCAGAAGTCCTACAGGTGTGAGAACAGAGAAACGCCCGCCTACATTGTCAGGGATTACAAACGACTTGTAGCCTTCCTTGTCGGCTGTGGTGCGCGCAGCTCCTTTGTGAGCGTCTGTGACAGCCACGATCACTTTCTTTGCGAGTTCCTTGCCCATTTGGTCCTCACACATTTTTTTCATGAGGCGGAATGTAATGGCTGTTTCTGTAGTCGTTCCGGATTTGCTTATGTTGATTACTCCGAACTTCAGTCCTTTCAAGTAGCTGATGAGTTCGGACAGATAATCCTCACTTATATTGTTGCCTGCGAACAGAATGCGTGGCCCTTTTGCTTGTTTAAGCCATGTGAAGTTGTCGTCGAGTGCAGCAATTACGGCCTTTGCACCAAGATAACTGCCGCCTATTCCTGCAACAACAATAGCGTCGCAGTGAGTTCTCATTGTGTTGGCTGTAGATTGAATCTCGGCCAAGAATTCGGGAGTGATACTTGATGGCAGATGAAGCCATCCAAGGAAGTCGCTGCCTGCGCATGTGCCTTGTTCAAGTGCCTGTTGTGCCGACATTACGTCAGTCTCATATTGCGCTACCTTTCCTTTTTCAAGGAATTGTTCGGCTTTGTTTATTTCCAGTTTCATGCTTGATATTGTTTTTGTTGATTATTGGGTTTACGTAGTTTCGTACTTACATCTTTCAGCTTGCTGTCATCTGAATGAGTCGCTCAATATCTTGATCTCCACAGTAGGTGATATGCGTTCATAGAGAATGTTGTACATGGCGTCGAGTATTGGCATGTTGACATGATAATGGTTGTTGATTTGCTTCATGCAGTACGTACCGTAATAGCCTTCGGCAATCATTTCCATTTCGAGTTGCGCTGTCTTGACAGAGTAGCCACGTCCGATCATGGTTCCGAACGTACGGTTGCGTGAGAAATTTGAGTACATGGTCACGAGCAAGTCGCCAAGATATGCCGTGTTGATTACTTTGCGGTCATCGCGTGGCTGCACGGTGTGAAGGAACCTGTCCATCTCTTGCACCGCGTTTGCTACGAGCACTGCAAGGAAGTTATCGCCATATTTCAGCCCGTTGCATATACCTGCCGCTATTGCATATACGTTTTTAAGCACTGAACTATATTCAATGCCCTCGATGTCGGTACTGACTGATGTTTTTACATACTTGTTGGTAAGTAGTTCAGCCACAGTACGTGCATTTTCTATGTCGTGGCAACCGATGGTGAGGTAGCACAGGCGGTCCATTGCCACTTCCTCGGCGTGCGACGGTCCTCCTATTGTCGTTATATTGTCCTCGGGCACGTTGAATGCCTGTTGGAAGTATTGCGAGATCAGAATGTTGTCATCTGGTACAAGTCCTTTGATTGCGATGGCAATGAGCTTGTTCCGAATACTCGTCTTCAGTTTCTTCAAGTGGCTCTTCAGATATGGTGAAGGAGTTACGAAAATAAGGGTGTCCGACTCCTGCACAACTTTATTGATGTCTGAGGAGAAGTTTATGCGGCTCACGTTAAAGTGCAATCCTGTCAGGTAAGCCGGGTTATGACCTAAGCGTTTGAACTCTTCGATTCTGTCGTCACGCCTCATATACCAGTTTATCTGTTCCTCATGGTGAAGGACTATTTTTGCCATGGCTGTAGCCCAACTTCCTCCACCGATTATAGCAACTTTGCCGCAATTGCTGAATTGCATTTCGTTAATTGTGTGTTGATGAATTATTGTTGGCTTCATCCTCGGAGTTTGGAGTCTGAGCCTTCTTTGGTTTCATTTGAGGGAAGAATAGCACTTCCTGAATGGCAGTCTTGCCTGTCATGAGCATCACAAGCCGGTCTATTCCGATGCCTATTCCACTTGTTGGAGGCATGCCATATTGCAGAGCCCGCAAGAAGTCCTGATCGATTATCATTGCCTCGTCGTCACCTTTGTCAGCGAGTCTCATTTGCTCCTTGAACCTTTCTTCCTGATCGATAGGGTCGTTGAGCTCTGAATATGCGTTGGCAAGTTCCTTTCCGTTGACCATAAGTTCAAAGCGCTCGGTCAATCCTGGCTTGCTTCGGTGCATCTTTGTAAGTGGCGACATTTCCACAGGGTAGTCGGTTATGAATGTAGGTTGTATGAATGTGCCCTCGCAAAACTCTCCGAATATCTCATCTATGAGTTTTCCTTTACCCATGGTCTCGTCCACTTCCATTCCGAGCTGTTTGCATATGCTTCTTATCTCTTCTTCCGATTTTCCGTCGAGGTCGTAGCCGGTCTTTTCTTTTATAGCGTCAAGGATAGGCAGGCGTCGGTAAGGAGCCTTGAATGATATCGTGTTACCGTCAACTACGCTCTCCGGTGAGCCGTTGACTGCCACACAGATGGTCTCAAGAAGTCTTTCTGTGAATGACATCATCCAGTTGTAGTCTTTATACTGGACATACAGCTCCATGCAGGTAAACTCAGGGTTGTGTGTGCGGTCCATGCCTTCATTGCGGAAGTTCTTGCCAATTTCGTATACGCCCTCAAAGCCTCCTACAATCAGCCGCTTCAAGTATAACTCGGTTGCTATACGCATATAGAGGTCGATGTCGAGAGAGTTGTGGTGTGTTATGAACGGTCGTGCACTTGCTCCTCCCGGAATAGATTGCAGGATAGGTGTCTCTACTTCTGTGTAACCGGCATTGTCGAGAACCTTGCGCATTGTGGAAATCACCTTTGTCCTTTTTTCGAATGTTTCCTTTACGCCTTCGTTGACAACCAGGTCGACGTATCTTTGTCTGTATCTGAGTTCCGGATCTTCAAATGCATCGTATGCAATTCCGTCTTTATATTTTACTATCGGCAGTGGGCGAAGGCTCTTTGACAATACAGTCAGTTCAGTGGCGTGCACACTTACCTGTCCTGTCTGCGTGCGGAACACGAATCCTTTTATTCCTATAAAATCGCCAAGGTCAAGCAATTTCTTGAACACGATATTGTATAAGTCTTTGTTTTCCCCGGGACATATGTCGTCACGTGTCACATATACTTGAATTCTGCCTTTGGAGTCTTTCAGTTCTATGAATGACGCTTTGCCCATGATTCGTCGGCTCATCATCCTTCCTGCTATGCACACTTGCCGTGGCTCGTCGCTGTCTTCATGATATTGTGCTACGATATCAGTCGAGAAAGCGTTGGTCGGATATTCAGCGGCAGGGTAGGGATCGATGCCCATGTCGCGCATTGCCTGTAGGTTCTGCCTGCGCTGTAGCTCTTGTTCGTTTAGTTCTGTAGTCATCTATATTTTGTTATATCAAATCCATTATTAAAGCACATTTACTTTGCAAAGATACAAATTTGTCATGAAATGCGATTGTGAATTGTAAATTAATTATTATCTTTGCCCTGTTTTTGTACAAAACCACATTTTCTTGAAATGCGAGAGCTGTTAAAGAGCAAGGCAAGGTGTATAGAATTAGTATTGGCGTTGATACTCTTCATCGTCGAAGGGTTGATGTATCTGACGTTCCGGTCCACAGAGCTCAACATGTTTCGCTTGTATGAACATGCAGGGCCATGGGTGGAGTTGCTCAGAGCGTGGGGTGATACCATTGATATCCCCAGATGGGTACGTTACAGTCTGCCCGACGGTCTATGGTTGTTATCGTACCTCTTGTTGGTTGATGCCATTTGGAACAAGTTCGATAAGTATTCTTGTATTTGGTATCTGATCATGCCAGCTGTCGCATTCGGATCTGAGTTCGCACAACTGTTTTGGGGACTGACCGGCACCGCTGATCCAATGGATTTTGTTTGTTATGCGGCTGCTGTTGTAATAACTGTGCTGATTGTATACGCTAAGAATTATATAAGAAAAAGAATGGCTGCAAATGGCAAAGAAACTAATTAAGACTATTCTGTCGTTTATATTGGCTGCTGTATTCCTCGTGTCTGCCTGTGGCTCAATTGAGGGCCCCGAGATCTGGATTTATGCATCTGTGATTTGTGTGGCTTTACTCGCTTATACTGTATATAGCTTTGTGACAGACAAAAAGGAACAGAATAAAACCCAACCAGAATGATTGCCCCAACTTGAGAGCAGAGCAAAACAAATAGGGCACAGACTTATGTTTGTGCCCTAAAACCTCTAATTACCGAAACTTCTTCCGGCTTGTTTGTAATCACTTAAGGAAAGCTGGGTCAAGCCCTTCAACGTTAAATTCAAATGTTTGGTGATCTGCATTTTTAAACTCAAAAGAGATCTTGCATGTCTTGGCAGTCTTAAGACCTTTCTTGAATTTGCTGCGGTAGCTTGACTCAAATTGCAATTTTGATGCGGAGTATGTGTTGTCACCCACCAAAGGATAATTGACAGCCTTGTTGTCGTCAAACTGAATCAGTACTTTCTGTACGTTTATGCTCTCAATGTTTTCAATGATGAATTCGTCACCTTTCACAGAGAGAAAGAAATTGCTGACCCCTTTAAATATCATTGCGTTGATGGACACTGTGACCGGAGTCGCCTGTCCTTCAAATTCCTGTGTGCTTTGACATATGGCGTACTTGATTGTCTCGCCAGGAAAACTGCTTTCCTGTTCTCCGGTAATCCAATTATTCGGAGTGCTTTCATCTTGAGCTTGAAGCCCTAATGAAATGACCAGCATACATAATGTAGCAATTAAATTCTTCATAGTTTAATTTGTTTTGTTTGTACTACAAAGTTAGTCCGTTTCTGTGTAACGGCCAAATGTTTTGCGAAATTTTTGGTAATATTTTTAATGAACTACTGACTTAATAATTGATAAGGTTAATAGTACTATAAAAATATATATAATAAGGTGTAAAAAGTCAATGCAAGATTGAATCGCATTCTTACAATCAAAAAACCATTGAAATATTTTGACTTTTGCGTGAAATGGCTTACCTTTGCAGCCAAATAAAAATTTTAGGTTATCATGGCTGATCAGGAATTATTGAAACAATGTGAGGCGGTTGCCCAACAATGGGCTACCAATCCGGTATTTGACCCTGAAACTCAAGCAGAGGTTAAGGCAATGCTTGAGAATGAGGATAAAACCCAACTGATTGACAGCTTCTATCAGACTCTTGAATTTGGTACAGGCGGATTGCGCGGCATCATGGGTGCCGGCACAAACCGCATGAATATCTACACGGTTGGTGCGGCAACACAAGGGCTTGCTAACTATTTGAAAAAAAGTTTTGCTGACAGAGACCGTATAAGTGTAGTTATCGGTGTCGACTGCCGTAACAACTCCGATGTGTATGCAAACAGGGTGGCTGACATCTTTGCAGCAAACGGCATATACGTTTACTTGTTTGAAGATATGCGTCCTACTCCGGAGGTTTCATTTGCTATACGTTATCTAAAGTGCCAGAGTGGTGTGAATATCACTGCAAGTCACAATCCGCGTGAGTACAATGGTTACAAGGCATATTGGGAAGATGGTGCTCAGGTATTGCCTCCGCATGACACAGGTATTATTGACGAGGTCAATAAGATAAAGTATGAAGATGTAAAGACCGGTGGTGACAAAAAGTACATCACTATCATTGGTGAGGATGTTGACAAGGTTTATATAGAAGCCATACATACATTGTCAATCGACAAGAAGGCGATTGAACATCAGAAAGACCTATGCATTGTCTACACTCCGTTGCATGGTGCGGGAATGATGATGATTCCTCGCAGCCTTAAGTATTGGGGTTTTGAAAATGTGAATTGTGTCCCTGAGCAGATGGTAAAGGATGGTAATTTTCCTACCGTTGTGTCACCGAATCCTGAAAATGCTGAAGCTCTGACTTTGGCAATAAACTTGGCGAAGAAGCTTGATGCGGATATCGTAATGGCAAGTGACCCAGATGCTGACCGTATTGCCATGGCTTGTAAAGATGACCGTGGTGAGTGGACTATCATCAATGGCAACCAGACAATGCTCATATTCCTCTACTACATCATCAAGAACCGTATTGACCAGGGACTGATGAAGGGCAACGAGTTTGTTGTTAAAACAATCGTTACAACAGAGATGGTGAAGAAGATAGCAGACAAGTATGGAATTGAGATGCGTGACTGCTACACCGGTTTCAAGTGGATTGCACGTGAAATTCTCATCTCTGAAGGAAAGAAGAAGTTTATCGGTGGTGGTGAGGAGAGTTTCGGCTTCCTTGCAGAAGATTTCTGCCGTGACAAAGACTCAGTTAGTGCATGCTCGCTGCTTGCTGAAATCTGTGCATGGGCAAAGGACCAAGGCAAATCGCTTTACGATATACTGATGGGTATATACATGGAATATGGTTTCTCTTACAACAAGGCAGTTAATGTCGTACGTCCGGGAAAGAGCGGAGCCGATGAGATTAAAGCAATGATGGAGAATTATCGCAAGAATCCGCCTACAGAGTTGGTTGGAAGCAAAGTTACTCTCTACAAAGACTGGTCAGTGCTTGAAGCGAAGGATGCAGATGGTAAAATCACAAAGTTGGTTCAACCTGTAACGAGCAACGTTCTGCAGTACTTTACTGCTGACGGCACGAAGCTTAGCATTCGTCCGTCGGGTACAGAGCCGAAGATTAAGTTCTACATCGAAGTCGCCGGCGATATGAAGTCACCTGCAGACTACAGGCACTGTTGTGAGATCGCTGAGAAGAAATGCGAGGAAGTGCTGAAAAGTGTAGGACAATAATAATAGAAATGATTCTACAAAATGCATATATAATTGTTTTTATAAAAAAGGACAGCATCGCTGTTACTAAAGCATGTCCAAAGTGATTTGCACATGCTTTAATTTAAAGGTCTCGTAGCTTAGCTGAATAGAGCGTCAGATTCCGGTTCTGAAGGTCGTGGGTTTGAATCCCACCGAGATCACGCAATAGTCCCTGTCGCGGTTCCGACCGTTGCAGGGATTGTTGTGTATTAAGCTCAACTAATGACAATGTGCTTTGCTTCCGACATAACTGGCGAAATCAACTGGGTGTATTGTTTTCTGTTGCTGTCCGCTAAAAGTTGAAAGAGCATCAAGAACTTTTCCGCAATCGAATACCAATATAAATGAATAAGGGGCGGAAGCACTCCGTCCCTTATTCGGCTCTAATAGAATTAAACTTTATAGTATGGCATGAATGGATAATTCACATCATTCAAAAAGTGCGGTTGAGAGATAACGTTCGCCAGTATCTGGCAGGAGTACTATAATTGTCTTTCCTGCGTTCTCCGGTTCCTTTGCCAGTTCGAGTGCAGCGTGAAATGCTGCTCCGGATGATATTCCGACAAGTGCACCTTCCTTGTGTGCAAGCAATCGTGAAGCAGCGAAAGCATCTTCATTCGTTACACGTATTACCTTGTCGACTATCTCAGCGTCGTAGTTCTTAGGTATGAAGCCTGCTCCGATGCCTTGAATCTTGTGAGGTCCGGACTGTCCTCCGGAGAGTACAGGTGATGAGTCGGGTTCAACTGCGTATACCTTAACTGATGGCTTATGTTTCTTCAATGTTTTGGCGACTCCACTTACAGTACCTCCTGTGCCTACTCCGGCTACAAAAATGTCTACATCGCCGTCGGTATCTTGCCAAATCTCCTCACCTGTTGTAGCTGCATGAGTGGCCGGGTTTGCCGGATTGTCGAACTGCTGCAGAATCAGTGAGCCTTCAATTGATGCATTCAACTCATTGGCCTTTGCTATTGCTCCTTTCATTCCTGTGGCTCCGGGTGTAAGCACAAGTTCGGCTCCATAAGCCTTGAGGAGCTTTTGTCGTTCCACACTCATAGTCTCAGGCATTGTCAGAATGAGATGATAGCCTTTGATAGCGCTCACCCATGCAAGTCCGATACCCGTATTGCCGCTTGTTGGCTCTATCAGTGTACTGCCTGGCTTAAGTTTTCCGCTTTTCTCTGCATCTTCTATCATTGCGAGAGCTACGCGGTCTTTTACGCTACCTCCAGGGTTGAACAACTCAAGTTTTACGATCAGTTTTGATTTCAAGTTGTTCTCTTTCTCAATCTTTGTCACTTCCAACAGAGGTGTATGTCCTATGAGCTCTGTCAGGGTTTTCTTTATGTTTCCCATATAAGATTATTATTTAATTATTATTTAATTATTATTTATATAATTGATTGTTTGTATTAGCTCAAATCTGTGCAAAAGCCTGGTCGAGGTCAGCGATGATATCGTCAATGTGCTCAACACCGATTGACAAGCGTACAGTTGTCGGAGTAATATGCTGTGCAGCAAGTTCCTCCGGATTCATTTGTGAGTGAGTGGTTGTTGCTGGGTGTATGACAAGACTCTTTACGTCTGCCACGTTCGCAAGCAGAGAGAATATCTTAAGTGAGTCGATGAATTTCCATGCGTCAGTCTGTGTTCCCCTGATTTCGAATGTGAAGATAGAGCCTCCTCCGTTAGGGAAGTATTTCTTATACAGTTCATGACCCTTATGTGTAGGCAGAGCAGGATGACTCACACTCTTTACTTTAGGATGTTTTGACAAGTAGTCCACAACCTTAAGTGCATTTTGAACGTGACGTTCGATGCGAAGTGGCAGTGATTCAACTCCTTGAAGCAGTATCCATGCGTTGAACGGTGATATTGTGGCACCGGTGTCTCTCAGAATGACGGCACGTATGCGTGTCACAAATGCAGCCGGTCCTGCTACATCGGCAAAGACTGCTCCATGATATGATGGATCTGGCTTTGCAAGAGAAGGGTATTTGTCAGGGTCTGCCTTATAGTCGAATTTGCCTCCTTCTACTATTACGCCTCCGAGACTGCTTCCGTGACCGCCAATGAATTTTGTGGCAGAGTGTACTACTATGTCTGCTCCGTGTTCAATTGGACGTATAAGTATTGGGGCGAATGTGTTGTCCACAATGAATAAGATGTGATGCTTGTGAGCCACTTCTGCGATTGCGTCAAGATTGATTACATCTGAGTTCGGATTACCGAATGTTTCTGCGTATATAGCTTTTGTGTTTGGTTGGATGGCTGCTTCAAGTGCCTGTAAATCGTTGACGTCAAGGATTGTGTAACTTACTCCCTGAGTGGATAGTGTGTGGGTTATGAGGTTGAAAGAACCTCCATAGAGATTGTCTGCCGCAATGATATGGTCACCGTTGCGTGCTATGTTCTGAAGGGCATAAGTCACTGCCGCTGCTCCTGATGCTACTGCTAAGCCGGCTGTTCCGCCTTCAAGAGCCGCTACACGTGATTCAAATACTGCCTGTGTGGAGTTTGTCAAACGTCCGTAGATGTTGCCCGGGTCACGAAGTCCGAAACGGTCTGCTGCATGTTGTGAGTTACGGAAAACATAGGATGTTGTCTGATAGATAGGCACTGCGCGTGCGTCTGTAGCTGGGTCTGGTTGTTCCTGTCCGACATGGAGAGCCAATGTCTCCGCATGTAGTTTACTGTTGTCTGCCATAATAATGTTCCTTTCTTTTTAGAGTTGTTTTGTTATTAATTTATGAATTCAATCGTTGTTTTGTTTGATTTCGAGTGCAAAGTTACGACATTTGAACTTTATATTCCAAATAATTTTGGAAATAGAGAAAATAACACTATCTTTGCGATTGATTTAAACAACTTGTTCTGAATAAATGTTCGGAGACGAGATTTAAAAGAATAATTTTCTATGGTGGGAATAGACGAGACAGACTTGCAGATAATGCGTGTGTTGCAAGAGAATTCAAGACTGACGGTTAAGGAACTTGCCGCTAAGGTTCACTTGTCGTCCACTCCTGTTTATGAACGCATGAAGCGACTGGAACGTGAAGGATATATTCGCAAGTACATAGCCGTGCTTGATGTCGACAAACTCAATCTGGGCTTCATTGTCTATTGCAATGTGAAGCTGAAGAAAATCAATCGCGAGATAGTAAACGAATTTGTCAATGCGGTCAACGCAATACCCGAGGTCACCGAGTGCTATAATATCTCCGGAAGTTTTGACTACTTGCTAAAGATCCATGCAAAAGATATGAAGAGCTATCAGAATTTTGTTTTCAACACTCTTGGCACTATCGACTGTCTGGCTTCATGGGAAAGCACATTTGTAATGTCGGAAGTGAAGAATGAGTACGGAATCAAGATATAAACTCTGATTACACCTTATTTATATTGTGATTATGGAATTGAAATTCAGAAAGGCAATACCAGCCGATGCACGTTTCGTGGCAGAAAGCGTAATCAGTGCTATGAGGGTGGACAATCCATCAGCAGAGCTCCTGACAATGGCTGAAAACTTGTGTAAACGTGACGACGTACTTTATAGTTGGAACAACACGCTTATAGCCGAAGTCGACGGGGTTCCTGCAGGCAGCATCACTGCATACAACGGTGACAGGTATGTCGATTTGAAAACCACAACATTCAACCTGGTCAAGCAGTGGGGTGGGGAAGACTTCACAAACATGGAACTTGAGGCGTATCCAGGTGAATATTATCTCGACTCACTCTCTGTAAGAAAAAAATTCCGTCAACATGGCATAGGAACCGCTCTCATCGATGCCGCTATAGATGAAGCACAACACACAGATGCTAAAGTGGTCACATTGGCATGCGACCCGGTTAACCTCACGGCGAAACAACTGTATGAGAGTTTGGGCTTTCACTACGTGAGTGACATATCTATCTTTGGCGGCACATACTTGAAAATGGAACGACCTGTCCATACAGAAACCAAATGAACAGATGATTCGCAACAAATGCAATGATGAACAGGCATAAAATGATGGATATGACAAACAAAACAGAAACATTACACTTCACAGCAGACGCATTCAACACGGATTTTAAGTGTGAGTTGTCATATGAGGTACTTGGCAGAAACTTACTCAATAGTGCGGAGAAACATGCATCCGAGCGCGGATTCGGATTCTCCGACCTGTTCAAAGCCGGTCATTCATGGGTGCTGTCGAGACTTTCCATTGAAATGCAGCAGATGCCTCCGATTTATACTGACTATAATGTCACTACGTGGATAGAAAACATATACAGGATGTTCACCAACCGTAACTTTTGTATTACAGACAATGATGGTAACATTCTGGGCTATGCACGCTCCGTGTGGGCTATGATCGACAACAATACACGGCAACCGCTTGAACTTATGAAAATATATGGAACTCAATTCCAGCAGTGGCTTGCACCCGAAATCGAGTGCAATATGCAAGGACATAGCCGGCTTAGGCCTCTGCCTGAGTCTGGGCCGGTGGAAAACATGGAGGTCAAATACAGCGATTTGGATTGCAACGGTCACTTCAATAGCGTGAAATATATCAGCCACTTGCTTGACCTGTTCTCATACGACTTCCATCTTGCTCACCAAATACAACGTATAGAATTTGCTTATGTGGCGGAGGCATACTATGGCGATAACTTGTCATTCTTCTTGCAGGAAACGACGCCACTCCACTATCAGGCTGAAATCCGAAAAAACTACAGTCAGCTACAAAACGGGGAAACCATTGCACGCGCTGTAGTGGTGTTTGGCTAATAAAGGCGCAACAGACATAATTTTACCTCCACACTGTCATTCCGACGAGTGAGAGAAGGAGAGAGTGTCCATTGCTGTACCTGACGGCTAATGATCATCTGTAAAAGTTAATCAAATTATCG
>CAYVNW010000015.1:0-11407 GCA_964452915.1 uncultured Bacteroidaceae bacterium | reverse complement strand
TTATCGCCCGAAGCTAATTAAGTTATCGCCCGAAGCTAATTAAGTTATCGTCCGAAGCTAATTAAGTTATCGCCCGAAGCTCGTGAGGTTATTTCTATGTTAGTAGAGCATTATATATAATAAGGTGTAGAAGCCGTTAATCAATGCCATGATTATGATATGCAAGCCTTGTATAAGCTCCTATTTTCTGTGCTTTAACACTTGTTTACTCATTTTTGAGTATTGCTGTATTGCTGTAGTTGGCGTACCTTTGCACTCGAAAATCAAAGAAAGCAAACGAATAAATAAAAATAATAAGGTTAAAGCATTAAAAGTAAGGAAGAAATGAAATTACATAAGTTTTTGTACACAGGATTGGCTGCACTTGCCATGACGGGAGTCACGACAAGTGCCTATGCCCAATCATCTGAGACTGGCAGCGAGAAAGAAACAAAGTTGGAAAAAGCTTTGTCACGACTTTCTTTGGGAGGGTATGGCGAAGCCGTTATGACTCGAAACTTCTATAGTGACAACATCTATCGCTACACAAAAGCTGCTGATCATAAGGACGACCCAAGCCATGGCAGGTTCGATCTTCCACATGTTACCCTTAGTATTGGGTATGACTTCGGTCGCGGATGGACATTCGGCAGTGAGATTGAATTTGAGCATGGCGGCACAGAAAGTGCAGTAGAGCTTGAGGCCGATGAAGCCGGAGAATATGAGGCAGAAGTAGAGAAGGGCGGTGAAGTTGCACTTGAGCAGTTTTGGATTAACAAGGAATTCTCAAAGGCTCTCAACCTTAAGATGGGTGAAATAATAGTCCCTATAGGTGCTACCAACAAGTATCACATGCCGACAGAATTCTTTACTGTCTATCGTCCGGAAGGAGAAAACACCATATTCCCTTGCACATGGCATCAGGTAGGTGTCTCACTTTGGGGAAGAGCCGGTGATTGGGGCTATGAGGCACAATTCCTCTCGGGTCTTGATTCAGAGCGTTTCGGCAGCTACAGTTTCGTACACTATGGCGCTACAAGTCCATACGAGTTTAAGATAGCTAACAGGTATGCTGGTGCATTGCGTATAGACAACTACTCAATCAAAGGATTACGCTTGAGTCTGAGCGGCTATTATGGCCAGACATTCAAGAATACACTTCGCTCAATTGGCGGAAGCTATAATAACGTGAAAGGCAACCTCGTCATAGGATCATTTGATTTCCATCTCGACCGTTGGAACTGGATAGTCCGTGGTAACGCTGATTACGCACGTCTTGGCGGACATAAGAAGATAAGTGAATACAATAAGTCGTTCCCAAGCCACTCAGGACAGGATGGTAGCCCGTCAAAACACCAGCCGGTAGCAAAGAACGCTTATTCTGTAGGTATTGAAGCAGGATATGATATCTTCTCACAGATACATTCGCTCAAAGGTGAGCAGAAGCTATATGTCTTTGGACGCTACGAGAAGTACAATGCGTATGCGGCAGGCAACCAAAAGTCTGCATACAAGTGGACTGAGAACGACCGCATAGCATTTGGTGCAAACTACTACCCAGTGCCACAGATTGTAATCAAAGGTGAGTGGTCTGAGCGCTTCCTCAACAAGGGATTCAACAACGAGCCAAGCATAAGCCTTGGAGTCGCATATTGTGGATGGTTTCTTTAAATGAGGAATAATGAACACACAAGGGAAAGCAAAGAAGTAACTAACAATATTATAATTATAATAAACTATGGAATTAAAAATTAAATCGATGTTGGCAGTCGCAATGATGGCTGCAGCATGTTTCACAACAGTTAGTTGTGATGACGATGATGATGATGACGATGATGACAACACTCTTTCACAAAAGGAGACATTCCTTGCAACAACAAATTCTGAATTTGTCAGCAAGTCAGTTCATCCAATTTATACAGCTCTTATGAACGCAGATAAAGCACTTCTCGATGCAGTTGAGAACATGCAAACTCAAACAGATGTAGACAATGCATGTACAGCTTGGAGAACAGCACGTCAGTATTGGGAATGGTCAGAAGCATTCCTTTTCGGTGCAGCTACAGACTATGCTATCGACCCGCACACTGATACATGGCCGTTCGACCGTCAGGCTTTTGACAACTACATCGCGCGTTACCCGGACCTTGCAACAAATGAGACTGCACAAGGAATCGTTTCTGAAGCAATCGCAACAGGTCAGAACCTTACAGGCTTCCATGCAGTTGAATACCTTTTGTTCCGTGAAGGACAACCTCGTAAGATAGCAGACATCACAGACAACGAGAAATGGTTCGCTCATGAAGCAGCAAGTGACCTTTATCTTGCTTCAATCAAACTTGTAAGCTCATGGGGCGGTGATATCAACGACGAACAGCAGGAAATACTTGACGATGCTGAGTTTGAGTCTGCCATCAACTATGGTGAGAACATCATTAACTCAGGAAAAGCAGGTTCTACTTACCGTACAGTCACTCTTGGTACAATCCAGATTCTTGAAGGTGCAAGTGATATCGCTACAGAAGTAGCTGACTCAAAGATTGGTAACTGCTACACAGGTGTCCGCAGCGACTACATTGAGTCTCCATACGCTTACAACTCAATCACTGACTTCTATGATAACATTAAAGGTTGTCAGTTCACAATCTACGGAGGCTTCAACCCAAGTTCTAACGCTTATACCTCTACTTCTATAATGGCATACGCCATGGCTAACTACCCAACTGAGGCAGCTAACTTGAAGAGTGGTCTTGAGCATGCGCTCACAGCAATCCAGAACATGAAGGCTCCATTTGCCCTCAACTTCACAGATTCATCTTGTCAGACAGCTATGGATGCCATCCATGAATTTGACGATGCTCTGAAGGCATTGGTAAGCAGACTTGGAGAATAAACAGAATCTCAAATAAGCCATATAAATATATCTAAATTCGTCAGTCACCACCCGATGAGATTTCGGGTGGTGGCTTTAACGGCAAAAATAGAATTAACAAAAACTTTAAAGATATGTATATGAGAAAAATAGCTTTTTACAGCTGTCTTTTAGCATCAGGATTATTTCTTGCTGCTTGTTCAGATGATGATAACTCAGGTGATGATGACAACAAGAAAACAGACGAACTGAGTGAAGAGTATTATTCGGGAGGAAAACTTGCTACAGCATTCAATGAGTCGGCGTTTGCTTATAAGCAGGCAGCATCGGTTGTTGAAAACGATGCAAACTTCAACGCATACTTCCAGCGTGGTGAGACAATCTTCGAGCGTGACTTCGGTACTGACAGTACATCAGCATTTTATGGTTTAGGTCCGGTATATGTTCGTAAAGGTTGTCTGTATTGCCACCCAGGATATGGACATGGTAAACGTCAGAACAGCTACCACGAGTATACAATGGGTAATGGTTACCTTTTGGTCATTTATGACAAACAGACCAATGATTACATCCGCTCGGTTGCAGGTATGCCTCAGACAGGTGCCATCCACCCGTTCAAAGCTCCTATCGATGAGAATAAAATTACTATCGAATGGAAGAAGTATACCGATGAATGGGGTAATAAGTTCGATGATGGAGAAACTTACGACCTTGAGTATCCTGAGGTTACAATTCCTGATGATGCATATTATGCACCTATAGTCGTACAGCGTAATGGTCAGAATGTAGTTGTTGATGCCAGTGAAATAGGTCTGCGTTTGGAGTCTACCATTGGTATTTACGGAACAGGACTTATCGATGCTATTCCGGAAGACTCAATCGTGGCTCAATGGGTGAAGGAGTCACCATACTTGACACTTAACCCTGCTTACTTTGATCAAGAGACAAATACTTGGACAGGCTACTACAGTGGTCTGACAGGCAAGAAGTATGTACGCCGTTTTACTTATGCAATGTCACGTGGTCCGGTTCTTGATGGTGCAGGTGCGAATGCCATTTGGAATATAACCAACGTAACACGCTCTGATCGTCGCTACAACTACCTTGACCTCAACTATAGTGCAAAGGCTCAGACTCACTCTTACTATGCCGAGACTTCATCGAAAGATCCTGACGTACAGGCTGAGTTTTATAAATACTATCCTGAGGCAAACATCACGGGTAATGTGGAGACAGATATTTACAACTATCTCACACGTACTGACCTCAAGCCTGAGATGTCGGACGACGACTACAAGGCTCTCATGATTTGGCACCGCGGACTTGCCGTTCCTGCCGCTCGTGACGTTGATTCAAAGGAATTCCAGCAAGGCAAGAAACTCTTTACTGAACTTGGCTGTGCACAGTGCCACCGTCCTTCTTGGACTACAGGTGATGACAATATAGAGGACCCTAACGGTATGTTCACAAACAGTGATATGCCTCGTTTCCCTCATCAGAAGATATGGCCTTACACCGACATGGTTCAGCACCGTTTGTTCATGGTAAATGACATCCGTACAGGCTGGTGCCGTACGACACCACTTTGGGGACGTGGTCTTGCCAAAATCTGTACAGGAGAGGGTTCTCGTCTGCATGACTGCCGTGCAAGAACTACCATGGAGGCTATTATGTGGCATGGTTCGAAAGATTCAGACGCACGCAAAGCAGTTGAGGGCTTCCGCAAACTCTCTAAGTCAGACCGTGACGCTGTAGTTAAATTTGTTGACTCAATTTGATCATTTTTTTTTGATTATCATAAGACCTTTTGCTGCTCTTCTGTCCTATGCGGAAGGGCAGCTTTTTTAAGTCTGTGCAATAATTGCGCAGGCAGCAACGTTTAAACAGAAAAGAAGAAGCGATGAAGTTACTTAAGGATGTGACATTTGGTTTGCTGGCCCTGCTTGTGGCTGTACTGGTTGTCGCCACGATTGTAGAGAAGGCGGCGGGGACCGATGTGGTATTTGCCGATATATACGGTTCATGGTGGTTTGCCATGCTCTGGGCCGTTGAATGTGTGCTTGCACTGGTATATCTCATTAAATGCAAAGTATACAAGCGTCCTGCTACTATGCTGCTGCACTTATCATTTGTAGTGATATTGGCCGGTGCACTTGTAACACATGTATTTGGTGTGCAAGGCACATTGCACCTTAGACAAGGAGAGACAACCAACGTGTTCGTGAACAAAGAGACCAATGGAATGGAGATGTTCCCTTTTTCTGTCAAGTTGGAAGACTTTCTGCTCCAGACTTATCCCGGTACCATGTCGGCGATGGATTATGTTTCTCGGGTTGAGGTGAACGACGGCTCAAAGACGGAAGATATGAATATATCAATGAATAATATTGGTGAATACAACTTTTACCGCTTCTATCAGTCGGGTTATGACAATGACCTGCAAGGTGCTTACCTCTCTATCGCTTACGACCCGTGGGGCATAGGAATCACCTATACAGGCTATGCGTTGCTTGTGATTTCTATGCTTCTGTTTCTGGTACTGCCGGGTGAAGGTTTCCGCCGCTTGCTTCGTGACAAGTCTCTCCGTACTGCCACCGTGCTTATACTCTTCGTCCTGAGTATGGGAGCATCAGCAGAAGGAAGAGTGTTGCCAAAGAATGTGGCACAGCAATTCGATTCGTTGTATGTTTATTACAACGGGCGTATATGTCCGTTGCAGACTGTTGCCCGCAACTTCACTACAAAGCTTTATGGCAAGCCTACGTACAAAGGTTATACGGCAGAGCAAGTGTTCATGGGCTGGATGTTCTATTCCACCACATGGCTCGATGAGCCAATAATAAAGATAAAGGGAGCACACACCAAACAAATTCTCGGTACTGATGCCAAGTATGTTAGCTATGCTGACTTTTTCGAATATGGCAATTACCGGCTTGATGATGTCCTGGCAGAGATACGGTCCGGACAAGATGTAGCCGATGCTCGTGCCATCACTGAGGCAGACGAAAAGATGAACATCTTGCGTATGCATCTTAACGGACAGCTGATGAAGATTTTCCCCGTATCAGCCTCACAGTTTGTTCCTGATTCACTTCATCCAATTGATGAGTCACTGAAGAATTTCAAATTGAAGTGGTATGCGCCCGACGATATGTTGCCCGGAGCAATTCCAAACGGACAATGGTATTTCATCCGTCACTCGCTTGATTATGTGAATGAGTTGTCGGTTATGAAAGACTACAAGTCACTTACTGCCACACTGGACAAGATAAAGAAATATCAAGTGAAGACGGCAGGCGCAGAGAATCTTCCTTCAGATTTCGCTTTCAAGTCGGAACTTCTGTACAACACGATTGACTTCACCCGACCGCTTGCCATGTTACTGCTTACAGTGGGCATTGTAATGTTTATTGTCGGGCTTGTACTCATGCTAAAGCAAAAGCAGCGTCCACGCTGGTTGTCTGTTGCTATGTTAGCAGTCTATTCATTGAGCATCATTTACCTGCTATTCTTCATCTCGCTGCGTGGCATCGTATCGGGCCACCTTCCGATAGCGAATGGATATGAAACCATGCAGTTCATGTCGTTATGCAGTCTTGTGATAACTTTATGTTTGTGGAAAAAATCAAAACTCATACCATCGTTTGGGTTTATCATGGCAGGACTTACATTGCTTGTTTCGATGATGGGACAGTCAAATCCTCAGATAACCCATTTTATGCCGGTGTTGTCGTCACCATTACTAAGCATACACGTCTGTGTGATAATGATTGCCTACACGTTGTTTGCCTTCATTGCACTCAACAGTATCGCCGGACTTATAGCAGACCGGCACAGTAAAGACGAGAGGAAACAAATGATGGCAGCACAGTTGGTGCGCAACTCGCGCCTTATGCTCTATCCTGCTGAATTCTTGCTCACGGCAGGAATATTCATAGGAGCAATATGGGCGAATGTCAGTTGGGGCCGTTATTGGGGTTGGGACCCTAAGGAAGTATGGGCGTTGATAACAATGCTTGTGTATGCCTTCCCGTTGCATGGAAGTCTGATCAGTTGGTTCCGCAAGCCATCGCACTTCAACTTATATATGTTGCTCGCATTCATTAGTGTAATCATAACCTATTTCGGGGTCAACTTTTTCCTCGGAGGCATGCACAGCTACGCAAACAGTTAAGTAGCTCTTTTGCTGTTGACGGGTGGTTCACTTGTGGTTGATGCTAAAACGGCTCAGTGGGACAATTGCCCCAAAAGGCTGAATTTTGACCGTCATCCCGTGAGATGATTGCCAAAAAAGACCGAATTTTGGTCTTCATCTCATTAGGTGATCGCTTTTATCTCGTTAGGTGAATGACGTAATTTGCTATATTTAGCCAATAGGTTGATGTACTTATTGGCTAAACTTTTTAGGTACCTATCCATTCTTCAGATAAGACTGTTCACAGTGCCTTGCCGTTCACAGTGACATTCTTAACCACGAGGTTGTCAATGTATTCAGGATGATAGTTTACATTGACAGCCTTAATGTTGCAATCCTCAAACAGGAAGTCGCGAAGTTGGTATTGTTCCTTATTCTGAGTCACATTGAAGAAAGTCTTGCATTCAAGTTGGATGCGCCGCATGGTAATATTGTTGCTGTACGAAACAGGAGTGTCTTTACGGTCCTTCAAGTCGTAGAATTGAGTCCACGGACGTACAAGCAGGAAGTTTTGTGCGTTGCCTGTTATGTCTTCCACCGTTATATACTCGTAGTGTTGCGGAGTGTCGGGGCGCATCTTCAGCCATAGCAGGTTTGTAGCCTCGTCAACTCTGATGCGTCGCAACACGATATTATGGTCATAGATTGACTCGCTGCCGCAAGTCACACAACTGGCACAAAATCCAAAGGTGCAGTCCTCAATGATTATGTTCTCATTGCCACCGTTCTCAGGCATCTTTACAGGATCGTCGGCCCATGGCCCTTTTCCTCCCTTGAGAGCCACAGCATCGTCATCTACCGACATGTAACACCCGTGTACAAGCATGTTCTTGCAAGCATCGATATCAATTGCATCGGTCGACGGAGCCCGTACCGGTTTATAGAGCGACGTGATGTGCAGGTTCAGTAATTTCACATTCTCGCATTTGTAGTAGTGAGTAGTCCAGAAAGGTGAGTTCTGTATGCAAATCCCGTCGATTTGCACGTTTTTGCAATTGGATATGTACACCAGCCTCGGGCGTTGTTCGTCCTTGTTTGTGCATTGAGGATTCCATGACCGCCGCAACCAGAATTGTTGCCAGTAGGGCAGTCCGTTGCCGTCGATAGTACCCTCACCGGAAATAGTGAAACCATCAAGGCTGTCAGCATTGACCAGGGCAGGGAAGTATTTACACGTCTCACCTTCAATGCGTGTTGTCATTACAGGAAAGTCGCTTATCCTGTCCGACCCTTTCAGTACCGCCCCCTTTTCGAGATGCAGGTGAGTGCCTTGGCGGAAGAACAGCGCTCCGCTTATGAATGTGCCCGAAGGGATGATCATCACGCCACCTCCGTCTGCAGCCATCTTGTCGATAATGGACTGTAGTTGCTGTGTATGGACCTGCCCGTCCATTAGCACCCCATAGTCGGTAATGCGGTATTGCTTCCCCAGTCGGGAGATGTCGGTGTAAGTAGTGTCATGAAACCATGCGGGTACTTCCGTACCGTCGGGAAAAAAGTCTTTTACAGTTTTCTTTGCCTGTGTGGAGACAGACAGCATGATAAGGGTCAATGTCAGTAGCAATTTCATAATAATACATGTTTGTCGGATGCAAAAATACAAAAAAGCTCAAACTTCACCGTTGAAACTGTGAACTTTTTGTTATCTTTGTAGTAAATAGCAAAGATATGGATGAAATAAAGGATGATGAAGAGAAACTGAACGGAGATTCACTGAATGGCGAAGAAACGAATGAGACAGCCGGCAATAGTGATCCGGAGGTCATGGATTACGGTGCTCCACACAGTGACTACAATCCCGAACTGATGAAGGACAGCATAACGCACCATTTGAGTGGCATGTATCAGAACTGGTTTCTTGATTATGCCAGCTATGTGATTTTGGAGCGTGCCGTACCGCACATTATGGATGGACTTAAACCTGTACAACGCCGCATACTCCACTCCATGAAGCGGATGGATGACGGCAGTTACAACAAAGTGGCCAACATAGTGGGTCATACCATGCAGTTTCATCCTCATGGTGACGCTTCGATAAAAGATGCGCTTGTGCAACTTGGGCAGAAAGATCTGCTGATAGACTGTCAGGGAAACTGGGGAAACATATTGACAGGCGACCCTGCTGCGGCAAGCAGGTATATAGAGGCAAGGCTCTCGAAGTTTGCGAATGAAGTGCTGTTTAACCCGAAGACCACAGAATGGAAATTGTCGTATGATGGAAGAAACAAGGAACCTATAACATTGCCGGTGAAATTTCCTTTGCTGCTGGCACAAGGAGTGGAAGGCATTGCTGTCGGACTGTCATCGAAGATACTGCCACATAATTTCAACGAAATATGTGAGGCAGCTGTACACTATCTGCATCAAGAGCCGTTCCAGCTCTATCCTGACTTCCCTACAGGCGGTTCGATAGATGTGTCAAAGTACAATGACGGTCAGCGGGGAGGCTCTGTAAGAGTGCGTGCAAAGATTGAAAAACTTGACAATAAAACTCTTGTCATTAAGGAAATTCCGTACGGAAAGACTGCCACCACATTGATTGATTCCATCCTCAAGGCAATTGATAAAGGTAAAATCAAAGCCCGCAAAGTAGATGACAATACAGCTGCGACTGTGGAGATAAGAATACACTTAATGCCGGGAGTGTCGAGCGATAAGACCATTGATGCACTCTATGCCTTCACAGACTGTGAGATCAGTATCAGCCCTAACTGTTGTGTCATTGATGAGCGTATGCCGCAATTCCTCACAATCATCGATGTGTTGCGCCGTTCTGTAGACTACACAAAGTACCTCATACGCAGGGAACTGGAGATACGTAGGGATGAACTCACAGAACAATATTTCTTCTGCTCACTTGAGAAGATATTTATTGAGGAACGCATATACAAAGGTAAGCCATTCGAGAATGCAGAAAACACGGATGCCGCACTCAAATATATTGATGAACGGTTGGAACCTTTCAAAAAGGACTTTGTGCGTGAGGTGACCCGTGACGACTTGCTGCGTTTGTTGGAAATCAAAATGCAACGCATACTGAAATTCAACAAAGACAAGGCAGATGAACTGCTTGCCAGAATACAGGAGGAGTTGGAGCAAATAGCACGCGACCTCAACAATCTTGTGGAAGTCACTGCAAACTGGTTCAAGTATTTGCAAAAGAAGTACGGACCAGAACATCCGCGGCTCACAGAGATAAGAAACTTTGATACCATACAGGCGGCAACCGTAGCAGAGGCCAATCAAAAGTTATACATCAACCGTACTGACGGCTTTATCGGTACAAGTCTGAAGAAAGATGAGTTTGTGTGCAACTGTAGTGATATTGACGATATTATTATATTCTACAAAGACGGAACATATAAGATAACGAAGGTTGCAGACAAGACATTCGTCGGTGAAACTGAGAAGTCAAAACGTGAGAAGAGAAAGGCTGAAATAATCCATGTGGCTATTTTCAAGAAAAACGACAGCCGCACAATCTACAATGTTTGCTACAAAGACGGGAAAAGCGGTGTAACTTATATCAAGCGTTTCAACATAACAACGTTGAGTCGTGATCATGAGTACGACCTTACAATGGGGACTCCAAAATCCCGCGTTACCTATTTCACAGCCAACGCAAACGGTGAGGCAGAGGTCATAAAAATAACATTGAAACCACAACAGCGGGTGAAGAAACTAATCTTCGACAAGGACTTCAAAGATGTTGCAGTTAAAGGCCGCGGTGCAAGAGGCAACCAACTCACAAAACATGAGGTTCTCCGCATAGGACTCAAATCGCACGGAGGAAGTACACTCGGAGGACGTGAGGTGTGGTTCGATGAAGATGTTAAACGGCTCAACTACGAGAACCATGGCAAGTATCTTGGTGAATTCTTCAATGAAGACAGAATACTTGTGGTACTCGATAATGGTGAGTTTTATACTACGAATTTCGATATAAACAACCACTATGAGCAGAACATACTTCTCATTGAAAAATACGAAAGCGACAAAGTATGGACTGCCGTACTGTGGGATGCCGATAATCAGAACTTGCCATATATCAAACGGTTCACCATGGACGAGTCGCGCAAACACCAGAACTTCATGGGTGATAACCCTGCGTCGAGACTAATTCTGCTTACATGTACCCCTTCGCCTAAGTTGCTACTCAAATTCAGTGAGCCTGACACTTTTCGCGGTCCGCAAGAGATGGATGTGGATGAGTTCATAGCAGTGAAGGGATATAAGGCTAAGGGCAAGAGACTTACACCATATGCGTTGGAAAGCGTTGAGGAAATAGTTGATGAAACCGGTGGAGACGAACCAGATGGAGGAGACGAACCAGATGGAGGAGATGAACCAGATGGAGGAGA
>CAYVNW010000014.1:0-58297 GCA_964452915.1 uncultured Bacteroidaceae bacterium | reverse complement strand
ATATTAATTGAAATGCCCAACGATATTAATTGAAATGCCCAACGATATTAATATCCTTTTTGGGGCTGAAAATGCAGCTGAAGAACGCCGGCATATAAAACGCCGTTTCGCAGATTCCTTCAAATTAACTTGTTCTCTTGTTTCTGTATGTAATTTCCTCGCGCGCGTATATATAATAAGGTGTATTATTGCAGTGAAAAACGTATAATGTCATGAATCTTGTGGACTCACCGCGCCCCAGTCAGCCTATGGCATGACAGAGGAATGTGATGGCATCTGCACTGACATCTCCGATGTCTGTACTTGCACTCTGGATGGTATTAAGCGGCGACCCTGTCTGGGTCGTGGCCTTTTGCCACGGGCTATATGTCCTGCCTCACAGTGAACTGATGAGACGGGGTTACTAAGCGGTTAGCCTTCCAGGCTAATGCGAAATGACAAAGTACGGGTGTCAGGTGCTATGAGGATGACGGCACAAGGCACAGTCACTGCAATCGGGCATACGTGCTGCGAAGAACATGTTCGAACCATGAGTATATGGTCCGCAGCCTGCGGACGATTTCAGTATGGATATCCCTTTTGCTGTTTCTCTGACCATCATAGTAGAATTAGCGACAAACTCCACACTCTGTTGGCTCATGCATGATGTTACTTCATACAAAAACCGCCACTCTATTTTTGGGGAGAGTAGCGGTCATTACTAATCTTAAAATGATAAATATGAAAAACAGTCTGTTTCGTTAGTCGTCTTCCACTTCTTTCAATTCGAAGTCGAGAAGGGTGGACAGTGATTTGTTTTTCTCTATGCCTTCAATGGCTTTAGCGAACATCAGTGCACATGAAATTTGTTTCACTTTAGTACAGCCTCCATTGTAAGGTATTGAGTCGGTGAAGAGGATTTCCTCCAAACATGAATTTTCAACCCGTTCGGATGCCGGTCCGCTCATGATGCAGTGGCTTGCCACTGCACGAACCGACAGAGCACCGGCCTCTTTCATCTCGTTCGCAGCCATAGTGATAGTTCCTGCAGTATCGACCATATCATCAACAATGACAACATTTTTATCTTTGACATCACCAATGATTTGTATTGAGTCGACAACATTAGCCTTCTTACGGGTTTTATTGCAAAGTACCAACGGTACTTGCAGGCTGTCGGAGAATTTAGCGGCCCGCTTTGATGCGCCGACATCAGGTGCGGCGATTACGAGGTTGTCGAGTTTGAGGTCTCGAATATAAGGGATAAAGATGAGTGACGCATACACGTGATCGACCGGTACATCAAAAAAGCCCTGTATTTGCTCAGCATGTAAATCCATTGTTATCAGACGGTCGATTCCCGCAACACTAAGCATGTCAGCCACCAGTTTTGCTCCTATTGGAACACGAGGCTTATCCTTGCGGTCTTGTCGTGCCCATCCGAAATAGGGCAAAACGGCTATTATCTGTCGTGCTGAGGCGCGTTTGGCTGCGTCTACCATGAGCAAGAGCTCCATGAGATTGTCTGTGTTGGGAAATGTGGATTGAACCAGGAATACGTCTTTCCCTCGTATGGATTCTTCAAAGGAAACAACGAATTCTCCATCGGAAAAATTTGTACGGACAAGGTTGCCGAGCGGGGTCCTCAGCTCCTTACAGATCTTTTTGCCAAGATATTTAGAGTTGGTACCTGCAAAAACCTTGTATGTTTTGTTATCTTCCATTGTGCAAGATGAATATGTAGTTTTTAGGTCAATGCCTAATTGAATGCAAAGTTAAGACTTTTATTTGGATTAGTCTGCTGCTTTACGGAATTTCTTGAATAAATCTATCATTTCTTTGTAGTCAGACGAGTCGTGATGGTCGAATTTGTCCCATAATATGTCTTCGAGTATGATGCCTCCGAGTCCGTTTTCTTGTGCGGTTTGCATTTCGTCCAGACTTGTCACACCACGTGCGAACACTTTGTGGTTGGATTTGTGCCGGTCGATCACCTCTTTGAATGATGAAGGGGTGACACGGAAATCCACATAATTATAGTGGTTGGCCCATTTGCTGATTTCGCCGACTGTGCATGAGCGCGACACATGCCCTTTATAGTTGGGTGGAACGTCTGGGTTGCGGTCGGTGAGATGGATGCCGCCAAGTCCGTATTCATTTTTAAGATAGAAATGGTCTTCCACCACAATACGGCCGTACCAGCGAGGGTCGATGAGAGTGAGCAGGCGCTCACAGTATATAGGTTCCGACTCTGGCTTACTTATATGGAGAATGTCAAGTCCCTCTTCAAAGAGTGCATGTATGATGACGTTCTCTTCAATGAAGAACTGTGGAGAAGTAGCTACAACTATTTTCATCCTTGCGTGTTGTTTTGTTTAAGAGTGTAGAAACTGCTACCGTCAAAGCAATGTGTACATACTTTACATTTCGGCAGTCCGATGCTTTCGATCAGTGTCTCAAGTTTGTTGAATTTCAGAGAAGAGAGGTTCAGTTGTTTGCCGATCTCTTCAACCATGCGTGTGTATTCCGGAGTGTCGGTGTGTGCATATTTTTCAAGATTTTTGTTGCTGTCACCTTCGAAATCTTTTATTACACGGCGGGTAATCAGTTCCATGTCGGACTGTGACCGAGAGAAGTTGACGAATTGGCATCCATATATAAGAGGAGGGCACGATATGCGCATATGCACTTCCTTTGCGCCACATTCATACAGAATCTTTGTGTTGTCACGCAGTTGTGTGCCACGTACTATAGAGTCGTCGCAAAATAGCATACGGTGTCCTTTGAGCATGTCACGATTGGCTATAAGTTTCATTTTAGCCACTAAGTTACGCCTTTCCTGACTGCTTGGAGTGAAGGAACGCGGCCAGGTTGGCGTGTATTTAGATATAGCGCGCTGATATGGAATTTTGTGTCCTGCGGCATAGCCCAATGCCATTGCTGTTCCTGAGTCAGGGATGCCACATGCACAATCAACGACGGTTGAATCTTCCTCACCCATTTTCTTGCCACAACGGAATCTTACATCCTCAACATTAATGCCCTCGTATGAAGAAGTAGGGAACCCATAGTAGACCCACAGGAATGAGCATATCTGCATGCCTTTATTTGGCTTGCGGAGTTGCTCTACGTAGTTGGAGTGCAAGTGTACAATTTCTCCAGGGCCAAGATAACGGTCGATATCGTACCCAAGATTCGGAAACGAAGTGGATTCGCTTGTCACTGCGTATGCGTCTTCTTTCTTTCCAATGACTATAGGAGTCCTTCCCCAGGAGTCGCGTGCTGCAATGATGCCGTCTTCGGTAAGCAACAGCAGAGAGCAAGAGCCCTTTACTTCACGGAACACGTTCTCTATGCCGTCGACGAAAGTCTTGCCTTTGATGATTAGCAATCCAATGAGTTCCGTTTGGTTTATTTTGCCAGAACTGAACTCAGACAGATGCATATTCTCGGCAAGCAGCCGTTCTGCTATTTCCTCCTTGTTGTTCACCTTTGCAACAGTGACGATGGCGAAGCGTCCGAGATGGCTGTTCATTAGTAATGGCTGTGCGTCGGTATCACTGATGATGCCAACGCCGGAGTTTCCCTTGAATTTGTCGAGTTCTTCCTCAAATGTTGATCTGAAATAAGATGATTCGAGATTGTGTATAGAACGGTTGAACCCGTTTTCTTTACAATAGGTAGCCAAGCCTCCCCTCATTGTTCCGAGGTGTGAATTGTAGTCAGTACCATAGAATAGGTCGTTGATGCACGGTCTTGTAGCGACCGTCCCGAAAAAACCTCCCATAAATATTTTTGATAATTGAGAATTATGTTATATAACAATATTTTTACATTCTTATTGGGTGCATGAGTCTTGCATTATGCAGGCTCATATTGATTCTAATGAAAAAAGGCTATGGAACTGTTAGTAGTCCCAAAGCCTTTACATTATCGTTATGCTTCCTTACGGAATTTCACGTTGTCATTGTCCAAGTATGCCACGATAGTGTCACCTGGTACAGCTTGTTGTTCCACAATCATTTCCGAAATGCCGTCCTCAATGTATTGTTGGATAGCACGGCGGAGCGGACGTGCACCGAACTGCTTATCATAGCCTTTTTTAGCTATGAACTCTTTTGCGTCGGGTTCTATGCGCAGTGTATATCCCATACCTTCCATCCGCTTGTAAACATTATTGAGTTCAAGGTCAATGATCTGCAGGATTGCATTTAGATCAAGCTGATCGAACGTAATAATCTCGTCGATACGGTTCAGAAACTCAGGAGAGAACTGACGGTTAAGAGCCTTTTGTATGACGCTGCGGCTCACCTGCTTGTCATCCAATCCCTCCATTGCGGAGAATCCTATTCCACGACCGAAGTCTTTGAGTTGGCGGGTTCCTACGTTGGAGGTCATGATGATGACAGTGTTGCGGAAGTCGACCGTACGTCCGTTAGAGTCGGTCAGACGACCGTCGTCCATCACTTGAAGCAGAATATTGAACACGTCGGGATGAGCCTTTTCGATCTCGTCGAGCAGAACGATAGAGTATGGTTTTCTGCGTACACGTTCAGTAAGCATGCCGCCTTCCTCGTAACCTACATAGCCAGGAGGGGCACCGACCAAACGGCTCACGGTGAATTTCTCCATATACTCGGACATATCTATACGTATCAGTGCATCTTCAGAACCGAACATCAGTTCTGCCAACTTTTTTGCAAGGTAGGTTTTGCCGACGCCGGTAGGTCCGAGGAACATGAATGTGCCGATAGGACGGTTAGGGTCTTTAAGACCGATTCTGCTTCGTTGGATTGCGCTGACAAGTTTGTCGATAGCCGGATCTTGAGCGATGACTTTCGATTTCAGTTCCTGTCGCATGCCTTTAAGTCTGACACCTTCGCTTTTTGCAATTTTCGATACAGGAATTCCGGTCATCATAGCAACAGTTTCGGCCACTTTGTCAGCGTCTACAGTCTCGCGCTGCTCAGTGTATTTAGCTTCCCAGTCAGCCTTCATCTTGTTGAGTTGGTTGCGCTGGTTCTTCTCTCTGTCGCGATATTCAGCTGCAAGTTCATAATCTTGTGCCTTAACAAGTCCTTCCTTCTGCTTGACTGTCTGGTCTATAAGTTTCTCTTGCTCTTCGATTTCCTTCGGAACACTTATATTCGTTATGTGAACTCTTGCACCTGCCTCATCGAGAGCGTCAATTGCCTTATCAGGGAAATAACGGTCCGTGATATATTTGGCTGTCAGATTGACACAAGCATCAATAGCATCGTCGGTATATGTTACGTTGTGATGTTCCTCGTAACGTTCCTTGATATTGTGCAGGATTGTTTTCGTCTCATCTTCAGTAGTAGGTTCAACAATAATTTTTTGGAAACGGCGCTCCAAGGCACCATCCTTTTCTATACTCTTGCGGTATTCATCGAGGGTAGTGGCTCCGATACATTGCAACTCACCGCGTGCAAGCGCCGGCTTCATCATGTTTGCAGCATCCATTTGACCTGCCTGGTTGCCTGCGCCGACAATGTTGTGAATTTCATCGATAAAGACGATGATGTCGCGGTTTGCCTTCAATTCGTTTATGATGGTACGCATCCTTTCTTCGAATTGTCCTCTGTATTTTGTGCCAGCCACTACAGCTGCCATATCGAGCGACACGATTCGCTTGTCAAAAAGAACCCTTGATACCTTACGTTCAACGATTCTCAATGCAAGTCCTTCAACTATAGCACTTTTACCAACACCTGGCTCGCCAATCAAAACTGGGTTGTTCTTTTTGCGGCGTGACAATATTTGTGCTATACGCTCGATTTCCTTCTCTCTGCCAACAACGGGGTCGAGTTTACCTTCGCGTGCGGCAGCAGTAATGTCAAAGCCAAACGAGTCGATTGCCGGAGTATCGGTTGCAGAGTGCTTCTCAGTTGTTTTTGTTCCTGAGTTTCTTTTCATTCGGCTTGATGGAGGAGCATCCTCCTCGTCATCATCATAATCTATATCTGCTTTCGGTGAAGGTTGGGCGAGTAAAGAATACACCTTATTATATGTAATGCCATGACTGCTCAAGTATTCGCTGACAGAAGCCGTAGTACGTTTCAGCAATCCTAACAGCAGGTGTTCAGTATCAATAATATCACTTCTCAGTAGCTTTGCCTCAAGCATGCTGAGCCTCAGAATATTTGAAGATTCCTCACCTAAAGCCAACTCATTTGTATCGTAATCAGACGAGTCATTCCTGTTCTTGATACTGTCTTCCAGGATATGTTTGTAGTTTTGCAAATCTATTGAAAGAGAGTCGTGTAGAATGTTATATGCATGGTTATCAGCATCACGTATGATTCCGAGCATCAGATGCTCTGGCTCAATGGTGGTGTTGCGGAGACGGAGTGCTTCCTCTCTACTATATGAAAAGATTTTCTTCAACTTCTCAGAAAATGGTAATGTTAGTTTCATTTTTTTCTCCTTTGTTGTTTGTACATGTTTCAATTATGTACATAGCATATAACAAACTTTGTGCCAACTACCATTCGGACCTTTATTTCAACCATTCAGTAATACGATTGATGATGTCATCCCTAAGGTCTTCAGGCATGGTCTCTATACGGGAGCTATGGCTTCCGCGCGGTTGAACATATATCCTCATGTTCTTCTTCTTGCTGCAATCGAGCCATGTACATACACCGCTGGCGCTCCAAGGGTCGGTCTCCCCATAGATGAAGATTTGTGTAGGATCTTCTTCCTTTAGAAACTTGACAGTACGGTTGTAGAGAGTCGGGTCGAACTGCAGGTTGCGGAGTTCTGGCGGAAGCATGATCTTTTTCAGATAGTTCTTTGTATCCTTGACGACAGTCCATTTCTTTAGACCTTTAAGTGAATAGCCGTAATAGCCGAGCTCCTTCGCTGCCTGTACGTCGAAAGAGAGGAAACGGTTTGGATAGACGAAATAGTCCGGTCCGGCAACTGTCATAAAATGGTTGAACAGTTCTTCGTCGGATGCGGTGACAGGTGGAATTTGCTCTATAGGAGTGCCATATTGCCAGTGAGCGAATGAGTATTCAAAAATGCAGTAGTCGTAAATCTCTTCGATTGGCAGATAGAAATGATAGTTCCTTTCCTCACAGTATTGCTTAAATAGAGGTACCATTTTGTCTCTTCTCTTAAGCATTTCCTGCTGTGCTTTCAAAATAGTCGCACGCTCGGCTTTAGTTCCGACTTTCTTTGCGAGGAACACCTCATGGCGTCCGTCTTCAAGAGAACTATTAAGCGGAGCGACATAGCTGACACTAACATCAACATCGTTAGGGTAGGTGGCACGGTAGAACATTGTGGTTTGTCCTCCCTTGCTTGTGCCTGTACTGATCCATTTGCCTGGCAGAATCTTGCCAAGAGTAGTGCGTACATTATGAAGGTCGCGCAAAGAGTTGTCTACAGTCAGGTAGTCCCAATTGCAAGGTTCAGGAGTGGATTCTGCGAAATAACGGTACTCTACTACGATCATATTTGCGTCGAACAGTTTGCACAGTTCTTCCTGAAAGTCTCTGTACCCGTAATCGGCGAAGTAGCCCTCAGTGACCAGAACCGTAGGGCGGTCAGTTCCTTTCAGTGCTACAAATATTCGTTGGTTGAATGTCCCTTTGTCTGCATTGTCTCCGTCAACATTTTGTTGAATCTTCATAACATATTTTTCTTTGAAGATTCTTGATTGCAAAGGAGTGACATCGCTGATGCCGTCGAGATTAATAAGTTGGCGCATAAACGCCGTTGTGTCCTGTTGTGCCACGACTGCCACAGTGAGCAGTATGTACACTATTACTGAAAGGATTCGTTTCATAGTTTTGCTCTTAGTATGTTTATAGTTGTTTTTATGGTCGTTAGTATGCCCTGGCAATAATGACGCGGTACTTAGCCGGTTTGCCGCTGACCATATCCGTTCCAGGAGTCTGTTCAAACATATAAGGAATACATCTGATGGTAGCTTGAGTCTCTTCCTTAATTTTAGCCTCAGTCTCGGCAGTTCCGTCCCAATGGCAGAGGAAGAAGCCACCGTCTTTTATCCGGTTTTTAAACTCCTCGTAGTTTTCGCACTCGTAGATATGGTCATCGCGGAATTTACGTGCCTTATTGTAGATATTAGTTTGAATGTCATTCAATAGATTCTTCACATACTCCTCGATTCCGCCGATAGTGACAGTGTCTTTCTCGAGGGTATCACGGCGCATAACTTCGATAGTGCCATTTTCCAAGTCGCGTGCACCAAGAACCAAGCGTACAGGTACGCCTTTCAGCTCATAGTCAGCGAATTTAAAGCCCGGACGCTTTTGGTCGTCATTATCGTATTTGACACTGATGCCCATTGCTTTGAGCTTGGCAACTATGTCATTAGCCTTTGCGTTGATAGCCTCAAACTGGTCGTTAGTTTTCCAAATAGGGATAATGACCACTTGGATAGGAGCGAGGGTAGGAGGGAGGACAAGACCGTTGTCGTCAGAATGCGTCATGACCAATGCGCCCATAAGTCGTGTGGAAGCACCCCAACTTGTCGCCCATGCATATTCAAGTTTGTTGTCCTTATTAAGGAACGTGACGTCGAAAGCTTTTCCGAAGTTCTGGCCAAGGAAGTGGCTGGTACCGCTTTGCAGAGCCTTGCCGTCCTGCATCATAGCCTCGATAGTGTAAGTATTGAGCGCACCGGCAAAGCGTTCCGTTTCGCTCTTCACACCTTGAACTACAGGGATAGCCATGTAGTTCTCTACAAAGTCAGCGTAAACCTTAAGCATCAACTTTGCCCGTTCCTCCGCTTCTTCACTCGTGGCATGTGCGGTGTGTCCCTCCTGCCAAAGGAATTCAGCCGTGCGCAGGAATATGCGGGTACGCATTTCCCACCGCATTACGTTGCACCATTGATTGCATAGTATAGGCAGGTCGCGATATGACTTAATCCAATTCTTATATGTATGCCAAATAATAGTCTCTGATGTAGGACGGATGATCAGTTCTTCATCCAGTTTTGCCGACGGGTCGACTACAACACCGTCGTGTGTATCATTCGCTTTCAAACGATAGTGTGTGACAACAGCGCATTCCTTTGCAAACCCTTCAACATGTTCTGCTTCACGGCTGAGAAAAGATTTAGGTATTAGAAGAGGAAAATATGCGTTCTGAACACCAGTCTCTTTGAACCTCTTGTCGAGTTCGGCTTGAATCTTCTCCCAAATGGCATAGCCATAAGGACGTATAGTCATGCACCCACGCACGTCAGCCTGCTCAGCCAACTCCGCTTTTACAACCAGCTCATTATACCACTGTGAATAGTTCACACTTCTTTTTGTCAATCCTTTTAAATCTGCCATAATATGTATTTGTAGAATAAACGTTAGTTTAATAACACGTGATCTTTAACTAAAATCATTTACAAAATTACGAATTAATTCCTTACAGGGAGTTATAAAACCCATGAAAAATGACTAAATCATTGTTTTTTGCAAAAAACTTTGTTGACAAGGAATAATGTATGGAGAAAAAAAGCGATATTTGCAGAGTAAAAGTATTTGTAATATAATAAAGAGGTAATTCATTATGAAAAAGACAAAGTTTGTAGCACTTCTTTTAAGTGCGTTAATGATTTTCGCTGGATGTAATATGAATAATACCACTAAAGGTGGACTTATCGGCGGAGGAAGCGGTGCTGCAGTAGGCGCGCTTGTCGGAAACCTTATTGGTAAGAACGCTGGTGGTACAGCAATCGGAGCCGCAGTTGGAGCTGCAGTAGGTACTGGAGCCGGAGTGTTAATCGGTAAGAAGATGGACAAAGCAAAGGCTGCTGCAGAGCAAGTAGCAAATGCGCAAGTAGAGACTGTAACCGACAACAATGGTTTGGAAGCTGTTAAAGTCACATTCGATTCAGGTATTTTGTTTGAGACAGGCAAGTCAGACCTTAGCGCAACGGCAAAGCAGTCACTTCAGCAATTCGCTAACAAGGTTCTTTTGAAAAATACTGACATGGACGTGGCTATTCAGGGTTATACAGACAACCAGGGATGGAGAAACAGTACAGCCGAGCAAAGTACACAAAAGAACTTGACACTTTCGCAGCAGCGTGCTGACGCAGTGTCGACATATCTTAAGTCACTTGGTGTGTCTTCAGCACAAATCGCTTCAAGTACCGGTTTTGGTGAGTCGAATCCTGTAGCTGACAACTCAACAGCTGCCGGAAAGTCGCAGAACCGCCGTGTAGAAGTTTATTTGTATGCATCAAAGGCTATGATTGAGGCAGCCAACAATGGTACGCTTCAATAAAGAATAATAAGACGTGATGTCTTATATATTTTGTTATGTATTATGCATAAAATTGTAATAAAATGATTTAAATGGGAGTGTGCGATGTGAATCGTACACTTTTTTTGAATTATGACAAGGGCATTCGCTTATTGAATAATCATTGGGAGACCGTTCCTTGTGTCAAATACGTTGGATGAATAATGAGAATAATAAAAAAATTACTGAAGGCCATAATGTGGGTCCTTATACTGTTCTTTGGCTCTACGATAGCGATGACCATTGTCTACCGCTATTGTGAAGTACCGGTTTCCCCTCTAATGATCATCAGGTTGTTTGAACAGGCAAAGGAAGGGAAGAAGCTTAAGCTTGCGCACCATTGGGTTCCTTTAGACAGTATTAATCCGTCACTTCCACAGGCGGTAGTGGCAAGTGAGGATCAAAACTTCATAAAACATCATGGCTTTGATGTACAGGCAATAGAAGATGCGGTAAAGGAAAAAGAACGTACAGGCCGAGTACGGGGAGCAAGCACCATCAGCCAACAAACAGCAAAAAATGTGTTCCTTTGGCCGTCGTCAACATGGACCCGCAAAGGATTTGAGGCATACTTTACTGTATTGATTGAAGTCTTTTGGTCGAAACAACGTATTATGGAAGTCTACTTAAATACAATAGAGATGGGTGACGGTATCTATGGAGCAGAGGCGGTCGCACTTGAACATTTCGGGTGTCATGCCATAGACTTGAATGCCAACCGGAGTGCACTGATCGCAGCGTCGTTGCCTAATCCGATAAAACGTAACAGTGGAAAACCTTCACCTTATATGTATAAGAGACAACGGCAGATATTGCGGCAGATGCGTAATGTCGGACCTTTTCCTATGCATAGCGGACAATAGTCCGGACAACAGCTTATGAAGCACTGATTTATTTCTCGTATTGATAACATCCGGCATCAGGATTTGATTCTGGCCGTTGTATCCCGTTGATGTCGTATCTGCAGTCTGCAGGAGTCAGTTTGCCATCGCCCAATCCACGAGCAGCAGACAATGAGTCGAGGCGAAAGTCATAATAATAGACGTCGGTATCAATGATGCGGAAGTTCGCTCCGCGTATTGTCTCATCTTCATTGCTTTGAGTGTCAGAAGAAGATTGGCGATGCTCGTTCTTTTCCTGGTCGAACACGCAATTAATAAAATATGGTTCGTCATCATCTGTTATTACCGTATTGACCAATGAGTTATAGAACAAATAGTTGAATGCGGCATCGCTGTCCTTCATGCGTGAGCCGTATACCTCATCACTTGAATTTCCTGTAACAATACAATTATCGAACTCGATAATATCAAGAGGATATGCAGTCTCGTCGTATACGTTGGCGAAATAGAGAGCAGAACCATGAGAGGCATTCCACGGATAAAATTGAGCTATAGTGCAATGTACAAAATGAGTGCTTCCGCCAATCACAGTGACGCAATTACCGCCGGCATTACTTATCTGAGTATTCGATATATTGGCGACGCAATTTTGTAAGAACAGACCGTCTCCTGCTACATTGTGAATGATCGAATTGCGGATGGTATATTTATCTGCTGCGGCTGTATTGCCATTGGCGACTATTCCATAGTTTCCTCCATGGATATTACAATAGTTGAAAACATTGTCGTGGCTTTCAGGAAACAAAACTATACCTTCCCACTGCGCATCGAGCCGGTCGTAAGGCAGATACGTGAAAAGTTTGTCAGTACGGTCACCGCGGAGAATGACAGGATTCTCCATCGTCCCCTCTATCTTGACTGAACCATGGACATGAAGACCGGCATATTTATGGAAGCAGAGGACTGTGCCCGCACTTATTGTAAGTGTAGCACTATCAGCTACGACAAGACTGTCGTGGACTACTATAGGGCGGGAAGGAGAGAACGTCGTGTCGTTTGAAATTATCAGATCTTTCATGACGATGACATCCTGACCATAGGCTTCGAGAATCACCTTCTGTACCACTCCGTTTTCGAGTGTAAATAAAAGGGAGTCCGTAATCATTACAGGAGAATCGGAGTCGTGAGGATCAACTGTCACTTCAACAAAACAGAAGAGGCTGTCCTCGTGGTATACCTCAACATCGGAAAACTGCGTATTATATTGACCGTCAAGGTTTATTCTGAAGCCGCTGCTTCCATTACTGCCAAGACGTACCGATGAGAGTCGGACTCCCTTTTTATTTGGATTGTATATGGTAAATTCTTTCGTGGCGGATCCAACGTCGGTGAAAACGGTGTCAAAACTAATTGTGTCGCGGGAAAAGTAGATATAGGCGTCAGAAGCCGAAGTAAATTCCTCATCCTCGCTGCACGACAGCAGACCGTAAGTCATACTTGCAAACATGCAGAATAAGATAAAAACCTTGTGTCCGTCGTTTAAGCTCATTCAATTCAATCTTGTTTTCTTTATAGTCATAAACGCAAAAAGGCATTGTTTATTGTCTTTGCCAATTAAATTTCATCAAATTATGTATAATGAATCAAGGCCGTATGAAAAAAAATGTTTACATTTGTACCTCAGAAATATAAGGATGTAAAGAAATGGCAAAGAAGACACCAACCAAAACGTCACACAAGAAAGTCAAGACAAGTACAGAAGACATTGATATAATGTCGAGACAGGCAATCGCGAAGTTCGTGGTAGGACTGATTTTAGTATTTGTAGCATTATTCATGCTTATTGCCTTTTCGTCGTTCCTTTATTGTGGAGCTTCTGATTACAATATAGTTGACACAAAGAACTTTACAGACTTTTACAACGAACTGACTGCAAGCGGAATGCACGCACGTAATGTCTGTGGTGCGTTCGGTGCGAAGACTGCATACATGTTTATCAACAGATTCTTTGGTATCGCTTCATATATTATACCGGTATTCCTTATATTATTAGGACTGAAGCTGATTGGTTCATTCCGTATAAAATGCGTAAGGCTGTTCATTTTGCTGGGTATAACAATGATTTGGATCAGTGTGCTTATGAGTGCCCTTACCATTGACATTCCTGCTCTCGGTGACAATTTTTATTATCTTGGAGGACATAGTGGAATGGAGGTAACCAAGTGGTTGAATCTGATGATAGGTTCACCTGGTGTATACGGCATTTTAGTCTTGGTAGCTGTATTTGTTCTTGTGTACCTCAGTACCCGTACAATAGAAATAGTGCGCAGTTTGATACGGCTTGAAAAGTTTAAACTTTGGCGTCCTGCGAAGAAGTCATCACAACGTACAGACGAGACAGAGCAAGCGGATGATGAATCCGATGAAGAAGCAGAAACAGATGAGCAAAAGGAGTTTGAAGATCCGGCAGCCAATGTGATTGATTTTGGAATACAAGCTGATGAAACTGCGGATTATGCAGTGAAGGACGGGACGGATCAGGCGGCCAGTCAGGATTCAAATAAAATCAATGACAGCAATGACAGTACGGCACAAAACGAGATTACATTTACAACCGACAGTACAAATAATTCGGAATCATCTGTGTCAGAGAAAAATAATAATGATACAACAGCAGCCTCATTCGATGTAGTAGTTGCGAAAAGTTCTGCTCCTGCAGAAGGGAAGAACTTACAACGGGGCGATATCAATACACCATACGATCCGAAACACGACCTTGAGTTCTATCGGTATCCGCCACTCAGTTTGCTTGACAAAAGCGAGGACAACACTCCGCGTATCGACATGGAAGAACAGAACGCCAACAAAGAGCGTATCATTCAGGTACTTCACAGTTTCGGAGTTGAAATAAGCAGTATAAAGGCAACGATAGGTCCGACAATAACTCTGTATGAGATAACTCCTGCCGAGGGAATGCGTATATCAAAGATACGTAACCTTGAAGATGACATCGCATTGAGTCTTGCCGCTGAAGGTATACGTATCATCGCCCCTATTCCAGGTAAAGGCACAATCGGTATAGAAGTTCCAAACAAGAAGAAATGTATCGTCTCGATGGAGAGCATACTGAACTCCAAGACATATCAGGAATCGAAGATGGAACTGCCGTGTGCCTTAGGAAAGACAATCACAAACGAGGTGTTTATGATCGACTTGGCGAAAGCTCCTCACTTGTTGGTCGCAGGTGCTACCGGAATGGGTAAGTCGGTAGGACTAAATGCCATCATTACGTCATTGCTCTACAAAAAACATCCGTCTGAACTTAAGTTCGTTATGGTGGACCCTAAAAAGGTGGAGTTTAGTATATACAATCCAATAGAGAACCACTTCCTTGCTAAACTTGAAGAAGAAGATGAGCCGATCATCACCGATACGCAAAAGGTTGTGAAGACACTCAACTCATTGTGTAAGTTGATGGACACTCGCTATGACTTGCTGAAGATGGCAGGCGTAAGAAACATAAAAGAATACAATGCAGCGTTTAAAGCCCGCAAGCTTAATCCGATGCAAGGGCACGATTATATGCCTTACTACGTGGTGGTAATCGATGAGTTCGGTGACTTGATTATGACTGCAGGCAAGGAAATAGAACTTCCAATATGTCGTATTGCACAATTGGCACGTGCGGTAGGCATCCACATGATTATAGCTACTCAACGACCGACAGCACAAATTATTACAGGAACCATCAAAGCCAACTTCCCTGCACGTATAGCATTCCGTGTAGCCGCAATGATGGACTCACGTATAATACTCGACCGTCCAGGAGCCAACCAACTCATCGGACGGGGTGATATGCTGTATCTCAACGGAGGCGACCCGACACGTGTGCAATGTGCGTTTGTCGACACTCCTGAAGTTGCACGAATCTGTCAATATACAAGCAAGCAGCAAGGTTACACACATGCCGCTTACTTGCCGGAGGTTGATATAGAGGGTGGTGAGTCCTCTGGCGGAGGCTCGTCGGAAGCGGTCGGACATCTTGACCCTATGTTTGAGGAATGCGCAAAGTTGGTTGTGTCGTCACAACAAGGAAGTACATCGATGCTCCAGCGAAACTTCTCAATCGGCTATAATCGTGCAGGCAAGATCATGGACCAATTGCAAAAGGCAGGTATTGTCGGAGCACAGATAGGAGCCAAACCCCGTGAGGTCCTTGTACAGGACTTCAATACCCTTGAGAATATCATCAGCAACTTACGTTGACGTGTTGGCATGACTTTTGTATGTTAATTATTAAATTTGAAATACCTGAATTATGAGAAAATATCTTTTGACCATTATCTGCGGACTTGTTGCATTGACTGTCAATGCGACTGATGCTAAGAGTGTACTCGACAAGACCGCCGCTGAGTATAAGAAATGCCCAAGTGTGACCGTGCAATTCGAAATCATGATGGGAGGCGATAAGGACAAAGGAACCATATTGCTGCAAGGCAGTAAATTCAAGACTACACTGACCAATCACATCACTTGGTTCGATGGCAAGACAATGTGGTCGTATGTAAAAGAAAACGAAGAAGTCAATGTGACAACACCAACTGCCGCACAACTGGCAAAGATCAATCCTTACGCTTTTCTCGACATTTACAAGAAGGGATATGATGTGGAATTCGGAGCCAGCACCAAGACATATTATGAGATAGTACTAACAGCGAACAATTCCAAATCGTCAATAAAGAAGGCTATCGTCAGAATAAACAAATTCGACCATCACCCCGAGTATATAATGATGGGAGGGAAGAAAGGCGACATGGAAATCAGTGTCATATCCTTTAAGAAAGGGAAAAAACAACCGGACTCCGCCTTCAGGTTCAACAAAAAGAAATACCCGAAAGCAGAGGTCATTGATTTGAGATGAAAATAAACAAATAGAAAGAAACGAAGAAAGTATGGAACATATAAAATGTTTGATTATCGGTTCTGGTCCGGCAGGCTATACGGCAGGAATCTATGCGAGCAGAGCAAATCTCAGTCCTGTTATTTATGAGGGCATACAACCTGGTGGGCAACTTACCATAACAGATATGGTCGAGAACTTTCCTGGTCATCCTGAAGGATTGTCAGGACAGGATTTGATGGACTTGATGCGCGAGCAAGTTGAGAAGTTCGGTGTTGAAATACGGGAACACATCTGCGTGAAGAGCGATTTGAGCAAGGCTCCGTATATGTTTACGTTTGAAGATGGCAGTGAGGTTGAGGCGGACTCTGTGATAATTGCTACCGGTGCAAGTGCAAAATTCCTTGGTCTGGATGATGAGAAAAAGTATATGGGACAAGGTGTAAGTGCATGTGCAACGTGCGACGGATTCTTCTATCGCAAGAAAGTGGTTGCTGTTGTAGGTGGTGGAGACACAGCCTGTGGTGAGGCATTGTATCTTGCAGGACTCGCTTCAAAGGTGTATATTATTGTACGCAAGCCATATCTCCGTGCGAGCAAATTGTTGCAAGACCGAGTTGCGGCTAACGACAAGATAGAAATATTATATGAGACCAATACTGAAGGACTGTATGGAGAAAATGGAGTAGAAGGTGCTCATCTTGTACACAGAAAGGGGGAAGCTGACGAGTCACATTACGACTTGCCGATAGATGGTTTCTTCCTTGCAATAGGTCATAAGCCAAACTCTGATGTGTTCAAGCCTTGGGTGGAAACCGACGAGGTCGGTTACATCAAGACTATCGACGGCACTCCACGGACTAATGTTCCGGGTGTGTTTGCCGCTGGTGATGTGGCTGATCCTGTCTACCGGCAGGCTGTAGTCGCAGCCGGATCCGGCTGTAAGGCTGCAATCGAAGCAGAAAAATACTTAGGAGGAAAATAGATTCCATAATATGGATATGCGGAGTCTAAGTGGTCGGATAGAGGCCACAGACTCCTTTTATATAATAGATACCCTAAAGTTGCCAGAATTAAAGTAGTCGATCATGGAAAAACGGCATATACCACATGAGTCCCGTTGTAGATGCAATTTCTTTTTGCGCTATCTACTATTACTGCCTGTCGTGTGCCTGCTTGCATCGTGCCATTCTTCCAAGACCGTTACCGTATATTACAAAGGGATTGACATGCTTGAAGTGGCCCGTGCCGCTATCGCTTTAGGCGTAGATATAGACTACGATGATGACAGAGACTTAATGATAGAATCGGCAAAGTGGGTTGGTACACCCTATCGTCATGGAGGCAACAACCGCACTGGAGTAGATTGTTCGGGTCTGACGTCACAAATCTATTTGAGTGTATATGGCAAGAAGTTGCATCGCAGAAGTATAGAGCAGTTTGAACAGGATTGCAAGAAGGTGCATAAACACAAGTTGAAAACAGGTGACTTAGTGTTCTTTGCTACAACAGGGAAAGTACGCAAGCAGAATATCAACCATGCGGGAATTTATTTGAAGGACAATAAGTTTATACATGCCAGCAGTTCACGAGGTGTGGTTGTCGACAATCTTGACAGCAAGTATTATCGTGAACACTGGGTGGGAGGAGGAAGAGTCAAATAAAACGGGTTTGTCATTTTCCTGTGACATTTATCATCGTTACTATTGTGTGTTTATAAAACATTTTGTAACTTTGCGGCAAAGAGAAAAATTGATATGACAGACGAAGCAAGACAGACGGAGTTTGCTGTGTTTTGCATTGAGAATATTGCAGAACGTCTGAAGATAAGCGGCAAGGATGTGGTGGATGAGTTGATGAAGACTAATGGCATCAAAGATTTCCTCTATCCCAGTTTCACGGCACTTCACACACAAGACAAGGATTATATCGTGGACGAAGTGCTGGCGTATATCCGTCGCCATAACCCTATGTTCGGAAAGGAGGAGAGGCAATGACTGTTTATCATGGTGTGTTCTGTCATTTAATGCTTATGACCGCCAATGGCTTGACTTTGTGGTCGGTAACAGAAGAGGTGAGTCACTCTGGAAGTCATACGATATGATAAATGGTGGCATTGCCAACGACCGTGTCTTTAATACTGTCGAGCTATATGCTGCAGGTTTGATCAACGCTGACGAGGCTTTGCAACGATTAAGCTATCATAAGCCCAACAATCAAATATGTATTTTGAATCAGAAGATTATAGACAACCATTTAACGTTCATAGGAGCTGAAAGAATATGATTAAAGATAATCCTTTGATTAATAAGACTATCTTGCAGATGAAGTTTGCAAGGATTGTTACAATTCTTGCCCGTCGTCTGTCTGTTCCTGAGTACAAGGCATTGACGATATTCTATTCCACCCATGTTTATCAATATATGTGTGACTTGCAGTTTCATCTTCATAACATGGGGGATGAATATTGTGTCGACGAGGTGATGCAGGAGCTGGAGAATGCATAGCTTGTTTTAGGTATGGTACTCCCGAAATTTTAGACAAGAGTATTTGTTAAAAGCAATACAATCACTATTTATTTCAGAATGCCAGATAGAAGTCAGAGGTTAGAGCCTTGTATTCGTCTGTGTAACCTCCGGAATTGAGATGGATGCTGAGTTTGGAATAATCTGTCGTTGTTATTTGGTGGCTGAAAGTTAATGCAGAACGCTTAAATAGTTTATGGCTACTGCCTCTGATGTCACACCGGCGCATTAAATAAAGATTACTTTGAGCTGCCAGTCCGATGAAGCCGTTGGCAGCAGAGTAGGGGATAATGACAGAGAACTGTCCGTCGTCAGCGAGCAACAGTTGGACCCCCGTGATGAGTTGGCTGAAACTTAGCGAACCGGTGTGTTTGGCTGTATCCATCCTGGCTGACACACTGTGTGTGCTTTCCTGAAAGAACGGAGGATTGCTCACAATGATATCGTATTTATCCTTACAACTCTCTTGTGCAAATTGGTTGAAGTCAGCCTCCAGCACAGTGATTTGTTTACTAAAAGAAGATGAGGCAACATTTTCCTTTGCCTGTTCTACAGATGGATGGTCGATATCGATAGCCATGATATGAGAGTCGGGCATTCGTTGTGCCATCATCATAGCGATGAGTCCACATCCGGTGCCTACATCAAGGACCATTGCCGGCTTTTGCTTATTCATGGGTTTAACCCACGCACCGAGAATGACACCATCTGTACCCACCTTCATGCCACACTTGTCGTGTTTTACACTGAACTGCTTGAATATGAACGTACCTAAACTCATATCAAGGACAAAGTTACGAAAAAAGTCGGTCCCAGAGTGACAGATTCCATTTTTATTTTTGTCATATAAGAAATTATTCTTAATTTTGTGACTACAATATATCATGATGTTAATAAAGAACGGTTATGAAAGCATTGAACAAGCAGACGGCGCCAAAAAGTCAGGCTCCGGAGAGAATAATCCAGTTTGGTGAAGGTAATTTTCTTCGCTGTTTTGTTGATTGGATTATTTACAACATGAATCAGAAGACAGACTTCAATTCAAGTGTAGTCGTTGTGCAGCCAATTGAAAAAGGAATGGTTGAATGGCTGAACGGTCAAGATTGCATGTACCATGTAAACTTGCAAGGCAGATTGAATGGAGAGGTTGTCAATTCCATCACTCGTGTTGACTCTATAAGCCGTGCATTGAATCCATATACGCAAAATCAGGCATTTATGGCTTTAGCCGACCAGCCGGACATACGCTTCGTTATTTCAAACACGACTGAGGCAGGCATAGCATTTGATGACACTTGCAAGCTAAATGACGCTCCTGCAAGTTCGTACCCGGGCAAACTGACCCAATTGCTTTACCGCCGGTATAAGACATTCGATGGGGCGGCAGATAAAGGACTGATACTTATGCCGTGTGAATTGATTTTCCTAAACGGACATCATTTGAAAGACTGTATATATAAATATATTGAGCTGTGGAAAGAAGACTTTGGAACCGATTATGAAGGTTTTAAGTCGTGGTTCACCAATTACTGCTATGTATGTACAACCCTTGTAGACCGGATCGTACCGGGATTTCCACGTAAGGAAATCAAGCAGATACAAGAGAGAATCTGCTATGAAGACAACCTCGTGGTACAGGGTGAGGCGTTCCATTTATGGGTGATAGAGAAACCGGAGAACATGTCGGTTGAGGAGTTGAAGTCAGAATTTCCGGCAGAGAAAGCAGGACTTAATGTGCTTATTACGGAATCTGAAAAACCATATCATGAGAGGAAAGTTACACTGCTTAACGGACCACATACTGTATTGAGCCCTGTCGCCTATCTGAGTGGCATAAATATAGTACGCGACGCATGCAACGATCCTGTTGTAGGAAAGTACATCCACAAGGTACAATTTGATGAACTTATGCAAACACTAAACCTTCCGATGAATGAATTGCAGAAGTTTGCGTCGGATGTGCTTGAACGCTTCAACAATCCGTATGTAGACCATCAAGTCACAAGTATTATGCTCAATTCATTCCCTAAGTATGAAACCCGTGATTTACCTGGTTTGAAGACATATCTTGAGCGTAAGGGAGAATTGCCACAAGGACTTGTATTCGGACTTGCGGCAATAATCACATACTACAAAGGAGGCAAGCGCAGTGACGGAGCTGACATAACACCTAATGACGCTGCGGAAATCGTACAATTACTGAAAGACCTTTGGGCTACAAACGATACACAAAAGGTGGCAGAGGGTGTGCTTGCCGCTGAAATGATATGGCATGAAGACCTCAACAAGATACCTGGCCTTACACAACTTGTGAAGGAAGATCTCGACAAAATACAGTCCATGGGTATGCTTGAGGCAGTGAAGACTATACTTTAATTGGCTGCACGATTACGTATGAGCATTTGAACAACATAAAATGAAGATACATACACTGATAGTGGGCGCTGGCCCGGCTGGTGCGGCTTGTGCAATCCGGCTACAGCAATTGGGTGTGGAGTGCATGCTGGTGGAGAAAATGACTCTGCCAAGGCAGAAACTTTGTGCAGGCTTGTTTACACACAAGTCGCAACAATGTTTGAAAGTACTTCTCGGCAATGAAAAGTATGAAGCATGTATGGCAGACTGTGTGATGAGCCATGAAGATACCGTCACATTGTACAAAGGGACGGAACGGCTGGTGTCGTTTCAACCCCAAGAACCTGTAACACTTATTGACCGTCCTAAGTTTGATGCTTGGTTAGTGAACTATTTTGTAAGTCTCGGCGGACAGTTTTTGGAAGGTGAGACTTTGATCGGGCTCGATTATTATCGAAAGGCAGCGCTCTTCCACGATAGAGAAATCGAATATTCCTACCTTATTGCCGCAGACGGGTCGAACAGTACCGTTGAGAAGTTCCTGAGTACTCAATTCCCAACATCATGCAAATCAAAAGGCAAGTGTCCTCTTTGTGTGGAAATCAATGTGGAAAGGGATGACCTTGACATTACTGGAGTGAACGTATATCTTGGAGTCGTGCCAAACAGCTATGCGTGGGTGTTTTACAAAGGCGACAAAGTGTGTGTGGGTACAGTCAAACTGGAGAATACAAATTTCAATGTCAATGAGCGGTTTACCCAGTTCCTGCACGACATAGGACTGAAACATATAGAAAAATATCCGATACACGGGGCGATGCTTCCGATTGGAAAATACATCAAGAATCCTTATTATGGCAATATCATGCTCGTAGGGGATGCTGCCGGACTTGTTGAACCTCTCACAGGAGAGGGAATTTTCTATGCATTGCAAAGCGGGATATTTGCAGCCGAATCGGTGAAAGAGGAGGATGCACCTTCGCTCGCCTACAACACAAAGGTCCGGTTCCTGCAAAAACTCATCGACAAAGGCGGTTACTATCAAGGACTGCTTGAAAAGAAGTGGGCGCTGAACTACTTCTTCCGTAATGCAGGCAAACATCCTGGCTTTATAAAGTACTTCTATGACAGTCAGATAGAACATGCCTCACTACGAAGCTTCATTCAAATAATATTGAAATACAAATTAGGATGAAAAAACTTTTGTTCATGTTCTCCTTCTTTGCGTCCATGGGTCTTGGTGCGCAAATACCTGTCGACACAACGGCGTTTGAACCTATTTCGTGGCGTGACGCTTACAAACAAACCAAATACGAGTGGTTTATCACAAAGCAGGCGATGGCAGTAGCTGACAGTATTGTGAAATACCAAATGCCGAGCGGCGGATGGGCAAAGAATCAAGATTGGGGATTAGGTCCTGATACGGTCTATATGAAAGAGTGTATGGAGACAGGCATAGGATCGACAATAGACAATGGGGCAACCTACAAGGAAATGGAGTTTCTTGCCAAGATGTACTATTACACAAATATAATAGAATACCGTATTGCATTCATGAAAGGTCTCGACTATCTGTTGGATATGCAATACGACAATGGCGGCTGGCCACAGTTCTATCCTTCGCGTGGTGAAGGAAGTTATTCTGACCATATTACGTTTAACGATAATGCCATGGTCAGTGTGATGAAATTTTTGCTTTCAGTGGGGCACAATGATGAGCCTTACGATATGCTGTGGCTTAAGAAAGACGTTAGAGACAGATGTCTGCAAGCGTATGAGAAGGGGATAGATTGCATACTCAAATGTCAGATAGTGACGGACGGGCAACCAACTGTGTGGTGCCAACAACACGATGAGCACACATTGAAACCGGCACAGGGACGTGCTTATGAACTGCCTTCTTACTGTGGGGCAGGAGAGTCAGTAGCAATCGTGGAGCTGTTGCTTTCAATCGAAAATCCTTCCGATAGTGTCATTCTTGCAATTGACGGTGCCATACGATGGTATGAAAACCATAAGATCTTAGATAAGGCAATCCAACACTACACTAATCAGGAGGGCAAACCCGACTACAGAATTGTGGACCGTGAGGGAGCTCCCGCTATGTGGGCAAGATTTTATGACCTGATAACAGGTGAGCCTCTTTTCTGCGGACGTGACGGAATACCACGCAAACGTGTGGAAGACATCGATTATGAAAGACGGAATGGCTACAAGTGGTTCAGTACACAGCCGGAAAAACTTGTTGACCTTTATGATGAATGGTCAAACAGGGTTCTTGACAAATATATTCTGTATGATGAATAAGTGCAACTTGTTGCATGTACATGTTAGCATACAACAGACTTGCTGAGCCAAAATGTTCGGATGGAATTAGAAAAAATATAATAAATTTGTTTATTCTTTAAGGTTGCACTAACTTTGCACGGATTTTTTACAAGGTCTATGAGTAAATATTTATCCTATATATTGCCTTTGTACTTCTGCACTGTCCTTTACTCATGTAAATATGGTACAGATAACGCCAATGAAGACACCGATGCTGACAGCGTAGACGTTGATTCGATGGGGCTTGAAAAACTTGACTTGTTCAAGGAAGCAGTAATACCGGAATCAGCAGATGAGTTATTTGACGACTTCCTATACAGCTACATATCAAGCGAAAAATTCAAAGCAGAGCGCACTCAGACTGATACTGAAGAATTGGAACTGACTGAGGATGAGCCTCTGATTGTCATTTATGAGCGTGAAGCTGATTTGGAACTCCAAAAAGACACCTCGCTGGTACATGTATTACTTGAAAAGATTGAGTGGGGAGAAGAACTGATAAAATTGTTCGACTTCAACCGTATAAAAGGTAAATGGTACCTTACAGAAGAAGGAACAAACGAGATTTCAAACACACCTAACGCTTCATTCCTGGTATTCCTGAAAGACTTTATCAACGACTCAGTGTACCAACGCGAGTCTCTGAAATTGCCTGTAGTATTTGAATACAGTTCAGAAGATGAGGAAGAAACCTTGAAGAAATTACTTTCGTACGAAGAATGGAGAGAATTTGTAAGCGACTTGCCGGATATGACCCGTGAAGTCGTAAATATCGACTATGGACAATCGCTTATAAGTACGAACCGCAAGTCGGTGATGCTAAAAGGCTTCAGCAACGGACTACTTATTACATTCCATTTTGATTTTCGCAACGGACGTTGGCATTTGTTTGAGATAAAATCATAGCACACCCGGATATGCCTACAGAAATTCATAATACATTTGGAATTAAAGCATACGCGAACCGTTATGTGGAGTATTCTTCGTGTGATGAGTTGCAGTCCATTGTGCCAACGCTGCAAGGTTCGCCATGTCTTCACATTGGTGCCGGAAGCAATCTTTTATTTACAAAAGATTTCGACGGTACCATACTGCACAGCCGGATAAAATCCATAGAAGTAGTATCGTCAGATGACGCCCATGTCCTCTTGCGTGTAGGAGCCGGTGTTGTGTGGGATGACTTTGTAGACTACACTGTACGTCATGGATGGAGTGGGGCAGAAAACCTGTCGTTGATACCAGGAGAAGTCGGTGCGAGTGCTGTTCAGAACATAGGGGCCTATGGTGTTGAGGCAAAGGACTTAATTGAGCAGGTGGAATGTGTCGGTCTGAAAGACGGAAGCTTACGTACTTTCTCCAACGATGAGTGCCATTATTCATACCGTCGCAGTATATTCAAGGAAGAATTAAAAGGACAGTACGCAGTGACTTACGTAACTTACCGCCTATCGAAAGTATTCACTCCGCAACTCGACTATGGCAACATAAGGTCAAGGTTTAGCAGTCTGAGCTGTATCACCCCAAAAGATGTGCGTAGTGTGATCATTGATATACGGCGGAATAAATTGCCCGACACTGATGTGCTTGGCAATGCGGGCTCATTCTTCATGAATCCGATTGTAAGCGAAAGCAAATACAAGTCGCTTGCAGCTTCCTACCCCGACATCCCATCCTATAAAGCAGTAAATGGAGTAAAGATTCCTGCAGCGTGGCTGATTGAGCAATGTGGTTGGAAAGGTCGTACTATGGGACATGCCGGAGTCTATGAAAAGCAAGCACTGATCCTCGTGAATCTGGGAGGAGCCACCGGAGTGGAGATTGTGGATCTATGTAATGCGATACGACGTGACGTGATGGATAAGTTTGATATTGACATACAGCCGGAGGTTAACATAATATGAAAGTTACTGTATTAGGTACCGGAACGAGCGGTGGTGTTCCTCAGATTGGCTGCCGGTGTTCCACGTGTATGAGCACAGATCCGCATGACAAGCGGTTCAGATGTTCTTCCCTGATTGAGCAGGATGGTAATGCAATTCTCATTGATTGCGGACCTGACTTCCGTCAGCAAATGCTTCGCCTTGGCAGATTTCCTGACATACACGACATATTCCTAACTCATGAGCACTTCGACCATGTCGGAGGGATTGATGATATACGGCCCGGAATCTTGTTCGGAGAAGTAAGAATCTATGCAGAAGAAAATGTACGCGAACATTTGATGTCACGCATTCCATATTGCTTCACTCCTCCCGAAAAACGCTACCCTGGAGTGCCTGCCATCACTCTTGAACCATTGGAAATGCATAAACCAGTGAATGTGGGTACAATTGATGTTGTGCCAATACGTGTAATGCATGGCAAGTTGCCAATTGCCGGCTTCAGGATAGGCGGACTCGCATATATAACCGATATGAAATCCATGCCCGACTCTGAATGGCAATATTTGAACGGGGTGAAGGTTCTCATAGTGAATGCACTGCACTACCGTACTCATCCGTCGCATCAGAATGTCGCCGATGCAATTGCTTTTGCGCAACGTGTCGGTGCAGAAGAAACATATTTCATTCACATGAGCCATTTCATTTTGCCACACGAAGAAGCTGATCGTATGCTCCCACCGCATATACATTATGCATATGACGGGTTGGTAATAGACATCTGAACCTAATTTTTTTTGTGCTTAGTCTCTCTATCTGTGATATTTGTATCCTCATAGCGGACCCCACCCCGCGTGGCACAGCATGTTGCGTAGCACGATTCTTCTTCCCACATCGTCATCCACTCCTAACAGCAATTGAGGTGACGGTGGTGTGCTATTCAAAGATGACAATACATTGTAATGCTTCATGTAATTACGTTAGTCCTTCATTGGATATTCCAATTCGTATGTACACATCAATCCATTGTCCTCCGGATTCAAGAAACAACAGTATTTTACTTCGTACTGATCGATGATTTTTGTACCCAATTCTTTCAATCGTGATTTTACATTAAAGTAAGTTGCCTCGCAATCTTCAAACGAAATTCCTTTGCCGGCAAGAGCGACCAAGAGCGTGTGTGGCACCTGATGCTTTTCAAAGTTCAGATATTCCCGTTCGAAAGGGTATTTCACAGTCATGTCGAACGATTTGCCTCTGATTTGGTTATCAGTGGCAAAGATGAGTATAATGCTTAGGAGTATTGGTTTAGCTGGTTTGTCCATAGGATATAAGGTATTTAAGCGTTTATGATTGTGGCACTCTTAGTCTGAGGCCCGTACGGCAAATGAGAAGGCAGAAGACTGACAGCAGGGTGCAAGTCTATTTTTTGTCATTCTTCTGAAGGTCGCTTTTAGCGACAGCCGTCATGTCGCCTATGATGAAAATGCGAGCCATATCGTTCTTACAGTTGGTAAATACTTGTATGTGCTTCTTTAGTTTGCCGGGCAATTTCCCGGTTCCGTTGTATGTGATTTTTATCTCACCGGTTCCTCCCGGACTTATGAAGTCTTTAGGGTATTCAGCGACTGTGCAACCACAGGATGTATGAACATAGTTGATGACTAACTTCGCCTTTCCCACGTTAGTGAACTTGAACACGCATGTTTGTATAGGGTCGTCTTGTGAGAAAGTGCCGAGGTCGACGGTTGTCTTTTCAAATTTTATGACAGGGTACTTCTTCGCTGTTGCTGACATTGCAATAAGGCATGTGAGCATCACCATTATTGTCCTTATAGTTTTCTGCATAGTCATAGTATTGGTCTGTTTTATTATACTTATTATAATATATATGCTGTATCAATGTGCTTGTACAGGAATCGAGTCAACTCTTTGCTGATGCCTTCCGCCTGCGAAATCAGTAGCGAAAAACTCGTCGAGACACTGACGACACACATCTTCAGTGATGAACCTGCCTGGGAATACTATCACATTGGCGTCGTTGTGCTCACGAATGAGATGAGCTATTTCCGGACGCCAAACTAATCCGGCACGTATCGTCTGGTGCTTGTTCAGAGTCATGCTGATACCTTCTCCGCTGCCACACATTGCTATACCGGGGTACACTTCTCCATTCTCAATACCCTCAGCAAGAGCGTGTCCGTATGTAGCATAATTGCAACTATCCTCGGTGTAAGTGCCATAGTCTTTATATGCGTACCCCTTTTCCTCAAGATATTTTTTTACAAATTGCTTCAACTTGAATGCGGCATGATCGCTCGCAATTCCGACAGTCTTTATATTCATAATGCAGATGTATTATTGATGGTTTATTTGTTATATTCTTATTTTGTTGTTATGGAAGTGGGCCCGTATGAACCACCGGACGTAACACGGCCGTAACCCATAGCGGCGTGTTCCACTTTTCATGTGCAAAGATACAAAAAATCATTTAACCTGTATCGTTCTTATACCTTAATTTTATGTAAGTCCGACAAAAAACTCCATTCTCATTCTGTCATACCTGAGGCTTCAACCCCAGCGGATCGTCATAGCACTGCATACATAGCAGTCGGGGGACGGACTCATCGCTTTATTTCTCACTCGCAAGTAAAGCAGGTTGTCATTTGACGTGTCCAGTGTTGTCATCTACCCATACATTCCTATGACCTATCCAAGGCAAGCGTCCATGACATCAACTACATCAAGGACATTAAGTACATGTATCATGATTGCAGCATTTTCGGGGACAAAGGCTACATCGGAGCGGATGTGCAATTGGATTTGTTCGAGACTGCCAACATTAAGCTTGAATGCCCATACAGACTCAACCAGAAGAACTGGAAGCCCACCTTCATTCCATTTGCCAAGGCAAGGAAAAGAGTGGAAACGCTGTTTTCACAGCTCACTGACCAATTTCTTGTCATTAGGAATTATGCGAAAGAAACTTGCGGTCTGTTTGCCAGAATCATTGGCAAAGTTAGTGCGTTGACCGCATTACAATACATCAACTATATTAATAACAAACCGATTGGAAGGATTAAGTACGCACTAATTTAATTCCGCCAACGGGTTAAGGTCACTTCCCAGTTTGTTATATCAATGGACGGCAATGATTACCCAGAGGAATTTGTAATCACTGTTAAGAAAGACGCATTCGATAATTACTACATTACCCGATTCATGGGGCATGATACGGACCTGCTTAATCTTAGTGCTCTTGTTCTTCTTGATGGATATGGACAGAACGGCAAGGTTCAGATCACTCACAATGATGATGACTCATTCGACATTGATTATTTTGACCTTGCTACGTTTGGCTTTGCTGATACAGAGGCAACTGTCGTATGCTACTATTTAGGTGCTACTGCTGTAAAAATTACAGAGGATGAAGCAAATGAGTTTGAAACCGGTATTGATGGCATTAAAGTGACTGAACATGCATCTGATGCTGTTTACAATTTAGCCGGACAGCGCATACAAAGCCCAGTGAGAGGACAAATATACATTCAGAATGGAAAGAAGTTTATAGCACATTAATTTGTTTCAGATACTTCTTTAGTAGGCGGCGGAACTCAGTGGTATGTAGCTGAGTCCTGCCGCTTTTATTAATAGAACAAGGTACAGGTTATAATAGGTTCATGTCTATACGTCTTAATATCAATGATAACGGGTAATCGTATGGTAAAATAATTCATTAGAAAGTACTGTATATAAATAAAATGCCGTATCTTTGCATTAGAAATTTGTGTGGATATGTACATGCCGCACACTGCATAATAGTTTATGAAACATATAATTGACATACATGATGCTATTGCCCGTGATCCTTTGTATAGGATGGCTGAGCCTGTGAGCTTTCAGCTTGATGAAGGCGAACAGTTGGCTATCGTAGGTGATAATGGTGCAGGCAAGAGTTTGTTAGTCGATATAATCACAGGTAAGCATCCGATATTGGACGATGGAAAAGGCTCGTTTCTCCGCTATGATTTCTCCCCTCGAGAGTCGAATAAGGCATTTGACAACGTTAAATACATCAAGTTCGAAGATGCGTACGGAACGACAGAAGGACATTATTATTATCAAATAAGATTCAACCACACGGAATTCGATGATAAGCAGCAATTGTTTCTCTTGTCGAGTGGTGAACTGCGGAAATACCAATTGAAAAATGCCTTAAAGAGCAATCCGCGTGTATTGATTCTTGACAACCCGTTCATCGGATTGGATGTCAACGCAAGGAAGATGCTTGATGAGACCCTGACGAAGCTGACACGTGATACCGACCTGCAGATAATAATGGTATTGTCGAAAACAGATGACATGCCTAAGTTTATAACGCATGTGATAGAGATAAAGGACAAAGTAATAGGCGACAAAACAGATTATGCAACGTATTGGCATAATCGTCCTAAAGTTCCGTCACGTATGTTGTCGGACGAAAAAGCTGACGCTATCATAAATCTGACTTATGATGACAGCCAATCTGCTGATATTCCTCAGGGTACGCAACAAGTGGTGAACTTTAACAATGTATGTATCCGGTATGGAGAAAGAACTATCTTGCGTGACCTGAACCTAACGGTAATGAATGGCGAACACTGGGCGCTCACCGGCGAGAATGGTGCCGGAAAAAGTACGCTGCTTAGTATTGTCTGTGCCGACAACCCGCAAGCGTATGCTAATGATATCACTCTGTTCGGACACAAACGGGGGAGTGGTGAATCAATATGGGACATCAAAAAACATATTGGATATATATCGCCTGAGATGCACCGTGCATTCATTCGTGATTATCCGGCAATTGATGTCGTAGCAAGCGGAATGCACGATACAGTCGGACTATACCGTAAACCCAAGCCGGAACAAATAGATACTTGCGTCTTTTGGATGGATATCTTCGGTGTGGCGCAATATAAGGACACGTCATTCCTAAAGCTGTCGAGTGGTGAACAGCGGCTTGTACTGTTGGCACGTACATTTGTAAAAGACCCCTCGTTATTGATTCTTGACGAACCGTTGCACGGGCTTGATATGAAGAACCGCAGATTGGTGAAAGATGTCATTGATACCTTCTGCGAACGGCATAATAAGACATTGATCATGGTCACACACTATCAAGATGAATTCCCTGAATGTATAGACCACAGTTTTTATCTAAAGAAAATTACAGAGTAAAGATGCAAACCATTATCTTAAAAGCAAAATAAATAACAAAACAGTATTATTATGATTAGAAAAATTTCAACATTGGTTGTGATGATGTTTATAACATCTGTATCGTATTTAAGTGCGCAGCTACTGCCGGACCTTACTTATAGTAAGGCACCTGCTATTGTAAAAGGGCAAATTAAGGGTCTTACCGATGCCAACCGAATCGATTCAATTACTGTTAGTTGCACTCCTTCGTGGGCAACCGACGCTATAGAGAAACGCCTGAAGATTAATTCTGATGGCACGTTTGAAACTTCATTTGATGTCTGTGTCAATTCTTTGACAACAATAATTCTCGGACCACGCAATGAAAAGCCATTTTATATAGTTCCGGGTAAGACAGTCGCACTAACTATCGACTTGTCAACTTCAGCCATTGAGTGTGACGGACCACTCGCCAATCTTAACAACTCTCTTGCAAACTATTATGACGTGTACAACGAGCGCTACTTGAACAAGGAAATCAATGGCAGCGGACTTCGAAACTTAAAAGGATTTACTGTTCAGCAATACAAGGACAAATTGCTGTCGTTGTATAATGCCGGTGTAGAAAAGCTCAATTCGGACAACCGGCTGTCTGCCGAGTTCCGCGAATACATGATGCCGTTCTATCAGTATCTGACTGTTGCCTTGATGACCGGTTATGGTAAGATTCTGAAATATGCCAATCAAGGGCAGGGCGATTATCAACAACCGGAAGGCTACTATGATGACATTAAAGACTGGAACTTCACTTCGAAAAACGGCTTTTTGTATGCAAACGGCGGTACCGCAAAAAAACTTGCAGATGAAATCGAGCAGACAACAGGTGCAAAGCTGACGGTCCCTGAGAGTGCCAATCAAGTGATTGCAGCTAAGAATTACATGACGGTACTTGACAATTTAAAAGCATTGACAGATGCCGATTTCGCTTCAATCAAGACTGAGTGTCCTGCTTTTGAAAACTTGCTGCACAAACAGAATGAGGTGACTAAAGCAAAGATAGAGGAAAACAACAGAAACAAATTGTTTACTATCAAATCAATTAGTAGTGAATTGACAGGTGAGGATATATTCAAGGAAATTACCAAAGACTATCGTGGAGAGATGGTGCTGGTGGACTTTTGGGCTACATGGTGTGGTCCGTGCAGGGCTGCCATGAAAACAATCCTTCCGGTGAAGGAGGAACTTTGGGGCAAAGCCGCCTTCGTTTATGTAACGGGAGAGACCAGTCCTAAGGCTTTGTGGAATAAGATGATTCCGGATATCCATGGTGACCACTACTATGTCACAGCCGCACAATGGGACACTTTGCTTAAGCAGTTTGGAGCCCAGGGCATTCCTGCGTACGTTGTTGTAGATAAGGATGGAAATGTAGCTGCCACGCATATAGGATATCCTGGCAATGACGTGATAAAGGAGGAACTGTCCAAATAGCAAGTAAAGAAACATGAAGATGTTATATTTCCATGGATTTGCATCGTCAGGAGCTACCGGAACAGCGGAGCTCCTGCGCAAACTCCTTCCGGACGTTGAAGTGGTGTCACCCGATATTCCGGTTGACCCTGATGAGGCATTGGCGTATTTACGGCAGTTGTGTGAACAGGAAAAGCCTGATTTGATTATCGGAACTTCTATGGGTGCTATGTATGCCCAGCAGATGTTTGGTTATAAGAAGATACTGGTTAATCCTGCATTCAATATGTCAACTATGTCGAAAGTATTTAAGACTGGTGAACATAAGTTCTTGAACGGCCGTAAAGACAATCAGAAGACATTTAAAATCACAAAAGACATCATCCGAAAGCAAAATATGATGGAGCGGCAGCAATTCAAGGGCATTACTCCATTTGATGTAGATAATACATACGGGCTGTTTGGCATACACGACACGACGGTCAATACTTACGATGTATTTAAGAAGCATTACAAAAACGCACAGCGGTTTGACGGAGAACATCACCTCAATGAAAAAGCATTGAAGACCGCGGTCATTCCGCTTGTGAAGCAAATTCTTGGTATCTAACGGTAGTAACATTTAAATTCAACAATACACATGTTAATAATCGGAATAGCAGGCGGTACTGGTAGCGGGAAAACTACCGTAGTGCGTAAAATTGTTGAGGCTTTGCCTGAAGGCAGTGTGGCGGTGATACCACAAGACTCATACTATAATGATCAGAGTGACCTGCCGCTTGAAGTACGGAAACAAACCAACTTTGACCATCCAAGTGCATTTGAATGGCCTCTACTGGCACATCAGATAGAGGAACTGAAAAATGGACACGCGATAGAGCAACCTACATATTCTTATATAACGTGTACACGGTTGAAGGAGACGGTTCATGTGGAACCAAAGGAGGTAATAATCGTAGAGGGCATCATGACACTCTACGACAAGGAGTTGCGTGACCAAATGGATTTGAAGATATTTGTGGATGCCGGAGCTGATGAGCGCTTGTTGCGTGTGATAGTACGTGATATGGCAGAACGGGGACATCCGCTCGACATGCTTATCAACAAGTACCGCAATGTGTTGAAACCTATGCACGACGAATTCATTGAGCCAACTAAACAGTATGCTGACATTATCATTCCTAATGGCGGGCATAATGAGCAGGCGATAAAAATGTTGCAGAAGTATATTCTTGGTCAGTTGCGTGAAATAGCACTTTCGAAGAAACCGTGACGGGTCACATATAGGCAGGGTAGTGTTTTGCTACTCTGCTTCCCATTATATATAATAAGGTGTACATAGAGATTTAATATATAGTGATACAAATAAATATGATTCTATCTGAGAAAATCTTTGTAAGACACTGAATTTTTTTCATTAAAAAATTTTGTCCGTACATTTATTTACTGTATATTTGCATTTAAATTAAGTGCTGAATCCAAAATGACATGCACAGAAATAACAAAATTAATCACTAAAAAAGCTATATCTATGAGAAAAACAATTACTCTGTTGGTGACATTGCTTGCAATGTTTTTCAGTATGGGAATCTATGCTGCGGATTATGATGTTAAATCAACACAGTATCCGAACGACAGCTATGCAACGGATGACATTAATCTGAACTTGAGTGAAGTGGCTGAAGCTCTCGGTACAGACACTGCAACACTCGCAAATGCTATTAGCACTACTTCTACTGGCGCAATTTCTATTGTCGCTGGTGATAGCACCTCTAATGCCTACACAACAAACCTAATGGGCTTTTGGTTGAACAGTGACGGCGGACCAGTTAAGTGGGGTTCGTCTAACGGCTCTGTATGGTATGTTGACTTTACTGCCAGTACTGCCACAAACGCCTTGATGGTATCCATCGGTCAATACCCAGGCGTGCACGACGGAACAAAAGACTTTAACTATACAGCGCATTTCACACTTACTTATGGCGAGAAATCTACCTCTATTGATGTCAGTCTGCTTGTAAAGGCTTATCCAAACTTGCTCTCAACCAACAAGGTCGCTGACCTTACTATAGTTGATGGAGGCGAGTATATATACGAACAAGAAATCCGTAATACGGCAGTAGGTGATGACAAGGCAATATATGTCGGCGATATAACCAAGGCACTTGGTTTCACTGACGATGAGAAGTCTGCCGTTCATTATGGCGTATACGCACGAGGTGAAAATACGGAAACAGGATTGGCTGCTGACACGATAACACGTACTTATACACACGATACCACTCCTGGATGGTGGTTTAAGAGTCTGGTTGACGAGACCACAGGCGATGATTCTGAGGAGTGTGTTTCTGCTGCTGAGAGCAATGAAACTAAATTCTATATAAACAGTTTGCAAACTGATGGTGATTCACTTCGGTTCACTATCGGTCAGTATTCAAGTGCTACATTAAAGGCTGGAGACACGTCCTATACATACCTATACCTTGGTAAAGGCACTACAGTGTACAGAATTAAAATCGGATTGAAGTTTTCTGCCGCAGTTGAATATACAACAGACATGCTGACTAAGGCAGGTGAACTGAATATCGAAAAGTCTTTTGCTCTTGATGAAACTGCTGCGACAAGGGCGGCAGATGGTTTCCTTGCAACAAATACAAAATCGAGAGTTAGTATTGATATTAATTCTATCCTTGCGTCTTTCCCTGAAGGAGCATCAATCTCGGATCTTCAGTTTGCCACTTACTATAAGGCAGACACTCATGTATTGGATTTCTGGGACAATGCAGCTACAAGCCATGGGTACACCGCTTCAAGCAACGGTATCTATATGAACTACAAGACAGGTGAATCTCATAGCTATACAGGTTCGAACGAAGTCAAGTTGTGTTTCGACAAGACAAACTTCACTTACTTGGAGTATGCTTATAATAATATTTCGGCCAATGCTGATACCACTTGCACTTACGAATGTTTCTTCGTTTACAAGAACAGTCAGTACTATCAGTTCAATGTCAAGATCAACTATTTTGTAACAACAGAGATTACTTACAAAGAGGTTGAGGCAGACCGTATCAGCTACTATCTCGACAATTCCATCACTCTCTACACTTATGATGGCACTGAATTCCATGAGGCTGCCGCATCTGAAGTTGTTACAGACGGAAGCGTTACTTACTACGTAGACAGTAAAGAATACGTTGAGCCTGAGCCTACGTACACAGTTGAGACTTGTGTTCAGGTAGCAGAGAAAGACATTGATGTCACTCTGTCGTACCATTGTGGAAGTTCACGTACGTTGTCGCGTTATGTTGACGATGACAATTCAAGCTCCGGAGACAACAAGCATAATGTCGTTACTGACTTGAATGCAGATTCTGTAAACAGTTTGATTGGCACTACTACTCCTCAGTTCTATGTTGAAACAAAGGGTACTGACGCAGCAGGTAATGACTCAATCTATTTTACAGAAGCAAATGCAGGTTTTTCAAATACAGAATTCTCTTCTAATGAAGGTGGTTCATGGCTTACTAAGGAAGGATATACAGGTAGCTATGGCACTTCCGCTCCTTGGGGATTCAGCCACCACAATTGCCAGATTGAATGGTGGAAGTATGGTCCAGACCAGTTCACTGACAATGAGGTATCAAAGACTAAGATTTGGGTGGTTAACCTCGTAACTGGTAAGAGAATACAATACAATGTAACCGCTACTTGGGTTAGATCTATAGTAAAGGTTGCTGATGTTGGTTCACAAGAACTCGTGCTTGCCGCTCGTGGTGCTGATGGCGTTTCATCTGATGAAGTTGAGTTTGACATAAAGCCAATCGCCGATTCTCTTGGTCTCAGTGTAGATGAGTTCAATGAACTTGCTGAGTGGAGAGCTGCAAATGCAACTGGTGCAATCACAAAAGATAACTTTATAGAGCCTGATGGTTTCGCTTTCATGGAAAACGGACGTACTACAGACTCTGGAGAAGAAGTATTCTATGCAGGATACGATTCTGATGCCGGCACATTCAACTCTTATGTTATTGATGATGCTAATATAGAGAACAACTATACTGCGACAATCTATGTATACTATGAGTTAAAGCGTTATACATTGAACATAGTTGTAACGAAAGACCCAGATGCATACAAGGAGGCTACAGGCATCAATGCTATTGCCGGTAACAAGACAGTGGACAATGATGCAATCTATGATCTTTCCGGACGTATTGTCAAGAACCCAGCCAAGGGCATATACATTAAGAACGGAAAGAAGTACATGGTAAAATAAAATGAATTTCTATGAGAATATTTTTAGGGGTCGCGTCTTGTGAAAGACGCACCCTTTTTTTGTATGACGGGCATGTAGTACATTTGTGACAGCCGCCCACTTCTTAAGTAAAATACCATTATAGAAATCAATGACTACATATTAAAACGCTTTGTGAACGCTCATTTACTCATTGTCTGGCATTTGCCGTACAATCGTTTGGCATTTGCCAAACAATGCATGGATTTATAGTTTAATACTTTAGGCTGTGTAGTTTAACGTTTTTGATTGACTACTTTGAGCCTTGTTTTTAATACAGGTTGACTCGATTACGCCTTACTTCTATATTTGGTTGATACAAGCAGCAGGTTGTTATGTATCACCTATATCCTCAATTTTAAGTATCACGACACAAGAATATCACCCAACTAATGAGGAAAACCACTTGTTTTAGGTATTTATCAATAAAAGGAAAGGTGCTAACTTTGCATCAATGTTTATTAATAAGAAAATTGTAAATAAAATGGCAAAGACAATTGTAGTTTATGGTTCCTCTACCGAAACATGCGAGAATATCGCAAACACACTTGGTGAAAAACTTGGCGCAGACGTTATTAACGCTGCAGACCTGACAGCAGAACAACTGGAAAGTGCAGATAATATACTTCTTGGCTCTTCTACATGGGGAGTCGGAGAATTGCAGGATGACTGGTATGATGCAATTGAAACTGTGAAGGGGGCAAACCTTGCAGGTAAGAAAGTCGCAGTCTTTGGCTGTGGCGACTCTGCGTCGTATTCTGACACTTTCTGTGGTGCCATGAAAGAACTTTATGATGCAGCTAAAGCTGCTGGGGCAACTGTTGTTGGCGAAGTATCAACCGACGGGTATACATTCGACTCTTCAGACGCTGTTGTCGACGGTAAGTTTGTCGGACTCGCTCTTGATGATGTCAATGAGGACGACAAGACCGCTGAACGTATTGATGCCTGGATCCCTACCTTAGGATTCTGAATCATTAGAGAGGCATGAGTAGTTATAAGCAAGGTCAAGGCATTGCCTTGACTTTGCCGTTTTAAGAAATAGTCTGTGATGGAGTTTTTAATGGCAAAGGATCAAACTGTCTCCAAATGAGGCAATGTTTTGATGACTTATGCGTTATATTTGTATAATAGATATAATGATATGAAAAACTTTGTGATGATTGCAATAGCAACAGCATTGTTGCTTTCGTCGTGTGGAACTACTAAGCACGAAATGGTTAGATATACAGTTGCCCAACGGTATTTTGTCAACAATAATGTTGATGATAACATCGCGCTTATTAAGGTTGTCAATGAGGATGAACTGAACAAGTACTTCGGAATGGCTGCGGTGATGGGTAAGGATGGTATGCCTACCATAATCAATTTCAAAAAGGATTTCGCTATAGGCGTTACGATGCCTGAGAGCAATGGAGGAACGGAAATAAATCCTGTGTCGCTGAAGAAAACAGGTGACGAAGAGCTTACATTGACTTATTCCGTAATTGCTGGCACAGAAACGTCATATAAGGTAAAACCGTTGGCTTTGATTGTCGTATCAAAGAAGTATGAGAACTATAGAATAAAGTTGGAACGTTTGCAATAATAAATAAGGTGTGTGTTGTGGAAAGAAAACGCCGGCAAAAATGATATTAATATGGTTGGCGTTTTATATTAATATGGTTGGCCGTTTATATTAATATGATTTGCCATCGCAATTAATATCACCAGATTTTGCCTGATTTGCTTTGACGAAAGTTATATGAAACACCGGTAATGTATGTTTATAATTCCAACTCTAATAGATAGTTGCTGTGCATCTTACTATGAATAATGTATCCTTGTCGTATTGCTATGCATGCAGCATTTTATGGAAGGAGGTAAATTGATGTGTCAATTTCTAAAAGGTCAAAATATTGTTTCCAATGCCATGGGTAATTAGGATTCCTTAGTTCGGATGCATCCTTCCCTGAATCACTTCTTTCTGGTTCAAAGGCGTGGAATTCTTCCTGTGTATAAGGATTTTCTTGGGTTCCCTTTGTCGGGTCTGAACTGCTTGAACTTCGCTTCGGAGCGTTCACCTTCACCTTCTTGATAATCTTTATCATAGTTCAGAAGTTTGCTATTGGTTGTTTGATGAATTTTAGAGAAAAGGTATTGACAGACACTTAATTATGTGTGTAAGTCCGTTGCCACAAAGATACGGCAAATATAATTACTCGCCAAAACAAATCTGCACTTTTTCTCTTTGTCACCAAAAAACTATACCATGGTATAATGAACATCTGAATGGACATGCATAATCCGCCCCAGTTAGCCTATGCACAAGATATGTTGAAAATGCTGAGGTTTAATCACCTTATATATTATAATAAAACTTTCGCTATGTCCGCAAACGTTTTCACTTGTATGATATTGTTGTGCGAGTATATTTTTGCTTGTTCCATTTGCCACATACTGCTTGCCGGAATGTAGATGCCGTAAGCACCGATTTCTATGGCAGGATGAATATCAGACTTGAATGAATTGCCTACCATGACGAACTCGTGAGGCAGAGCATTCATCTTCTCACATAGATTTTTGTATGCACTTGAACTTTTGTCAGAAACAATTTCGAGGTGGTCGAACAGTGGAGCGAGTTCTGAGCGGTTGAATTTATTTTCCTGTACGATAAGTTCTCCTTTGGTGAAGCATACCAATTTGAACTTACCGGAAGCTTTTAGTTGAATTAGTGTCTTTGTCACTTCTGGTAGTGGAGTTGCAGGGTTCAGTAGTAAATCCATGCCCGAACGCAGAATCTCCTGAACCAATGGCCCTGGGATTGTATTTTGGCTAACTTTAAGTGCATTTTGTATTAATGATAAGATAAAGGCTTTTGTACCATATCCCATTTCCGGCATATTGTCAATTTCAGTAGACAGTAGAGACTTTCTGATGAACTCCTCATCTCCGTATGCCCTCAGAATTTTACAATACTGATTTTCTACCTCGTCAAATAGTGTTTGGTTGTCCCACAATGTGTCGTCAGCATCGAATGCTATTACTTTAATTTTTTCATTTATCATTTGTCAGTTAGATTATTTGCTTCTTCAATTATGATAGCGATATATTGACTTAACTCGGTCATTGAGTGAAACAACAAGTTAGCTCCTTGTTCTGTGAGAACAGAGTCGGGTAGTGGACCTGTATTGACGGCAATGACGAAACAACCTGCTGCAACTCCGGCTTGCACACCCAAAGGCGCATTTTCAACCACCATTGTCTGTTGTGGTGTGAGTCCGCCCGCTTTCTTCATACCTATGAGATAGGGCTCAGGGTTTGGCTTACCGAATTTGACGTCTTTAGCCGCGACCATCCAGTCACTGCGGAAAAGGTGAGGAAAGTTTTGTTCTATTCGTGCCAGAAGGCTTTGAGTACCAGAACCTGTGACAATAATAGGAGTGACACCTGCCTCTTTGGCGGCAGTTACAGTTTCGAGTGCTCCTTCCATACGTTTTGCCTCCGGACACTGATTGAAAAACTCGCTTTTTTTCTTATAGATTTTTTCGCATTCCTCAGCATCAGCATTACGGTGCAATTGACGTTGTGTGACTATATTGATTGTACTTGCCCCTGTACGTCCTTCATACATATACGCCTCGTCTTCCGGAAGGTTCAATCCGAAATATTCCATTGCCCTGTGCCATGACTTGGCATGGTTTGGCATTGAATTGAATAATACTCCATCCATGTCGAACATGATGGTTCTGAGGTTGAACTTGTCGAATTTGTTTTTGCAAGCAAATGCCTGCAGGGCCTTTATAATTGTCTCTCTGTTCATAAGCTGATTATTGTAAGCGTATACTTTTCATAGTGTCACACCTGTTTTGAATATTGCAATTTCTTGATAGTTCTTCTTTTCATTCCATGTGAGTTCTCCTGATGCAATGTCGATGACTTTTTGTCTGAAATTCTCAAACACTTCTTGCATGTTGTGTCCCTCAACCAATGTACCTGCATTGAAATCAATCCATGTCGGTTTGTTGTTGGCAAGCTGTGAATTGGAACTTATTTTCATTGTAGGGACAAAAGTACCGAATGGGGTTCCCCTTCCTGTTGTAAATAATACAATATGGCAACCGGCAGCCGCCAATGCGGTACTTGCCACTAAATCGTTGCCTGGGGCACTTAATAAGTTTAATCCTTTTACTTGCAACCTGTCGGCATAGTTGAGTACTCCCTCAACAGTGCTCTTACCGCATTTTTGTGTACAGCCTAACGCTTTTTCCTCTAATGTGCTTATGCCTCCAGCCTTATTGCCCGGACTTGGATTCTCTCCTACAGGCTCTCCGTGACTGAGGAAATATTCTTTGAAGTCATTGATGAGCTTAACTGTTTGATTAAAAAGGCTGCGAGTACGGCAACGGTTCATGAGTATAGTCTCGGCACCAAACATTTCCGGCACTTCAGTGAGTACTGTTGTGCCTCCTTGACTCACAATATAATCGCTGAACACTCCAAGTAGAGGATTCGCGGTAATGCCGGAGAATCCGTCACTGCCTCCGCATTTCAGACCGACCTTCAATTCAGACAGTGGTATAGCACTGCGCTGATCATTACACATTATATTATACAGTTCACGTAGAATCCGCATTCCTTCCTCTACTTCGTCACCGTGTACATGCTGAGACACCATGAAGCGTATACGCTCTTTATCGTAATCGCCAAGCATTTCCTCGAACTTGTCAGGTTGGTTGTTTTCACATCCTAATCCAACGACGAGTACAGCTCCTGCATTGGGGTGAAGTACGAGGTCGCGTAATATTTTCCGTGTGTTCTCGTGGTCGCCACTAAGTTGGCTACACCCATAGTTGTGTGGATAAGCTACAACACGCACGTTATGCCTGTCAGTATTCTTTTGTATTTCCTCAGTAATTTGTTCCTTCAATTGGTTGACGATGCCGTTCACACAACCCACAGTCGGCACAATCCACAATTCGTTGCGTATGCCTACATCGCCATTTTTGCGACGGTAACCCATGAATGAATCTTTCTTAGATTGAAAATGTGGCAGGGTGGTGTCAATGGGTTTGTAGGTGTATTCAAGCAGACCGCTTAAATTCGTTTTTATATTGTTGTGACAGACGAAATCTCCTTTCTTATGGTCTTCCGTGAGATGTCCGATAGGATAGCCATATTTTATCACGTTTTCTCCGGCCTTCATGTCCTGCAGCAGGAACTTGTGCCCTGCGGGCACGTCAGAATTTAGTCGTATGCTTAAGCCGTCAACATTGACAACATCGTTTTGCTTCAAAGGCTCAATTGCTACGGCAACATTGTCTGCCAGATTAATTCTTATTGTATTCATATAGGTGCGTTTCTGAATTCTTTTGGGGTCATTCCTGTGTGCCGCTTAAAATATTTTGAGAAAAGTGATTGGTTTGCAAAATGAAGCTGTGTACAAATTTCTTTGATACTGTTTCTGCTCCATTTCAACATTGCTTTAGCGTCAAGAATGATATATTCATCGATCCATTCAGTCGCGTATTTACCGCTGACTTCATGTATTATAGTCGACAGGTACTTTGAACTTATAGATAATTTTTCTGCATAGAATATAACTTGCCGGCTTTCTCTGTAGTGATTGTGGACCATTTGAATGAAACGCATGAACAGTTCTTGTTTGCGGTTTTTAGGCTCACTGTTTTCTTGTAACAAATGCTTTTCGTAGAACGACTGCATTCCATTGTACTTAAACAGGTCAAGGTACGCCTTTGCTATTTGTGTCCGATAATGTGATTCTTTCTTCATTAACTTTTGCTTCATCATACGGTAAATACATATGGTCTCAGTTAATTCTTCTGCGTTGAGCCTGAAGAAAGGAGTGTTCTGCATGTAGTGGTATGCTGCCATCCAGGTTTTCACATCCTCTTCAAAACACATGAATTGCGGTGCGATTGCAACTATGATGCCCTTAAAATCTTTCGAAAAGTCGAACAACTGCATAAATGACCCTGTTGTGATTGTGACAGCTGTGCTTTTGGTCAACAAGTACTCTTGAAGGTTCACTTTTATGCGCATTTGTCCGTCTACGCAAATGAAGATAACCGTCATGCTAAGTTTTACAGGAGCTTTATAATTAATGTATTTTTGTCTTGCATCATCACCGGTGTCTACTTCTGTCGCTTTTGTCACATTTGAGTTTTCATATTCAGAAAACTCGCTATCAAGATTGTCGGTAATGAATAGTTTGCCGTCAATTTGTGGAAACCTTTTATCGTTGGGAAAATCCTTAAAATCTATTTCTTGCAGTACATGTCCTGCAGTTGTATCTGATATGTTCATTGTCTCACAAGATCGAGTAGTAGTCCAAATCGTTGTATTTACAAAGATATAATTTTTTTTAGATTGAAGACTAAGAGTACCGTTATTTTGTCCTTTTGTAGCGAGTTTTCCTTGCCAATGCAAGAATTTTGTCTTTCGCAACAACGATAGTAACTGATACAATGATGAGTAGGATACCTGTGATGCTTCGTGCCGATAGTTGTTCTCCAAATACTGTTATGCCTATTATGACAGCCGTTGTCGGTTCCAAAGCACCAAGGATAGCAGTTTCTGTAGAGCCAATTTTTTGTATCGCTATAGCTGTTAAAACAAGCGAAAGGGCTGTTGGAAATAAGGCAGAGCCGATGGAGTAACACCAGTACCATCCGTGTGGTATTGTCATTTCCCCTCGAATACCGATTCCCACCAATATGAGAATAGTTCCAAATAGAAGAATGTAGAATGTTATTTTTGCAGATTCCATCTTTGCCAGCGAGCCTCGTTTAATAAAAATAAGGTATAGTGAATAGGTAAGTGCAGACATAACTACAAGCAAGACACCTTCAATATTAACATTTGCCACACCATCGCCTTTGGTGAGGATCACTATTCCTATGGTTGCAATCAGCAAACATGCCCATACAAGCCAGTGAAGTCTTTCATGAAACATCCATGCCATAATTACGGCAGTGAGAATCGGGTAAATGAATAGAATTGTGCTGGATATGCCGGCATCCATAACACTGAATGCAATAAATAATCCTAATGATGATATTGCCATGAGGAAGCCAAGTCCGGCAAGTTGCCACGTTTCTGTCCGTGTCAGGCGAAAGTTCTCATGTTTCAATAACATTAGTACTGCAACCATTGGCACTGAAAGGAGGTATCTGAACAACAGAACCGACCAGGCATCCATCCCATTTGCATAAAGTGGCAGGGTGAATAGGGGATTGAGACCGTAGAGTGCTGCGGCGATCATCCCCAATATGTATCCTAAATGATCTGTCTTTTTCATTATTTTCTAATATATAACATCATCGACACGTATGTCATGCGGTTCGTGTGGTACTGCTTCGACAAATTGAAAAGGAAAGCATATTCCGATAGTATGGCAGTGCAATAGTGGTAGCAGCCTGTCGTAATAACCTTTTCCTCTGCCGAGCCGGTTGCCGGCCTTATCGAACGCGACCCCTGGAATTACTGCAAGATCTATACTGCTGTATTCTGTTTGTGGAACAAGTTCTCCCAATGATTCGACTATGTTAAAAGCTCCGATGGCAGTGGGTGAAGCTGAATTGTGCACATGAAGCTCTAAATGACAGCCTACGACTGTTGGCAGTAAAATGGTCTTTACATCTTTGTATCTATTGATCAGCTCATGCGTATTTATCTCGTCGGGTAGGGAATGAAACATCAGAATCCGGTGAGCGCATTGAAACCACGGATGCTCTTCGAGTTGTCGTATGACCTGTTCGCCTTGCTTATGCACTGTATCTTCCGCAAGCAAGTGTGATTTGATATGTGCAAGCCGTTGCCGCATTTGCTCCTTTCTTTCCATTTTCTTCAGGCTGTTGTGGACGCGTGAGTCCTTCATTGAAGAGTTCTATCGCACGTGTTACAGTACGATCACTTTTATTTATATATTCTAAATACTGTTGCATGTCCATCATATCATAGATAATTGTACCGTGCACTGCATTTTCAATGAGTTGTTGTGAACGCAATATCATGTTATTACGGCGTTTGACTCCATTATTGTCACAGTAGTTGATGAATTGCTGTATGACATGATCTTTCCGAAGTTGTTTGAGTATATCTGTGGCTGTCCGCAACTTTGCATATTTGGTACGGTTTGCATCGGTAAATTCGAAGCAGAATTGTGATACTAATCCTTTAGTTATAATTTCCTGATAATATGATGTGAACATTGTGGTATCTTCAGCGACAAAGTAATCGGGCATTATGCCACCACCTCCGTAGACTTTCCTGCCGATGCTTGTCTCATAGATTTCACCCGTCTGGCGTATGCTGTCTTCATTAAAAAATTCTCCATGTTTGTAACGGGTGATGATATCTTCTTCATAGTTTTTATCTTCGCCATTGACGTAAGGCTTTTGGATGCATCGTCCGGATGGTGTATAATATCTTGATACAGTCAGATGTATAAGACTTCCATCAGAGAAGGCAATAGGTTTTTGTACCAATCCTTTACCAAACGTACGGCGTCCGACAATAATACCTCTGTCATTGTCTTGTATCGCACCTGCGAATATTTCTGCTGCGCTGGCTGTTATCTCATCAGTAAGTACAATCAATGGCAGGTTTTGATATGATCCGCGTCCGTCGCTCATATAGTTTTCCCGTTTTGCCTTACGTCCTTCAGTGTATACTATCAGTTTGTCTTCAGGCAAGAATTCGTTAACCATTTGGATGGCACAATCGAGATATCCGCCAGTGTTGCCACGTAGATCTATCACGAGTCCTTCAAATCCTTCTTGTTCCAACTGTGCCAGTGATATTAGCAATTCCGGATAAGTGGTCTTACCAAATTTGTTGACCCGGACGTATCCAAGTTTATCCGTCAGCATGTAAGCCGCGTCTATACTCTTTACAGGAATGTCGCCTCGTGTGACAGTGAATGTAAAAGGCTTCTTCTGGTCACGGCGCAGAACACCGAGTTTCACTTTTGAACCCTTTTCTCCCTTTAGTTTGTGAATGGTTTCTGTGTTAGTGACCTCTTTACCTACATAGGTTTTGCCGTCTATTGAAATGATTCTGTCACCTGCTAACATGCCGACTTTTTCTGCCGGCCCTCCTTTTATAATACTTGTCACGTAGACTGTGTCGTTTTTTATCGTGAATTGTACTCCAATACCGCTGAAGCTGCCATCAAGGTCATCATTAGCGGTTTTGGCTGCTTCAGCTGAAATATATGAACAATGCGGGTCGAGCTCTGCCAGTATTTTAGGCATTGCTTGTTCCACGATGTCGGCTATATTGACAGTATCAACATATTGGTCATCAATGATATGTAGCAGGTCGTTGATCTTGTTGGACGACGAGTTAATTATATTCAGACGGTTGCCTGAAAACCTCCTTGCGAAGAATGTCCCAATAAAAATGCCGCAGATAACACTAATGGCTATAATCATCGGAACGAATCTGGAAGTATGATGTACGTTCATTGTAGTATTTATATTAGGTTGTCAATCTTTTTGTGTATTCTCGATATGGATCACTTCTATGCCAGCTTTTTTAAGCAGCTCTATGCCGTCTTGCAGCCGATATTGTTCGCCATAGATGACGCGTTTAATACCAGACTGTATGATGAGTTTTGAACATTCGAGGCAGGGTGATGCTGTCACATAAAGGGTCGCACCCTCACTTGAATTATGTGAACGTGCCAATTTCGTTATTGCGTTTGCCTCGGCGTGCAATACGTATGGTTTGGTGACATCGTTCTCTTCACATATATTTTCAAATCCTGATGGTGTCCCATTATATCCGTCGCTTATTATCATTTGTCGTTTGACCACAATAGCTCCTACCTGACGTCTCTTGCAGTAGCTGTTTTCTGCCCATATCTTTGCCATACGAAGATAGCGTAAATCGAGTTGGCGTTGTTTATTGTCTTCCATTGCTTTCAGTTCATAAATTATTTATGTTTATAGAGAACTAAGCTCTATGTATGTGTCTTTATCTTTTATTATTCTTATGACATTTTTGTCCCCGCTATATGACGTGGCATTGCGAAGTACGTTATACACATTGTTACACATCGCATTAGCTCCTGTGAGGTCTGTTGTGTTACTGAATGTCATTGAGAAGCTACGTGAATTTCCGTTTGCCTTCCATGTACCTTCGATTATTGTTCCGGCTTGCAAAACACCTTGAAACGAAAGTGAATTGAATACGATGTAATATGTGTTTGCACTCTCATATAACTGGCTGACCTCACTTATCGTTTTTTGTCCGTTATAAGTAATACCCGTTACTTTGAAGCGGTGACCGTTGAATATCTCGTCAATATCATCGTCTTTGTCACACGAGCTTAAGGTAAACAGCGGTGTTAACACCAATATCAGTATAATGATTTGTCTCATATAGCCTGTTTGTTTTTTGTGATACCATTCCGCTCCAACAATGCTTCAATTGTCGGTTCTTGCCCGCGGAAACGCTTGTAAAGGGTCATAGGGTCTTCTGTCGCTCCTTTTGACAAAATATTGTCACGGAAACTTTGTGCTGTCTGCTTGTCGAACAGTCCGTTCTTTTTGAATACAGAGAATGCATCGGCATCAAGCACTTCTGCCCATTTATAGCTGTAGTAGCCCGCTGAATAGCCTCCTGCCATAATATGTGAGAATTGAACAGACATACATGTGCCTGGTATCGATGGCGTTATGCAGGCTTCTTTCCAGGCATTTTTCTCGAATGTCTCAATGTCTTCTTCTAATTTGTGGTTGAGTGTGTAGTATGCCATGTCGAGTAAGCCGAAGCAAACTTGGCGCAAACAGTCCATTGCAACGCAAAAGTTGCGGCTCGCCACAATGCGATCAATGTATTCGTCGGGAAGTGGCTCTCCTGTTTTATAATGAAATGCAAAGGTAGACAGGAAGTCTTTCTCAATGCTGAAATTCTCCATGAACTGCGAAGGGAGTTCTACGAAATCCCAATACACATTTGTTCCACTTAGTTCCTCGTACTTACAGTTTGAAAATATTTCATGGAGTGAATGTCCGAACTCATGTAGAAACGTTTCCACTTCACCGAGTGTCAGCAGAGCAGGTTTATCTGCTGTCGGTTTTGTGAAATTCATGACCAGTGATACATGAGGACGATGATTGAATCCATTGTCGTCGATGTATTGTCCTTTGAAACTGGTCATCCATGCACCCGACTTTTTCCCTTCGCGTGGATAAAAGTCACAATATAACAAGGCGAGGTAAGTGCCATCTTTATCATACACTTCAAAGGTATCTACATCTTTGTTGTATACTGGGATGTCGCGGTTTAGTTTGAATGTAATGCCATAAAGTCGTGTGGCTAATCCGAATACTCCTTGCTTGACTTTGCCGAGTTCAAAGAAGGGGCGCAACATCTCTGAGTTTATGTTGTAGAGCTTTTCTTTCAGTTTGTTCGCGTAGTATGCCGTATCCCATGGCATGAGTTCGAAGTCTTTACCCTCAATTTCCTTAGCCTGCTGTTTTATGGCATCATATTCCTTGATGGCTGTAGGCTTGTAGGCATCAATTAATTTATGCAGTAGTTTATATACGTTTGTGCAATTCTTTGCCATTCGTTCTTCGAGGACGAAGTCGGCATAGTTATCGTAGCCCAATATGTGCGCTTCCTCACCGCAAAGGTTCACGATTTTTCTAACAATTTCTTTGTTGTTATATTTGTTTGCGTGTGTACATATTGTATTGTATGCCATCCAAACTTGTTTCCGCAGTTCTCTGTTTTTACTGTATGTCATAAATGGAGACATACTTGGGTGCTGTAGTGTGATTACCCAGCCATCCTTGCCTTTCTCTTTTGCGTCTCTACTGGCTGCTTCGATAGCACTGTCCGGCAATCCTTCGAGGTCTGCCTCGTTTGTTATGTGTAATGTAAAAGCATTGATTTCTTTCAATTTATTTTGCGAGAACTGTATATCGAGTTTGCTCATCTCGTTATCAATCTCCTTCAGCCTCTTTTGTTTTTCTTTATCGAGATAGGAACCGTTTCTGACAAAGCCCAGATATGTGCTTTTTAATAACTCCTGTTGCTCTGTCGTCAGTTCGCTGAGTTTCTTTCCGTTGTCTTTTGCATTAAAATATTCATCGTAAACAGTCTTAACTCTTTCTGACAATTTTGGATTGAACATAATGTCATTAGCATGGTCTGAAAGGATAGGGGACATCTTTTCTGCCAGTGCATCCATTTCATCTGTTGTATCGGCCGACAGGAGATTGAAGAAGATGTCAGATACATCACCGAGTAGTCTGCCTGATGTTTCCATTGCCTCGATTGTGTTATGGAATGTAGGAGGCTCTGTATTGCTTGTCAAGTGTTCCATCTCCTCGTCTTCAATCTCCATTCCGCGTCGTAGCGCAGGTTCGAAATCTTCAAGTTTCAACTTATCGAATGGAAAAGCGTCATGCGGAGTGTTGTACTTTTCAAAGAATATATTCATAATGCAATTGTGTACTTATGTTTGTTATATTTGTGAAAGTAAAGAGAAGTCTTGTATTTTGAATCCATACCGTCTGAGTTCGATGAATCCTCTGTCTTGCCACATGTTCAATATATTGGAAACGTTGAGCCGTGTTTCATCTATTAATGTAGCGAAGTCACTCATCTTGATGCGTATGTCTTTTTCCCCGTCAGCAAACAAACTGTAATTGGCTATAGCCGCAATCATCTTGTGCTCTATCTCAGACACCGGACTTACTTTGCGTGCGTCTTTGGCCTTGCGCAGGTTGTTGCACAGATAGTTGATATAGTTGCTACGTACTAATTCGTTTGTCAGAAGCCGTCGGATGAAGAAATCGCGCTCTATGCTAAAGGTATGTCCTTTTGAAATAAAAGTATATGTCCTTTCGTACGATCTTTTTACTCCGAAGAGGTTATACGGCTCTAACAGGTAGGGAGCCTCCTCGCTTTTTTCTGACAGGATGAATGCAGTGTGCTCATCGTGATATTCTGCCTCGAATTGTCCATCGATAATGTAAATGAGAGAAGAACATCTTTCTCCTTGGTTTGCAATCACATCATTCTCGTCATATTGCTTAAAGTCGAGTTTAAGATTGACAATGATGCTGCTGAATTCTGTCATTGTGAGTCCTTGTAACAGAGGCAGTGATTGCATTTTTTCAAACATGCTTATTTCCATCTTCTTTTACTTTGTTGTCTAAGAGTACACAAACGTTAGGTTGTAACTCATCAGTCGTTTTTGGTTTTGTCTATTTGCAGGTTATCTGTGTGCCATGTGGCATAATTGCCCTTTGCATCGGAATATATTAGGAATGCTTTCAACTCCGGATGTTGCTTCAATACGTTTATTGCTCCTTCCATTCCGAGTACCATAAAAGCTGTGGCATATGCGTCAGCTGTTGCACAATTGGTTGCAAGCACAGTTGCCGATAGCAGGCTATGGCTTATAGGGTAGCCGGTCCTTGGGTCAATTGTGTGTGCGTATCGTTTGTTGCCTTTAACATAAAAGTTGCGGTAGTTGCCCGAAGTTGCCATTGAAATGTCGGTGATATGCAGCACTTGCTCAAGTTCCTCGTTAGTTCCCATAGGGTCCAGGTCAGGTTTTACAATTCCAATGTTCCATGGCTCACCTTTGGGATTTACTCCTCGAAGTCTGACTTCGCCGCCTATTTCCACCATATAATCTTTGATGCCGTTCTTTTCAAGCAAATGCCCGACGGCGTCAACTCCATATCCTTTTGCTATTGCGCTAAAATCAAGCATAATATTTGGGTCTTCCTTTATCAAGTCATTGCCTTTTAGGCATAACTTCCGGAATCCAACATGACTTTTCAATTCTTCGATGAGTGAATCACTTATGTTTTCCTTGTTTTTGAATCCGAATCCCCAAGCGTTGACTAATGGTGCAACGGTAACGTCGAATGCTCCATTGGTATTCTCAGATACTTCTTGCGCAAGTACAAAAACATCACGTATCATTTTGTCTGTCTTTGTAGTAATGTTGTTGTTTAGTTTGGTGATTTGCGAATCCTTGTTGAAGGCAGACAGTGAGTTATCAACACTGCTCAATATAGAATCGATGTCTGCCTGCATGTCCTTGGAAGACTTGTATGTAATATGATAGAACGTGCTGAACACACTTCCCTCGCATGTCAGATATTGTGCTGTCTGCTGCTGTGCAGTCCCGTTTTTCCTGTCAATGGCCGTATATATTGTTCCCGCAATCAACATTATTAGCAGTAGAATGTGCCACCACCTTACTTTGTGTGGTTCGGCCTTCTGGTCCATCTGTTTGTTGATGTCTTTGTAGATATTGCCTAACATGCTCATTTTGTATAATATTTAAGTTTTATGCTGTTAAGTGGTCAATTAAGACCTTTGTTCCTATTATTATCAGAATTGCTCCTCCAAAAAGTTCTGCCGGAAACTTGAACCGTTTGCCCAATGACACGCCTATTGCATTGCCGATTAGTGAAAGCAGTACTGAGCAAATTCCAATGATTGTTATTGGAGACAAAATCATCTCAATTGTATTCAATTCCATACATGTGAATGTGATGCCGACAGAGAGTGCGTCTATACTGGTGGCAAACGCCATCAGCAGTATGACTCCTAATGATGCAGGATTGAATTTTTTGTTGTCGTCTGCCCTGAATTGGTCGATAATCATTCTAATTCCAATTAAGCAAAGTAGCCCGAATGCTATCCAATGGTCTATTGGCTTGATCCTGTTTTCAAGGAAGAGTGTACACAACCAGCCTATCAGTGGCATAAATGCTTGGAACAGTCCGAACAGAAGAGCCATGGTAATCATGGTTTTCGTTTTGTTCTGTTTTAGGATTGTTCCTGTTGCAAAGCTGACACTGAAGCAGTCCATCGCTAATGCTAAACCTAATAGTATTTGTTCGATTATTGACATGTCTGGTTATAATCCTGCGTTTATAGGTTCAACTTTTATCCTTTACTTTCTTACCCCAGTTCAAGTCAAATATGAGGTTATATGTACCGCCCCAGCACGACTCGTTGACAGTGGTGCCATAGCCTGGGATGTAGTATGGTTGGGCATAGATGTCCTGCCCCATTTTAATCTTTTTCTTATACCGGATGCTCCAACCCATGTGGAACTTGCTCCATATCTTGACTTGCACGCCGAGTACGATTTCTGCCCAGTGGCTTGTACTTTTCATGCCTTCGTAATTGAACGGTGCTGTACCGTGCCATACAGGATCGGTCATATCGGGACCGCTCATGTCGTAACTGAATGAGGAGAATCCATATCTCGCACCAACATACAGGCGGTTGTCCTGAAACTTGTTTTTCAGTACGTTGAAATCTATCCCCACTCTGAAATATGGCGCACTGGTCTTGTATCGTATTGATGTGTTGTCATCGGTCTTATCACACTTCCCGTATCCAACTTCGAAAACAGGAAAGTATGTATTCTTAAGATTGAGCCGCAACGATCCTTCTGCCGTTCCGTAGTCTGACATCAGATAGAGCAGAGGTCCGAATATGTCTGCCGACATTGTAAAGCCTTGGAACCATTTGAGCTCTCTATTCTCAATGTTTATGGCGACATATTTCTTTGGCTTTAGCGAATCGTTTGCTATCGCAATCGTGTCGTTTGCATTGATTGAGTCTGCAGTGGTAGTTCGCTGAATGTTGACAGGAGCATTATCTTCGTTTATAACTACTGTGGAGTCGTTATATCCGTTTGCAGTTATGATACCCTGTGCCGACATGTTCTGTGTACATAGGAGAGCTGTCACGACAAGCATCAACTTATTCAGCGATACCATTGAAATATATTTTGATGTTCTCCTTGCCTTCATAGTCAACTGTTGGGTTAACAATTTCCATGTGGTCGATAGCAGCGTTTGTTGTCTTTATAGATTTCAAACGATGAAAGTAATGACTTCCGCATTCGGGCAGTTCTACATATGCGTAACTCTCATGCTCTATTATGACCGTATCGCCTCGTGTTATGCTCCTATAATGGAATACCAATGTGTCGGAGTTGCTAAAGAACCCCATCGGAACTTGCATATAAGATCGGGTGGAGCTTTGGTTGACCAACGTTGTATCGTTACTGACCACAGATTCGCTCATGGTATAGCCTTGTTCAATAAGTGATGTATTGATACTGTCGAGTGTGATAGTGCGGTATCCAAGTCTCCTATACGTATAGACGTTCTTAAAACCAGGCAACAGGGTGCTGACTGAGAACGTATCGGTATATGTGATGGCGTTTCCCTTGCTGTCATAGAAATAGTAATTACACAGCACTTCAGTACTCATCGGACAATTTGTCGACGAGCAGGCTGCTACTATTGCGGCGGTTACAATTATTAGTACTGTGAACGATACTTTCATACTATCTATATGGTCTTCTCTATCTGATACTTATTTCTTTCTGACGAATTTCTGCTAATCATGTCGCCGAGAAATCCTGCGAGAAACAATTGTGTTCCAATCAGCATTGTCGTAAGTGAGATGTAGAAATATGGGTTATCAGTGACAAGCCCAGGGTTGTCTCCTTGTGAAAGTCCGATAAGCTTGTGGACTCCTACAACGATTGCAGCAATAAATCCGATTAAAAACATTATACTTCCGAAGAACCCAAACACGTGCATAGGTTTTCTTCCGAATGTACTAATAAACCACAACGAGATCAAGTCAAGATATCCGTTGGCAAATCTGTTCCACCCCATGAATTTCGACACTCCATGCTTACGGGCTTGGTGATGCACTTTTTTCTCTCCGATTTTTGTAAAGCCGGCGTTCTTTGCAAGGTATGGTATATACCGGTGCATTTCTCCATACACTTCAATGCTTTTGATTACATCTTTCCTGTATACCTTCAGTCCGCAATTGAAGTCGTGCAAGTTGTGAATTCCTGACACCTTACGTGCTGTAGCATTGAAGAGTTTAGTAGGAATTGTCTTCGACAACGGGTCGCCTTGGCTTCGATTCATCTTAAAACCGCTCACAAGGTCGTAGCCATCCTCCTTTATCATTTTGTAGAGTTCTGGAATTTCATCCGGACTGTCTTGTAAATCGGCATCCATAGTAATGACTACGTCTCCTTCAGCCTTTTCAAAGCCGCAGTAGAGAGCAGGACTCTTTCCATAGTTTCTGCGGAACTTGATTCCGTGTACTTCGGGGAATTTTTTAGCTAATCCTTCTATAACATCCCATGAGTGATCGGTTGACCCGTCATTACAGAAAATGATTTCATAAGAGAACATATTCTCGTCCATCACGCGTTTAATCCATGCGTGAAGTTCCTCTAAAGATTCTTCCTCATTGAATAGTGGTATTACTACTGAAATATCCATTGTCTTATTTTTTGTTTGCCATAAATTGTTGCATAATCGCTTTCATATCTGTGCATTTCTTGTGTGCTACAAATGCGACAGGTATAGATAGCACTATTGATCCCAATATGCTGTTTGCAAATAAATTCAGTGTCAGTTCGAGTGGTGACAAGTTTGCCACCTCCTGCAATTGAGAACGACTTTGTTCTAAGATGTCTGTCGCTCCAATCTGTTTATACTGATTGATAACTTCTGGGTTCGACAATGTGGCTTGAAAGTATTCAAGCAGACGTCCTTTGTCGATGAAGTTGAAATATAAAAAATGTGCTACTCCTGTGATTATACAAGCATAAATCAACATGAATATGGCGAAGAAAAATGCCATACTCATAGGTACCCTGTCGCCAGGGGTCGTCAGATGTTGCTTGTAGCGCCATGCAAAATAGAACGGAGTGATTAGGCAAATGAGCAACATGCCCATGCCTAACATAAGGTACAGTATGTTGTTACTCGTCAATCCTTCTGTAAGTAGAAGAAAAGTGATGCTCCATACAATTCCTATAAATGCTCCGTATTCAGCACAAAATTCTTTTGTGGTTCTATATAGCTCAAAGTCCATTATATCACGTTTATATCGTTTGTATTAATAACACTGCTTGTATTATATTGTTCCTCGTGCCGTGTGCACTCGCGCTTGTCCTAAGTTTGCAGTGGCATGGTGGTGTACAATATCTTTCAAGCATCGTTCAATTTCTCTGCAAAGATAAGTCAAACTAATTGAAAAACAAAATATAATTGTGTTTTTCCGTTGAGTAGCTATTTTAAAGCGGTTATTCTGCAAGAGTTCTTCCTTCTATTTTGTAGCTCCACTTATTCTGTTCGGATTTTTCTTTGCAAAATCTGCCCATGTGTTTTTGCCTCCAGTTTGTTCCAGCTTGCCCATTTGCATGAAATGGCAATATGCGGCTGCAAGTGCGTCAGTAGCGTCGAGTTGAATATGCATTATTTCGTCGCTTATATTCAACATGCGTTGCAACATGCCGGCTACTTGCTCCTTTGATGCAGAGCCATTGCCCGTTATTGCCATCTTAATTTTCTTTGGCTCGTACTCACTTATGGGAATGTCTCGTTGAATTGCCGCACATATTGCCACTCCCTGTGCCCTGCCGAGCTTCAGCATACTCTGCACATTCTTTCCGTAGAATGGAGCTTCTATTGCAAGTTCATCTGGATGGTATGAGTCGATAATGCCCAAAACTCTCTCATAAATCTTTCCCAATTTGAGATAGTGGCTTGCATATTTTTTTAGTTCCACAACTCCGAACGCTATCATTGTGGCTTTGTTGCCCTGCACTCTAAGGATAGAGTACCCCATAACGTTCGTGCCAGGGTCAATCCCCATCACGATTTTTTCAACTTTTGTCCTCTTACCTGGCATACTCATGTCTGTATTTTACTACAAAGATAGCATTTTATCCGCGGTTTCTGATGTCTTTGAATGAAAAAAGTGACTTGACGGCTTTGATATCGGTTTTTTGCAGTATCTTTGCATGTTATTTTGTGTCTTTATAAATGCAATGATATTGTGAAAGATATGGGAACAGAACAAAAAAACAATAGTGAACAAAAAAATAATAGTGTTGCCAAGGGGGTGATGCTTGTATGGATATTTGTACTGTGCATTGTGTTGTTTGGCATTGGTGTGGTTTACTCAATTTCAAAAGGCTGGCTTGGAAATATTCCGAATATTGAAGAGTTACAAAATCCGATTAACAAATATGCTTCTCGTATATACTCTGACGATGGTGTATTGATGGGGACATGGAGCTATGCGAGCCAAAACAGAGTCATGGTGCCTTACGACTCAATTCCTGAAAATATGGTGAAAGCATTGGTGGCTACCGAAGACGAACGCTACTATGAGCATTCTGGTATTGATATTCGGGCTCTTGGCCGTGCAGTCGTCAAACGTCTTATTATGGGTGATAAGTCTGCCGGTGGTGGAAGTACTATTACGCAGCAATTGGCAAAGCAGTTGTATACGGATGTGGCACAGACAACCCGTGGACGATTGATGCAAAAACCTATAGAGTGGTATATTGCAGTGCAACTTGAAAAATATTATACTAAGGAAGAAATTATTGCAATGTATCTCAATCAGTTCGACTTCCTTTATAATGCAGTTGGAATAAAGAATGCCGCTCTCACTTATTTCGGAAAATCACAGTATGACCTCAATCTTAATGAATGTGCAACGCTGGTCGGAATGTGCAAGAACCCGTCGTACTTCAATCCTATACGGGCTAACGAAATATGTAAGGAACGTCGTAATGTTGTGTTGCAGCAGATGTATAAGGCTGGATACATAAATAAAGAGACCTTGGACGAAACGTCTGCCATGCCTATTGATGTCACGCTTTTCAAAATACATAATCAGAATGAAGGACAAGCTCCTTACGTCAGAGAGTATCTGCGACGCATCATGATGGCAAATAAACCGGAAAGGAGTGATTATGCATCGTGGAATTATCAAGAATACTATGATGACTCGCTTGCTTGGGATACGAACCCTCTATATGGCTGGTGTAACAAAAATACTAAGCCTAATGGTGAACATTACAATATCTATACTGACGGATTGAAGGTGTATACTACTATTGATACACGTATGCAAGCTTATGCCGAACAGGCTGCACGCGATCATGTCGTTAAATACTTGCAACCGGCGTTCGAAAACTTGCGCCACCGTTATTCTACTTTCCCTTACATAGGTGTTACACAATCTAAGATGAACTCGTTGGTAAACCGCTCAATCCGTCAGTCTGAACGCTATAGGGTATTGAAACAGTCTGGTGCAACTGAGGAGGAAATTGAAAAATCATTCAACACGAAAATCAACATGACAGTGGTTAAGTTTGAGAAGGATGGAACTTGTAAGGAGGAGGAGGTAGAAATGTCACCGCATGACTCAATCCTTTATTACAAGAAGTTCCTGCGTACGGCTGTTATGGCAATGGACCCTCAGACAGGTTATGTGCGTGCGTATGTTGGTGGACTTAATTTCAAATATTTCCAATATGATAATGTGATGGGCGGAGGCAGACGTCAAGTCGGTTCGACTATCAAACCATTCCTTTATTCACTTGCGGTTTTAAATGGTTGGACTCCTTGCGATATGATTAATACGTCACAATTCTCTGCTGGCGGATGGACTCCACGTGGCGGAGTAGGGGGCTATAGCACTCTTGCCTCAGCTCTTGCTGCATCGAGTAACCAAGCAAGCGCACGACTCATAGATCAACTGCGTCCGCAGAACTTTATCAATCTGCTTCGACAATTTGGTATTCGCACACAAAATATTGATCCTACATTGTCTCTTTGCCTTGGTACTTGCGACATCAGTGTGGGTGAGATGGTCAGTGGCTACACTGCGTTTGCAAACCAAGGGTTGCGTACGGCCCCATTGCTCGTGTCTAAGATTGAGGACGCGGAGGGTAATGTGGTTGCTTCATTCACTCCACGAACAAATGAAGTGCTGTCGCCTGAGAATGCATACCAGATGGTTATCATGCTGAGAGGTGTAATCAATAGCGGAACAGGACGTGCGTTGCGTTCGACTATCCATGCTGATATGGGTGGAAAAACTGGGACGACAAACTCTCATGCTGATGCATGGTTCATGGGCTTTACTCCTCGTCTGGTAGTAGGTGTATGGGTCGGTGGTGACGATCGCGATATTCACTTTGACTCAATGGGATATGGGCAAGGTGCTCGTGCTGCATTGCCTGTATATCAGAAATTTATGAACAACGTCTATCGTGACGGAAGATTTGGTATTAATCAAGAACAAGAGTTTGTTGAGCCTGAAAATTTTGATCCTTGCTATGATGAACTTGATGATTTGCGGTCGCTTGAGCATGGTAATGGTGAGGGTGAAGTCGATGAATCAGAGAACCAAATAGATGAGGCTTTCCAATAACTCGATAATTTAAAGTTGTATATGAAGTTTATAGGAATCATACCGGCGCGTTATGCTTCGACTCGCTTTCCTGCTAAACCGTTGGCTATGCTTTGTGGCAAAATGGTCATTGAGAGGGTGTACCGGCAAGTTGAAGGTGTACTCGATGATGTGTTGGTGGCTACTGATGATGAACATATTGAAAACGCAGTGAGGTCGTTTGGCGGTAAAGTCGTAATGACAAGTGTTACTCATCATAGCGGGACAGACCGCGTACATGAAGCTATGCAAAAATGGCTTCACACTACAGGTGAACACGATTTAGATGATATCGTGATTATTAATATTCAAGGTGACGAGCCATTCATACAACGGGAGCAGTTGGAAACTGTAAAGAAATGTTTCACAGATCCTACTGTCGCAATAGCAACGCTTGTGAAGCCTTTTACGAGTGAAGATGGATGGGACGCTCTCGAAAATATAAACTCTCCTAAAGTGGTTGTCAATAACCGTATGGAAGCCATGTATTTCTCTCGAAGTGTGATACCGTTTATCCGTGGCAAAGAGAAGCGTGAATGGTTGGGTAGTAATACTTTCTATAAACATATCGGACTTTATGCATATCGTGCAAAGGTTCTTGACGAAATTACGTCGCTACCACAGTCTTCGCTTGAACTTGCTGAGTCGCTTGAGCAACTTCGTTGGTTGCAGAATGGTTATAAGATCAAAGTAGGTGTTTCAAACATCGAAACTATTGGTATTGATACTCCCGATGATCTTCGTCGGGCAGAAGAGTTTCTTCGTAGGCGCGAGTCTGATAAGTAATAGTGACTCTTACAACATTAACGCACAGGGCTCAGGATGGAAATCTTGAGCTCTGTGTGTGTTGTCAATAGCCAACTTGATCCGAACTCTAAGCTAGTTGGGTTGTTCGGTTAAGCTGTTTTAAGTTATTTCGTCAATCTGATAAAGTTATGTCGTCAAGCTGA
>CAYVNW010000013.1:29453-58927 GCA_964452915.1 uncultured Bacteroidaceae bacterium | reverse complement strand
GCTATCAGGGTGTAAGCGGTCTGTCTACCGACTTGTGCCCGCCAATCGATGTGGCAGTGCAATGGTCTGCAATGGCTGAGATGATACGAGGCTTGAACAAGCAGGATAATGAGGAGGCGGCACGACTGACACAGCTGTTTGCTGCCGAACACCACCGTTCTGCCATACTGAAGGGACAAGCCAACGCACGGCTCTATCCCGATCCGCTAAGCCGGCAGCCGGGTGACATCGATATATGGGTAGAGGGAGGCATACGGCAGGTTGTGGCAGTGTGCCATAAACTGTTTGGAGACTGGGCAGACCAGGGAGAACTGTCGTATCATCACCTGCACTTGAAAGGTGGTGACGTACCGGTGGAAGTACACTTCCGTCCGTCATCGGGCAACTACAATGTAGTGACCAACCGGCGTCTGCAATGGTGGGTGGAACGGGAGATACGGAATGCCACGATGACCGACCTGGGCTTCTGCGTGCCGTCGGTCCGCTTCGCTCTTGTCATGCAACTCGCGCATATTCAGCACCACTTCATCGGTGAGGGAATAGGGCTGAGACACGTGTGCGACTACTATATGCTGCTCACCCACAGTAGTCGGGCAGACCGCGACGAGGTGGCAGGACTACTCAGAGGCTTCGGACTGCTACACATGGCCGGTGCGCTGATGTGGGTGATCGTTCATGTGCTGCACGCCGGTTACGAACTGATGCTGTGCCGACCCGACGAGATGAGGGGACGCTGGCTGCTGCAAGAGATGGAAGAAGGTGGAAACTTCGGCAGGTACTCAGAACGGGAGAGTAGTGGCATGTGGCATAGGGTGTACGAAAGCCGCAAGCGTGACTTGCGCCTCATCCGCTTCGATGCATGCGAGGCGATATGGAAGGACATCAAGTACTGGTTGCACATAACCGCCACGCTCGGCACACGCATCCGGCATCGCAGCTTCACTCTGCGTGGAATCGAACACTGAGTGTGCTAAGCCGCTTGACACATCATGTAGTACTAAGAACCGGTGCCATGATGCCAGACAGGCGAGGACAGTAAAAAAATGATATGATGGTAACAAAATACTATAAGGTTGGCAGACAGGTGTTTTGCGTGACTGCCGAAGAGAAATATATACGGCGAATGAACAACTATGTGCCGTTTGAATGTGCCGTGGAACAGCCGTTGTTCACTCTCACCACAGACAAATGGAATGCATCCGAATATACGGAAGACATGCGCCAAGAGGAGGAAGGCAAGGAAATCATTAGCGGCACTACAGCCAATGGTCAGCCTTTGTTTGAATTCCGCTTCGACGGGCAAGTCACAGGCATACTCGTGTGCAACCACGACTACACTGACGCAAGACTGTCGCTATCCGGACACTATGACATGCTGGCTATAAACGACTCACTGATGATTGTGTATGCGCTTGCTACGGCGAGCCATGGCACCGCCTTGTTCCATGCCGCGGTGGTGAGCCTGCGAGGCAGGGCGTATATGTTCCTCGGCAAAAGCGGAACGGGCAAGAGTACGCACGCACGGCTGTGGCTGAAACATATGGAAGGCACCGAACTGGTGAACGATGATAATCCGGTGGTGCGTGTGGATGGCGGCACTGCTACAGTCTATGGCAGTCCGTGGAGCGGTAAGACTCCATGCTATCGCAATGTGAGTTATCCCCTTGCCGGAATAGTACGTCTTAGTCAGGCTCCTTACAATAAAATTCGACGGCTGGCAGGTGTGGAGGCATATGCTGCCATCGTGCCGAGCATATCGGGCAAGAGATGGGACAAAACTGTGGCTGACGGACTGCATGCCACGGAGAACGCGCTTGCGTCGATAGTGCCTGTATGGCATTTGGAGTGCCTGCCCGATGAGGCAGCGGCACGCATGTGTGTGGAGGCTGTCGCGAAATGAAAGTGAATGCAGAAGTGAATGGCAGGTGTATGACCGACAAGGCTATCATAGAGGAGGCAGCGAGGCAGGTGGCAGACGGAATGAGTGTCACCTTCCCTGTGAAAGGATACAGTATGCTGCCTTTCATCATTGGCGGCAAGGACAGCGTGATACTGGAACGTCCCGAGTCGCTGCAGGTGAACGACGTGGTGCTTGCATGGGTTGACGGCAGTCACTATGTGGTACACCGCATCATACAGATAAACGGAGATCATATCACACTGATGGGCGACGGTAACTTGCGGGGCACTGAACGTTGTCATGTAGCTGATGTGAAGGCTCGGGCATCGCATGTGGTTGGCGCTGGCGGCAGACGGCATATGCTAAGGTCGGCTGCCAGCCTGCGGACAGCAAGGCTGTGGAGACGACTGCTGCCAGTGCGGCGGTGGCTGCTCGCCATATACAGAAGGTTGAACAGAAACAAGTTTAAATGATATGAGAATAAAAAAGGGATTTGTGCTTCGCAACGTATGTGGCGAGCAGGTGATAATGGGCGAGGGGCTTGGTGCCCTCGATTTTGGCAAACTGATTAGTCTGAACGAGAGTGGTGCGCTACTGTGGAAGGCGGCTGTGGAACAAGGTGACTTCACGGAGGAGTCGCTTGTCAAGATACTAACCGGTGAGTACGACGTGACTAAGGAACAGGCTCTGGCTGATGTGTCGGAACTGCTAAACAAGTGGCGTGAGACTGGTGTGCTGGAATGAAATACGTTTGGTGGTTGTTGGATTGTACGCGTGGCGTACGCTGGAACATGGCGGTACGCATCGCTGCCGGACTGTGCCAGACGGCATTGGGACTGCTGATGGTGTGGCTCAGCCGCCGGTTCATCGATGTGACCATACGTACGGGCAGTAGTGCCGATGTGCTACGGATGGTGACGTTGCTGATACTGACCGTCGTTGGCGGGGTAGTGCTGCGGCAGGTATATTACTACATGACCACCATGGCTACCACACGGCAGACGAACGCACTGCGCCTGCGTATATTCGGGGGACTCTTCCGACGAAGGCTCTTCACTGACAACCTGATCCATTCTGGCGACGTGACGTCACGACTGGCAAAGGACATAGAGACTGTGGGGGACGTGACGGTCGACACTCTGCCACAGATGGTGGTAACGACCATGCAGCTATGCGGCTCGTTCCTGCTGATGCGCTGGTTCGACGCACGACTCGCTTGGGCACTGGTGCTGATCACTCCGCTCGCTGTGGTGTTCGCCAAACTGGTGGCACACCGACTGCGGCAAATGACGCTCGACATAAGGAAGGATGAGAGCCGCATACAGATGCACGTGCAGGAAGGTATGGAATATAATGCCGTGCTGCGGTCGCTTGGCAGTGAGGAACTGATGCAGGACCGGCTCGGAACTATGCAGGACCATCTGCGGACCAACGTGCTGCGACGCACGCGCTTCTCCGTGGTGACAAGGCTGACTCTTGCCTTGGTGTTCGGCTTGGGCTACCTGCTCGCATTCGTATGGGGAGGACTCGGGCTGCGCGACGGAACCATCACGTTCGGTGTGATGACTTCGTTCCTGCAGCTTGTGGGCATGATTCAGCAACCGATTCTCCGACTGCTCAACATGGTGCCGGGACTGATCCATGTCACGGCAAGTATCGACCGGCTGGAGGAACTGGAACAAGCGGGCACGAAGGAGATTGCTACTGCAAGCGTGCCGCATGAGGGTACGATGGGCGTGGTGATGGAAGGCGTGAGCTTCCGCTACGCAAGTGGCGACCGCATGGTACTCGATGGGTTCAGCCACAGGTTCGAACCCGGATCGCACACTGCAGTTATGGGCGAGACAGGCATCGGCAAGACTACGCTGTTTCGATTGATGATGGGACTGATTGAACCTACTGCGGGACGGGTGTATATCGAAGGAAACGGAACGTCGGTGACTGTGGGTGCTGACACACGGGCAGATTTTGTGTTTGTACCGCAAGGCAACACGCTGATGAGCGGCAGCATACGGTCGAACCTGTTGCTTGCTAACCCCAACGCTACTGACGAGCAACTGACTTCTGTGTTGCATACGGCTTGTGCCGACTTTGTGATGTCACTGCCTGACGGACTCGACACGGAAGTGGGTGAACGTGGAACGGGACTGAGTGAGGGACAGGCTCAACGGTTGGCTATCGCCCGTGGATTGCTTCGACCTGGAAGTATCTTCTTACTCGATGAGATAAGTAGTGCTCTTGATGAACAAACTACCATCGAACTGTGCAACCGACTGTTCTCTGCCTATGCCGACAAAACAATTATACTTATCACACACAGTTCTGCGGTGGGAGCACTCTGCGACCAGCGGGTCTTTGTGAAGTGAGGATGCGGCTGAACAAGCAACCCACGACCCGCACCCAGGAAGGGTGCCACAGCGGAGTGTACATACACAGGATGGTGACAGCTCTCCGAGGTGTATGGTCACAGTGGTTGGTATATGCACACGGAATATTCGCCGGACTCAAAAGGTAATTTAAACTTTTATTTAAATATTTTTGCCAAAATGTTTGGTCATATTATTTATTGTCATTACCTTTGTGGCGGGAAAGAGAATACTATTCATATTCCTGTATGATTGTATTCATGTGATGGGGATGAAAAACAAAATAACTTACAAATATCAATTCGCAATGAATGGTAAATTTTTATTTCTGAATTTTGCTTTGGCTGCAATGACTGTTTCAATGTTTATTGCATGTTCTTCTGACGACGACCCTGTAGACAATGGCGATGGAAGTGTTATAATAGCTCCTGCCAAGTCTCCTGACCTCGTACTCTATTCTGGTAACAACGTTCTCTATTCTACGTTTAAGACTAAGGCTCTGACGCGTGCCGAGGATTTTGGCTATTACAAATTGCAAGAATATAATTTCGATCATTACTTTCCTGTAGAAGCATATAAGGAGGCAGCAAAGGACCTCTATCAAAACCATAAAGTTACTGACGAGGAAAAGGCTTATGTAAAGGAATACCTTGCAGCTCATCCAAACGAAGGTAGCACTGAGTGCGACCTGACTGACTACTTCATTCAGTATGCCGGATCAAGTCATGTGACATATCGGTTTCAATACATCCAAGGTGACGGAAATGTACATCATGAGGACTACCAAGACGGTAGCAGCCATATTGACTACATCATCTTAGGCGACGTACACAAGTTGGACTACAACGCAAACTATGGTCCTGACGTTTTGATTATAGGTTGTCCAATCAATGGCGGTCAAGGTCCTACTTATCATGATAGCTACAATAACCTGACGCAGACCAACCACTATCAGTACTACTATATCGAGTACAATGGCGAGACTAACCTGTACCTCTGCTTCGACTATGCAACTGCTAAATACGACAATGGTACACTCGACTTTCCAGGTGACGGCATCTACAACGACTACGTAATCAAGATTACTCCTGCCGACGGCTCTAAGATCGTCGCTCCGGACCCAGAACCTGTAGTTGATCCAGACGACCTTGATGAGGGTACTGACGAAGTCGAGGTAAACCTCTCATTGAACGACGAAAAGACTGATGATGACTATATCGCAACTAAGCTTTCAATTCACGTTCGCTCGATTACAGACGTTGAGGTATTCATACCGGCTCCTGCAGAGTACTACTGCGACGCTGACGATATGTACATCGTTCTCTCACACAAGGATGAGGCTTACAAGTATGATGACAACTCAAACGTAACTACTTACGAGGTTAATGGCAACACTGTTACTCTGACTGTTAAGTATGAGGCTGACGGTATCCGTGTAACTACCGACGGTATCAACGAGTCAGTTATCAACTACTTGAAGGAAACATATGGTGACGGTATCACATTTGAGGTATGGAACTACTATAACAGCTCAATCATTGACGAAGCAGGCAACGTTATAGACGTTACACGTGACCAACTTCAGGTATTGCTCAATAACTCAACTGTTTCATTCCTTGATGCTGACCCAAGCCAGTACATCAACGCATATGGCGCACTCAGCAATTATGAAGGTGAAATAAAGGCTATAGTTGGTGATGATGGTCTCTACTATCCAGTAGACGCTACAACAGGCGTTGTTCTGCCATCTGAGTACTGGACCCGTGAGCCTGCTGACAGCAAGTACTATGCTCTCTACACTTACGTCAACACGCTTGACTGCCAGGTTGTACCTACTGACGGCAGCTGGGTAAAGCAGACATCAACTGCTGATGATCCTACAAATTACTCAAGTACAAAGTATAATGTAGTATATAAGAAATAAATAACTTTGTAATTAATATAAATTTTTTTTTTTTTCATTGCGTGGGCGTAATCCGTGAGGATAGCGCCCTTTTTTTATTCCTTATATGCTGAGGACCCCGTCAACGACCCACACCCTGGAGGGGTGTCACAGCAGAGTGGATTCTTATAGCGACCCATAGCACGGTTATAGCGCACTGAGGATGTGCTTGCTTTGCTCGAGATAACGATGGGGAATGTCGTCGGTATGACGGGAGGGGTGTGAAAGGTGGACTCAAGGAGTGCAATGACTGTCCTGTCGCCATCCCGATGATGTTTGATGAAAAGTTTTTCAAGTTATTCTATGGTTAGTGATTTTTTTGTTATATATTTGCAGTGAAATTAATTATTCACTATGGAAACAAATAATATTACACATGGTATCAAGTATATAGGTGTTGATGATAAACACTTGGACTTGTTTGAGGGACAGTATATTGTGCCTAAAGGAATTTCTTATAATTCATATATTATCGAGGATGAGAAGATTGCTCTTCTCGACACTGTGGACGCACGTAAGACTGATGATTGGTTGGACAATTTGGAGCATGAACTGGCTGACCGCAAGCCTGCATATCTGATAGTACACCACATGGAACCGGATCATGCTGCCAACGTAAGGCTCGTGATGGATAAGTATCCGGAATTGACTCTTGTATGTACACAACAGGCTGTGGCTTTTATCAAACGTTTCTTCGATGTGGACTTCAAGGACCGTATCAAGACTGTGAAGGAAGGTGAAGTGTTGTCGCTTGGCAAGCATCAATTGCAGTTCTTCATGGCTCCAATGGTGCACTGGCCTGAGGTGATGGTATCGTACGAGCAGACAGACAAGGTATTGTTCTCTGCTGATGCATTCGGTAAGTTCGGTGCATTAAGTATGACATCCGACGGCAGTCAGGGCATAGGCTCTATATGGGGATCAAAAGTGGAATGGGCTTGTGAGGCACGCAGATACTATTTCAACATCGTTGGAAAGTATGGCAATATGGTACAGAGGCTGTTGAAGAAGCTGTCTGCCTTGGACATACAATATATCTGTCCTCTGCACGGACCTGTTCTTCATGACGACCTGCCTTATTTCATCAAACTTTATGACATATGGTCGAGCTACAAAGCAGAGGACGAGGGTATCTTTATTGCCTATTGTTCTATGCACGGCAACACCGAGAAGGCTGCTGATATATTGAAAGGTATCATTGAGGGTGTGAAACCTGAATTGAAGGTGTCGATCAGTAATTTGGCGAAAGGTGATATGGCTGAAGCAATTGAGGATGCGTTCAGATACGACCGCATGGTAGTTGCCGCACCTACTTACGACGGTGATATCATGCCTGTTATGCACGACTTTATTTCGCATCTTGCCATGAAGCAGTATCAGGACAGGACTGTCGGTATCATAGAGAATGGCTCGTGGGCTCCTACTGCCGGAAAGAAGATGAGGGAGGCATTTGAGGGAATGAAGAATGTGACCATCATTGACCCTATCGTCACAATCGAGTCAACAGTGAAGCCAATGACCATTAGGGAACTTGAGCAGTTGGCTGCCCAACTCTTGGAGAAATAAACAGGATTTATAAGTCTATCAGAATGCGAGCATTGATTTGCCTGCCTGTCAGATAGTTTGGTACAGCGAACTGGTTGTTGGTAATATCGGTTACCCAATAGTATGAGTTCACGTTTTTTACGTCGAGGATGTTGAAGGCGTCTATGCCTATCCATACATCCTTGACGCCTATTTTTTTATAGTTCATACGTTCGCCTTCCTTTACCAGACGGTAGGATATACCGAGGTCGACACGCTTATAGCTTCTCATCCTAAACACTTGCTCCTCACGTCCTGTGTGTGGAGGTCCGAATGGAAGTCCGCTTGCAAAGTGTCCCTTGACAGTCACCATCCATTTGTCGGTATTTGGGAAATAGTCGGAGAACAGCATGTTGCAGTTCAGAAACTGGTCGGTAGGGCGTGGCACTGTCTTGTCATGTATCTTTTCCTTGGTCGACATGATGCCGATGCTTACCCAAGAGTCGGTCTTTGGCACAAACTCTCCGTATATCTTCAAATCGAGACCTGCCGCATATCCTGTCGCTATGTTCTCGCCGTAGTACGACAAGCGCACATTATCGACATTGTAAGGATTGAGCTTCGACAGTGCCTTGTAGTATGCTTCGGCTGTGGCTTTGAACAACTGGTTGTTTACCTTGAACTTATATTCAGTGCCGAGCAGGAAATGGATTGAACGTTGCGACTTGATGTCTTTATTGAGTGTCACGATGCCTGTACCGTTTACATTGGCTGTGTCTTTCAACTCTTTGTAGAACGGAGCCTGGTAATATATACCGGTGGAGAAGCGGAACACCCAATTGTCTGCATTAGCAGGTACGAAGGCGATAGTGGCACGCGGTGAGATGATAGTCTCCTTATTATAATCCCAATGGGCTACACGCACACCATAGTTGAGTATGAGTTCGCCCTCCTTAATATCCGTTCTCCAAGTGTCTTGTATAAATGCTTCAAGACGGTTCGACTTAATCTTGTTTTTGGATTTTAAGCTATATATCAGTCGCAGCTCATTCTCAGAGTGGGGGAGTGAGTAGCCGGCAGAGTCGCGCATCTCCCATTCACTCATTGTCTCGTCCACATGTTCGTTCTTTGTCAGAATGCCGTAGCGCAGATCGTGACCGGTAAAGCGGTTCCTTCCAGTCAGTCCGATGGTCTTCACAGTGGCGTTGAGCCGGTTGCGTGCGTGCTCCTTATATGTTCCGATAGCGAAGTCCTCGCTGTCAAGCCAGTATTCACCCTGAATGTCGTAAGTCTCGCGCTCGTTTGTGCGAAATGCGGAATAGTTTACAGTCAGCTCATTATAGTTGTTGAATTTATGAGTCAGCGAAAAGGCTCCGAAATACGTGTGGAACTTATCTTCCTCCTTACCGTCGAAGTATACCTTGAACTCGTGCGATTCCTCTGCCGTACCGAATTTAGTGGTACGGTCGGAAGGTTTGAAGTTATAGTCGTTCCTGGCTATGTTGCCTATAACATCGAATATCCAGCGTTTACTTGGACTCCAGCTGATGTAGGTCTGATAGTCAAAGTCCTTTGGGTCGTATTCGCCCTTGGTGTCCTGTGTACCGAGTAAGTTCTTGGTAGTCTTATAGCGGACAGCATGTGTCATTGAGAATTTCTCGTTGCCGTATCCTACATAGGCGGCAGCACCGAGAAGCGAGGCTGACGCGGACGCCTCGAATGAAGTAGGTTTCTTGTAAGTGATGTCGAGCACACTCGACATCTTGTCGCCATATTTCGCTTCGAAGCCTCCGGCAGAGAACTGTACTTTTTCCACCATGTCGGGGTTGATAATTGAAAGACCTTCCTGCTGTCCGGCACGTACAAGTAACGGACGGTAAACTTCGATTCCATTCAAATATACAGAGTTTTCATCGAATGAACCACCACGTACGTTATATTGGTTGGACAGTTCGTTACGGGAACTGACACCAGCCTGTGTAGCAATGATTTGCTCTATTCCTTGCCCTGATGCGTTACCCATGTGTTTGATGTCGGTCAGGTTGATGTCGGTCATAGTATTAGTCTGCCGCCTTATATCCCTGACTTCTACTTCACCCAGTTCAAACCCAGAGCGAGGCAGCATAACATTAAGTATTACGGTGTCCTTAGGCTCTTTCAATGTACGTTTGCGTGTGTCGTAGCCCAGCATTGAAAATACAACGACAAGGGAGTCTGCACTTTTGCATGTCAGACTGTATCTGCCTTTCAAGTCGGCGGTGGTGCCCACAAGACTCTCGCCTTCAATTCGCACGATAGCCATTTCCACCGGATTACGCTCATCGTCCACAACCGTACCCTTTATTGTCACGTTCTGTGCACGCATGTAAGTGACAGAGATGAAAAACAATAAAAGTAAAATACCAATATTTTTGGAGGTTATCTTAATTCTTCGCTTCATTCCAATTTTATTTCATAATAAATAACGTGCATTTAAAACTTTTATTGTATCTTTGCACTGCTTTAAGCAAACCAATACGGGATGTAGCGCAGTTGGTAGCGCACAACGTTCGGGACGTTGGAGTCGCGTGTTCGAGTCACGTCATCCCGACTATTTGGTGATTGGGTAAGACGTATCCAATCGCAATCATGTAAATACACAGTCCGGTTTTGTATCAGACCGCCAGTTCATGCTTTAGTACCAAACCTGCCAGTGTCATTCCGAATATACCTGTAATATGACTTAATGAGCCATTGATTTGTGCCTTGCTTGAGCACCATTCGTGTTCTACAAGACGCTGGTCGCCAGGTGCGTCGTACTGGGCAGAGTCGGTTCCTCTTACTCCACTTAGCAGTTTGGCTTTCGGACACATACATGCTGATGTGCCGCAGGTATGGGCTGTACCTTTGTTTTGCATAGGAGCCTCTTCACTATAGACACACAGGAACTTACTTTGAGGAAATGATTTATTTCGTTTGAACTTATTACGTATGGCACGTGCGAGCGGGTCGCCCTTGATGTTCCAAAACTCAGCCACCCTCACTTGTGTCGGGTCCATACGTAGTGCTGCACCCATACTGCTCAGGAAGATTATGTTCTTATTCTCGTGTGCCAGACTGCTTGCTCTTAGGATTAAGTCCGATTTGTCTTTCAAGGAGTCGATGGCGTCGATGATGTAGTCATAGGATTCGAGATTAAAATCGTTGGCGTTATCCTTACTGTATATCTTCTGCAAGGCAACGACATCAGCGGCAGGATTGATTTCCAACAGTCTGTCACGTAAGGTTTCCACTTTTACCTTACCTACGGTCTTTGTTGTCGCCATCAGCTGCCGGTTACAGTTGGTTATACAAATACGGTCGCTGTCGACTATTGTCAGATGCCGTATGCCATTGCGGACAAGGCATTCAGCACACCATGAGCCAACTCCACCAACACCAAAGATAATTATACGCTTTTGTTGGATTCTGTCCATCATGTCAGTACCCAACAGTAGTTCGGAACGGTTGAGAATTCCTTTTTCTATACCTGTCATAACAAATCCCTAATTCTCTGCAAAGTTACAACAAAAGTGTGTGCTGACAACGCAAATACAGAGGAATTTTATTATGCCGTTATTCGTATATTAGGCATGGTGTGACATCTCCGATGTCAGTGCTGATGCCGCCATACACACTCCGTCATACCGAACGAAGTGAGCAGATCCTCAGTGCACTTGGGAACCGGGATGTAGCAGTCACTCTCACTCTCGAAGTGCCGGTTTCCAAATCCGTTTACTACCCTTATGGTCGTACGACCATAGAACGTGCTGATTTACAGGTATAAATGGAATGAACTTTCCGTCATGCCGTTTCTGCTCCCCGATAACGGGGAGACCGAGAGGGGTGTAAAGACCATTGACAAAGCGAGTGTATCCTCATTGCGCTATAATTGTGCTATGCCGCAATTCTGTATGAAGGCTTCCACTGCACATACATTATGTATACGACGGTTTGATAATAAATGTATGAACCCAAATTTTTGTGCAAAGTCTCTCGATTGTGATTACCGGATTTTTTATTTCTGAAATTATTCGCTATATTTGCAGATGAATATAAAAGACAATTTCTACTAAACAATAAATAATCAGATGATGAAGAGTACCTCAATCTTTTTAACCGTACTGCTGTGTATGTGCATGCCATTACATGCCTTAGCACAAGAAAGAAAAAGTTGCATAGACAACGGATGGAATTATATTTATGGTGAACGGGCTGATAAGCCTACAGATGCTGAATGGAGCCGTGCGAGGGTATTGAATGTTCCGCACGACTGGAGTGTGGAGACTGATGCGGCAACACAGGCAGGCAAACATGTGGGTCCGTTTATCTGCGAAGGTGGCGACTATCAAAACGGACATATGTTAGGTGGTGAGGCTTGGTATAGGAAAGTACTGCGTATAAACGAGGAAGACAAGGATAAAGATTTGACCCTGTATTTTGAGGGAGTATACAACCATGCGACGATATTTCTCAACGGCAGACAAGTGTATTTCAATCATTACGGATACCAAAGTTTTCGTGTCGCACTGCCGAAGGATGCCATCAGATACAATGCGGAAAATGAGATCGTAGTGAAGTGCGAGAACAAAGGGAAGAACACCCGATGGTACTCCGGTTCGGGTATATTCCGCCATGTATGGCTGATGAGAACACCCGACAACCTGTCGCTCGATGAGTGGCACACCTTTGTTTCGACTGAAAACATAAAGGATGCCGGCGGAAATGCACGGGTTAAAGTCGTGACTGAATTAAAAGTAGGCAAATACGAAGGAAAGAACATCAATGTCGGCTTGACAGTCGTTGATGCATCGGGCAAGCAAGTCGCTGAATCATCTGTGCAAATTACCGGAGTGACAAGTCACTCTAATCCCGACGTATCATTTACAGTGAGAATACCCGACGCACATTTATGGTCGGCAGACACACCTTATATATATAAGGCAGTGCTGACAGCCGGAGGCGACAAAATAGAAATTCCGTTTGGAGTGCGTACAATAACGTGTGATACCGACAAGGGTCTGCTGGTCAACGGTAACCCTGTATTGCTGAAAGGCGGATGCGTGCATCATGATCACGGACTGCTCGGAGCCGCTTCGTTGGATGGTGCAGAAATACGTAAGATAGAATTACTGAAGAAGTACGGCTTCAATGCGGTACGTTGCAGCCATAATCTGCCTTCAGAGAAATTCTTGCAGGTGTGCGACAGTTTGGGAATGTATGTGATCGACGAATGTTTCGACCAATGGTACGAGCCGAAGAATGAAGCAGACTACCACAATTATTTCGCAGACCATTATCTCTCAGATCTGTCAACCATGCTCTGCCGCGACCGCAACCATCCAAGCGTGATAATGTGGAGTATCGGCAATGAAATTCCGGGACGTTATTCGGAAAGGGGAATGACTGCCGCACGCAGTATGCGCGACCGCATCATGCGTCTCGACGGCACCCGTCCGGTAATTGCCGCCTTGTGTTATTGGGACATAACGAAGGTGGATTGGAAACAAGACTCGTGGAAGGTTACTCAGTCGCTCGATATCGTTGGTTACAACTATATGTGGGCTGAATACGATAATGATGCCGTGAAGCACAACCAACTGATGTGCGGCACCGAAACCTATCCGAAAGAAGCGTCACAGAACTGGGACAGAGTGGAGAAATACTCAAAAATAGTTGGTGACTTCGTATGGACTGCTATGGATTATCTTGGAGAGGCCGGAATCGGTCACGGACTCTTTGTGAAGGACGGGAAGAGCAGTCCGTTCTTCATGCCTTACCCTTACTACAACGGATGGTGTGGCGACATTGACCTGATAGGAAACAAAAAGCCACAAAGCTACTATCGTGATGTCGTGTGGGGCATACAGCCAATAACGATGGCAGTGGAACTGCCTTGTCCGGAGGGTTACCACAGGGAGATCAGCGGTTGGGGCTGGCAACCTGAAGTGAATGCGTGGGAACATCCTTCCACCTTCTTCACTCCTCATAACCTGCCAAACATCATGTTCGACGGTGCGGGAGCGCAGATCAATTCCAAGCAGAAGCCGGCAAGCACCCATCTGAATGTTAATGTATACAGCAAGGCAAAGCTGGTCAGACTGTATCTCAACGGCAAACTGATAGGAACCAAGCCAACAAGCGACACCTATCATGCCGGTTTCGAAGTCGACTATGAGCCGGGTGTGTTGCGGGCAGTGGAATTGGACGGAGAAAAAGAAGGGGCGTCGTTTGAACTGAAGACAGCAGGCAAGCCTGCACGGATCGAGGTGAAGACAGAGAAGTATGACAACCTTATTTATGCTACAGTCACACTCGTGGACAAAGACGGAAATCGTGTTGCCGATTATGAGCGTACAGTCAAATTCTCGGCAGAAGGTGGCGGTAAGGTGATAGCAACGGGCAACGCAAACCCAACCGACATGGAGTCGTTCCGCAGCAACAGTACACGACTGTACAACGGACAAGCGATGGCGGTGATACAGACAGACGGAAGCGGAGCATCCGTAAAAGTTACTGTAAAATGCCAGGGAATAGGCAGTAAAAAAGCTGAGATCTTCAGTGCTCTATAACCGTGCTATGCATCAGTGCTATGAGGATGACCGGCACAAGGCACGGTCACTGCAATCGGGATGACGGAGTAGGGGAGGTATGACATAAGATAGCGTTGCCTGTTGCCTCCACGTGTGGAATATGCTCTGACAGAACGCGCTGAATCATTGCTTCCTCTGCTTAACCAACTCATTGACTGGTCGCTCGACAATTTCAATGCTATCATAAAAAGCAGGGAGAAGTATGCTAAGGCGAATTCCTAACGTTGGAATGACATTCTTTGTTATACGACTGTAATCAGAACCGCTGATTGCAGAAAACAAAAAGAGGAAGCTCTTAAGAACTTCCTCTTTTGCGGTGTGTACGAGATTCGAACTCGTGACCCCCTGCGTGACAGGCAGATATTCTAACCAACTGAACTAACACACCTTGTTGCCTTCATTTCTGATTTGCGAGTGCAAAGGTAGTGCTTTTTTTTGATACCAGCAAAACTTTTACGAGTTTTTTTTAATGTTTTACTTGAAAAAGTAGTGTCGTATTAGTTTGCAGCTTCAAATTCCCTCAAGAATCGCTCATCATTCTCACTGAACATACGCAAATCCTTAACTTGATATTTAAGGTTTGTGATGCGCTCAACGCCCATACCAAATGCGTAGCCTTTATATTTTTTGCTGTCTATTCCGTTGAGATCAAGCACTGCCGGATCGACCATGCCGCATCCTAAAATTTCCACCCATCCGGTGTATTTACAGAATGAGCAACCGACACCACCGCAAATGTTGCAGCTGATGTCCATTTCGGCAGAGGGCTCGGTGAATGGGAAATATGATGGGCGAAGACGTATCTGTGTATGCTCGCCAAACATCTCACGTGCGAAAAGCAAGAGCACTTGTTTCAAATCGGTGAAACTTACTTCCTCGTCAACATACAGCCCTTCAACTTGATGGAAGAAACAATGGGCACGGGCACTGATGGCTTCGTTGCGATAGACACGCCCTGGGCAAATAATGCGGATAGGTGGTTGTGTGTGCTCCATCACACGGCTCTGTACGGAACTGGTGTGTGTGCGAAGAATGACATCCGGTTTTGCTTCGATGAAGAATGTGTCCTGCATGTCGCGGGCAGGATGATCGTCAGCGAAATTCATAGCACCGAATACATGCCAGTCGTCTTCTACTTCCGGACCCTCAGCAAGACAGAATCCAAGTCGTGAGAATATATCGACAATTTCATTTTTGACGATAGTGAGTGGATGGCGTGTACCTAAACTGACAGGGTAGGCGGTACGTGTTATGTCAATATCGTTATTACCGGCATCCGCAGTTTCAAACGAAGCTTTGAGTGAGTTGATCTTAGCAAATGCCTTATCCTTAAGTTCATTGATCTTTATTCCGACTTCCTTCTTATGTTCTGCCGGAACATTGCGGAAATCAGCCATGAGGGCTGTTATGGCCCCTTTCTTACTTAAGTACTTGATACGAAGTGCTTCAATGTCGCTTGCGTTTTTTGCCTGAAGAGCGTCAATTTCGGCAAGCATCTTTTCTATCTTCTCTAACATGAGTACAAATTTTTTGCAAAGATACTGCAAGATTAATGAAAAAACAAATTTATTTGTTGTTTTCGACTCTGCTAACGTGGGGCATTCAGCTTTTTGAATGAAAATTATGATGATGAATGTTTGGTGAATAAAAAAAATAGTAATTTTGTAAAACAAAGTCATGAGGCTGATGAGAATGTTTTTCAAGACACTCAGTGTGTTTGTGCTGTGGGCAACACTTGTCTGTTGTACATTGGATAATGGACTTGTGATTAAAAGGCTCGATGACCACACCTATTATTATAATAAGGATGGTGAGGATGGCATGCTGTGCCTTATTAATGAATCCGACAGTGTATATACAATCTGTCATTGGAGAAACGACAGCTTACTTGACAAATGGACTGAAATGAATGTATTCAGATTTGACTGTGGTGATGTGACAGGTGACGGAAATGCGGAAATTCTTGTAGGTACTATAGGAAGTACGCGCTATCGTCCCGAAGCAGATAAACGTCTCTTTATCTTCCATCTATATAATGGGAAACTGATACGGCCATTGTGGTTGGGCTCGCGTGTCGGAGGTCCGCTGAAAGATTTTGTCGTAGAGCGCGACAGTGTGCCTGCTATGATTCATACATGGGAGTTCAATCCTGACAGTACGGTTGTGCAACGTATATACAGGTATAAGGGATTTGGACTTGAATTTGTAAAAGAATTAACAACAAAATAAATGTAATTGTATGAAGAAAATTTGTTTGGTTTCAACATTGCTGTTGATTGTTGTTGGATGTGCAAACAATCAGCAGTCTTCACGTGATTTTAAATCAGATGAGAATGTGCTGACTGAGAAGGTGGAATTTAACCCACACTCGTTCCTTGTGACATCAAAGCGATTACCCGACAAGATTGATCTTGACATGGATATTAATGACATGACCATGATGGAGCTGAGATTGTTGCGCAACTATCCGTTTGCACTGAAAGGACTGTGGTTCATGGAGTCGGATGTAAACAAATTCTTCACTCAACGGTCTGACTGGTATTACAACCGTTGCGCAACCTATCTTGAGGCACACGACTGGCAACCTCTGACCGATGAAGCCCTGGCAGGACTGACTGATAAGGAGAAAGCATTCGTAAAAAGAGTTGATGAACGTATACAACAACTTGACGGACAACGGACTATTAACCGAGACGGACTGCAGTTGTCGAACCCTGCATTGACTGTCAATATGTTCCAATATGATGATGTGGACCAGGACTTCCTTGCCATGCTTAATCATCACAATTTCGCTATCATGCCAAGCGACAGACAGCAACTGTTTAATATCTATGAGGAAAACGATTATACCATAACTCCAAATTATATAACTACAGATTTGTATCTGCAAGCATTCCACATGTATTTTGAATATGTCATGAAGAGTTTGGAGAAGAGCAAATTCATTCCCCGCTTGCACAACTTGAATATTGCCATGTATGACAAAGCAAAGGCAATCGCTGCTTCTACGAATGACAAGGAACTCAAAAAACTGGCTGAGAATAATGCTGCGTTTTTCGCAGTTGCTGAGCGATTGCTTACAAATGGCAGCTTGTCTGTGCCTATGAGTTATGTGAATGTAGCTCGTACGGAAGTGGACAATATCTACAAAGCAGAGGATGACCTTTCACCAATGATGAATAAGAAAATAAACTTCCCTTACAGTCTGTTCAAACCTCGCGGCCACTACACAAGGTCGGAAGAACTGCAACGTTATTTCAGATACATGATGTGGTTGCAGACGTATACTTATTGCCGTGAAGATCAGGAATCGCTTGAACAAGCGGTATTGATGGCTTACTTGTTGAACAATATAGACACAACAGTTGCAAACAATGGCATTGGTGTGTATCATCTGCTTGATTTCTTGATGGGAGAGCCAGACAATGTGGCAGTTGTGGATATTGCCGGTTATTTGGCAAAACATACGGATTTCACGCTGGATGATATTACTGATGTCAAGTCGTTGCAGAAGATAAACGATTATCTTGTCAAGCTGTTCGAAAACCGTAACCGCATCACTTCTAAGATTGCTGAGGACGGATGTGAAGACAAAATCAATTTTATGCCTCAGCGTTATACGGCTGACGGATATATTCTAAGTAAAACGTATGATCCGACACCTAATTGCGAACTGCCTTTCCCTCGCGGGCTTCATGTGCTGTCGGCCTTTGGAGTGAATGATGCCGACATAATCGATGATGAATATTATGAGGATGCGAAGAAATGGAACGGGTATACAGATGAGATGACAGCACTCAAAAAGCTGTTCAAAAACTATAAGGATTGGGACAAGTCGATGTATAATAAATGGATGGAGTGCCTTGTTGAATTGCAAAAACCTGACAAACAGTATCCGGACTACATGAAAACTACATCGTGGTCGAAGAAAAATATCAATACGGCTCTTGCTTCGTGGAGTGAATTGAAACATGATGCGATACTATACGCTGAGCAGCCAATTGTAGCAGAATGTGGTTCGGGAGGAGATTTCCCTGATCCTATACTGGTGGGGTATGTGGAACCTAATTTAAAATTTTGGAACAAGATGAAGGAGATGCTGACTCTAACCCGTTCGTTGCTTATAAAGAATGGTCTGATGACTGATGATCTCGACGGTAAGACCCAGAGTCTTGAAGACTACATGGACTTCTGTATCAAGGTGTCGAAGAAAGAATTGGCTGGTGAAGTCCTTTCAGAGGAGGAATATAGCGAAATCAGATATTTAGGCAGTTCTATGGAATGGTTTACACTGAGTGTGCTGGACCCTGACTTAGACTTGTATTCATGGGATTTAGTTAAAGGTGCCGACCGCTCAATTGCCGTTGTTGCTGATGTGTTCACTCGAAATGTGTTGAATTGCAAGAAATGCGGAATACTATATGAGGCTACAGGAAATGCCGATGTTATTTATGTGAACGTTGTGATTGGCGGCAAGGTTTATCTGACTCGTGGTGCTACTTTCAGTTATTATGAGTTTGTCAATCCTCTTGGCAAAAGACTGACCGATGAAGAGTGGCAGAAGAAGCTCGAAGGTGACGCACCCGGCAGACCTGAATGGATGAAACCTCTGTTGCTCGACAAAGCTCCGAAGGCAAACGAGGAGATTTTCTATAGTACCGGTTGCTAAACAAATGTGAATGAATTCTTTCAGTCGGATTTGTGCCATCATATTAATTGGCATCATCTTCGGGGCGTGTACTTCACGTACGCCTAAGGGTGATGCCAATGATACTTTAGACATATTGTTCACCGGTGATGTGTTGCTCGACCGTGGAGTACGTCCTGTTGTCGAACATAATGGCATTTCATATATCTTCTCGGAGGTCAGTCCGCTGTTCCGTAAAGCTGATGCTGTAGTGGTAAATCTTGAATGCCCGCTGACCGATACAGTCTCGGCTGTCAATAAGAAATATATTTTCAGGGCCGAAGCAGAATGGGCAGACAGTTTAAGAAGAGTAGGGGTAACTCATGCCGCAATGGCAAACAATCATACGAACGATCAGGGCCGACGCGGACTTGCGGCGACATATCAGCATTTGCGAGACGCAGGTATTGTGCCGATAGGATATGGACTGACTGACGGGCAGCGTATCGGACCGACCGTTATAAGTAAGGGTAAGATAAGTGTGGCACTATTCAATTCTGTTATGATGACTTTGGAGAATTGGCACAAACTTGACGGTAAGCCCGGGGTCTGCCAGGCATCGTACGATGGTCTTGTGAAGGCAATCAGTGAATACAAGCAGTCGCATCCGGATACTTGGATTATAGCTGTATTGCATTGGGGCAGTGAGTTTCAATCAAATCCTAATATGACGCAACGGCGGCAGGCACGACGTTTGGCTGAAGCAGGAGCGGATGTTATAATAGGGCATCATCCGCATGTGCTCCAACCAATTGATACCATTAATGTAACGGGAAGACAAACATCGCATCCTTCGCTGGTATATTATAGTTTGGGCAACTTTGTGTTTGACCAAACACCTCCGAGGACGAAGGAGTCGATGATTGTGAAATTACGGTTCCTGTCGGATGGAACTTTTATGGCGGACACTATATCTGTGCGGATTGACAGATGCCGTCCTGTATTATCCCATAACGAACTTTAGTACGACACCATCGTTCGCTGGCAGTGTGATGTTGATGAGGCTGTCGGCATATATGCCGATATCCTGTTGCCTGCCGGTCAGCAAGTCGGTGGCGACGTAATTGTTTGGCTTGATGTCGAGGCACTGAAACGCAAGTCCTGGTATGTGGACGGACGTTGATGTTGCATTGTCGGCAAAGTTTGCAACCACAAGCAACGTGTCGTTGCCCGATTTACGCAGAAAGGCATACTGACGGTTTGTGTCCATCAGATTATTGTCATAATTTGCGTACATTAAGTCGAAGAATTGTCCGTCACGTATCGCCGCCTCTGAGTTGCAAAGACTCAGTACCTTGCAGTAGTATTGACGCAACTCCTGTTCCTCCTTCGTAAGAAGTTTGCCATCGTACAGATTGTGGTTGCGGTATCTGCGAAGTTTGTCTAAGGTCCAGTAATCGAAGATAGTAGTTCTGCCGTCAAGTCCGCTGAATCCTTCCTGATCCATTCCACGTTCTCCAAGTTCTTGTCCGCAATATATCATAAACGGGTTGCTACGCATCAGAGCTGATACAAGCAGGGCAGGTTTACCTCGTTGTGCACTGCCTGCGAAAAAGTCGGATGCCAAACGTTGCTCATCATGATTCTCAAGGAAGTTTAGCATATGGTCGTGTATGTCATCGACTGATTGCCAACAATTGGTAATGAGTGAGGCACTTTGACCTGCAATCACAGAGCGGAGTGTATCGTAGAGTCCGACCTTATCGTACAAATAGTCGAACTTACCATTATATAGATAATTGCGATATTCGTTTGGATTATATACTTCGGCAATGAAGATAATGTCCTTGCGGTAAGACTTTATTTGTGGTATAGCCCAGCCCCAAAACTCACATGGCACCATTTCTGCCATGTCACACCGGAAACCATCAATACCTTTAGATGCCCAAAAAAGCAGAATGTCTGCCATTTTATGCCATGTGGATGGAATCTCCGGTAGGAAATGTGCCTGATGCCCGTTTTGATAGTCTACGCCGTAATTGAGTTTTACAGTCTCATACCAGTCATTCCTACCTGGACAGGCAGAGAAACAATCGTTACCGGTAGCTTTAGCCGGATATTCGGTATAAGTGTCTTCTCCCTTTTCCGCAACTCCGAGATTCAACGTTGAGAAGGCTTGTCCGGTGAGATAGTAAAAGTTGTTTTGTGGCGAGAAAGCAAGTGAAGTGTCATCGTTTTCTCCCAAGTCGGCAATACCTGCCGGTTTGGCATCAGAATGATACTGACGTGCCACGTGGTTTGGAACGAAGTCGATGATTACTTTTAGTCCTGCACGGTGAGTACGTGCCACAAGATTCTCAAACTCTTTCATACGGTTTGGAACATCGACAGCCAAATCGGGGTCGATGTCATAGTAGTCCTTTATGGCGTAAGGACTTCCGGCATTGCCTTTCACGACAACAGGATTGTCGTGTTTTATGCCATAGCTTGAATAATCAGTCTTTTGAGCGTGCTCAATAAGTCCGGTATACCAAATATAATTGCATCCAAGATCTTTAATTTGCTTTAGAGCCTTAGATGTAAAGTCCTTCATCTTTCCACATCCATTTTGGCTGATCGTACCATTAAAGGTGTTTGATGTTGAGTCTGCACCATACAGGCGTGGAAGAGTTTGATAGATGATTGGTTTCAATGTGCCGTGGTTTTTATGTCTGAATCAAACACTAAGAGGGTCAGTATCAGTGCTGACCCTCTTTATGTATGAGGATGTTGTTTTAATAATTATGCAATTCCATGTACAGTTACATCGCGTGAGATTTTTGCGATCATACCTTGTAAAGCCTTGCCAGGACCACATTCAGTGAAGTCTGTAGCACCGTCAGCAATCATTGCCTGTACTTCGTATGTCCACTTCACAGGTGAGGTGAGCTGCTTCAAGAGGTTTGCCTTGATTTCTTCCGGATTGGTGTGTCCTTTAGCGTCTACATTTTGATAAACAGGACACTTTGGTGTGTGGAACTCTGTCTGTTGGATGGCTGCGGCAAGTTCATCTTGTGCAGGCATCATGAGAGGAGAGTGGAATGCGCCGCCTACAGGGAGCACCAGAGCACGTTTAGCTCCGGCAGCTTTCAAGGCTTCGCATGCCTCTTGTACTGCCTCGATATTTCCGGAGATTACGAGTTGTCCAGGATTGTTGTAGTTAGCAGGAACGACAACATGCCCCGGCTTGTTGATTGAAGCGCAGATCTCTTCGATCTTATCATCTGGCAGACCGATGATTGCAGCCATGGTTGATGGAGCTGCATCGCATGCTTTCTGCATTGCCATAGCACGCTTGTAGACCAGCTTCAATCCGTCTTCAAACGAAAGGCACTCGGCTGCGACAAGTGCAGAGAACTCACCAAGTGAGTGTCCGGCTACCATGTCTGGCTTGAAGTCTTCGCCCATACAGAGAGCGGAAATAACTGAATGCAAGAATACTGCAGGCTGTGTTACCTTGGTTTGTTTCAGTTCTTCAGCTGTCCCGTCAAACATTATATCAGTAATCTTGTAACCGAGAATTTCGTTTGCTTTGTCGAAAAGTTCTTTTGCCAATGGCTTTGACTCGTAGAGGTCTTTGCCCATACCTGGGAATTGGGCTCCCTGACCTGGAAATACAAATGCTTTCATATTCGAAATTATTTATGATATTGTTTATTTTTTACATCTGCAAAGATAGGCATTTCTGTGTTGTCAAACAAATAGCTAACGGATAAATGGCTCGTTTTGTTGATTATGGTGCAAAAAAAATGAATGAATATTGCATTATTGGGCTTAAGTGTGCAATCATTGTGGCTTACCAGTCAATATCGACGTGTGCTCCCGCAGTAATCCAAAAGCCAGGCTGTCTGACGTTCGCTACATCATAATACTTCTTTGCTGTCAGGTTATTGCCTTGCAGGTAGATTGTGTATTTTTTATCGGTCCATTGCAATTTCACGTCGAGTTGTCCAAAGCTGCCGTAAGATTGACGGGCGTTGGTGAGCGCATTGTCAAACCATCCTGTGCGTTCTTTATAGATGAACTCCCACTGTGCGTTCAGTTTACTGAATATGCGGTGGTTAAGTGTGACAACGAACTTATTTCTCAGGTATACCAGTTGGCTTGCGTAAGTAGCTGTCTGTTCCGTATTCACTCTCTTTTGATGATTGTAGCAATAACTTAGTGTTAGTGAGCGTAGAAATGGATTTCTGATTGTAGCTTGCGTGAAATCGAAACTCGCAAATGCTTCGCAACCGATGTTGTCGATATCCGAATTTGCAGTTGTCCATTTGTTTGCACCAACTTCCTTTACCCAATCTATCATGTCAGTTCCTTTGCGATAGAAACCCTTAACTTGAAAGTGCATCATATTTGTATTGTAACTCCAGCCAATGGAATAGTCTGTGCTTTTCTCCGGCTTCAATTCTACATTTCCCTCAATGCCCTGTCCGTTATAATATAAATCGGTGAATGTCGGCGTGCGCAGACTCTGGTTGAACGACGCATAAATCCTCATGCCTGCCAGTGGACTATAGCTGATATCTATACCGGGGTATAGTTTCATTGAGCCTACGACACTGGTGTTTTTATTGGCAAGTACGCCTGCCGATAAGCTCCAGTTGTCGAGCAGGACATCATGTTCAATATATATACCGGTATTTGAACGGTTGTCTTTGTATTTGTATCCAGGATACTTATTGATGCGGTCTGAATCGATTGCTTTGCCAAGTCGTGTGCTGAGGATACGTTCGTTGCGGTACTCAACTCCAATGGCGGTCTTTCCTAATGCCCATGTAGTCCATGCATTAACATTCGCTCCGTAGACTGTTGTCTGATGATAGTTTTCATAAGCAGCTGGATTATCGCGTACCCATATATAGTGGTCGTATGAGCGATTCCAATATAATTGCGGACTTACATGTATGCGTCCTTTGTTCTCTCCCTGGATACTTACAAGATATTTGGTGTCTTCCTCATACTGTGAGTTACTGCCAGTGCCATAGAACGTGTTGGCTCCGTACTTCATGTCGCTCATCCCTGCTTGTATGGTGGTTGAGAAATAATCATTGTCGAATTTCTCGTTCCAATAAGCGGTACCTTTTTTGAAATCACTGTTTGCACTTGCTCCGTCGCTTTGTGTCCAACTGCCGCTAATGAAGTTAGTAAACTTTCCGGAACGCAGATTAATGTTGCCGTTGGCTCCGAATGTGCCGTATGAGCCTCCGTTGATGTCTGCCGAAATGCCATTCGTCGCTTGTGACTTGGTAACTATATTTATAACCCCGGAAAATGCTGATGCTCCGTATACCCGGCTGGCCCCGCCTTCAATTACTTCAATACGCTCAATGTCGTTTATACTGACAGGGAGGTCCATTGTGAGGTGGCCTGTTTGCGGATTGGAGATATTGACACCATTAAGCAACACCGTCAGTTGGTCTTCGTTACCTCCGTTGATGCCTATGTCGGTTTGTACTCCAAATCCTCCCCGTTGTCTGACATCAACTCCTGCTATTGTCTTCAGCAGGTCGTTCACGCTTTGGGCCGGACTATTTTCGATGTCCTTAGCCGTAAGCATTTGTATCAAACGTGTGGCTTTAGTTTGCGGTATTGGTATTCGTGAGGCTGTAACTTCGGTCTCTTGCAGTTCAATTGTCTTGTCTGCCTCGTCTTTTTGCGCATATATGCCTGTCGCATACCCAAGCATCAGCGCAGGTATGATAAAATATAATAGTTTCATGACTTGTATCTTTTGTTGTTAATATAGTTTGTAAATAATATCTATTGCATCGCTGCGTGATATGCCGCCTGGGTTGGTTCCGGGTTCGCCTTCCGGAACTTTCATGCCGTACTTCCTATAGTAATCTTTCCAGAAGTCGGTCACTTTGCCGCTTTTATCATGGAACGACATTGGTATCTGTGGAAATATGTGGCTGCCGTCAGTATTGACAAACGACAGTTGCACGAGTTCACTGCAATAGATTTCTTTGTCGTCCGGCATATAAAATTTGTCGTATGGACGACCGATATAAGTCAATGCTTTGTTTATGGATTCATTGATATTAGACCTGTCTTTTAGTCTGCCGACTAAAATAAGTGGTTTCCCTTCCTGTGTGTGTCTGGCGTTTATGATGAACGAGTCAATAGGGTTGAGCCATACACCGTGTTTTCCTGATGCTTCGAGAGCGTAAGTTTGGTTGTCGTGTTTGTAGACTATGGCTACATGTGAAATGTTTTGAAGGTCTACTCCTTCGGTTACGTTGACTATTGCCGCAGCAATACCTTTGGCGTCGGCTTCGACGTTGAAGAGCAGGTCGCCTTGTTCGAGCAGGTTAATGTCGAATGGCAGCGTGTCGGCAATGGAGTCGTCATCGGCATACAGTTCTGCTATTAATTGCTCCACATTGTCTGACATTGCTACTTTGCCTACTGCAGAAGCGGGTGTGGCAGCGAGCAGTGTTGACACGCTAAGCACACCAATGCTGATTTCCCGCTTTAGGCTGAGAAACACTGAATCAGAATGGCGGACGAACTGTTTCCAACGAATGGCTTTTGCCTTGAAGTTGAATTGTTCTGATTTCATATATTATTGATTGTCTGATAAATTCGGTTGATGCTTGGTTTGTCAGGGCTGTGGATATACAAAACAGGAGAGCACAAAAATGGCTCTCCTTTATTGCATGTTTAATGATGTCGTTATTTAACTTTATCGACAATAGCCTTGAATGCTTCTGGATTGTTGAGTGCAAGGTTTGCGAGTGTCTTGCGGTTGATCTCAATTCCTGCCTTGTGGATTGCACCCATAAGTTGTGAGTAAGACAAACCCTCAAGTCTTGCAGCAGCGTTGATACGCTGAATCCAAAGCGCACGGAACTCTCTCTTCTTACGACGGCGTCCTACAAATGCGTAGGTAAGTCCTTTTTCGTAAGCGTTCTTAGCAACGGTCCACACATTCTTACGTGCACCGAACTGACCTTTGACGCGCTTTAAAATCTTTTTCCTTCTTGCTCTTGAGGCAACGTGATTTACTGATCTTGGCATAGTTTTTTTTCTTTTTGAATGTTAGCGGTAGTTTGTGGCTACTCTTCTGAGCTAAACATTCGATTAAACAATTTAATTAATGAATTTTTCTGCTTACTGAATTGTGTTTAACGAAGACGGAGCAGGTCACGAACTTGTTTAACGTTGGCTGAAACGACGATTGAAGAGTGGTCGAGATTTCTCTTTTGCTTTTTAGTCTTCTTTGTCAGAATGTGACTGTGATAAGCGTGCTGTCTCTTAATCTTTCCGGTTCCGGTAAGCTTAAAGCGCTTTTTAGCGGCTGAATTTGTTTTAATCTTTGGCATGTTTCTGTTCTTTTATTTGTTATTATTATTGGTGGCAACGTATATACCAGGACGTTACGCACCTTATTATATTTATTCGTTGTTTGCGGCAGGCTGCGTAGTGGTTGAAGAGTCTGGTTTGTCGGTTGCCGGACTTGTCTGTTCTTTTTTCTTGGCCGTACTGCTTCCTCCCTTTTTAGGCGCAAGCATTATATTCATCTTTTTGCCTTCGAGGACAGGCATGCTTTCCACTTTAGCTACATCCTCAAGGTCGTTTGCCAGTCTCAGCAACAATACTTCACCTTGTTCTTTAAAGACGATTGAACGTCCTTTGAAGAATACGTATGCCTTGACTTTGTTGCCTTGTTTGAGAAACTCTTGTGCATGTTTGAGCTTGAATGCATAGTCTGCTTCTGCCGTCTGAGGTCCGAAACGAATTTCTTTGATTTCTATCTTCACTTGTTTGGCTTTCATTTCCTTCGCCTTTTTCTTTATTTGGTAAAGGAGTTTGGAGTAGTCGATAAGCCTACAAACCGGAGGTTGCGCAGTTGGTGAGATTTCTACAAGATCTACTCCCATTTGTTCTGCTAATTTAAGTGCATCGTGTGTTGGAACTACTTTCGATTCTATTCCGTCACCTACGATTCGTACTTCGCGTACATGGATCTGTTCGTTGATTCTGTACTGCTGTTTCTTATTGTCACCTTTCATTAAATGTGGATGTTCCTTCGGTTTTATTCGTTTTTTGACCTCTTGTTTTTATTTGTTTCTTTGCTTTACGCAAATCGACTGCAAAGATATAAAAATATTAACAATGCATGAACTCAAAAAATGATTTATTTTATCTTTAAGTGTTATTTTAGTTTGGTTATGCTTTGATTTTTGTCTTGTAATGTCTCATTTCCACTCAAAATGTGTAGAGAGTTGTATTGCTCTCTACACATTATATTATGGTGTAGTGGAAAGATCAGAATTGTTCGGTCATTTGCCGTACTTCATCGTTAATCTTCTTTGCGAAGTCTGCTACAGACATTGTCTCTTGTTGCTGTGTGCCTTGTTTTCTGACGTTCACTGTGCTGTCGCTGGCTTCTTTTTCTCCAACGACAAGCATGTAAGGGATGTGCTTGACTTCGTTGTCACGTATTTTACGGCCTATTTTTTCGTTGCGGTCGTCTACTATTGCGCGCACGTCGTTCTGGTTCAGTTCCTGGCATACTTTTTGTGCATAGTCGTTGTACTTTTCTGAAATAGGAAGTATTGCAACCTGGTTTGGTGTGAGCCATAATGGAAAATGACCGGCAGTGTGCTCGATGAGAACTGCTATGAAACGTTCCATACTGCCGAATGGCGCACGGTGGATCATAACAGGACGGTGCTTCTCGTTGTCGCTGCCTGTATATTCCAGTTTGAAACGTTCCGGCAGGTTATAGTCCACTTGTATTGTTCCAAGTTGCCAGCGTCTGCCGAGTGCGTCTTTAATCATGAAGTCGAGCTTTGGACCATAGAAGGCTGCTTCTCCCAAGACGGTGCGGGTATGCAGGCCCTTTTCGGCACATGCCTCAATGATAGCGTTCTCCGCTTGTTCCCAAACTTCATCGCTACCTATGTATTTTTCTTTGTCGTTAGGGTCGCGAAGGCTGATCTGTGCCTCGAACTCATTGAAGTTAAGAGCCTTGAATATGATAGCAATGATGTCCATCACACGCAGGAACTCTTCCTTTACTTGGTCTGGGCGGCAGAAGATATGAGCATCGTCTTGTGTGAATGAACGTACGCGTGTTAATCCGTGAAGTTCACCTGACTGTTCGTAACGGTATACTGTACCGAATTCTGCACAACGGAAAGGCAGGTCTTTGTATGAACGAGGTTTCCATGCGTAGATCTCACAGTGGTGAGGGCAGTTCATTGGTTTGAGCAGATATTCCTCGCCTTCCTCAGGTGTTGTGATAGGACGGAACGAGTCTTGTCCGTAGTGATCCCAGTGTCCTGAAGTGACATAAAGGTTTTTGCCTCCTATATGTGGCGTCATTACTTCTTCATAGCCATAGCGCTTTTGAATCTTCCGCAAGAAATCTTGGAGTCTGATTCTGACTTGTGTGCCTTTAGGAAGCCACATTGGAAGTCCTTTACCAACACGGTCGGAGAACATGAAGAGTTCCATTTCCTTGCCGATCTTACGGTGGTCGCGCTTTTTAGCCTCTTCAAGTGCCACAAGGTATTCATCAAGCATCTTCTTCTTAGGAAACGATATGCCATAGATACGGGTCATCATCGGACGTTTTTCGTCGCCACGCCAGTATGCGGCAGCAAGACTAAGGAGTTTGAATGCTTTTATAGGTGCAGTAGTCATGAGGTGCGGGCCTTTACAAAGGTCGATGTAATTGCCTTGAGTATAGGTTGTGATGGTTCCGTCCTCCAACTCACTGATAAGTTCGTTCTTATATGTTTGTCCTTTTGAAGCGAAGAGTGCCAAAGCATCCTTCTTTGATATTTCCTTGCGCACAAGTGGTTCCTTTTTCTGCACAAGTTCCTGCATCTTCTTTTCTATTTTAGGGAAGTCTGCGTCTGTGAATTTCACTCCTTCAAGAGGCATTACGTCATAGTAGAATCCGTTTTCAATGGCAGGGCCGATTCCGAATTGTGTACCAGGATACAGGGCCTCGATGGCTTCTGCCATGAGGTGTGCGGATGTGTGCCAAAAGGCATGTTTGCCTTCTGCGTCGTCCCATTTATAAAGTTTGATTGACGCGTCCTCTGTGATTGGGCGGTTTAGTTCTGTTGTTTCTCCATTTACGCCACATGCTAAGACTTCTTGTGCAAGGCGTGGACTGATGCTTTCTGCGATCTGGAGTCCTGTAACGCCAGCTTCGTATTCACGTGTGCTGCCGTCTGGGAAAGAAATTTTAATCATATCTATATTGTCTTTTATACGCAAGCTTACATATTTATATGCAAAGGTACGAATTTATTAGTAATTGGAAACTTTATTCTTCCGATTATTTTTAATAATATCACTTTTTATATGTTTGAGTGTTGAACATTTGATGGTTGCTTTGTAGACATGACTACGTGGAACCGCGTTGTTAGCTTATGTCTGCAATGCGGTTAACTTATGCCCGCAACTTCATGAGGTTATGGCAACAACTTCATGAGGTTATGGC
>CAYVNW010000013.1:0-29353 GCA_964452915.1 uncultured Bacteroidaceae bacterium | reverse complement strand
CAACTTCATGAGGTTATGGCGGCAAATTAAATCATTGTCCGATCTCACTCAGTTCGAGCCATCGCATAGACTTCTGATCAAGTTCGTCATTGAGAGCCGGCAGCCGTTTCGAAAGTTCTATGATTTGTGCTGTTGGTATCGCACCGCTGCTCAGTTTCTTCTCGATATCTTTTTTTTCCGCTTCCAGGCTTTCAATGTCTGCTTCCAGTTGTTCCATTTCCTTTTTCTCTTTGAAAGACAACTTGCGGACCTTGTTGGTAAACTTGTTAGCCTTCCACTCTTCTTTTGCCTGGTTGTGTGTGTTGGCAGACGGGGTAGGGTTGAGGCTCTTCCACTGACGGTATTGTGAATAGTTGCCGGGGAAGTCCTTTATGTCTCCATTGCCGTTGAACACAAAAATGTGGTCCACTACTTTATCCATGAAGTAACGGTCGTGACTGACTACAATAACACATCCATGGAAGTTTGCCAGGTATTCCTCCAAAATCTGAAGGGTTATGATGTCGAGGTCGTTGGTCGGTTCGTCAAGAATAAGGAAGTTTGGATTCCTCATCAACACAGTACACAGATATAAGCGCCGGCGCTCACCTCCGCTTAGCTTGTATATGTAGGTATGCTGCTCCTCTGGTGTGAACAGAAAGTGCTGGAGGAACTGTCCCGCCGACAGGCGGTCACCATTACCAATGTCCACATATTCTGCAATGTTTCTCACTGCATCAATCACCTTCTGACTGTTGTTGAATTCGAGTCCTTCTTGTGAGTAATAGCCAAAGCGTACGGTTTGTCCGATGTCGTATGTTCCCTCGCCGATGGCTTCCAAGCCAAGCAGAGTCTTTATGAATGTAGACTTTCCTGTTCCGTTGTTGCCGACGATACCCAATTTCTCGTACCTGGAAAATGTATAGTTGAAGTCCTTAAGAATCACTTTGTCACCAAAGCGTTTGCTCACGTTCTTGGCAATGAATATTTTATTTCCGATATATCCTCCGCCGGTATCAAGTTTCACGTTGCGTTCGTTGATGCGCTGTTTGGCAATCTTTTCCAGTTCATAGAATGCTTCCTCACGGTATCGGGCCTTGTGTCCACGTGCCTGTGGCATCCGTCTCATCCATTCCAGCTCGGTGCGGTACAGGTTGTTTGCGCGTGTGATTTCTGCCGACAGGTTGTTGATACGTTCCTGCCGCTTTTCAAGATAGTAGCTGTAGTTACCTTTATATATATAAATTCGCTCATTGTCCATCTCTATGATTGATGAACAAACTCTGTCGAGGAAGTAACGGTCGTGTGTTACCATGAGAATACTCATTGTCGTACGGCTCAAGTAACTTTCGAGCCACTCGATCATTTCAAGGTCAAGGTGGTTGGTCGGTTCGTCAAGTATCAGCATGTCGGGTTCGTCGATAAGTATTTTAGCCAATGCGACCCGTTTTATCTGTCCACCGCTCAACTGACTTATCTGTTGCTCATAGTCCACAATTTTAAGCTTTGTCAGAATTTGTTTCGCCTTCAATTCTGCCTCCTCCATAGGTTTGTCCTTATGGTAGTTGAGTATGGCTTCCATGATTGTGTGGTTGCCTTTGAACGATGGTGTCTGTTCAAGATAGCCGATTCTTAAGCCGTTGCGGAATATTATGTTTCCTGCATCGTAGCCTTCTTCACCGGCAAGTATGGAGAGCAGGGTAGATTTGCCTGTACCGTTCTTGGCGATAAGTCCTACATGGTCGCGCTCATTGATAGTGAACGAGACATTCCAAAACAGAGTACGGTCGCCTATGCGTTTTCCGACCGCCTGTACATCCATGTATGGTTGTATATTTGCCATAACGCTTTAATCTGTTTGCAAAGATAAGAATAAAATCTCATATATCCGACTTCGGGTGATACCATAATACAGAATAAAGGCTTGCCTTGATTGCAAGCCTTTATTCTGTAGCTGTGTGGAATCATGTCACTTGATTGTAAGTGTCTTGATCTCCCATATAGGAGCACAATCAGCGGTACTCTTATAATGGAAGCCTATTTGTATGGTCTGTCCGGCATACTTGGACAGACTGGCCTCGGAGTCGATATAAGTCCAACTTGCACCGTCAGGCCATTGAGAGAGCGACAGTTCCTCCTGGCTGCCTGAGGCAGTGATGGCAATCACTGAGACATAGTCTGCCCTGTTGTTTCCGTTAAGAAAGTTGAGTGCATGATTCAATGAAAGTGTAGCTCCTGCGGCGATTGTCAGTTTCGGACTGATGTACCACGACTCTGCAGCGTGATTACTGTTGTTCATGTATGCTGATGCTTTCAATCCGAATGTAGCATCTTGTTTCCATACGTACGACATTTCTCCGAGGTTGATATCGTTTGTAGTCCATCCTGTAGTTGATGAGGTGAAATTAATGTTGTATGAACCTGTTGCATCTCCGCTGTCGTCGTCTCCTCCTGTATCGCCTCCGTCAACGAGTCCGCCGTCGCTTGTCGTAAGTTCAACATCATCAATCAGGATGCCTGCTCCTGGATTCTTTGGATTCATGATCACAATGTTCACGGTTGTTTGAGCCGACAGAGTGAACGAGTGGCTCACTTCTGTCCAAGTATCAGCCGTCAAATTGTTAGTGTAGTCGCCATATGCATACTGCCCGACCTTACCGTCAGTAACCGGAACGTATCCAGGACGTACGCTGCCACCTGTAGATGTCGCTGCCTTCGTGTAGAAACTCAGAGTATAAGTACCAGCCTTCAGTGTGATTTCCTTGTAAGCAAGACGCTTGTTCGCACTTGAAGTCCCTTCAACAAGTACGGCGTAATTGCCGCCGTGGGCATCGTTCGACTGACTGATAGTTGCCGAGCTTGCAGTGGTGGTTGACTTCCAGTTGACAGGTGTACTGCTGCTCCAAGTCTCAAAGTCACCATTACCAAGCAGATTGTCGCCCGTAGGATTAACGATTGGTGTATCGCCACCACCGTTATTTGATTTACCTTGATGAATGTTTAAGTTCTTAAGTTCCCAGGTTGTAGAATTACTGCTTGGGCATTCGAAGCGGAAAGCAATATATACCTGCTCTTGATTCATAAACTCAGAAGGTATCTCCATTGATTCTGCTGCATAGAACGTCCAATCGTATGTTGATGATTCCTGTGCGTTGAAATTGAGGTCGGTCCAAGTAGCAGTTGTGACATCACCGGCGTAATCTTTAGAAATCAATACTTTGTGGAGAGCCTTAATATCAGAGCCTGATTGCAGATACCTGATAACATAGTCGAAATCGATATATGCGGCAGAGTCGTTTGCAACAGTTGTATTGATAGCCGGAGAGACGTACCATGCCTCAGTGGCTGTTGTTGACTGGTCGTTTGAGTTGTAGCCGGTAGCTTTAGCATAGCTGCTGCCTCCGCTCCATGCCGATCCTGTGATGGTGATGGCAGTGAAATCGCTCAAGCTGCTGCTTGTATATGGCAAAGTGTTGTCACCTGTCGGTTCGTCTGGAGTGTCGTTGTTTTCAGCCGCACCTCTTTCGACCTTAAAGTTCTTAACCTCCCATGTAGAGCTGCTGGTTTCGCATTTGAAATAAAGGGCCAGACGTATTTTCTTTCCCAAGTATTTTTCCGGGATGTTTACCGAAGCGGTGTAGAATGTGGTGTAGTCGGAGCCTTCGGTGTGCTTAGTTATGAGATCTTCCCATCCGGCGTTTGTGATGTTGTTGGTGGAATAAGCCGAGTCGTAGGCGATAACCAATTTCTGATACTCTTGGTTGCGTACGTAACGGAGAATGTACTCATAAGTGACGTATGCCGAATCGACATCTGTCAGGTCGACGGTTGATGACACAAGGTATGCGGTACCATCGGTTGTAGTCTTGGTGCCGGAGTCATAACCGGTAGCAGTAGCGCAACTGTATGAGTTGACCCATGATACTCCGCCTTCCGTAGTGACGTTTGTGAACTTGCCTAACGAGGAAGCAAACGTTTCGCTGAGAAGGGTGGTGCTGTTGGTGTTCCCACCATTCGAATTGATTGTGTATGGTGCAGGTACGTCATCACAGGCAGTGAAAACCATTAACGCCGTTGCACATACAAGTGATATTATTCTTTTCATATCGTTTATTGTTTTTATTATTCAAACCTTATCTTGTTTATTCTTCCACGATCTCCATGTCATCAACTGTGCGCAGTTGCAACTGCCATCCGGAATAGTATGACAATACTCCGGTCAGACGTACTGTCTGCTTTGGCATGACAAGGAAGGCAACTTCGTTTTGTGTGCTTGTACGCACTGTGATTGTAGTGTTGCCAATTTTGAAATTACGGTCAACTCCATAGCCGGCATCGTGCATCTCGTAGGGTGCAAGTATTGCTTCGCCATCTGCTTCGGTGAATTTTCCTTTAACGGTTACGAGCATTGGCGCGTATTTGTAGTTCTGATATTGCGATGCGTTGCGGATGAACGGGTGACTGTCATTTTCTATATCAATATGGGTGAATTTGTTGATGTAGTTGGCTGGTGTGCCGATGAGCTGCACTTTGGTCTTGCATAGTTCAAACAGCATCGGACCAAGACGAAGGTTGTTGCTGCTGGTATAATACGGCTGACCAATCTTAGGCATCTTGCTGTAGCAACCTACATATATGCCTTTTAGGTTCACACGTACCATTTGTCCCATTGCAAAATAAGGATAGAGGCAGGTGTTCTTTACTGCGAAAGCAATGCAGTTAGACACGTCTACACTGTCGGTCGTACTGTTGTAGCTTGCCAGAACGAGTGTCTGATACAGGTTGCCCCCGTTGTCGTTGGCTACTACAACGCCTTCCACAACATCGGAGTCGGTCACTTGAACAAAAGCATTAGTTTGAGTAAACACACTTCTGTATTTCTCCTTCAGCTCGGAGATGGTCAGGTTTGGCTCACCGACCGAAGTTTCGCTTGTAATCTTATAGTCTGAAACATCCGGTGTGTCATAATCCCTGCAGGCTCCTAACAATACAGCTGCAAGCATGATGATTGCGATTGCCTTGATGTTTATAATATTTCGTTTCATATACACCTTATTATATTATTAGAATCTGTAGTTTACATTGAGGAACGCGTTGAATGCGTTTGCATAGTAATATTTTGAGTTCTTGGAGAACTTATAAGAACGTGCGACACCTGTGCTGTACAAATCGTCGCGGTTCTGTTCGAAGCCTCCTGTACGGAGATTCCTGTTGTTAGTGATGTTTTGCAATGAGAGGTTGATTGAGACTGCCTTGCCGTTTCTCAGACGGATGTACTTGCCTATTGAAGCATCAAGCATGAATCCTGCGTTGTATTTCTCTTGCTTTGGACTCACTGTCTTGAGGATGTTACCTTCAGGATCGTAAACAATACCTCCGCTTTCTGCAAGTGTAGCGTTGATATCCTCTTGTGCAAAACCCCAACTTCCGTCTGCGTTCCTTCCTGTGGAAACATACTCATTAAGTACATTGCTCAAGCGCCTGTATGCAGAGTAGCCTACATATACACAGTTATAGTAGTTGAGGTTCATTTCAAGGAACCATCCATTGACGTTGTAGTTCGCACCAAAACTTGCCGCTACGAGTGGAGTGCTGCCTACTTTCACTCCGTTTGCTATGATTTTTAGTGGCATCTGCGCACCGGTCACAGGGTTGACCCATTCATTCAGCTCGGCATTAGTGGCTGCATCCATTCCTTCGTAGTTGATTTGCGCATGAGGATTGTTTGTGTACTGAGCGTCGCTGAGTGTACCAAGCAGGTTGAATGACAAACTGCTGGTCAGTTGATATGACAATGCACCTTCAATGCCGTAGTGACGTTTGTTGAGTCCCGTCATTGTAAGGTATGTGAATCGTGATTCCTGGTCGTTATAGAACGCAGTTTGTTCTACTTGATCGCTGAACCTCGTATAGAAACCGTCAATCTTTCCTGACAGGTCGCCAAAACGGAACTTCCATGCTACCTCTGCGCTAAAGATCTTTTCTACCTCAAGGTTGTCCACGAAGTTATTTTGCATACGTGGCGCAACGAATACGTTACGTGCGAGAGGTGCTTGGGCGTCGAGACTTACACCGGCAAAGAACGTGTTGTTGGTGAATGGACGGTAGCTTAAACCCAACTTGCCTCCTCCTCCGAGGAATTTAGCTGTACCACTTGAGCCGTATGAGTTTTCAGGAGCACGTCCGTTTTGCATTTTGCCATCACGTTCGATGGTTGTGCCTTCGATGTATCCGGATATTAGAGAGTTCCATGATGTATGGTCAGCGTGGAACTGTCCCCATGCCTTTGCTTTGTTCACAAAGATATTGTAGTCGTATCCGAACTTGTCTCCTTTGTATATACGTTTGTATGGGTTGCGGAGGTCATTAGCTGCAGCGGTCGGATGTTCTACACTTCCTTTTCCGTAGTCGTTGGCTGAGAATTTATCGTAGTCAAGATACAATTCGCCTCCGAGCAAGTCGGCCATTGTCTTGTAGTGCATACCCTTTGTGTGGTTCAGTTGCACTCCGAGTGAATATTTATAGTTGTTGTTTATCGTGTGGTTCCAAGTGGAGTTGAGAGCGAACACCATTTGGTCGTTGTGACGGCGTTCCTGGTAGTAGAGTGCTTCCTCGCCATTCTGGTTCTGTACGCTGTTCACATAGTACATACGGTCCCAATTGACTTGTCTGTTAGCCTTGCTTGACGTCCAATAATCGTATAACGAGTTATATTGCTCAAGGAAGTACGGGTTTTCTTGAAGGAACTCCGGATTGTTCTTGTCCAGGTCGTAAACGTCGAACACACTACTCGGCAAATTTTTGTAATAGTCTGGTCGGGGATCATATGCGTCTCCATTCCATCCCAGTGCGCTTGTACTGTACATACTGTATTTGAAGCCGGCTGATGTTATCAGCTTCCTGTTCTCGTCTACTTTCCAATCCCATGTTGCGATAGCAGTCGGGGAGAAGTCGTGAACGACACGTGAGTTTCTTTTCTTACCATCTTGGTATCCCCAATAAGGATTATAGTAGTGTGAATTTGCCAGCCAATACGCCTCTTCTGTTGACGCACCTTGTTGCGCACGCTCGGTCGGTGAGCCGAATGTGACGAATGAAAGGCTATGCTGGTTGTTGAACCGTTTCTCTGCGGACAGTAGGTATGAGAAAGAGTTGTAGAATGTTCCTTCAATAACACCTTCATCTGACCAACGGTAACCGATGCTTCCGGCAAATGCCCAACCGTTGTCCATCATGCCTGTAGCGTATGTAAACATTCCACGCACTTTGTAGTTTCTGTTGGTCGCTGATAAGGTCACCTTCTTTCCTTCAGCAAAAGCTGAAGCTCGGGTATTGATACTGTTGGCTCCTCCGATTGGTGCAATGCCAAAATTACTGTAATCAAATGAGGACACGCCTTCCTTGTTTCTTGTAGCATCGTTCATACCGCCAATCATACTGTACTGAAAGCGTCCCAATTCCAGGTCGTTAAGCAACAACCCGTTCATGTAGGTGGTTTCATACATATTGTCGTATGCACGGACTTTGAAACGCATCGGGCTGAATCTGTATCCGACTTCACCGAGATACAAGTCGTTGTTGGATGATGTGACTGACGATACCGTTTGTGCCGCATCGTTGTCGTCATCCAATTGGCTTTCGGTGAAAGTGAAATCAGAGTTGTCCAGTTCCAATGTATCAATATCCACTTGTGACCGTGCAGAAAGCGACATGCACAGTAGTATTGATACTATCTTAACACATTTACTCATAGGTTTTATTTGTTTTTTGTTCGTTCCTTATGTAAAACTACCGTGTTGAATGTTTGCCTCATCCGCCGCGTAGTTAATGCAAAGGTAGCAAAAAACCTAACAACCGCAAAAAAATACGAATAAAATCAAGGATTATTGCCGCAACATGTTTGGTTGGGGCAATATGGACACTCAGAGATTAATCCAAGCCAACAATTGTTTGATGTATATGTCGGCGTAAGATCTTGCCAATAAGGCATTGATTTTATTCGGTTATGTATTTATATGTGTATTTATGTTTGTTGGCACTTTCCCGCTTTAGCGTCCCGTTATTGTTCAACTCAAAAAAGTATGTATATATGTCGGCACCCGTGTTGATCTCGTCATTATATTCTTCCGTATATTTCTCATGACACTTTGTGGGTAGTGTTTTCGGACCGTTGCCAAACAAGCCGAGGGGGCAGAATTGCTCTTCTCCTATGTTAGTGAATACGACTGTTCCAATTGTATACGGAAATAACCTCAGTATGTTCTCTTCATCTTCATATTCGAATGTCAAGGTCCGCTGTGCATGGTAGCCGTCTGAAGCAGGTATGTCCAGTTGCTGCTCACATTGTGTCAAGTTGCCGTCCTCCCATGTAAGGATGATATTTCCGGTACTTTTGTAGAGGGTCTTATTGCTGTCGTTCTCATTTTCTTCTGTAAGGTAATAGTATGTGTTTGTAAATGACACGTCTGTCATTTGAAGATCATGGTTATAGTTGAACTCCATCAGTTTGTCGCCCGTAATTAAACCAGGCAGATAATAGCTGCCGTATTCATAACGGTAATGTTGCCATATTTTAGATATAAGTCCATTGGTGTTAGTCTCTATGTTTGTAATGATTGTGTCGTTGTCTTCACCCTCTGCAATATATTGTAGTGTGGAAGGCTGAAGAATATATTGTATGCCGTCTTTAATGTATTCTGTCAACTTCTCATTACCGTCGAACTTGAATTTCATTTGCCCCACTTGTTGGATCAGAAAAGGAGTTCCGTCTTTGTAGTATAAATGAGGGCAAAGTGCTGTATTATGAATCTTAAACTCGTTTTTACTTTCATCTTCTTCGTCGTATTCATCTGTACTGCAAGCTACAGAACTGATTGCCGTAAGGATGACTGACACTGTCGTCACCGCATAAGTGAATCCTTTCATGCTTATTGTCTTTTTATAATAGTTGTTGTTACCTTTCCTTGTAAGACTTCTTGTTTTTAGAAAAAGCAAAGACGTTTCGAACAATGCAAAGGTAGACATTATTTACGAATAAGCACATATCTTTTGAAAGTTTTTTGTTGTTTTTGTTTGATAGTTACAAGCGAATTATTAACTTTGCAAAAATATGTCTGACTTTGAAAATACTATAATTACTTAAGATATGAAGAAAGGTATAATAGTTGGGATGGCGATAGTGTCGGTGTTAGCAAGTTGTTCTGATGATCCAGGCGCAGAGAACTACTACACTGCAAAAGGAGATATGGCTAACACATATCTCAGTAACAATCCTGACTTATATGGCGAATTTGTGCAAATCATACAAAAGTCTAATATTGTTAGCTTCGACCTGTTGGGGACTTATGGCTCATATACAGTATTCGCACCGACTAATGATGCCATAGATACATATTTAGCGGGCAGGGGTATGTCGTCAATTGATGAACTTACCGCTGAAGACTGTGATACTATTGCCGCAAATCATATTATTGAACAGTCGTATTTTACAACAGACTTCTCTGATGCAACACTGCCAACAATGAACATGTTGGACCGTTATCTGACCATTACAGTCGATTCAGATACCGTGACCATTCCTGGAGAAACTTCTATTGCATACTACATCAACCAGGATGCAAAGATTATAAATGCTGATGATTCTGTAGAAAACGGTGTGGTACATACTGTTGATAAAGTCATTGGCACCACTTCATCTATGTTGCCTGACTTTTTGGCAAAAGACTCCACAGTGTCTCTTTTCTATAATGCATTGTTGGTTACGCACATGAACGACTCTATGATGAACTATATTGACGACAGCTATTATTGTAGTCCCGACTCTTTTGAAGAGGGAACAGCAGTGCTTTCTGGTTCGGGATACTATGATGTCGTGTCGTATATGGAGAAACGTTACTTCTGCTACACGGGTTTCATCGAACCTAATAGTGTGTATGCCGAACATGGAATATATACTCTTGATGATCTTCGTGCATATGCAAAGGAAGTATATGACGAAATGTATCCGGATGATGCTGATGTGACAGATGAAACCGACCGCCGGAATTCGCTCAACCGGTTTGTGTCATACCATTTCCTTCCGTTCCGTGGTATATACAACTCTCTGACTGTTGACAATGTAGCGCTTAATTGCTTTGAACGCCGTCATATAGATGTTGCTGACTACTATGAAACTATGATGCCTCACTCATTAATGAAGGTGTCATACCCTTCAGGCTCACAGGCAGGCCGTTATGTAAACCGCCGTGGCATACAAAACCGTGCGGATGAACGTGGAGTGTTCGTGGCAGGAGCAAGAATATTGTCACCAAGTGAAGCTGGTATCAATCAAATGGCTGTGAATGGAGTATATCATTATCTAACAGATATAATTGACTACGGAAGAAACACTCAAGAGATAGTATTAAATGAACGTCTGCGTATTGACGCGGCTACACTCTCTCCTGACTTTATGACAAGTGGAGCTCGCGGGCATTCCACGAATTGCACGAATCCGCAATATGGAATACCAAATACCAGTTCAAATACGTCTCAGAACCCAAATACATGTCTTGGCTTCAAGTCGGGTTCTATACAGAACTTTCAGTATTCTGATGTGACGACTCACTTGCATGTGCGTCCGCGTTATCTGGCTTTTTGGGATTATCAAGGTGATGAAGTCATAATCAATGGAATGTATGATGTGACATTTAAATTACCGCCTGTACCAGAGGGTGAATATGAGTTCCGTGTTGGTATATGTATCGGATTTACACGGCGTGGAATAATTCAGGTATATCTCGATGGAGCTCCTTGTGGTATTCCTATTGATATGCGATTGGGTGGCGAGAATCCGAGTATCGGGTGGAGGTCTGATGCTTCGCTTGGTGATGATGAAGCAATTGCTGCCTACGACAGAGCGTTGCACAATCGTGGTTGGATGAAAGGTCCAGGTTCATATGGAGCTGCCGGCAATGAAGGGATGAGTTCCCGTGACATCTTACGTACACATGCGACCCCGCTCCGTAGGATATTCACCACGTTCCATTCAGACGGAAAGAAAGATCATTATGTGCGCGTTCAGCAAAAACTTGAAACAGGTGGCGAGTTCGCTTTCGATTACATTGAATTGTGTCCTCGCAGTGTTTACAATAATGAGCTGTATCCGGAAGACAAATATTGATTTATTATTAATGTAGAGATAAATTGAAATAGCTAATCTTTTGATTAGCTATTTCAGTTTTATATTCTTCAGTTGCTCACGGAACGTATCGGCAAGCTTTTGCGGATTGATATCGTCTCCGGAGTTTTGCACTATTTTCACCGCATTGTAATAAGCGTATCCCATACCTGATGTGAGCACGCTGGCGGTTATGGCACTTATGGTGCCTCCTATTATGTTTCCGGCTGTTGGGATAGCCTTGATTAGTCCGCGTACTACCGCTCTTCCTGTAACAGTGGCACCAAGTACACCTGCTGCACTTGAAATGAGGGTAGTAATGAATGTTTTGTCTGCATCGATTTTCAGCACTTTACTCAGACTGGCAATCATGCCAATCTGTATTGGAGCGAGCAGTACGGCGTCACTGAATGGAATCGGGGTTGCCCCGACAGTTGCCGCACTTGCTGCGGCTACGGCGATGATCTTGTCTACCGCCTTCTTTGTTATTTTATCGTTTACTTTCTGTGCGGCGGCGAGCGCCGCCTTTGCTATGTCGGGTACGATTTCATAAGTATGCTCAATGAGTTCTTCCAACCCGAAAGCAGGAATGGTGCCTATCGGGGTTTCATAAGGCAATGCAAGCACGCGTATGACGTTTGTAGCTGAATGACACTCGTTTTTTACGAGGTTGTAGAATTCGAGTTTCGTGTCGACACTCTTAGTAAGTACAACAACTACAGGAATTTCCTTTGACAGTTCGTTGATAAATTCACTTTCTGCTTTTTCCAAACGTTTGCCGTCGTTGCTGATGCAGAACCATGCAAGATGTATGAATTCTTCTGGATTACCGGTACGCTTGCGGCGTTCGATTTCGGCTGTAAGTTCTTTAATCGCATCTTTGTAGCCGACAAGTTCGAACCCTTTTGTGTCGAATATGTGAACAGGTTCACCTGCTTTGGTATATTCTTTCATAAACTGGGTGACTGGTTTGCCAACCCCTGTTTCCGCAATATTACCTTTGAACACAGCGTTGACAAGTGTGCTTTTGCCAACACCAGTCTTGCCCGCGACTAAAATGTTTGCGTGGCCTATCTTTTTCACTGCCTCGTCGACAATCTTTTTGATGTCGAGCGATTTGGCATTCTTCGCAGCTTCAGTCAGATTCTGTACTGAGTCGTTTTTACTGACTTGCTTTATGCCTTTGATTATATCAAGAATACTTCCCATATTTGATATGTTTTTGTCTGCCGTGAGGCGAACTGTTTACTTATCGGTTGCTTTATCTTTATTATCTTTACCGAGGAACTCCTTCAGACGTTCTGTTTCACCTGCAACAATAACAACATCATCTTTTGCAAAGGTGAGACTCGGTTCCGGGTTCATTATGTATTCTCCTGCGCGTTTGATTCCCATAACAATACATTGAGCCTTGTCGCGAATGTTTGATTCCAGAATTGTCTTGCCTATCAGCGAGTTGCCTTCATCGATAGTGAATTGTTCAAGAGTGACATAAGGATGTGTGCCTTTATTGGCTTCGGGACTGACTTTGCTTGTTTCGATCAAGTTCTTGAACTTGTCAATTTGCTCATCTGTTCCGGCCACCACAATCTGGTCGCCTGGGTACACGTGGTTATTGCCGCCCGGTATGTTAGTGAATACGCCTCCACGGATGATCCGTACGATACTTGCGCCTGAGTTTTTGCGTATGCCGAGTTGACTAAGAGTTTTGCCGGCAAATGAAGAGTCAGCAGGGACAGTGAAATCCGATATGTGAATGTCGAGTGGCAACAGGCTGTTTTCGAATTCTCTTCCAATCGGACGTTTCTTTTTCTCTGATTGCTCGCGTGCGGTAAGGTTTTGGTTAAATTGGTCTTCCAGTCCTTTCGACTGCCGCTTGACAAATCTTGAGAACGTAATGATGGCTGCAATTAATATTGACACAGCTACTATCATTCCCGATGTCAATGTGAAAATGCTTGTTATTGCATAAGACACGATGAAGACTCCCACTATGATGCGGATGAAATTGAGCCCGAAAAGCCATGCCTTTTGTGCATTGCTTGAATTCCACAATTCGCGTGCTTCCTTTGTCATTCTGTATTTCGACATTACGTTGTAAATGAATGGTGATGTTATTGTCAGCAGAATAACCAACGAAAGTGCCTTCATTATGAACAGTGATGTCTCTGCTGAGAACAGCCGTTGAAGCAGTTCGGTATGTGACGTGATGAAAGGATGAATATAGCGGAAGTATACGATGAAGACAAACACAACTATGATGCCCGATACGACCATCGATGAGGCTACCTTGCGTATGTAGGTGTTCCATAAACTGTCGTGACTGATAGTATTGCGCCGTGTCGAGTAGTTTTCAATGAAAAGTTTGACCCCTGGGCTGAGATGTTTATTGAGAAATTGCTCTGCCGGTCCTGATAACTGCATGATGAACGGGGTGAGGAAAGTGGTGATCACACTGACTGCTACGACTATAGGATAGAGCGAAGGGTCGGTCACCCCTGCAGACTGTCCGAAGTTGGCTATGATAAATGCGAACTCTCCGATTTGAACCAGGCAGAAACCGGTCTGCAAGCTGACGCGCAGTGATTGTCCGGAAAGTAAGGTTCCAAATGATGCGAAAATAATTTGACCGATGATCACTGTAATTGTGATGATGACTATCGGGAACCAATAATCTATCAGCAGTTGTGGATTTATCATCATACCTACCGACACGAAAAATATTGATCCGAACATGTTTTTGATTGGCAGTACAAGTCGTTCAATATGTTCTGCCTCTATGGTTTCAGCAAGTATTGAACCCATAACGAACGCACCGAGGGCGGAACTGAAGCCGGCTTCCATTGCGAGCAACACCATTCCGAGGCACAGACCGATAGTGAAGATGGTCAGTGTTTCATCGTTGAGCTGTTTATGAAATTTCTTGAGGAACGTAGGAATTATCGCTATGCCTATTACGAACCATAAAATTAGGTAAGCCACGAGTTTGCCTATTTCAAGCAGCAGCTGCTCCCCCTCGAATTGCTTCTTTACGGCAATGGATGACAGCAACACCATAAGAACTACGGCGAACAGGTCTTCAACAATCAGAATGCCAAACGCTACTTTGGCAAACTTATGACTGCTGAGGTTCATGTCTTCTATTGCCTTGAATACAATCGTGGTTGATGACATACAAAGCATACCACCAAGGAAGAGCGAATTGATTTCGTCCCATCCGAGTAAACGACCTACAATGAAACCGGTCGACATCATGCCGACAACAATGGTGCCGGCAGCTATGAGGGCTGTACTACCCATTTGCAGTAATTTTTTGAAACTGAACTCAAGTCCCATTGAAAACAAAAGGAACAAGACTCCGATTTCTCCCCATGTGTCAACACTTGAGGTGTCGTTGATCCATGATGAGCCGAACATGTGTGGTCCGGCGATCATTCCGGCTACGATATATCCCAGTACAACTGGTTGCTTGAAAATCTTAAACAACAGGCTTGTTATGCCCGCAGTGAGCATTATTATACAAAGATCGTGTATCATGCGTTATCATTTAAATGGTTTTCCCATAAATAGTATTGTGTTTCTTTGGCGCACACACCCGACAGTAAAAGCAGTGCAATCAAGTTCGGTATTGCCATTAAAGCATTCATGAGGTCTGCGATGTCCCAAACAAGTCCGAGTCCCATTGTAGAACCTACCACAAGCATGAGTATCCAAATCACACGGTAACAGAAAATGGTGCGGCGTCCTCCCAAATATTCAATTGCGCGTTCTGCATAGTAGCTCCAGCCCAATATCGTTGAGAAGGCAAAGGTAATGATTCCAAAGGTAAGTATGGGTGTGCCGACATACGGTATCATGCCGAATGCTTCCTTAGTAAGCATTCCTCCGTCTGAACGGTCGATGTGGGGGTAGGCCAGTATGCTTGTAACCACCACTAACCCTGTTATGGCGCATATAACGACAGTATCCCAAAATGTACCGGTAGATGACACCAAAGCCTGCCGTACAGGATTTTTGGTCTGTGCGGCCGCGGCTACGATAGGCGCGGACCCCATTCCCGATTCGTTGGAGAACAGTCCGCGAGCTATTCCATAGCGTGCTGCCATCATGATTACCGTGCCTGTTGTACCTCCGCCGACTGCCTTGAGTGAGAATGCCTCGCTAACGATAAGTTTTAGAGCATCGAGTATGTAGGCGTGGTTTATGCATAATATATATATGCACCCTGCGACGTAGAATATTGCCATGAATGGTACAAGTGCCGTGCAACATTTTGAAATGCTCTTTACGCCTCCGATAATGACGAATCCCACAACTGCGGCAAGTACGAATCCCACAATGATTTTTGTTACCTGTGGATCGCAAAAGTTTGCGCATACAAGGCTTAGATTCTCTGAAATGGCATTTGCCTGAACAGTGTTGCCGATTCCAAATGCGGCTAATGATGTGAATATGCAGAATATGACGGCAAGCCATTTCATGTGCAGCCCCCGTTCAAGTGCATACATAGGACCTCCGAGCATTTTCCCGTTTGCGCTCTTCACGCGGTATTTGATGGCAAGGAGTCCCTCGCTGTATTTGGTTGCTATGCCGAATACTCCTGTCAGCCAACACCAAAGCACTGCGCCTGGTCCGCCAAGTGAAATAGCTGTAGCTACACCAATGATATTTCCGGTCCCGATTGTGGCTGCTAATGATGTTGCAAGGGCGCCAAACTGACTTACATCTCCTGTCGCATCCTTGTCTTTCGACACAGAGAGTCTTATTCCCTCAAATATCTTGCGTTGCGGACATTTCAATCTGACAGTCAGAAATATGTGGGTGCCAAGAAGCAGAATGATCATGGGCCATCCCCACATGAAGTTGTTTAGTGTGCTTATTATGTTTTGAAATGTTTCCATATGTCTGTGTTATGGTTCGGTTGCGGTCAGTTACAGTTTGACAAGAGGCGTTTCTTTTGTGGTCCGGCAAGGGTGCGGACGTGGCGGACCTACAGCTCTGCGTCCTTCAGCCGTTCTGCGTTCTCTGCCACAATGAGATGGTCGATACAATCCTGAATGTCTCCATCCATGAAGGCGGCGAGGTTGTATATAGTATAGTTGATCCTGTGGTCTGTTACGCGTCCTTGCGGATAGTTGTATGTTCTGATTTTAGCAGAGCGGTCGCCGGTGCTGACCATGGTCTTGCGTCGGCTTGCAATGTCATCGATATATTTTTGATGTTCACGGTCGTAGATAAAAGTACGAAGGCGTGCCAATGCTCTTTCTTTATTTTTGGGTTGGTCGCGTGTCTCTGTACACTCCACGAGTATTTCTTCCTCAATACCTGTATTCGGATTACGCCACATGTAGCGGGCGCGTACTCCCGATTCCACTTTGTTCACATTTTGTCCACCTGCGCCCTGACTGCGGAACGTGTCCCACTTTACTGCACCTTCATTTATCTCCACATCGAATGGCTCGGCTTCTGGCAACACTGCAACAGTAGCGGCACTTGTATGTACACGTCCTTGAGTCTCAGTGGCTGGAACCCGTTGGACACGATGCACTCCTGACTCGTATTTCAGTATGCCGTAAACCCCTTCACCTGTTACGTTGAAGATAATTTCCTTATAACCTCCGGCTGCTCCTTCTGAGAAACTCGACACAGTCACTTTCCATCCTTTTGACTCACAATACTTTGAGTACATGCGGAACAAGTCGCCTGCAAACAGAGCAGCCTCATCGCCTCCTGTGCCTCCGCGAATCTCCATTACAACATTCTTGCTGTCTTCGGGATCGGCAGGAACAAGCAACAGTTTGATTTGCTCTTCCAATTCAGGAATATGTCTCTCTGCATCAGCGAGTTCCTCACGTGCCATTTCTTTCATTTCAGGGTCGTCATCCGATGCAATAATGTCCTTTGCCTCTTCTGCGCTCTGCAAGCACGACATATATTGCTTGCGTGCATCCATCAGTTCTTTCAGCTCTTTGTACTCCTTGGTGAGCTTCACATAGCGCTTCTGGTCAGCAATGACATTAGGGTCGGTTATCAAGGTCGATATTTCCTCGAACCGGCTTACGAGTCCTTCAAGTTTATCAAGTATGTTGTTCTCTGCCATATTAATTATTTAATGAACGTTGCTTTTATGTCCGGTAAGCCTTCCTGTCAATACTTGAAGGTTCCGTATTCACTTCGTATGGTAAGACTTTTCTTTCCTTCTTCTATATGTCCCACTACCTGAGCGTCGATGTTGAAACTGCGGCTTATGTCAATTACTTGCTGAGCGTCTTCTGCGTTCAAGTATATTTCGAGACGGTGTCCCATGTTGAACACTTTGTACATTTCACTCCAGTCAGTACCGCTTTCCTCTTGAATGATCCGGAACAATGGTGGAATAGGGAACATATTGTCTTTCACAACCTTGCAGTTCTCGCCTACGAAATGCAACACTTTTGTTTGGGCTCCACCCGTACAATGCACCATTCCGTGAATCTTTCCGCGCATTTCGTCGAGTAACCGTTTGACCACAGGAGCGTAGGTGCGGGTAGGAGAGAGTACAAGTTGTCCTGCATTGACTGGCGCGCCCTCTACTGGGTCGGTCAACATGTATTTGCCGCTGTATACTAATTCCTCGGGTACAGTCTTATCATAACTTTCCGGATATTTTTCAGCAAGATACTTGCAGAAAACATCATGGCGCGCTGAGGTAAGTCCGTTGCTTCCCATACCTCCATTGTATTTTGTTTCGTAGGTTGCCTGTCCGGTGCTGCTGAGGCCCACAATTACATCTCCTGGGTGTATGTTGGCATTGTTGATGATATCACTGCGCTTCATGCGGCATGTAACCGTTGAGTCTACAATAATTGTACGGACCAAGTCGCCTACGTCCGCAGTTTCACCGCCTGTGCCATAGATACCTATTCCCATTCCCCGTAGTTCAGACATCAATTCGTCTGTTCCGTTGATGATGGCAGAGATTACTTCTCCTGGTATCAGCATCTTGTTTCGTCCGATGGTTGAGCTGACGAGAATGTTGTCTACAGCTCCTACACAGAGCAGGTCATCAGTATTCATTATCAATGCATCTTGGGCGATGCCCTTCCACACCGATAAATCGCCCGTTTCCTTCCAGTACATGTAGGCCAGACTTGATTTAGTGCCCGCACCGTCAGCATGCATTATATTGCAATACTTTGGGTCGCCTCCAAGAATGTCGGGAATGATTTTACAAAAAGCTTGTGGATATATTCCTTTGTCGATGTTCTTGATGGCGTTGTGCACGTCTTCTTTTGCTGCGCTGACGCCTCGCATCATATATCGTTGTTTTGAATCTGTCATAGAGTGTAGTTTGATATTTATATTTGCTATGGTTTTATAAAAGCGAAGAATACTGCTGCGATGATGCACACGAAAGCTACTATGTGGTTCCAGTGCAATTCCTGTCCTTGAAAGAGTGTCATCGCTATACCCGTAAATACAGTCAGCGAGATTACTTCTTGTATCACTTTGAGTTGCATCAGTGAGAATGGACCTCCATTGATGTCCGACCCGATGTTGTTTGCGGGGACCATGAAGCAATATTCAATTGCCGCTACTCCCCACGACAGCAGAATGACTAACGGCATGGACCATCCGTCAGATATGTGTTTTTGCCGGAGCAACAGATTACCATACCATGCGAAAGTCATGAATGTGTTGGAGCAGATAAGTAATAATATAGTAAGAAATGCCTTCATTTTATTGTTGGGAGAATAATATCACTTGCAAAGATAGCAAATTATTGGAAGTTGGGGCTTGTATGTTTCGATTTTATTGCTAATTTTGCCAAGTAAAACAAATAAAACAATAAAGAATTATGCTAAGCGTTGATGAATTGAACGACCGTTTGATTGATTTGGCATTTGCCGAAGACATTGGTGATGGTGACCATACTACCTTGTGTTGCATTCCTGCGGATGCTATGGGTGAGTCGAAACTGCTTATAAAGGAAGAGGGCATATTTGCCGGTGAGGAAATTGCTAAACAGGTGTTCCACCGGTTCGACCCGACCATGCAGGTCGAAGTGTATATTCATGATGGGGCGCATGTGAAGCCTGGAGATATTGTGATGAGTGTTAAAGGTAAAATTCAGAGCCTTTTGCAAACTGAACGCTTGATGCTGAACATACTGCAGAGGATGAGTGGTATAGCTACGATGACCCACCGTTATGTGAAACGTGTTGAGGGTACTAAAACGCACATCCTTGATACTCGCAAAACAACTCCCGGAATGAGAATGCTTGAAAAGGCGGCTGTGAAGATCGGCGGAGGAATGAACCATCGTATAGGGTTGTTCGACATGATTTTGTTGAAGGATAACCATATTGACTTTGCAGGCGGTATTGAGCAGGCGATAACCGGATGCCATAAATATCTGAAGGATAAGGGGAAAGACTTGAAAATCGAGATTGAAGTACGTAGTTTCGATGAGTTAAACGAGGTGCTCCGTGTAGGTGGCGTCGATCGTATTATGCTTGACAATTTTACGCCCGAACAGACTCGTAAGGCTGTGGAGCTGATTGGCGGAAGATATGAGACTGAGTCGTCGGGCGGCATAACATACGATACTATACGCGATTATGCTGAGTGTGGAGTGGATTTCATATCTGTTGGCGCCTTGACGCATTCTGTAAAAGGACTTGACATGAGTTTCAAAGCGGCTGACTCCAGCAAACTGAAAATATAGTATATATAACAAGGTGTAAACAAATATATGTCTGTTAATGATAAATAATAAAGAATAGATGAGAAAGATAATAATTGGTGTAGTGCTTTATGTGATATGTGCGGCACAAACTTATGCGTGTACTAATTTGATAGTTGGAAAGAAAGCATCGGCTGACGGTAGTGTGATTGTCAGCTACAATGCCGATTCGTATGGCATGTATGGCAACATGTACCGGCATGTAGGCGGTATGCATGTGAAAGGTGAGATGCGCAAGGTGTATGATTGGGATACAAATAAGTATCTTGGTGAGATTCCTCAAGCTGAACGTACGTACAATGTGGTCGGTCAGATGAACGAACACCAAGTCAGTATTTGTGAAACTACGTTTGGGGGCAGGGAAGAATTGGTCGATCCGCAAGGATTGATTGATTATGGCAGTTTGATTTATATCGGATTGGAACGCTCTACCACAGCCCGCGAGGCAATAAAGGTTATGACCGACTTAGTGGCTGAATATGGATATTGCAGTGAGGGTGAGACGTTCACCATTGCCGACAAGAACGAAGTATGGGTTATGGAGATGGTCGGAATGGGACCTGCATCGAAGGCTGCTGCTTGGGTGGCTGTGAGAATTCCGGATGATTGCATCTGTGCTCATGCAAACCAAAGCCGTATCACCCGCTATTTCACACTTTTCCCGAAAGGAGATGTTATATATAATAAGGATAATGTGAAGTTTGCACGCCAGAAGGGGTTCTTTTCCGGAAAGGATAACGAATTCAGTTTCCGTGAGGCATTCAATGCGCCCGACTTCAGTGGAATCCGATTCTGTGACGCCCGTGTGTGGAGCTTCTTCAACAAATATGTTGATGGAATGGATAAGTACTTGCCATATATCAATGGTGAGAATATGACCGACGAGATGCCGTTATATGTTAAACCGAAAGTCCTTGTATCGGTACAGGACGTGAAGAATGGCATGCGTGACCATTACGAAGGTACACCATTGGACATAACAAAGGATTTAGGTGCAGGTGCCTACAACATGCCTTACCGTCCGAGTCCGCTTACATTCAAGGCAGGAAATAAGGAATACTACAACGAACGGCCTATTAGCACACAACAGACAGGCTTCACGTTCGTGGGACAAATGCGCTCATGGCTCCCTGATGCTGTCGGGGGTATAATCTGGTGGGGCAATGATGACGCCAATATGGTACCATATACTCCAGTCTACTGTGGTGTAAGTGATATACCTCAGTGTTATGTAAGAGTGAAGGGAGTGCAGGATGATGTAACATTCTCATGGGAATCTGCGTTCTGGCGGCAGAATGTGGTAAGCAATATGGTCTATCCTTATTATTCAAAGATGTACCCTGATTTACGTAAGGCAATTGATGAACTGGAGTCAAAGTATGCGGCAGACATCAAGACGATAGATGAACAAGCGAAAGTTTTGAACGACAGCCAGCCTGTTGCGCTCGGACGCTTTCTTGAAAAGTATAGTTGTGATGCAGCCGACCTCATGATGCAAAATTGGGATAAGTTGTATAAGTATCTTGTTGTGAAGCATAACGACATGGTAGTGAAGACAGAAAAGAACGGGCAATTTGAACTGACTGATTATGGCTATGCAAGTTCACCGGTACGCCCTGGCTATCCTGAGGAATACCGCAACAAGATCGTTGAGGAAACTGGTGACAGATATTTGATGAAGTAGTGGTTAGGTAGATCCTGTATCATAATAATATAATAAGGTGTATCAGCATCCGGCAGCAGATACACCTTTTATTTTGCATTGCACATCAACGTGTGTCTGGCGGACTCTCCGCATTGTAATCTCATCTCGTGATGTGGGTTGTGTCGCATAAAGAGAAGCATTGACCGGCTAAAGATCTCTGCCTGACACATATACGGGTATGGGCAAAAAAAAACTGACTCGCGTCAGTTTTTTTAAATAAGGATTCGATACAGGTAAATTTTAGGTGAAATAGTAGGAGAGTGTATATGGATTATTACGATTTATTTTTTGCTTAAGGTTAGATTTCTTTTCGGATTCAGTCTGTTGGTACTCTCCCGAGCTCCAACCGAGCTGTTTGTAATCCGTTTTAACTATTAACCAGTCTAACTAATTTTTATTATGAAAACTTTTTGCTTATTGCTTAATGCTCTTTTTATTTTACGATGCAAAGATAGTGATTTTTTTTATTCGTTGTTATAGGTAAACTAATCATTTTATGTTGGCAAACTCTTCAATAGTCATTTTCATGCGAATTTATCGAAAAAAACACATGGTTTACATGAACTAATTCTTGAAATTTAGTAGTATCTTTGCATTGCTAATGAAAAATTAGATTGCAAAAGCAAAGATAATAAGGTGTCAACATATATATATAACAACATAAAATCAACGAAGCATGGAAATAAAATCTATTGGAATCTTGACTTCTGGAGGTGATGCTCCTGGAATGAATGCTGCAATCAGGGCGGTGACCCGCTCTGCTATTTATAATGGATTCGAGGTATTTGGAATCTACAGAGGATTCGACGGGTTGATCAATGGCGAAATTGAGCATTTCACTACCGAAAGTGTCAGTAACATAATCAGCCGTGGAGGAACAATCTTGAAGACAGCCCGTTCAAAGGAGTTTATGACAGCCGAAGGCAGAAAAAAGGCTTATGAGCAATTGCAGAAGGCCGGAGTCGACTGTTTGTGTGTAATCGGTGGCAATGGCTCACTGACCGGTGCCAAAATATTCGCCGAGGAATATAATGTGCCATGTGTCGGACTGCCTGGCACTATCGATAACGATCTCGATGGCACTGATTTCACAATCGGATACGACACTACTTTGAATACCATCATGGAATGTGTCGACAAAATTCGTGATACGGCAACCAGTCACGAACGTATATTCTTTGTTGAGGTGATGGGACGTGATGCCGGATTCCTTGCACAAAACAGCGCAATCGCTTCGGGTGCAGAGGCTGCAATCATACCTGAAGAGCAAACCCACACCGATCAGCTGGAGCATTACATCGGACGGGGCATCCGCAAAAGCAAGAATTCGAGTATTGTCATAGTGAGCGAAAGTCCGAAGTGTGGTGCCATGCACTATGCAAAACGTGTGCAGAACGAATATAGTGGATATGATGTGAGAGTGTCGATTCTCGGACACTTGCAACGTGGCGGTTCTCCAAGTGCACGCGACCGTATACTTGCAAGCCGTTTGGGTGTAGGTGTCATTCAGGCGATAAAAGAAGGACAACGCAATGTGATGATTGGAATAAAAAACAATGATGTAGTGTATGTCCCGTTCTCAAGGGCAATACTTGGAGAAAAGCCTATGGACAAGAGTTTGTTCACTGTACTCGATGAGTTGTCTATATAATATATTAAGGTGTAACATACAACAAATATACCACAAACATGATAATACCGTTTCAAGATATGCAGGAGTCGGTGATTCCTCATTTCCAAGGTGGTGACAAGGAGTTTAGGGTCAAGATGTTTAATGACGGACTGAACAAAATCATGCGTGCGAGGTTGGTGCCAGGCGCATCGATAGGCTATCATGTGCATGATACCAGTAGTGAAATTGTGTATATCCTGAAGGGTAGGGGACATGTGCTCTACGAAGGTAAGATGATCCCGCTGCAGGCGGGCGACTGTCATTACTGTAAAAAAGGATGTTCACATAGTCTGATAAACGATTCAGATTCCGATTTGGAATTCTTCGCCGTTGTGCCACAACAGCCTTGAAACGTTATAGTATGATTCGTAAGTAAAAGTAGTCACATGGATTTTGAACCTTTGAAGAAGTTTTCCAAGGACAGGTGGAAATTAGACGACACACATGGTATGCCTCATTGGAACCGTGTGCTTGAAAACGGACTGAAACTTGCTGTTCCAGGTGTCGACAGAGATGTAGTTGGCTGCTTTGCGTATCTGCATGATATAGGTCGTATCGACAACGGTCAGGGTCCTGAACATGGTCCGCGATCTGCTAAGATTGTCGCTACCTTGCGTGACACACATAATGAAGAAGGAAATCGCCAACCCATAGCACTGTACTCCCCATTTTCATAAGACGGTGTATGACAAAAAGAGGGTAAATCATTGCTGATTTACCCTCTTTCCGATGGTAGCGCCTACGAGAATCGAACTCGTGTTCCATGCGTGAGAGGCATGTGTCCTAGCCGCTAGACGAAAGCGCCATCATACAAAATCTATATAATAAAATTTAAAAAAATCCTCCACAACCGCGGAAGGAGGGGGATTCGAACCCCCGGTACGGTTACCCGTACGGCAGTTTAGCAAACTGCTGGTTTCAGCCACTCACCCATCCTTCCAAAGACAAGCACTGTCTGAATTAGCTTCCCTCTAACCGCCCTTAATTGGCTTGCTTTCGAAAAGCGAGTGCAAATTTATGATTTTTTCTTTCACTGACCAAATATTTTAATGGAAAAGTTTTATCTTTGCATAAAATTAGTTCTACACATGGGACAATACAACAATTTAGCGTTGCCTAAAGGGGTAAGATTGGTTAAAATAGGTAAGTTCGTTGATGAGCGTGGTGAACTGTGCTTTGCCGAGAATTCCGCACTGCCGTTTCACATTGAACGTGTGTTTTGGATATGCAACATACCCGAAGGTAAAACGCGTGGCGGACATGCGCACAGGATATGCGCGGAGATTGTGTTTCCGCTTAACGGCTCGTTCAACATGTTTGTGAGCGATTCCGATGGTGAGAGAATCTACAATATGAACGATAGCAGTACCGGCATATATATAGGACCCAACGTATGGTGTGAGTTGCGCGATTTCACCCCAGGCACTGTCTGTGTGGTACTCGCTTCACATCCTTACATGCCTGACGGATATATCAACAACTACGAGGATTTCCTGGACCAATGAGCGTGCACTTATATCAATATAGCCCTGACTACAAGGATGAATGGAACCATCTGGTGGGTGAATCAAAAAACTCTACCTTCATTCTGAACCGCAATTTCATGGATTACCATAAAGACCGGTTCCACGATGCATCGCTCATGTTCCGTAACGAAAAGGGGCGGCTCATTGCCGCACTGCCTGCGAATATTGATAAGGATGCTCGTGCTGTATACTCACATCAGGGACTGACCTATGGTGGATTGATAGTATCAAAAGAGGCATATGCGCGCCAAATCTTTGACTCACTTGTCGCCGCATGCACGTATTATGCTGAGATGGGGATGGTGAAGTTGCATTACAAACCAATACCTTATATATATAATGAGTATCCTGCACAAGAAGAACTGTACTTCATGTTCCGTCATGGAGCGGAACTGGAAGCCCGCGGGCTGTCGCAAACCATTTATATTCCCGAGCGAATCAAGATGGACAAACTACGGCACCGTTGTGTGAACCGGTCAGTTCGGGCATGCCATATCGTGAGTGAAAGTCATGATGTGGATGCCTTTTGGACAATTCTCAGCGGAAACTTACGTGAGCGGCATGGTGTGAGCCCTGTACATACGGCGGACGAAATGAAACTGCTGATGAGCCGTTTCCCTGAACAAATAAAACTGTATGTAGTTGAGAACACATTTCATGAGATCATTGCAGGTACAGTGGTGTTCGACATGGGACAAACAGTACATACGCAATACATATCAGCCAACGCAGAAGGGAAAGCGACAGGCGCGTTTGACCGCCTTGTCGATTTTCTGCTGACACAGGTGTATCCAGACCGCGCATATTTCGATTTCGGAATATCAACCGAGCAGGGTGGCACTGTATTGAACGAAGGGCTTATGTTCCAAAAAGAATCGTTTGGTGGGCGTGGCGTCTGTTATGACATGTGGACGTTAAACCTTCAAATGTTTTTGCAGTCAAAGAAACAGAAAGGGTAATATAGTAACAAATACTGAAGGAACAACTCTAAATCTATTATAGAATGAAGCAAATAACTCTTATCGCACTGACACTGCTGATATCCTTGAACATACAGGCTCAAGGACCAGGTGGTTTTGGAGGCTGGGGCTGGAGAGGAAACGACAATTCCTCACAGGCTAAGACAAGTCAAAACAAAGCCGAAACCTTCGAAGATCAAGCAAAGGTATTGATCAAGAAGTTCAAACTGAAGAAAGAGAAGAAAGACCTGTTTGAAGTAATCTATTTGAATTGGCAAAATGACCGTTTCAACGCTGTCAATCCGACGGGTGGAGACCAGGAAAACGATGAGTCGTCAATTGATTTCGACAACCTGACTAAAGAAGAGGCCGACAAATGTGTGCAACAGAGCGTTGAACGCCAGTTGAAGCAAATCGAAGTCGATAAAAAATACTTTAAGGAGTTCCAGACCGTAGTCACCACACAGCAGGCAGCTCAGATCTTCCTGCAAAGCATATACTCCACTGGCGGATTCTTCGGTGGTATGATGATGCCTATGGGTGGATTTGGAGGTCCGGGCGGCCCGATGATGTTCTAAACTATTAAATGATTAGCGTTATGAAGAAAATAATATTAGCATTCTGCATAGGCTTGATAGCACTCGGCGTCCAGGCACAACAAGACGGTGGAAGCAAGCAGGACAAGAGCAAGAAGCAAGAAAAGATCGAGAAAAACAGGGAAGAGATGTTGAAGGAACAGGCCAACGGCTATGTTGAGTCGTTCGACCTCGGGGCAGAGACCGGAGCCAAATTCATCAACCTCTTCATTGAGTGGCAAAATGCCCGTGGAGCCGTATTCGACAAATACGGCTTTCAGCAGAAAGCAGGTGATGATACAAACTTCAAGAAACTGACAGCCGAAGAGGCAGAAAAGATGATGGAAGAAGACTTCGCGCGCCAGACAAAGCAGGCGGAAGTCGACAAAGAATATTATGTAAAATTTCAGGAACTCGTGACGCCAGGTCACGCTGCCCAAGTCATAATGCAGTCACGCAACATGGCGGCAGGCAGAATGGCACAATTCAAAAATATGCGTCGTGGCGGACGTGGAATGAGATTCTGAGGTTGATCGTTTTTAATTTCTTTAAATAGTTTGTGTGGAGGGAGATGAGTGATTCACCTCCCTTTACTGTTGCTGTCACAGTGTGCGATCTAACCCCTTGACATAATCACACTATTACTTTCTGAACTTGACAGAGCGCAGATGGTTTCCTTCCTTCCACGTCACGATATAAATTCCGTCGGGCAACGGCAACATACTGAATCCTTCCGACGCAGTAAACGACCCCGCATGCAAGCCGTCGACAGAGGTAATGTGCACCTTGAAATTCAGTTGTGAAGGGTCTGCTCCTCCAAAATGCAGCAATCCGTCGACCGGACTGTATGCCAGGGCGTACTCAGACGGTTCGCCGGCCACATCCGCTATACCCGTATTGTCGTCAGGCAAAGCCATCTGCCGTACCACATACCACAAGCGGTTTTTACTCGAGGCATTTCGGCTGTCGTTCGAATAGCTGATAATCGAAGTACCGTCTGCCGCATTGCCAGCCCTCAGGTTCGCAATGTGGTCGGTATGCAAATTAAGAAAATTATAGCAGCCTCCCGTGCCCTGAGGCAGCAACTGCCATAACTGCCGGTCATCAGTAGAGTCGGGCACTGCAAGATTGAGCGGCGTCAGAATATTAGTAGTCGCCGTACTCTCCCCCTCGGTCGGGTCGTTGATTGCCATTCCAGTACTTCCGTTGATAATTTGGAATCCGTCACCAGCCCTCACAAACCGCCAGTACTGCGTCTCACGGCTTTCATCCCTGCCGTAAGCCACAACCATACCTTCATCTGCATCGAAAAGTGTTGAAGTACCGGCATTTGTGATAGTATAATAATACATCTCAGGCACAAACTCGGGTGTCGGTTCCTGCGGCAACTTCGAGTCAAACGTCGTGCGCAAATACTCCGTATGGTTACCGATAAACTCCTTCAAGTCACTTACATATTGATCATACGAACTATAAAGCACAATTTCGTGATACATCCTGCGGTTGATGCCCCATTTCTGATAATTCAACTGTTGCGACTCATCCATAAGACTGTCGATACTGTCGATTGTTTGGTACATGAAATCCACCAGACCGCCGTCGAGCAACTCGTTATACCTGCGGTTGATGAGACGGGCAAACCACGGATCGTTCCACATTCTGGCAGCCCACTCCCGGGCATTGCCATACCCGATATCCGACATCAGCTGGTTGACCGTTCCTGGCTTTCGGCTGTCGTTATCATAAGCGATATCATAATCCCATAGAGGTCCCCAATACAGCAACGAATCATCCTGTTCTTTATAAAAATAAGTGCTGTAAAAACCGTCGATATTCGCACTGATCTCCGTCGCAATATACCAGTTTGCAAGTGACACTGAATCCACCATCGGCCTGTAACCCAGTTGCGGATCAGTAAAGTCCGAACCTGCAAGCCGCCGTTCAAAGCTGCGCACATAATTGGTAATAAAATTTGTTTGGCTTGTCTGAATATCATCCTCATCAGGATAATGAATACGTACCGGCACATTATAATTATATGTACGGAAACAATTTCCGTCCACAAAGCCGTCCACCTCCAACAGATATCCGCCCGTAATATTCGACTTGTCAGTCAGCGAATCGTCTTGCTCCGTAATATCCACACGGTGCTTACGTACATCAATCTGGTCACTGATTTGATAAGTACCCAAATATGAATTGTTGAGAATCAGATCCACAAACTTATAGGCCGGATTAAACCCGATTCCCTCAAATCTGCCTAATGCAGAGGTAATTGCGTTACGCATCATTGTTTTGTCGCCGGCGTTTGCGAGCAATGTCCACGATTTAGCATTAGCGTATCCCTTGCCCAAAAACTTCTGTTTCGAAGCAAATTTAATCCTGTAAGGCTTTTTCGACATGTTCCACGTAGAGTTTCCTCTTCCCCTAATCTGAACTGAGTCGTACGTAACCACACAGTCCGACTCATCCACATATCGAAGTGTAGACAGTACATAATTTGTCTTGCTGTTCACCGCAACTCCGTCAAACGTCTCAATATAAACAGCTGGCAAATTAGTGCGCCTCACATACTGTTGCGCACCAGCCGAAACACAGGCAAACAGCAACAAAAGCAGTCCCCGCACCCTCGCTGTAACAATATTCATAAATCCGTAATAGTTAATTCAATACAAAACCAATGCAAATATAGTGTAAACCGAAGAAAAAACAAAACAAACAACCTTATTTTTGCATTTAAACCATCACCTAATCCTCCATTTGTCATTCCAACCACAGGGAACGGATCGTCATAACAATTCAATGGCACAGAAGTCACCCTCATCCATAGTGTGCCGGTCATCCTCATAGCACTGCACCATAACGTACCCCACACTGCGTGGCATAGCACTGTTCATTGGCATAGCACTGAGGATACACTTCTCCTTTCAGTCGTCGGTATGACGGGAAGGGGACGGTCTTCGGTATTGTACCCACTCGTCATCCCGAGGATCTATCCGAGCGAATAAGCGTGCAAGTCAGATGAGCAGAGACAAGCCTCAGCTTGATCTATGC
>CAYVNW010000012.1:0-60512 GCA_964452915.1 uncultured Bacteroidaceae bacterium | reverse complement strand
AGACTGTAAATCTGCTGGTTTTCACCTTCGGTGGTTCGAATCCATCTGTGCCCACATGCGCAAAATGAACAAGTAAGCGCTTGAAAGCTGATGCAAGATACGCTGTTATAGCTCAGAGGTAGAGCACTTCCTTGGTAAGGAAGAGGTCACGAGTTCAAATCTCGTTAACAGCTCTCTGTCGGATGCATATAATAAATAATAAGGTGAACAAAATAAATAAGAAACAGAATATTAACTCTTATATAAGAAATTAAAGCTATGGCAAAAGAAAAATTCGAACGTACCAAACCGCACGTTAACATTGGTACAATTGGTCACGTAGACCATGGTAAGACAACACTTACCGCTGCAATTTCTAGGGTTCTTCACGAGAGAGGCTTTGGAAATGAAGAGGTAAAATCATTTGATCAGATCGATAACGCTCCAGAGGAAAAGGAACGTGGTATCACTATCAACACTGCGCACATCGAGTACGAGACAGCAAAGCGTCACTATGCACACGTTGACTGCCCAGGACACGCTGACTACGTAAAGAACATGGTTACAGGTGCAGCTCAGATGGACGGTGCAATCATTGTTGTCGCAGCAACCGATGGTCCAATGCCTCAAACACGTGAGCACATTCTGCTTGCTCGTCAGGTGAACGTTCCTCGTCTTGTTGTATTTATGAACAAGTGCGATATGGTTGACGATCCAGAAATGCTTGATCTTGTTGAAATGGAAATGCGTGATCTTCTTGCTCAGTATGACTTTGAAGAAGATACTCCATTTATCCGTGGTTCAGCCCTTGGTGCACTTAATGGTGTAAAGGAATGGGAAGATAAGATTATGGAGCTTATGGATGCAGTTGATACTTGGATTCAAGAGCCAGTACGCGCAATTGACAAACCATTCTTGATGCCAGTTGAGGACGTATTCTCTATTACAGGTCGTGGTACAGTTGCTACAGGTCGTATTGAAACAGGTGTTATCCATGTAAATGACGCTGTACAGTTGCTTGGTCTTGGAGAGGATGCAAAGTCAGTCGTTACCGGTGTTGAAATGTTCCGTAAGATCCTTGATGAAGGTCAGGCAGGTGATAACGTAGGTCTTCTCCTTCGTGGTATCGACAAGAAGGACGTTAAGCGTGGAATGGTTATTACACACCCAGGAGCAATAACTCCTCACAAAGGCTTCAAAGCGTCAATCTACGTATTGAAGAAAGAAGAAGGTGGTCGTCATACACCATTCAAGAATCATTACCGCCCACAGTTCTACCTTCGTACTATGGACTGTACAGGTGAAATCACTCTTCCAGAAGGAGTTGAGATGGTTATGCCTGGTGATAATGTTGAGATTTCAGTTGAACTCATCTACCCTGTAGCACTCAACGTAGGTCTTCGTTTTGCGATTCGTGAAGGTGGACGTACAGTTGGTTCTGGACAGATCACAGAAGTATTCGACTAATAAAACAATAGTTAACGGTTTGCAGCCCAAACGGTCAGACCGTTAACTAAATACGGGAATAGCTTAGTTGGTAGAGTGTCGGTCTCCAAAACCGAAGGTCGGGGGTTCGAGCCCCTCTTCCCGTGCCAAATGTAAGAATTATGTTTATAGTAAAGGATATAACAAATTATTGCAAGGAATCATACGATGAACTTGTACATAAAACGACTTGGCCAACTTGGAAAGAGTTGACAAACAGCGCAGTGATGGTTTTAACTGCTTCCATGATCATCGCAGTTGCTGTGTTTATCATTGACTGGCTCTTCGAGAATTTCATGCGTGTTGTCTATTCACTCTTTAATTAAAGTAAGGGAAAATGGCTGAATTAGCAACAAAATGGTATGTACTGAAGGTAATCAGTGGTCACGAGGCTCGTGTCAAGGAATATATAGAACTTGACATGAAAAATCACCATTATGAGAAGTATGTACCACAGGTTTTGGTCCCTACCAAGAAAATAGAGATAGAACACAAGAACAAGAAGGTGGTTAAGGATTCCAACCTACTACCTGGCTATGTTTTAGTAGAGGCAGCACTAACCAACGAAATTCAAGGCATGTTGAGGTATACTCCGGATGTATTAGGTTTTCTTGGAGTAGGTGGCACACCTACACCGATGCGTCCGAATGAAATTAACCGTCTTTTAGGCATAGACCAAAACGGCGAAAAAATACCAGAAACTCCTACCGTTGAATACATTGAAGGTCAGGCTGTCAAGGTAACAGACGGTCCGTTCAGTGGTTTTAATGGTACCATCGAGGAGGTCATCAGTGAAAAAAGGAAACTCAAAGTTGCAGTCAAGATCTTTGGTCGTATTACACCTTTGGAGTTGAGTTATGGACAAGTTTCAACAGAATGATGGAATCTGTTACGCTATCGTTCTAATCGTATTAATTAAATAAAAGTAAAAAGAAAATGGCTAAAGAAGTTGCTGGATTAATCAAACTACAGATTAAAGGTGGCGCTGCAAATCCATCTCCTCCAGTAGGACCTGCGTTGGGTTCTAAGGGTATTAATATCATGGATTTTTGCAAGCAGTTCAACGCCAGAACTCAGGATAAAGCTGGAAAAATTCTTCCTGTTGTTATCACTTACTATGCAGATAAGTCTTTTGATTTCGTAATCAAGACTCCTCCTGCAGCAGTACAGTTACTTGAGGCAGCAAAAGTAAAGAAAGGTTCTGCGGAACCTAACCGTACAAAAGTTGCTGAAATTACTTGGGATCAAGTAAGAACAATCGCTGAAGATAAAATGTCAGACCTAAATTGTTTTACAATTGAGGCTGCCATGAGAATGATTGCTGGAACTGCAAGAAGTATGGGTATAACTGTAAAAGGAGAATTCCCTGTTAAATAATTAAACACTTCAATTAAGATGAGTAAGTTAACAAAAAACCAAAAGTTAGTTGCAGACAAGATTGAAGCAGGGAAGGCTTACACCTTGGATGAGGCCGCCAGTTTGGTAAAAGAGATTACAACTACGAAATTTGATGCCTCACTTGATATTGACATACGCTTAGGAGTTGATCCACGTAAAGCGAATCAAATGGTTCGAGGTGTTGTTTCTCTTCCAAATGGCACTGGTAAAGAAGTGCGCGTACTCTGTTTGTGTACTTCTGATCAGGAGGCTGCTGCAAAAGAAGCCGGCGCTGACTATGTAGGTCTCGATGAATATATCGAGAAAATTAAAGGTGGATGGACAGATGTTGATGTCATCATAACCATGCCATCTTGTATGGGTAAGATAGGTGCCCTCGGACGTGTGCTTGGCCCTCGCGGACTAATGCCAAACCCGAAGAGTGGTACAGTGACAATGGATGTTGCCAAAGCAATCCGCGAGGTGAAGCAAGGTAAAATCGACTTTAAGGTAGACAAGGCTGGTATTGTTCACACTTCAATAGGCAAAGTGTCGTTCACTCCAGAGCAGATTGTAGGAAATGCAAAAGAATTCATCAATACAATTATAAAACTTAAACCTTCTACCTCAAAAGGTACTTACATCAAAAGCATTTATCTATCAAGTACAATGAGCAAGGGTGTGAAAATTGACCCTAAGTCTATTGAATAATAACTGTTAGAAGATTATGAAGAAAGAAGATAAAAGCTTAATGATAGATAATCTCGTTGAGAGCCTGAACAAGTTCCCGCATTTCTATCTGGTAGACATGTCATCACTTGATTCTGTCATAACAGGTGATTTGCGACGTGAATGTTTCAAGTCAGAGATTAAACTTCAAGTTGTAAAGAACACCCTTTTAGAGAAAGCCCTCGAGAAGGTGGAAGGAGATTTTTCTGCATTCAATCCTGCTCTTAAAGGTCCTACAGGTCTTATGTTGTGTAATACAGCAAATGTACCTGCAAAGATGCTTAAGAAGTTCAACAAGGATCATAACGGCATGCCTGCATTGAAGGCTGCTTATGCAGAAGAAAGTGTATACGTAGGTGCAGAGAACCTGGACGCACTCTGTGCGATCAAGAGCAAAAACGAACTTATTGCAGAAGTCGTTGCTGCTCTCGAAGGGCAGATCCAAGGAGTTCTTGGTGCATTGGAATCTGGCTCAAGTACTATATATGGAGTACTTGATGCAATCGCAGAAAAAGGCGAATAATAAGAATAATAAACAATAAAAATAAGTAAATTAAAATTTGTACAATTATGGCAGATTTGAAAGCTATTGCTGAAGAATTAGTAAATTTGACAGTAAAAGAAGTTAGTGAATTGAAGACTATCCTTAAGGATGAATATGGTATTGAACCTGCTGCTGCAGCTGTTGCAGTTGCTGCTCCTGCAGCTGGCGGCGAGGCAGCCGCTGAGGAAAAGACATCTTTTGATGTCGTTCTTAAGAGTGCCGGTGCTGCAAAGCTTCAGGTTGTAAAGGCCGTTAAGGAATCTTGTGGTCTTGGTCTGAAAGAAGCAAAAGACCTCGTTGATGGTGCACCATGCAACATTAAGGAAGGCGTTGACAAGGCTACTGCTGAAGCATTGAAGACAGCTCTTGAAGGTGCTGGTGCAGAAGTAGAGATTAAGTAAATCCGAACCAACAATATTTGGTTAAGAATCCTCAGGTTGAGGGTTCTTAACTTTTTGCGTATATATACTAATGTAAATTGAACAGGATTTAAAGCTATCAGTTCACAATCAAAATCATTATATCATAGATGTCTCAAATCATAAACAACAGAGTAAACTTTGCATCTGTCAAGAATCCGATGCCATATCCTGATTTCTTGGATGTCCAGTTGAAATCATTCAGGGATTTCCTACAACTTGACACTCCACCGGAAAAGCGTAAGAACGACGGATTGTACAAGGTTTTTGCAGAAAACTTCCCAATCGCAGACACTCGTAACAACTTCGTATTAGAGTTTCTGGATTACTACATTGATGCTCCAAGATATTCAATTGAGGAGTGTTTGGAAAGAGGGCTTACATACAGTGTACCACTCAAAGCCAAATTGAAACTTTCGTGCGAAGACCCTGAACACGAAGATTTTGATACTGTCATTCAAGATGTTTACTTAGGCCCGATTCCATACATGACAGATAACGGAACGTTTGTCATTAACGGCGCGGAGCGCGTAGTTGTGTCCCAATTACACCGTTCTCCTGGAGTGTTCTTTGGATCAAGCATTCATGCAAATGGAACACCATTGTATTCCGCCCGTATTATACCATTCAAAGGGTCGTGGATTGAGTTTGCCACAGACATCAATAATGTCATGTACGCATACATTGACAGAAAGAAGAAGTTGCCTGTTACGACTTTGTTACGAGCTATTGGTTATGAGACAGATAAGGACATACTCCGGATTTTTGACCTTGCAGAAGAAGTGAAGGCGAACAAAACCAGCCTGAAAAAAGTAAAAGGTCGTAAATTGGCAGCACGTGTTTTAAAGTCATGGACAGAAGACTTTGTCGATGAAGAAACAGGAGAAGTTGTATCAATCGAGCGGAACGAAACAGTCATCGAACGTGAGACCGTCATCGATGACGAACAAATAGACTTGATATTGGAGACTGGAGTAGAAACAGTTCTCGTACATCATGAAGATGCATCCGCGTCTGATTATTCCATAATATTCAACACACTTCAGAAAGACCCGAGTAACTCCGAAAAAGAGGCTGTCGTATTCATCTACCGTCAGCTCCGCAATGCAGACCCTGCAGACGACGCAACCGCACGCGAAGTCATAAACAATTTGTTCTTCTCGGACAAGCGCTACGATCTTGGAGATGTTGGTCGCTTCAGAATAAACAAGAAGCTTAATCTTGGTATAGACCCAAGTATCCGAGTGCTCACTAAGGAAGATATTATCGAAATCATCAAATATCTCGTTGAACTTGCAAACTCAAAGGCAGCGGTCGATGATATTGACCATTTGAGTAATCGTCGTGTACGTACTGTCGGTGAGCAACTGTCCAACCAATTCGCTATTGGACTTGCACGTATGAGTCGAACAATACGTGAACGCATGAACGTTAGAGACAATGAAGTATTTTCTCCGACAGACCTAATAAATGCGAAGACCATCTCATCGGTAATCAATTCATTCTTTGGAACCAATGCGCTGTCACAATTCATGGATCAAACAAACCCATTGGCAGAGATTACACATAAACGTCGTCTTTCAGCATTGGGACCAGGCGGTCTGACACGTGAACGCGCAGGTTTTGAGGTCCGCGACGTTCACTATACCCATTATGGCCGACTTTGTCCTATCGAATCGCCAGAAGGTCCGAACATCGGACTGATCTCATCACTTTGCGTATATGCGAAGATAAACAGTTTGGGATTCATTGAGACACCTTACCGAAAAGTAAAAGACGGTGTATGTGATGTTAATAATGATGACATTGTTTACATGTCGGCAGAAGAAGAAGAAGATAAAATCATAGGTCAAGGCAACGCACCTCTTACAGAGGACGGCCATTTTATCAGAAAGACAGTAAAATGCCGTAAGGATGCAGACTACCCTGTCGTACCACCATCACAAGTAGATCTTATGGACGTGGCACCTCAGCAAATAGCTTCAATCGCAGCAGCATTGATTCCTTTCTTGGAACACGATGACGCACACCGAGCTTTGATGGGTTCAAACATGATGCGACAGGCAGTGCCATTGATACGTACAGAAGCACCAATCGTAGGTACAGGAATTGAGAAGCAGGTATGTGAGGATTCCCGTACTATGATTACAGCAGAAGGTGACGGAGTGGTTGAGTATGTTGATGCCACAACCATCAGAATTTTATATGATCGCACAGACGATGAAGAATTCGTAAGTTTTGAGCCAGCGGTTAAAGAATACAAACTTCCGAAATTCCGTCGTACAAATCAGAACATGACTGTCGACCTGCGGCCAATCTGCGACAAAGGTCAGAGAGTAAAGAAAGGAGACATACTTACTGAGGGTTACGCCACAGCAGGAGGCGAACTTGCGTTAGGACGCAACCTGCTCGTTGCATATATGCCTTGGAAAGGGTACAACTATGAGGACGCAATAGTACTGAACGAACGTATGGTCCGTGAAGACATCTTGACATCAGTACATGTTGACGAATTCTCGTTGGAAGTCCGTGAGACCAAACGTGGTATTGAAGAACTTACCTCAGACATTCCGAATGTAAGCGAGGAAGCGACTAAAGACCTTGACGAGAACGGTATTATCCGAGTAGGAGCACATGTAGAGCCAGGTGACATTTTGATAGGAAAGATTACTCCAAAGGGAGAATCCGATCCGTCGCCTGAAGAGAAACTGCTTCGCGCTATATTCGGAGATAAGGCAGGAGATGTCAAAGATGCCTCATTAAAAGCCAATCCATCACTCAGCGGAGTTGTCATAGACAAGAAATTGTTTTCACGTGTAATAAAAAGCCGTGCCGACAAAAATCGCGACAAGCAAGAGCTCCCTGCACTTGATAAGGAATTCCAAGACAAAGTTGATGACTGCAAAGCAATCCTTATTGACAAGTTGCTCACACTCACATCGAAGAAAACTTCTATGGGAGTAAAGGACTATCTTGGAGTAGAACTGATTCCTGCAGGCTCAAAGTTTAAGAAATCAAGTTTTGAGAATTTGGACTATACAGCAGTTCAACTTTCACAATGGACAAATGACGAGCATACAAACACACTCATACGCGAGCTTGTAACTAATTATCTGAAGAAGTATAAGGTACTCGATGCCGAACTCAAGCGTAAGAAATTCGCTATTACCATAGGCGATGAACTTCCTTCCGGCATTATCCAGATGGCAAAGGTATATATTGCAAAGAAACGCAAGATCGGTGTGGGTGATAAGATGGCAGGACGCCATGGAAATAAGGGTATAGTATCAAAAATCGTCAGACAAGAAGACATGCCGTTCCTGGCCGACGGAACTCCTGTCGACATTGTATTGAACCCTCTGGGCGTACCTTCACGTATGAACCTAGGACAGATATTCGAGGCGGTACTCGGCGCAGCAGGCAAGAAGCTTGGAGTCAAGTTCTCTACACCGATATTTGACGGGGCCCACATTGAAGATTTGAACGAATGGACTGATAAGGCAGGTCTTCCACGGGCATGCTCAACTCAGCTTTACGACGGCGAGACAGGACTTCCATTCGACCAAAAAGCAACAGTTGGAGTTACCTACATGCTTAAACTCGGCCACATGGTGGAGGATAAGATGCACGCCCGTTCAATAGGTCCATACTCATTGATTACGCAGCAACCGCTTGGTGGTAAAGCACAATTCGGAGGTCAGCGATTCGGAGAAATGGAAGTTTGGGCACTTGAGGCATTCGGAGCTTCACATGTGCTTCAAGAAATACTCACCATCAAGTCCGATGATGTTACAGGCCGTTCAAAGGCATACGAGGCAATTGTCAAGGGCGACCCAATGCCAACTCCTGGAATACCAGAATCACTCAACGTATTGCTCCATGAGCTTCGTGGTCTTGGCTTGAGTATCACACTTGAATAATAGATTGAATTCGGTTTATCTTATTAAATTATATACAAAAGATGGCTTTTAAGAAAGATTCTAAGATAAAGACAAACTTTACAAAGATAACAATTGGTCTTGCGTCTCCCGAGGAAATATTGGAGAACTCATACGGAGAAGTACTGAAGCCGGAAACCATCAACTACCGCACATACAAGCCAGAACGTGACGGTCTGTTTTGTGAGCGTATATTTGGTCCAACCAAAGACTACGAATGCCATTGCGGTAAATACAAGCGCATCCGCTATAAAGGAATCGTTTGTGACCGGTGTGGTGTGGAAGTTACAGAGAAGAAAGTGCGTCGTGAACGGACTGGTCACATCGCACTGGTTGTGCCTGTAGCCCACATATGGTATTTCCGTTCTCTTCCAAACAAGATCGGCTACCTGTTGGGGCTGCCGACCAAAAAGCTCGACTCCATAATTTACTATGAGCGTTACATAATCATCCAGGCAGGTGTGGCAGAAGATCCGGAGAAGAATATTGAGAACATGGAACTTCTGACAGAGGAAGAATATTGGGATATAGTTGATAACTTGCCGGAAGGGAACGACCAATTACCGGATGATGATCCAAACAAGTTCATCGCAATGATGGGAGCCGAAGCAATAGAGTACATGCTGAAGCGGCTTGATTTGGATGCATTGTCATATGAGTTGCGCGACCGCGCCAGCACAGGAGACAGTCAGCAACGCAAACAGGATGCCTTGAAGCGTCTTCAAGTTGTTGAGGCGTTCCGTTCATCCCGCAACCGCAACAAGCCGGAATGGATGATTATGCACAACATTCCTGTAACGCCACCTGACCTCAGACCATTGGTGCCACTTGACGGAGGACGTTTCGCGACTTCCGACCTTAACGACCTTTACAGGCGTGTCATCATACGTAATAACCGTTTGAAGAGACTTATAGAGATAAAGGCTCCTGAAGTTATTTTGCGCAACGAAAAACGAATGCTTCAAGAAGCAGTCGACAGTTTGTTCGACAACTCCCGTAAGGCAAGTGCCGTCAAGTCTGAAAGCAACCGCCCACTAAAGTCGTTGTCCGACTCACTGAAAGGAAAGCAAGGACGTTTCCGTCAGAACTTGTTAGGTAAGCGTGTTGACTACTCAGCCCGTTCCGTAATTGTTGTAGGTCCGGAACTGAAAATGGGTGAATGTGGAATACCAAAGTTGATGGCTGCGGAATTGTACAAACCTTTCATTATACGTAAACTCATTGAACGCGGACTGGTTAAGACAGTTAAGTCCGCAAAGAAGATGGTCGACCGCAAAGACGATCAGATTTGGGACATTCTGGAAAACGTGATGAAGGGACACCCTGTACTCCTTAACCGTGCTCCTACCCTACACCGCTTGGGTATTCAAGCATTCCAGCCTAAGATGATTGAAGGAAAGGCAATTCAGTTGCACCCTCTCGCATGTACAGCGTTCAATGCCGACTTCGACGGAGACCAGATGGCAGTTCACCTTCCACTTTCAAATGAGGCGATACTTGAGGCACAACTTTTGATGTTGCAGTCGCACAACATTCTTTCACCAGCCAGTGGTGAGCCAATTACCGTTCCATCACAAGATATGGTATTGGGTCTGTACTACATCTCAAAAGTTCGTCCTGGAGCCAAAGGCGAAGGTCTCATGTTCTATGGTCCGGAAGAAGCCCTTATTGCATATAATGAAGGGAAATGTGACGTACACGCACCAATAAAATGCATGGTTGACGATATAGACACAAACGGTAACTATATCAAACACATCGTTGAAACGACCGTAGGCCGTATCATCATAAATGAAATCGTACCAAAGGAAGTAGGTTTCGTCAACGAAGTAATTGGCAAGAAAGCGCTCAAGAATGTAATCACAAAGGTTATAAAATCCGTCGGCATGGCACGTGCGTGCGAATTCCTTGACGGAGTGAAAAACCTCGGATACCGCAAAGCATATGAAGGCGGCCTATCGTTCAACCTTGATGATATCATTGAGCCAGCCGACCGCCAGAGCCTTATCGATGAGGGTAACGCACAAATTGAGGAAATCGCTCAACAATATGCATTCGGTCTTATCACTGAAAAAGAGCGTTATAATAAGGTTATCGCAACATGGTCGGAAGTAAACGACAAGGTTAAAGCTTCACTACTGAAAACCATGACAGAAGACAACCAAGGCTTCAACGCAGTCTTTATGATGCTTGATTCCGGTGCCCGTGGTTCTAAAGACCAGATCGCCCAACTTGCAGGTATGCGTGGTCTGATGGCAAAGCCGCAGCGTGCAGGTTCAGATGATAACAACACCATAGAGAACCCTATTCTATCAAACTTCAAGCAGGGAATGTCAGTGTTGGAGTACTTCATCTCAACCCACGGAGCCCGTAAGGGTCTTGCCGACACAGCCTTGAAGACTGCCGATGCAGGTTATCTGACTCGTCGTCTGGTCGATGTATCACACGACGTTATCGTTACAGAAGAAGACTGTGGAACGCTTCGCGGACTTATCTGCACAGCCCTAAAAGATGGTGACCGTGTCGTAGCATCACTTGCAGAACGTATCCTTGGACGTGTAAGCGTTCATGACATACAAGATCCTGTAAGCGGAGACTTGATTGTAGCCTCTGGAGAGGAAATCACGGAACGTATAGCAAAGGAAATCGAGGATGCAGGAATTGAGAGTGTAGAAATTCGCTCAGTTCTTACCTGCGAAAGTAAAAAGGGAGTCTGCATGAAGTGCTACGGACGCAACCTTGCCACTCAAAGAATGGTACAAAAGGGTGAAGCCGTTGGTGTCATTGCAGCCCAGGCCATTGGAGAGCCAGGTACACAGCTGACACTGCGTACATTCCATGCCGGAGGTCTTGCCGGTTCAGCAGCGACAAACGCACAAATTGTCGCTAAGAATAAATGCCGTCTTGAATTTGAGGAACTCCGTACGATTGAAGCCCCTACAGAAGAGCGTCCAGATGCCATGATAGTAGTAGGCCGTCTTGCCGAGCTTCGCTTCATCGATATCAAGACAGGAATTGCATTGTCAACCGTCAGCGTTCCTTATGGTTCGCAATTGTTCCATAAAGACGGTGACATAGTTGAATCAGGCGAACTGATCGCTTCATGGGACCCATTCAACGCCGTCATAGTAACCGAATTCGACGGAACCGCACAATTCGACGGAGTCGTTGAAGGCGTTACATACCGTGTAGATGAAGACGCTACTACCGGCCTTCGTGACTTGATTGTCATTGAATCTCGTGACAAGACCATGGTACCAGTCTGCAATGTTGTTGATGATGAAGGCAACATCCTTAGAACATATAACTTCCCTATCAATGGCCACATATCCATAGAGAATGGTCAGAAGTTGAAGGCAGGCGATATACTTATCAAGATACCACGCAGCGTCGGAACATCTGGTGATATCACCGGTGGTCTGCCACGTGTCACAGAGTTGTTTGAGGCACGCAATCCTTCAAACCCTGCTATTGTAGCGGAAATCGATGGTGAAATCAGCATGGGCAAGATCAAGCGAGGTAACCGTGAAATCACTCTCACATCAAAGGTAGGTGATGTACGCAAATATCTCGTTCCATTGTCAAAGCAGTTGCTCGTACAAGACAATGACTACGTGCGTGCCGGTACTCCACTTTCAGATGGAGCCATTACACCGGCCGACATCCTTGCGATCAAGGGTCCTACAGCCGTACAAGAGTATATAGTCAACCAAGTACAGGATGTATATCGTATGCAAGGTGTGTCGATCAACGATAAGCACTTCGAGATTATCGTCCGTCAAATGATGCGCAAAGTTCAAATAACCGATCCAGGTGATACCCGTTTCCTTGAAGGAGGCATGGTTGATAAGCTTGAATTCCAAGATGAGAACGACCGTATATGGGGCAAGAAGATTGTAACCGATGCGGGCGACAGTGAGACGATGAAGAAGGGTATGACTGTCACAACACGTAAGTTACGTGACGAAAACTCAAGTCTGAAACGCCGCGACCTCAAACTGGTACAAGCTCGCGATGCAATTCCAGCTACTGCAGTGCAGATTCTGCAAGGTATTACACGCGCTGCATTGGGTGCATCAAGTTTCATGTCAGCCGCATCATTCCAAGAGACCACTAAGGTGCTTAACGAAGCTGCTATCTGCGGAAAGAGCGACCCGTTGGAAGGAATGAAGGAGAATGTGATCTGCGGACACTTGATTCCTGCAGGAACAGGTCTTCGAGAATTCGACAGAATCATTGTCGGATCAAAAGAAGAGTTGCTCAACCTCCATCGGAATTCTACACCTGACATGTCGTTTAGGAAATTTGAAGATATGGAATAAAGGGTTAAACATTTTATACGAAAAGCGTGGATGTCTCAGTTAAGAGCTCCACGCTTTTTTACACTTCATTGACTTGCCAATATTGCTTTGCTACAGTGTTATGAGAGTTCTGTGCTGCAGAAGCCATGTGCGGTGAGAGCGATATGCAATGCAGATCCACAACTTCCTGCAGTCATCGGCATAACGTGTACAGTCAAATAAGTACCATCCATTACGACTCAAACTTCGAGAACCCTCTTGCCATATGGCGCAAGTTAGCAAGCAGTTCTTGACTCTCTTGAATAACATTGAGAAAAACCGTCATCGACTCTATATTGACCGACTTATTTTGTATATCGTCAATAACAATCTTCCTGTAATTCGAAAGAGAGCTTTGTATGCCGTGCGCATCCTCACGTATGGCATGCACAGCGTTTAAATTACCCTCACTCAACATCTGTTCCATACGATTGAATATCTTCATTATCTCATCACGATACGACAGAAAAGAGTCCACATATTTATTTGCCACCGGAGTAAAGTTGTTTCCCACATGCTCACGGCACGGGTCGTTCATACGCTTCACACAGTACAGCATCTGTTCAAGTGAGTTTTCCATGTGGAAATACCACGTATTCTTCTCCATGGCGATGATAGGGTCAATACGTCTGAGTCCGATTATTTCACGCCGACGTTGTCTCTTGAAGTCTTTTCTTGCTTCTTCTATATTTCCACTAACTCGCTTCAACTTACGGTACTCTTCACAGAAGAAAGCATCGGTCGACATCACGTAGCAGTCCATAACACGTTCGAGTTGTCGTCTGTCGTTACTGCGTACATGTTCACGCAACAGTTTCCAATTCAATGTCTCATCGTTCGAACGAAGTATTTCCTTGAATATTGTGTCATCCTTGTCTTCAGTCTTCTTACTATATTGCTTGTTGGTGTGTACAAGCAGTATCACAGCAAGGATTATAGAGATCCCCATTGCGAGGAAACTGCCAAAGAACATGAATGTCGTTAATATGAAACATACAAAAAACGACACCGCAGCCGTAATAAACCATCCTCCGATGACACTAAGCACACCTGTAATACGAAACACTGCACTTTCCCTGCTCCATGCCCTGTCAGAAAGACTGGTTGCCATTGCTACCATGAAAGTGACATATGTCGTTGACAGCGGCAATTTGAGCGATGTGCCTATAGCCACCAAAAGTCCTGCAAGCACCAAATTGACAGCCGCCCGAATATAGTCGAACGCAGCACCTTCCTCCAATATAGCCGACTCACTGTTAAAGCGAGAATCAATCCACTTGGTTACGGACTGAGGTATCCAATGTGTGATGTATGAGGTGACATGCGATGTACATCGTACAATTGTCCTCGCGATAGTGCTTGAACCGAACATCTCGTCTCCTTCATCTTGTCGGCTTAAATCCACACTTGTCTTCACCACGTTCTGTGCTTTTTTTGAGAATACAAGCGAAAGTACCATGATGATGCCCGCTGCAAAGAGGAACCATACTGGAGTATGGGCACTGTCCATCAACTTTGTCATCATGTAGCCCGTAGAATCTCCTTCACCGTTCGCGACATAGTCCTGATACGATTCAAGTCCAGCCAACGGCACCCCAATGAAGTTCACAAGATCGTTCCCTGCAAACGCCATTGCAAGAGCAAATGTACCAAACAATACCACGAACTTCAATACAGGAGCTTTGAAAGCGCTGAGGACCGTCATAACAAGCGAAAAGGCGGCTATGCCCCCACCGATGATGTAACCTGCATGGGTATTTATGTAATGCTTTGCTTCATCAGTCATGAAACTCGAGTCTTTCAGCCCGTTGATCAGCAAGAACCAGATGATGCATGTGACGGCAACTCCCGCGAATATACCGATTTTCAATGAAGAACTGAATCTGCTTCCCATACTGCCGCTCACATCGGTTGTCTTCCCATTGACTCTATATGTGAATGTAAAAATAAGTCTGGTAATCCACTGCACCACAGCTCCGAATACAAAAGCTACAGCCACACTGAGGAAAATACCGAGAATCACACTCATGGCCTTCTCCGTGTTAAGCAAGTCGCCCAATCCAAGCAACTTGCCGTCGGCGTCGGCTGTACCTCTTATTATCTTTATAAGCGCAATTGCAAACGATCCGCCAAGCAGTTCAAACACCATGCTTACGGTCGTTGATGTGGGCATGCCCAACGTGTTGAAAGTATCGAGGATGATTATATCCGTAACCATCACCGCAAGAAACACACACATCACATCGTAGAACGAGAAGAAAGCAGGTGTCATGATGCCATGTCGCGCCACGTCCATCATTCCATTGCTCGTTGAAGCCCCTGCAAACACTCCAATAGCGGCAACCAACAATATGACTCTGAACTTAGCCACCTTGGCGCCAATAGCAGAATTAAGGAAGTTAACCGCATCGTTGCTCACTCCGACTATTAAGTCGAATATTGCCAATACAATAAGGAACACTACGATTCCCAGGAAAACACTGTCCATTTTACTCTAATAACCCATTATTTGTTTTACGATGCAAATAACGCTAAGAGATAATGCACAGTCATTACGATTATGTTACAATCTCGTTACACTTTTCGGCTTGCCACAAACAATAGGTGGAAAAAAAGCGTACCTTTGCAAGCAGATTAGATGAAGAGAGTGCGGTATCATCCACTCTTATAGGTTTTAGTAAGATATTAATTATGATTAAGGCATTAGTTTCGTTTTCCGCAGGGCTTGCAAAGCATGCGTCAGTGTTTGTAATAGCTGTCGCTGTTGTGACATTTTTCTTTCCTCACATTTTCGACTGGGTGCGGGGCAACACCCAGACAGTCATACTCGGCGTAATCATGCTCACAATGGGCCTCACGCTGACATCCGACGACTTCCGCATACTTTTAAAGCGCCCGCTGGATATTCTGATTGGGGCATGCGCACAGTTCATCATCATGCCAGGTGTGGCATGGCTTCTGGTACATATATTTAATTTGGAACCAGCCCTCGCCCTCGGCATCATGCTTGTCGGCTGCTGCCCCGGCGGTGTTTCGAGCAACATAATGTCGTTCCTGTGTCATGGAGATGTCACTTTTTCTGTTGGTATGACCTGTGCTTCTACACTGCTTGCCCCTGTTATGACACCACTGCTCATGCAGTTTTTAGCCGGTGAGATCATACACATCGACACCATCGGAATGTTCACCAACATATTTATCGTCACCATTATTCCCGTGGCGTTAGGCTGTACGCTCAACTACTTCTATAGTCACAAGGCATTCTTTCCTACTCTGCAGCGCCTGATGCCAGGAGTCAGCGTAACCTGCCTCGCCATAATAGTCGGCGGAGTTATTTCCACAGTCCATGACGACCTGGTGTCACGAGGCTTCACGCTGTTCATCCTCACCTTCGCCGTCGTGTTCTGCCACAACTCGTTAGGGTACTTGTTCGGTTGGTTTGCCGGAAGGCTGGCGAACTTTAACGTTGCCAAGAAGCGCACCATATCAATAGAAGTCGGCATGCAGAACGCCGGACTTGCAACGGTGCTTGCAGCCAACTTCTTTGCAGCGCAGCCTCTCACCGTACTTCCTTGCGCCATCAGTTGTGCATGGCACAGTATATCGGGCACCATACTCGCAGGCCTCTTCCTGCATTATGATGAGAGGCAAAAGCAAGCGTGACTCCTCAAGCAGGCATCCGCCTGGCGACAAATAAATATGACAGCAACACTACGAGCGTAATTGTCTCGGATAAAGGTTCTGCAAGCCACAAGCCCTTGACACCCAGCAATAGCGGCAGGAGAATAAAGCATGGGATGATTACTATAAAGCCACGCAACAGCATGAATAATGTTGCAGGACGGTAACGCTCCAAACTTTGCAAATAGCCAATAAGTACAATATTTAGTGTAAACGGCAGACACGTGAGCAAGAACAGTGGAATGCCCCGTCGTCCTATCACATTTGCCGCTGCCCCGTTGTCGAGAAACAGGTTTACAATCTGCGGTGCTAAGAAAAAACCGGCAACCGACATCACCAAGCCAAGTCCGCACGCAAGCCCTGCTGACAGATGAAGGGCCTCCCGTATGCGCCCTGTGTTGCCAAGTCCGTAATTGTAACTTACAATAGGCAGTGACGACTGGGCTATCGCATTTCCAAACATGAAAATCATCGGAAACAGGTAGCACGCCACTGAGAATGCTGCCACTCCTTCCTCTTTCAGATAGTGCATAAATACAAAGTTGCCTGTTATCATCATACAGCTTATAGCTGTCTCGGCAATGAAGGTAGGCAGTCCCAACCTCAACATGTAGCCACAATTTCGAATTGTCAAGTGTATGGCGGTGTGAGAGAATTTTGGCTTGTAGAATTTCAACTTGGCGCTTTTATGTGAAAAATACCATGCAACCATCACAGTGCCTACGCCGGCAGAAATGGATGTGGCGACTGCCGCACCGAATATACCCCAGCCGAGCGGAAACACAAACAGCCAATCAAGGAATATGTTGAGCATACAACTCACCAAGTTAACTGCCATAGCATAGTTCGGGGAACCATCAAGACGAATTGCGAAGAGTCCGACGATGTTAACAACCATAAATAGCAGGCATGGACTGACACCAATAAGATACTGGTGGACCATCGGATACAGCAAGTCGTTACCACCGAAAAGATATGCAGTCTGCCGCGGAAACATATTTATCATGGCAAGACTTACCAGCATAAACAACAACCCGACAGTAAATGCCTGGGTCATGTTTATATTCGCGGCCTTGTAATTTCCCTTACTCATGTGTACAGCAGCTACAACGCTGACACCACTACCAAACATTAGGGCGATGCCCGTGGCGATCTGGAATACAGGAGCAGCAATATTGATTGCCGCCAAAGCGTCACTTCCCACTCCCCTGCCAACGAATATGCCATCGGCAAGATTTAATACGACAGATGATACGAGTCCCAACAATGTTGGGAAGAACAATTTGCGGAACAAGCGCGGTACTCGCATTTCTCCATAAGCCAGTGCATCTCGGTTATCTTTTATCATGACTCTTTTTCCTTTTTGGGGTGCAAAGTTACGGCTATAAGTTGGAGCTGCCAAATATTGGGGAGTTTTTTTCAGGTAAAACACTTGTCGGGGAACCGTAAAATAGCGATCCCTGTAATGTCATTAAGAAACACACACATTTGACAGTCACAAATCAAACAAGCAAAATCATAATGAAAGTAAAACTGGTCTTACTTAGTTTGGCACTCCTCCTACCGCTGTCGGCACAAGGGGGGGACGAAGCCGCATCAATCGGAACGGCCCTGAACGTCAGTTGGGGTTTCAAGTTAAGTCTGCCCGCATCGGGTGATTACATTATATGTTACTCGCATCCACGTTATCAGCCCTTGTCGCAACATGTCAGTTTGAAATTCAGCCGCCACCGCCGCCCATGCATAACCCTCGACAATGTCAAACTTAGAATGGTAAACAAGATAAAGGTATACCGCCGTGAATCCAACAGCGACATTGCTCTCGGTATACACCGGCTGAACAACCGTGACAAGGAACTCGTGATGGACGTGAACTTGAAGCACATCTACTCATTTGGATGGTCGGTGAATGCTGATGTAGGCGTGGGGACAGACAATCGCTACCGTACCAAGCTCTTCGGCCTGCGCTTTTCCAATTACTCACGTTCAGTGGCTTTTGTCAATTCCAACAACACCAACGACGCTTCCATACCAGGCACATCGGGACAATGGAGGATTTACCCTTACGTTGGACAAGGACAGGCATTGGACGACAGAAAGCACGCTCGATGGCAGATACGTTCATTGGCTCGACCACGCCATGCTGGACGGTTCTGTTGAAAGCAGCCTGAACGCCGTGAATACCCTGACCCTGCACGACAACACCTACATACAATATAATAAAGGTATGCTGAATATCCGCGCCACGGGTGACTTCAGCTGGCGTAACAGCAGGGGGCAGATGGTTGATTTCGAGACGCTGAATGCTTTCGACTACCGTTACGGCCTTTCTGCCCGCTACACCATCCCCGTACTTAAAACCACTTTGTCGGCCGATGGCACTATGTACTCGCGCCGTGGTTATGGCAGCAGCGAATTGAACACCGACGACTTCGTGCTCAATGCCTCCGTCAGTCAGCCGTTTCTCAAGGGCAAGCTTATCGCCCGCCTCGAAGCCTTCGACCTGCTGCACCAGCTCTCCTCTACGCAATACGAGGTCAACACCCAAGGCAGAACGGAGACTTGGTACCGCTCCCTGCCACATTATGTCATGGCGCATCTGGTGTATCACTGGAACAAGAATCCGAAGAAGAAAATGTGATATTAAATAATTAATCATACAGGTTTAAAATTTTAAGTTGTTAGACAAATGGATTGTGGTCGTCTCAGCCTGCCATGTTTCTGCCTCTCCTCCATAAAGTTGCGCGCATAACCTCTTGAAGTTCCGGCTCGAACCTTACCATCCTAAGACACTGCAAAGATACAACACAGAAAAGGCAGATGCAAGTTTCGTCGACGAAACGCCGGAAATAACCGATGAACTACCCCTGCGAGCCGATGAAATGAGACGGCTCTTTTCTGACGACTCTGTCACCTCGCCCTACATAGACGGATGCGAACGTGGTATAGAGTACTAAATCAGTCTGTGCGTGTGACAATGTGACAATGAAAATATGCTCACCATTCTCGGTCGTAATTTAGTACAATAAATAAGTAATGGCATGGTCTAGGCATGGTCTAATATAATATAAAATAATAATATATATATAATATATTATATTAGAATTCTATTTCGACCTAAAGCGGACAGGCACTTTTTTGTTGTCACATTGTCACATTGTCACAAAGTGCGCTGCACGTCCGTCCGCAAGTCGTAGCAAGTCCGAGGATTCATCCCCGGCCACACAGGTTGACATACGTCCCGGCGTAAGCATGGGACGGCAAACGACTTACACCATGCAATTTTGCATGCAAGACAATATTATAGCGATAGTCTCAACAAATTTCACTAACTTTGCAGCCGCAATGAATATCAAGAACTTTATACCCGTCATCATTTTGGCATCTTCCGGATTGACTGCTACTGCTCAAAGCAACAGCACCACAATGCCACAACAGACTGCGGCACGCCACACTACACACAATGCCGACAGCCTCAGCACGCCCCGAGACACAGGCAACGGACTGTTGCATTGGGGCGACAGCATTTTGGAGAGCCAACTCGACAAAGGGAAGATTAATAAGAAGCAATACCGGCGATGACAACCGCTTGTACGTCCGACGCTCTAAATTCCGCATACGGACCTTCTACGGTTTTAGGCTGTAACAAATAAAGCGCCTGATTTTATGCCAGGATAAAGAAAAGTAAAGATAAAAGCGGCATGGCATGCAGGTAAACAACGATTATAGCCGATGACCCTTGGCTGAGTTAAGTTTTTTCACTATCTTTGTACGTTCAGAATATACTACTAATATATTAAAACAATATGTCAGAAAAGAGAGTAAGAGTTCGTTTTGCGCCAAGTCCTACCGGTCCTTTACACATCGGAGGCGTTCGCACTGCACTATACAATTACTTGTTTGCAAAGCAGCATGGAGGTGACTTCATTTTCAGAATCGAAGACACCGACAGTTCGCGTTTCGTTCCAGGCGCAGAAGAATACATAATAGAGTCGTTCAAATGGCTGGGTATCAAATTCGACGAGGGTGTGTCGTATGGAGGCAGCCACGGCCCATACCGCCAGTCGGAACGCCGCGAAATATACAAGAAATACGTAAAAGAGCTTGTCGACGCAGGGAAAGCATACATAGCATTCGACACTCCACAGGAACTGGAACAAAAACGCACTGAGATTCCGAACTTCCAATACGATGCAAGCACACGCAGCATGATGCGCAACTCGTTGACACTAAGTCCGGCAGAAGTAGACAAGCTCATCAGCGAAAAAGCCCAATATGTTGTCAGGTTCAAAATCGAGCCCGGCATAGATGTTCATGTCGATGATATCATACGCGGCGATGTGTGCATCAACTCCTCTATTCTTGACGACAAAGTACTATACAAAAGCGCAGACGAATTGCCGACATATCACCTTGCAAACATCGTTGACGACCATCTGATGGAAGTAACCCACGTCATCAGAGGTGAGGAATGGCTGCCAAGCGCACCACTACACGTACTGCTTTACCATGCGTTCGGATGGGCTGACTCAATGCCGCGGTTCGCCCACCTTCCCCTGCTGCTGAAACCTGTAGGCAACGGAAAGCTCTCGAAGAGAGACGGCGACAAACTTGGATTTCCCGTATTCCCACTCGAATGGCACGACCCTAAATCGGGCGAAGTGTCAAGCGGATACCGTGAGCAGGGCTATCTGCCGGAGGCTGTAATCAACTTCCTCGCACTGCTGGGGTGGAATCCGGGCAACGACAAGGAAATCATGTCGATAGACGAGATGGTACAATTGTTCGACCTGTCAAAATGCAGCAAGTCAGGAGCCCGGTTCGACTACGTGAAGGCCATTTGGTTCAATCACCAGTATCTGATGCGGCTCACCCCGATGCAATGGGTGCCGGAGTTTGACAAGATACTGAAGGCAAACGGAATAGAATCGACACCTGAAAGGGAAGCGCAAGTTGTGGAGATGATGAGGTCGAAAGTCATTGAATATACCGATAAGGCAGGCAACAAGAAAAAGCGCAACATAAGTTTCATAAGCGACCTGTGGCCATTGTGCAAATTTTTCTTCGTAGCTCCGGAGTCGTATGACACCACAGACAAGTTCGTCAGCAAAAACTGGAAAGAAGGTACGGCAGACAGCATGCACCAGCTTATCTCCGTACTGGAACAAATCAGCGACTTCACTGCCGACGCACAAAAAACAGCTGTGGAAGAATGGTCGGAACAAAGTGGCATACGCCCATGGAACGCATGGCGCGTAGCACTGGTGGGAACCGGACAAGGTCCCGATATGTACGAGTTGTCGGCTTTCCTTGGGAAGAGCGAAACAATCAGACGCCTCAAACGAGCAGTGGAGCTGTTAGGCTGACACCACTGAAGAACGAATTAGAATTGCATTAACACACAACAAATTAGGAAATGTTATATAGCTTAGGTATGTTTATTTTTACGATCGGGGCAATATTCTCGACATTATTCGTAAAAAAAATACGCCACCAAGTAAAAGGCCAGACACAGACGCTGTTGAAACTCTACCGGTCAATCAAGAAGAACGACAGAGTCGTGTGGTTTCACTGTGCCTCGTTAGGGGAATTTGAGCAAGGCAGACTGCTGATGGAAATGGTAAGGCAAAATCTGCCACAATATAAAATACTGCTTACCTTCTTTTCACCCTCAGGCTACGAGGTGAGAAAAGACTATGAAGGTGCGGATGTGGTATGCTACCTGCCATTCGACACTCCCGATAACGCTGCAAGTTTCATTAAATTGGCCCACCCCGAAATAGGTATTTTTATAAAATATGAATTCTGGGCAAACTATTTGAAACGAGCCCACAAACGGGGAGTCAAATTGTATAGTGTTAGCAGCATATTCCGTGAGAATCAGTACTTTTTCAAATGGTACGGCACTATGACTCCCTTGCGCCAATTCGACTATTTCTTTGTACAGAACGAGCAATCAAAGACCCTGCTGACCGAACGCGGAATCAATAACGTGATGGTTGTAGGCGACACACGCTTCGACCGCGTAATCAAAATCAAGCAGAAATCGGCCAACCTGCCAGTAGTGAAAACCTTCGTAAACGGACAACATACGTTCATTGCCGGTAGTAGCTGGCAACCAGACGAAGAGATATACATACCTTACTTCCAAAACCATAAGGACTGGAAGCTGATTATCGCACCGCATAAAATTACAGGGCATCACCTGAGCGAGCTGCGCTCAATGCTGGCCGGCCGCAAAGTGATTTTTTATTCAGACATTACATCTGAAGACGGCACCCAAAGTGTTGACGACGAGGTGCTGCGTGAGGCAGAGGTGCTGATCATCGACTGTTTCGGCAAACTTTCATCAATCTACCGATATGGCGATTTTGCTCTCGTAGGAGGCGGATTTGGCGCAGGAATACACAACGTGCCCGAAGCGGCTGTCTACGGCATGCCAGTGCTGATTGGTCCGAACAACAAGAAATTCCAGGAAGCACAAGCACTGCTGCAGTGCAAGGGAGCATTCGAATTTACCGACTTAGAATCATTCACCATGGTGGCAGACCGGTTCATCAATAATCCAGAGGAAATCAAAGCAGCAGGAAAGGCAGCAAACCAATACATCTATGGAAACGCCGGGGCCACGGAGAAATGTTATAACAAAATATTTGAAGACATAAAGTATGGCACTAATTAAAACTGTATGCGGACACACTCCCAAATGGGGTAAAGACTGCTATTTCTCGGAAAACGCCACTCTTGTTGGTGATGTAACATTGGGAGACCAATGCACAGTGTGGTTCAACGCCATAATCCGCGGCGATGTCAACTACATCAGGATAGGCAACAGGGTGAACATTCAGGACGGCAGTTGTCTGCACACATTATACCAGAAAGCAGCCATCGAAATTGGCGACGATGTGACCATAGGACACAATGTGACACTGCACGGATGTAAAGTTAAGAACTGCGCCCTAATCGGCATGGGTGCCACCGTACTCGACGATGCTGTTATAGGCGAAGGTGCGATTGTTGCGGCAGGCGCATTAGTACTGAAAAACACCCAGATCGGTGATGGCGAGCTGTGGGGAGGAGTTCCGGCAAAGTTCATAAAAAAAGTGGACCCCGAACAAGCAAAAGAACTCAACCAGGGTATTGCCAAACACTATATCATGTACAAGGACTGGTACAAGGACCCTGAATAAGGGTAAGGGGCAGCGGAAACGTCCATGACTCCACCGTGAGCGCCATTAACGACACATTTATATAAGAGACAAAAGACGTCTGTGACAATGTGACAATGTGACAACAAAAAATCGTCCCTCACAATGGAGTTGAAATAACGTAACAGTAGACAACGGGAATAATCTACAAGTCACGAAGACCTAACCTATCCTTAGCTAAAATGCAGCGTGCCACCTTTTGGCGTACATTGCCTAATGTATGGTAGCTGACGAGCAAAATAAAAGGATGTACCGTAACCGGTACATCCTTCTTCAATTTATGATATAGCCTTATAAATGCATTAGAGATGAGGACCTGCAGCTACAAGAGCCTTACCTGCTTCATTGTTCTCATACTTAACAAAGTTCTTGATGAAGCGGTTAGCGAGGTCTTTTGCCTTCTCATCCCACTGTGCAGGATCTGCATAAGTGTCACGAGGATCAAGAATAGCAGGATTTACCTTTGGCAGAGATGTAGGAACTTCGAAGTCGAAGATAGGGATCTTCTTTGTCTCAGCCTTAAGGATAGAACCATCCAGAATAGCGTCGATGATACCACGTGTATCAGGTATAGAAATACGCTTGCCTGTTCCGTTCCAACCAGTATTAACGAGATATGCCTTAGCGCCACTCTTCTTCATCTTCTTAACAAGCTCTGCAGCATACTTTGTTGGGTGAAGCTCAAGGAATGCCTGTCCGAAGCAAGCAGAGAAAGTTGGAGTTGGCTCAGTTATACCACGCTCTGTACCGGCAAGTTTAGCAGTAAATCCGGAAAGGAAGTAATATTGAGTCTGCTCAGGAGTCAAGATTGATACAGGAGGCAATACTCCGAATGCGTCGGCTGAAAGGAAGATAACATTCTTTGCAGCAGGAGCACTTGAACCTGGCTGTATGTTCTTAATGTGATAAATCGGGTAAGATACACGTGTATTCTCAGTAACAGACTTGTCGTTAAAATCAATTTTACCGTTAGCGTCAACTGTCACATTCTCAAGAAGTGCGTTACGCTTGATAGCACCATAGATGTCAGGCTCGTTCTCCTTTGAAAGATTGATAACCTTCGCATAGCAACCACCTTCAAGGTTGAATACGCCTTCATCGTCCCATCCGTGCTCATCGTCACCGATCAAACGGCGCTTAGGATCTGTAGAAAGAGTTGTCTTTCCTGTACCGGAAAGTCCGAAGAAGATAGCTGTGTTCTTTCCTTCCATGTCGCAGTTTGCAGAGCAGTGCATAGAAGCAATGCCTTTGAGTGGAAGATAGTAGTTCTGCATTGAGAACATACCCTTCTTCATCTCACCGCCATACCATGTGTTGATGATTACTTGTTCACGGCTCTTTGTATTGAATGCAACACAAGTCTCTGAATTAAGTCCGAGCTCCTTGTAGTTCTCTACCTTTGCCTTTGAAGCATTGTAAATAACGAAGTTCGGCTCAAAGTTCTCAAGTTCCTCTTCTGTAGGGCAGATGAACATATTCTTTACGAAATGAGCTTGCCATGCAACTTCAACGATAAAACGTACAGCGAGGCGTGTAGCTTTGTTCGCACCACAGAATGCATCTACAACATAAAGGTTCTTATTTGAAAGTTCTTTCTTTGCAAGATCCTTTACTTTCTCCCAAACTTCCTCCGACATTGGGTGGTTATCATTCTTGTAGCTTTCTGATGTCCACCATACATTATCGTGACTCTCATCATTGTCGACAATATACTTGTCCTTAGGAGAACGACCGGTAAAAATACCTGTCATAACGTTTACTGCGCCAAGTTCTGTAACCTGTCCCTTCTCATAACCTGTAAGGCTTGGATCGGTCTCGGCCTCATAAAGTTCCTCATAAGATGGGTTGTAGGCTACGATTGTAGAGCCTGTTATCCCATACTTAGTCAAATCAATTTTTGCCATAATTCTTTAATTTATATGTGATTAATAATATGCTGTATATTTTGTTTAGCCAATGTGCTTTAACGTCCCTAAAAACTTCACACAAAGGTAATCATTTATTTATTAGCAGAAGCTTACGTCTTCCAAATCTTAACATTAATTAGTCGATTTTATGTTATACTGATAGTTTTGCAAGTTTGAGATTACAATACTAATAATTACAACCCGACGAGTTCGTTGAGGAATATCAGAGCAATGGCTATCGGTGCAAGATAGCGCACGATGAACCTGTAGACGCTATAATAAGGAGCGCGCAAGGTTTCGCCATTCGTTATTTCCGACCATAGGATCTTTTCATCGACCACCCATCCTAAGAAGATACAAATAAGCATACCGCCTATTGGCATAAGCAACTTTGCAACTACAAAGTCAAACAAGTCAAAGAAATTGAGACCTAACACTTTAGTGTCACTTAAGATTCCAAATGAAAGGGCGCACAAAGTTCCAAGAACTATACATACGGCCGTACATCCCCATGCCGCAACGTTTCGTTTCACATGCAACTGCTCATGGAAATACGCTACTGTCATCTCAAGCATGGAAATACTTGATGTCAGCGCCGCGACCACCAGCAGGAGATAAAACATCAAAGAGAAGCAATATGCTACTACCGGCACGCTTCCAAATGCCTGCTGAAACACGTTAGGCAATGTCACGAAGACAAGTGAAGGTCCTTGCGTCGGTGTAAGTCCGGGGATGGAGAACACTGCAGGAAATATTATCAGACCGGCACATATCGCTACCAGCGTATCGATCGCTGCAACACTGACGCCGTCTTTCATCAGATGTACGTCTTTCTTAAAGTAACAAGCATACGTACATAAACAACATATACCCACACTCAACGAGAAGAACGCCTGACCCAACGCGCTCAACACAGTTGCTCCCGTGACCTTAGAGAAATCCGGTTTTAAAAAGAACTCAAGGCCGTCTTTTGCTCCCGGGAGGGTCAGCGAGAACACCACAAGCACAAGTATAAAGATGAACAGTAAAGGCATCATGATTTTGGACGCCCGCTCTATCCCCTTCTTCACGCCCAATGCCACGATGACACAATTGACTAGCAAAATAATCACCATCCAAACTACGGGTTTCACAGGATCTGAAGAGAATGCCTGAAAATCCGCCGCAATCTGATCTGTTCCCTTACCATAGAATCCTCCGATACCTGCCTCAAAAGCATAATAAAGAGTCCAACCGGCTATGACCGCATAATAGCTTAAAACCAGAAAGCCGCTTACCACCGGAAACAAACCCATACATTTCCAGGCTTTGCTTCCACCGCTCATACGATAGAATGAGTCTGAGACACTTGTCTGACTGTGACGTCCGATGACAAACTCAGACACCATGATTGGCACGCCGATAAACAGCATGCACGCAAGATAAATAAGGAGGAAAGCGGCTCCGCCATTATTTCCTGTCTCCGTTGGAAACCGCCAAATGTTGCCTAATCCCACAGCAGACCCTGCCGCGGCAAGAATTCCACCTATTTTCGAATTGAATTTTTCCGATGCCATAACAACTGAATTATTACACCTATTAATGTACCGGCAAGAGCACCTATAATGTCTGCAATAAAGTCTACCACGTCACCTGAACGCACTGTGGTGCAATACGCCTGTATAAGTTCCATTAGTCCACCAAAGAGAGAAGGAACTGCAATTAAAAAGAGACACGACTTCAAATCAAGTTTCCGCATGTCAAACGTGAGAGGTATCTTATAATGGTTCAGATCAAGCCACATTGCCAGGGACAACGCCGCATACATTACAAAATGCACCCATTTATCGATTAGCGGCACCTCTTCCAAAGGTTTTACCTCAGGAATTGGGATGACACTCAATATGAATACCACAACTGCAATTAATATCGTATACTTATACCGGATCACTTGTTCCATGTTGAATATGGATGTTTTGCAAGATACTTATTATAATAACATGCCACACCCGTCACTTCGATACCCAAAAACTTAGGTTTCTCGTATTGTTCATTCTCACTTTTCAACTCTATTTCAGCAACGACAAGTCCCTCGTTATCGCCGAGAAACTCATCGACCTCAACCGTATGTTCACCACTGCGCACCAAGTAGCGGTTCTTGATAATTTGACCTGGCATGCACAAGGCCATCATTTCTTTTGCGTCATCCATTGGTATTTCCGTCTCGAACTCATAGCGTGAGAGTCCGTCATTCCCCGACGGCCCTTTTATTGTCAAGTAGCCTTTATCGTCGCGTATACGTATTCTGACAGTGCGTCCGGGGTCTGTTTTAAAATACCCTTGCTCAATATGTGTGCAGTTGTAGGCGAGTTGTTTAAATTCGCCGTTCACTAAAAACTTACGTTCAATTTCCTGATGCATCTTTATCGTATATTTAAGCCCGGACCTTCTGGGACAAAGTTAGTTTTCAGCAGAGGAGAATTCCATCAAGTAGGCTTTGATGAAATCATCGATTTTGCCATCCATCACTCCCGCGACATCAGATGTCTGATAGTTTGTACGATGGTCCTTGACACGGCGGTCGTCGAACACATAGCTTCGTATCTGACTTCCCCACTCAATCTTCTTTTTGCCGGCCTCTATCTTGGCTTTTGCCTCAAGGCGCTTCTTCATTGCCCTATCATAGAGTTGCGACCGCAGCAGGCGCAAGGCATTCTCACGGTTTTCCAACTGCTTGCGTGTTTCTGTATTCTCTATAAGGATTTCTTCTTCCTCACCTGTGTCAGGGTCGACATACTGATATCGCAGACGCACACCTGTCTCAACCTTATTTACATTCTGCCCGCCTGCACCACTCGAACGGAAAGTATCCCACGAAAGTTTGCTTTTGTCGATGATTACTTCAATGGAATCGTCTACCAGAGGGGTCACAAAGACGCTGGCAAAACTCGTCATCCGTTTTCCTTGTGCATTGTAAGGAGATACTCGAACCAATCGGTGTACTCCGTTTTCACTCTTAAGATATCCGTAGGCAGAATCACCTTCGATTTCCATGGTTACTGTCTTTATGCCTGCCTCATCACCATCTTGAAAGTTGCTTATAGTAACCTTATATTTATGAGACTCTGCCCAGCGCTGATACATTCGCATCAGCATCGACGCCCAGTCCTGGGCCTCTGTACCTCCGGCTCCCGCGTTGATCTTCAGTACGGCATCCATACCATCAGCTTCATCACGCAACATATTACGTAGCTCCAAATCCTCAATCAATTTCAGAGCATGCGCATAATCTTCATCGACCTCTTGTTCCGTAACGAGATTTTCTTTGTAAAAATCAAAAGCCAATTCCAATTCATTAACAGCCGCGCTGACCTCATTATATCCGTCTATCCATTTCTGAATTTCCTTAACTTTCTTCATTTGAACTTCCGCCTCCTTGGCGTCGTCCCAAAAATCCGGGGCTTGGGTTCTTAGTTGTTCTTCCTCAAGTTCAATCTTCTTCTCATCAATGCCAAGGTAATGATTTAGTGCATCCGCGCGATCCTTTACTTCTTTTAGCTGCTCAACTGTTATCATAAAATATAATTTGAGCACAAAGATAGAAAATAATCAGCTAACAAGTGCACGGGAATAAGAATTATTCGTAATTTTGCGGACTAAAAGAGATTGAAATCATGATATATTCACATAAAACATTAGAAGCTGTACAGCTCCTTAAACGAATGGTAGCAACTCCGTCGACCAGTAGAAATGAATCGGAAGTTGCCGATTTAATAGAAAATTTTTTAATTGCGAAGGGATATGAGACGAATCGTACGGGGAATAACGTTTGGGTAAAGGGACATGCATGGAATGACAAGAAGCCCAACGTACTGCTCGATGCTCATATCGACACCGTAAAGCCGGTTGAGGGATGGACTCATAACCCGTTCGAGGCAGAGGAGCTGAAGGACGGAACCATATACGGGTTAGGGACAAATGATGATGGTGCCAGTGTGGTGAGTCTGATGCAAGCATTTTTTTCCATCGATGAAATGGGGGGAAGCGACAGGTACAACCTCATATATCTCGCATCGTGCGAGGAGGAGGTATCAGGCAAGAATGGCATAGAATATGTATTACCTCACATGCCGAGGATTGACTTCGCAATTGTCGGCGAACCTACAGGCATGCAGCCAGCTATCGCAGAAAAAGGACTTATGGTTATTGATGTGACGGAAACAGGTGTTGCAGGACATGCCGCACGTAACGAGGGCGTAAATGCCATATATACAGCTGTAGATGATATTAATTGGATACGGAATCACAAGTTCGAAAAGGTATCGGACCTTCTTGGTCCTGTCAAGGCGACAGTAACTATTATCAATGCCGGCACCCAACACAACGTGATTCCTGATAAATGTACTTTTACTATTGACGTCAGGAGTAATGAACTTTACACCAACCAAGAACTTTTCGATGAAATCAGCAAGAATATAAAGGGTAAAGCGGTCGCTCGCTCCTTCCGGTTGAATTCATCCAAAATAGACGTTGAGCATCCTTTTATTGACAGGGCAAGAGAAATGGGACTGAATCCGTTCGGATCACCTACGTTGTCAAATCAAGCCCTTTTGAACGTCCCGTCTGTCAAGATCGGCCCTGGCAAATCCTCAAGGTCACATTCCGCCGACGAATATATAAAGGTATCAGAAATAGAAGATGCCATCATCAAATACACCGACTTGATTAAGTAGGGACAGACCACTATCTGATCCACTGTTCAGGATTTAAGCGGGCACTGCCTTTCCGTAATTGGAAATGAAGAGTATAATGCCCTTCTGCGTCGGTGCCTACTTTTCCCAATGGCTGGCTTGTATTTACCTTACTGCCCTTGGATACCGAGACAGATGAAAGTCCGGAATATACCGATATGTATCCGCCATGACGCACCATGACAATATATGACGCACCATACTGAAATACCGAAGAGACTTCACCATTAAAAACAGAACGGGCCATACTGTTTGCGTTGCCTCTTATATCAATACCCTTATTATCGAGAGTAACATTTTTCAACCCTGACACATTATATGTTCCATAGTGGCCGACGATGCTATATGAACCAGTTATAGGCACAGGTAACTTTCCTTTATTGCTTACAAAGTCCGATGACAACTTAGCCTCCGCCTCCGTGGATTGCTTATACGCTTCCATCATAGGCTTAGGTTGCGACTCTGCCTCTTTCTCTACTTTCTTTGCTGCCGCAACTTCCTTTTCCGCAGTCTTAATTTCTTTCTTTACGGCCTTCGCATTTGCTGCAGCTTGTTCCGCTTCCGCTTTGGCAGCAGCCTTGCTTGCAGCGTCAGCAGCAGCTTTTGCTTTTGCTTCTGCCTCCTTCTTTGCTTTCAACTCAGCTTCCTGCCGTGCTTTTAGTTCGGCAAGCCTCTTCTCCTTTTCTATACGAATTTGTTCTGCTCTGCGGGCTTCCTCTTCAGCTTTTCGCTTTGCTTCCTCCGCCTTTCGCTTTGCTTCGGCTATTTCCTGTTGAATCAGCCGGTCAATTTGCGCACTCAAATCAGCTTCCTTCTTTTGTAATTGCTTGATCTGATTTTGTACTACGCCAAGGTTCTTATTCAAATATACAACCTTGTTTTGACAGTTCTTCTTATTTGCTTCAAGTATTTGTTGCTTACGTCTCACCAAAGCGAGATTAGCCTCCACTTTCGCTTTTGACGCAACCATCTGTTGCTGCATTTTCTTAACCTCTGTTTCCTTTTGCTTTATCATCTCACCTTGGGCTTTTTGATAAGACGAGTACTCCTTAATATACCGCATACGACGGATTATCTGCCCAAAGTTTTCAGCCGAGAAAATGAACAACAGTTTTTGCTGCACAGTCTTATGGCGTTGTAAATAAACCATAGCCTTGGCATATTTCTTCTTTTTGTCCGCAAGTTCTTTGTTCAAACGTAATATTCTTGCACTCAATGTATCTATCTGTACGTTCAGCGAGTGGACCTCTCTGTTTAAGCTGTCTATCTGACGCTGTTGACGTGCTATGTTATTATCTAATATAAGAACGCTGTCAAGATTCGCCTTGATATTGCGGTTTATAACTTGTACTTGTTGTTGTGAACTCCTGCGCTTCTGCTGCGTGGCAGCCTGTTCATTTTTCAATTGTGTTTTCTTATCTATCTTTTGGGTTGCAGTAGTTTTGCGCTTACTGGTTGTCGTCTTCCGTTTAGACGTACTCGTTTTTGTTGTAGTGTTTCTCTTTTGCGCAAAACATTCTTCTGAAGGAACAGACGCCAACAGAAGCAACAAAGCCATACAATAGATTATATGTCGAAATCCACTCTTTCTCATTTAACCAGTTGTTTAAATATCTTCTCAGGATCTGCTTTTGAGTATTTACTTGGAACTGATGAACGTGTTACCCAGTCAGACGAATTTTTTATTGAACCTAATGATAGGGACAATGATGCTGTTTGCTTACCTGTGGTAAAAGACATAATCATGTTCTTAGGGAACAATGTTCCGCCAAATGCAGAGAACTTGCTATACTCGAATGTAAATTTATAGATCTTGTCCGTGTTATTCGTAATCAGGGTTTTATTCAGCTGCCCGTTTTGATTTAAAGTAAAGAAATTGTAGGTCAAGAGATGATCCTTGTATATGAGATTAACTTCATTCGCAGTGTTTACCATTTCGAAGTCGGCTGCATTCAGTGTATCTTTACCTGGTTCAAACACTTCATTCCAGAAAAGACTTTGCAGAGTATTGAAGTCTATATTGGCTCTTTTTAAAAAGCTCACATCACTATATGGGACATATATATATTGTTTATTTATTCTGTCAATAATCATTACGTGAGTCTTTGTAAATTCCATTCGCCCAAGTTCCAAAGCACCAAGCAGAGGATCGACTAAGGATATTTGAATGACATCATCTTTCTTCATTCTCAGCGTCCCGTTTGTAGACATCGACTTTTCATCTGTTTCAACTGCCACTTTGACTTTAGCTACCAAATTCTTTTGTGGGGAATTGTTTCCTTTAACTATACTGATATAGTGTTCTGCCATATTATCGGAAACGACATTGCTGGTTGCAGGCTCTACCGACTTGACTGACTTACACGAAGTAATCGTAACGCATACACAGCAAATCATTAGACAATATCTTAATGTCATATTCAATATTCTTTCCATTTTCAATCTCACAGTTTTTTTCTTTTTAGCTTACGGCGTATAGCCTCTGTGTCATTTCCCAAATTGTATGATTGCTGCCACAATTTCACTGCGTCTGCTTTCAATCCGTTCTTTGCGTATATATCACCGGCATGTTCTACAATGTTCGCATCATTTGCTGATACCGAATCGCCAAGCAATACAAGTACACTATCTATATACACCTTTGCCTCGGCATATTTCTTCTGCTGAAATAAAATCCAGGCATAGGTATCAAGATACGTGTAGTTACTGCCTTCTTTTTCAAGTGAACGGCGGCTCATCTCCTCGGCCTTATCAAGTTGTTTATTCTCTAAAGACAGATAGTACGCATAGTTGTTTAATACCATTGCCTCATCCGGCCGATATAACAAACAAGAATCATAGCACTCATAAGCGTGCTTACTGTCACCAAGTTTGTAATATGAATCGCCCATGATTGCATACATATTAGTAAGGAGTTGCAAGTTGGTATCTTCATTCACCTTTGTAAAGCCTTTCTTAAAAGTCTCAATTGCCAACTTGGTACTGTCAAGCTGATAATACGCAATACCCAAATAGTAATAATAAATTGGGGCATCTACAGCGAGTTCAACCATAGGATGACAAATACGTACGACTTCTAAGGTATCGTTTTTATCGACTGCATATTCAAGCAGCTGACTTCGTGCCAACGTATTCTCCGGATCAATGTCAAGCATTTGATTGAGTACAGGTTTGACTTCACCGGCCGGCATCTTCAAGGTTATCATGAAACGAGCGCATAATTCGGCTATTTGCGTATCAGCCTGTGGGAGTTCAAGTACTTTTTTGAATATGTACAGTAAATGTTCCGGATCTTTGCCCTCCTGCAGATTCTGCATGACCAAACTATTGAGAAAACGTACACGGTTTTCATTCTCCAAATTAGGGTTGAGACAGATTTTCTCTATTTGTCTCTCATACAGAGAATCTTGCCCTGTACGGGTATAGTAATTGAGTAAAGATGCCATAAGGAAGATGTTGTCGGAATCCTCCGCCTCAACATTCTTATATACTCGCAAACCATCCTCAAAACGGTCTTGATCGACATAAAGGTCTCCTATAAGTACTTTGTATTTCAAATCGTTCGGATATTCATCTGCAAGTTCACTCACTTCTTTAAAAGCATTTGCCTCATCTTTCATTTGAACGTAAATACGGAATTTCTCCATACTAATCTGCTCACTCTTGCCTTCCATAACCTCCAATTGGTCAAGAACCTTGATGACATTGGAATAGTCTTGTTTTTGCTTGTATAATGTTTCCAACATCATCAAAATATCTTCTTTATCAGGAAATTGCTTGGACAAACTCTCAAGGGCCTCAATTGCCTCATCTTCACGCCCCGCATTAACTAATATATCTATTAATGATTCTTTAATCCAATAATTATCAGAGTCATACTCGGCCGCTTTCCTTAAGTATTCTATTGCAAGGCTATCATTACGAAGGAAATGCCAAAATTGCGACAGTTCCGACATTGCGGAAGCCGAGGTCGGATCAATTTGAAGGCTGTGACGAAACAGTTCGAAAGCATCTGAGTTATTGCCAAGCAAAAGCTGACGGTGTCCCTCATAGAGGTACAAGTCGGACTTACTCTCTTGCGCGTACACCATTCCGACGTGCATGCACACACAAAGGACAGACACTATACTTATTAGCAATTTACGTTTCATTTCCAATCGTTTAATCATACTTCCTTTCACACATCATCATTCATTTGCCTGTGTGTCCGAAGCCGCCTTCACCACGTTCAGTCTCATCAAGCGTCTCCACGCTCTGCCACTTCACTTGCTCATATCGTGATATAATCATTTGCGCAATACGGTCTCCGTCATTGATTATAAAGGGATCGGATGAAAGATTGATGAGAATAACACAAATTTCTCCACGATAATCAGCGTCGATCGTACCTGGTGAGTTCAATACCGTTATGCCTTTCTTTATAGCCAACCCGCTACGTGGACGCACCTGTGCCTCATATCCTGCAGGCAATGCAATATACAAGCCGGTCGGGACAAGTACACGCTGCATAGGAGCCACAATTAGTTTGTCCTCCAAATTGGCACGCAAGTCCATCCCCGCAGATTGAACAGTTTCATAAGCAGGCAACTGATGATGTGACTTATTGATTATCTTGACTTCCATAGATATTCATTTAAAAACGCTTTGCAAATTTATGAAATTCTCTTCATATATAAGTTATATTTTACATGATTTCTACCTTCATCATCCCAAAGACAACATAAATTTTAAATGCTTGCAACTCCTTACGATAATTTTTTGTAGATTTGCAGTGTAAACATTGAAAAGTCTGAAAGCAGTGAATTGGAAACAGCTAATATCTAACAAACGGTTAGGTCAAGAGAACATACATTATAAGAAGAAAGACGATCGTACAGAATTTCACCGTGATTACGACCGGCTCGTATTCTCTTCCCCATTCCGACGCTTGCAAAATAAGACACAAGTATTTCCTCTGCCAGGGAGCATCTTCGTGCACAACAGATTAACACACAGTCTCGAAGTTGCCAGCGTAGGCAGATCATTGGGTGATGACACATCACACCGTCTGCTAAGTAAACATCCCGAGCTACAGGACACTCACTTTTCAGAATGTGCTTCAATAGTAAGCGCTGCCTGTCTGGCACATGATATGGGGAATCCTCCGTTTGGGCATTCGGGCGAAAGAGCAATAAGTTCATTCTTTTCAGAAGGCAACGGTCTGAAATACAAAGGCATGATGTCATACAATCAATGGAACGACCTTACTCATTACGAAGGCAACGCTAATGCTTTCAGACTATTGACACACCAGTTTAAGGGACGCCGGCCAGGAGGATTTGTCATGACATATTCCACCTTGGCTTCAATAGTAAAATACCCTTTCACATCTACCCAAGCGGGAAAAAAGCAAAAGTTCGGTTTCTTCCAAAGCGAGATTGAAACTTACAAGAAGATTGCTGACGAACTTGGAATATTACAACTTAATGATAGCAATGAAAATCCCCACTTTGCCCGCTATCCACTTGTATACTTAGTGGAAGCTGCTGATGACATTTGCTATGAGATAATGGATATTGAGGATGCGCACAAGCTGAAGATACTGTCAACAGAAGAGACTTTCAAACTACTCTTAGATTATTTTGATGAAGAGCGGCAAAACGAGATGTACAAGGTATTGGAAAATGTCGGTGACATTAATGAGAAAGTAGTCTATCTGCGGTCGTGTTGCATCGGAGCACTCGAATCAGCATGTGTCAAAGTATTTGTGGAAAACGAGGATAAAATTCTCAACGGCCAATTCAAAGGCTCACTCATAGATAACATCGATGGCAGGATTAAGGAGGCATACAAGGCATGCGAGCAGAAATCGTATGAAAAGATATACTTCAGCAAGGATGTACTGGATATAGAATTAGCCGGATATAAAATTATAAGCACACTCATCGACCTGTTCATAACAGCCTCAATGAATCCTGACAAATCTTACTCACGATTGCTTTTAGGAAGAGTCTCCTCGCAGTATGACGTTACTTCTGATGAACCATACGACCGCATAATGTCTGTACTCGATTTCATATCCGGTATGACCGACGTATATGCACTCGACCTATTCCGGAAAATCAATGGTGAAAGTATACCAATCATCTAATCAATGCCGCACAATGGGCCGGTTCCGTTGTTGTCAAGCTTGTTCTGCCTGATCTTTCTCGATGAATTTCAACAAATGATCCACCGCATCAGCCTCAGGAATGTTTCGTTCAACACATTCCTTCCGCTTATACAAACTCACCTTGCCGACTCCTGCGCCTACATATCCATAGTCAGCATCCGCCATTTCACCCGGACCGTTGACAATGCATCCCATTACAGCAATTTTCAAGCCGCTAAATTTACTTGTGGCTGCCTTAACTTTCGCAATGGTTTCTTGAAGGTTGTATAAAGTTCGGCCACATCCGGGGCAACTTATATATTCCGTCTTTGTTATACGGGCACGTGCCGCCTGCAGTATACCATAAGCGACAGGAATCTCACATTCAGGCTCTTCGCTCAAACTGACACGGATAGTATCACCTATTCCGTCTATCAGCAACGAACCTATACCCACAGCACTCTTCAATCTTCCATCTTCGCCTTCTCCAGCCTCTGTAACACCAAGATGAATCGGGAAATGCATATCTTCCTTGTCCATAGTCTTGACAAGCAGACGCACAGTCGTCACCATGATTACGGTATTACTTGCCTTTATAGATATAACGGCATTCATAAAATTCTCGCGTACACATATACGCAGGAATTCCATACAACTCTCTACCATACCTTCGGGAGTATCACCATAACGGCTCATAATACGATCCGATAGCGAACCATGATTAACACCTATCCTTATTGCCGTATGATGTTCCTTACATATCTTGAGGAACGGAATAAACCGCGTCTCAATTTTTTTTATCTCTTCTTCGTATTCCTTATCGGTATACTCTAAATGAAGGAATCGTCGGGCCGGATCAACATAGTTTCCCGGATTAATTCTGACCTTATCAGCATAAAGTGCGGCCACATCGGCAACATTTGCATTAAAATGCACATCAGCGATCAAAGGAACTGTATATCCATCGCGCCTCAGACCATCTTTTATATTCTTCAGATTTTCCGCCTCACGTATGCCTTGAGTGGTCAGACGGACATACTCGCCCCCTGCATCCACTATACGCTTAATTTGTGCAATACAGCCCTCCGTATCCATCGTGGAAGTTGTACACATCGACTGCACCCTTATAGGGTTATCACCTCCCATAGGAAGGTTGCCTACTTGCACCTCAACAGTTTTCCTTCTCATAAGTTTAATATCTTCTGAGCGAACACAGCTGCATTCTTTGCTCCGTCAATAGCCATTGTAGCAACAGGTACACCCGGCGGCATCTGCACTATAGCGAGCAAAGCATCTATACCTTGCAATGCACCTGATTTGATTGGCACACCAATGACAGGCAGTGTAGTATACGATGCAATAACGCCTGGCAATGCAGCAGCCATACCTGCTCCTGCAATAATAACTTTAATGCCTCTGTCTTTTGCGCTTTTGGCAAATTCGGCTACAGCCTCCGGATTACGGTGAGCAGACATCACGTTTACTTCAAACGGAATATTATGCTCTTGGAGATAAGCAGACGCCTTCTCCATTACTGGCATGTCTGACTGACTGCCCATGATAATTGAAACTAACGGATTCATTTTTGTTGTTATTATTAATAATATTATTTCAAGTTAATCAAACATTTATATCCATGCAATCAATATGAAAATCATCGCACACACAAATCCAATAAGAAAACCTACAATCACTTGCGACAAAGAATGCTGCCTAAGTATCATGCGGCATGTCCCCATTATGCCGGCAAGCAATAATATACCGCACATTGGCATCAGAGGATTGAAGTAGAACAAATAGCTGAATGCAATTACCGTACCGAAAAGTCCGCCCATTCCTGCCATGTGTGTACTAACCTTCCACTTTACGTTAAGCAGCGCACAAGCGATACCCGCTACAAGCGTGGCAAGAATCATTCCACGCATAAATAAAGCTGTGTTCGTCTTAATAAAAAGTATCTCACAAGCTATGTAGCAGGCAATCGTTATGAAATACGGCATGTGACGGTGTTCACGATTACTGAGTTGCCAATGAGTCCACTTGTTCAATCGCCGGAACATATCAATAGCTATGACCGGCAAGAGTATTGTAAACAATAATACAACACACAAGATAAACACCTTGTATGACCATGGAGCCATTCTCAAATAGCTGAACAGGAAAAGCCAAATGAATGCCCACATTGGAGCATAGAATGGAGAAAATATCGCAGAATAGACCTTTGCGAATCGTATAAGGAATTTCAAAGTCATATGTTACGCCTTTCTGTTGTAGCCGGTATTCCCATTTCGCTACGATATTTTGCAACAGTACGCCTACTGATATTCAGTTTTTGTTTATTAAGCATTTCTGCTATCTTTTGATCCGACAGCGGTTGATCCTTATCCTCCGCATCGATAAGTTCTTGTATCTTTTGCTTTATTTCTTTATGTTCCAACGTCTCACCCTCTGCGTTTGTACGAACTCGCAAGAAGAAAAAGTCCAAAGGATAAAGATTTCCGTCAATAAGTGCATATTTACTTTTACGCACACGTGAGATTGTTGACAAGTCAAGTTTCGTCTGCTCTGCTATGTCGATAAGGCGCATTGGTTTCAAAGTCGACTCATCCTGTGTCAAAATGAAATTCCGTTGAAAATCCACTATAGCCTTCATCGTCACAAAGAGAGTTCGCTGACGTTGGCGTATCGAATCGATGAACATTTTCGCTCCTTCAACTTTCTGCTTTGTATATTCAAAAGCTTGCTGTTGTGATTTTGTCATCTTATTGCCCACTTTTTGATATGCCTTTAGTTGCATCTCGTATTCTGGAGAGACACGTAGCTGCGGAATTTCACCGTTGTTTAGTTCTATACTTATATCTCCCTCTGGCGAGGTGTCAATGATAAAATCAGGGATGATTGTTTGCGCACGGTCTTCAGAAGACTCACTTAGTGCCAACCCCGGATGCGGGTTAAGTTTGGAGATGCCTTCTAATGCACATTGGATATCTTGCTTTGATACATTCAATAACGAGGCCAGTTGGTCAACTTGTTTGCGCTGCACCATCTCCAAATATTTTTCAACTATGACCCGTTCGAGATTCAATATAGCCTTACTCTCATTGCCATTTTGTTCCGACAATTTTCTGTCGATCTGCAACAGCAAACATTCCTTCAGATCCCTTGCACCTATTCCTGCAGGCTCGAATTTCTGTAGGATGTGCAATACATCCTCTAACTCGTTGACTCCTGCGTCAATATTGAAGTTAAACAACAGATCGTCAGAAATTCCTTGCAAAGACCGGTCGATAAAACCACGGTCATCAAGTGTGCCAATAAGATATTCCACAAGTTCCTGTTGCCGGTCAGTAAGGTCAAAATCATACATTTGCCTTTTCAAATCTTCAATAAATGACTTGGTGTCACCTATTGGGATCTCTTCGTCTGCAGATCTACCTGACGAAGGGGTATAAACCGGCATTTCATCATCATCATATTGTCCATCCAAATTCGATTCTTGCGAACTCCCATTCGGTTCATCCCCGAAATGTTCCTCTTCATTCAAGTCTTCACTATTGTCATTGTCATCATGGCCTTCCTCCAAAGCAACATTATCATAAACTTCTGTTTTCACTCTCTCTTCAAGTTCTACAACAGGAAGTTCAACCAGCTTGGCAACCATCAGTTGCTGAGGTGTCAGCTTCTGTAACTGCCGCTCGACTTGTTGCTCTATTTGGACCTGACTTTGTGGCATTGTCTATCTGCGGTTATTTAGCAACATTAGTATGTAATAGAATAAAGTAGCGAGCGAAGCAAGTGCAGCCACGACATATGTATAAGCAGCTGCTTTCAATGCGCTTACTGCATCGTCATGGGTTTCAGAATCAGTCAGTCCGCGTGAGTCGAGCCATTTGACAGCTCTGCGGCTTGCATCTATTTCCACAGGAAGAGTAACAAATGAGAAAATAGTAGTCATCGCATACAGAGCTACTCCGATCGCAAGTATCGTCGTATTTCCCGTGTAGCTTAGTATGAGCATTCCTCCAAGCAACACCCAAACCATCCATCTGGATGCAATACTTACAACAGGAACAAGTTTCGAACGCAAGGTTAGTGGACCATAAGCTACGGCATGCTGAACGGCATGACCACATTCATGCGCTGCGACAGCTGCCGCCATAATGCTATTTCCATCATATACCCCTTCACTTAGATTGAGAGTCTTATCGACGGGATTATAATGGTCGGTCAGTCTTCCCGTAATACTCTGAACTCTAACATCATGAATTCCATAATCTGCAAGCATCATCTCAGCCGTTTCTTTCCCTGTCAGCCCTTTAAAAGACCGTACTTTCGAGTATTTTTTGAACTTACTCTGCAGATTAGCTTGAACAAGCCAACTTAATAATGCTATACCTATAAAAATTATCCAATATAGTGCAGACATGGATATTCCCGTCACACCATAACCATCTGCCATATAACTTGGGTCCATTCTTTCCTTATCTTTTTTCCTTACTTATCTAAACTTTCGTTGTAATCGAGTTCTGCCTGAACAATAAAGAACACATCATCTGCTTCATATTCACCCATTTTGTCTTTCTTTGCTTGTTTCACAATATATTGCGAAACCTCGTCCAGATCAACATCGATATAACCATCCTTATCAGATTCAATATTAGAAAAGTATTCCAATATCACGTCGATACAATAGTAAATATCTTCTTCAGTGAACCTCTCCTTAAGTTCTTGTGGAAGTTCGTTCAGAATGAAAGCTACCTCTTTAGTATCTTCTTCGGCGCCTTTCATCAACTCATCATCAATAGCAGCCATACTTTTTAAAGAACAGCTTTTAATATGTCCTCCAACACGCTCTTAGAGCATGCACCTACCTGTTTCTCTACGATCTTACCGTCTTTCATAAAAAGCACTGTAGGTATGTTGCGTATGCCAAATTTTGACGCGAGCTCGTCTTCGTCTTCTACGTTTACCTTACCAATGATTGCCTTTCCTTCATATTCAGAAGCAAGTTCTTCAACGAGTGGACCGATTTTTTTGCACGGACCGCACCATGTTGCCCAAAAGTCCAAAACTAATGGTTTGCCTTGGGCTACCAACTCATCATAATTTTTAGATGTAATTTCCATAATGTTCCTTTCTTATTTTCATTTATATAATACAAAGTTAGAAATTTATTCGTTTGCCGTAATGCAGATTCACAGAAAACTTTCATTTAACAATTACTTTTTGCCCGTCCACTATGTTGATGCCCTTTGCAACAGCCTGCAACTTGTGTCCGTTAATATCATATATACCTTTCGGGGCATTAATATCTGCGCGTAGGCTGCTTATTACATTGGGCAGAGTCATTTCACTATTAAAACCAATGTTCTTAATTATAGTAGTGCCGGTTGTGGACGTGAGCCCAAATATGGTATTTCCTTGACTAAACGAATATGTTCTGCCTGTTAACTTGTCATCAAGTCCGCTCTGTGTAATATCCCAATAGAAAACCACATCGCCATTTGCCAATATTTCCCTCTGTGTAGGTTTCACACTCGACCCATGATTAGTTCCGTTAAACCACCAAAGATAAGTCTTCCCGTCCGCTGTATTCACATTCGACGCCTGAATGAAAAAATATTTGTCTTCAGTGTTGATAGTGTACTTCTCTTGATTGAAATTTAAACACACATTATTATTTCCATTAGCCGTCACGGTCACAATGTTATTATCTTCATCACAAACGATATGATCCTGAGTCACACGCCCCGCATCGCCTGTCAACGCCCATTCTTTTGCAACAAACTTGTAATTTGTGCTATATTGTTTGCTGTAATCTTTGAGCAGCCGCACCTCATACAAACCTGGTGCTAGCGTTGTACCAGATGCCTCTATACGAAATACGAGCTCTGATTTCACTTCACCTGCAGCATCCACTAACAACTTATCGGGAATCGGGAACTCATAGTTGAAAAAACCATTTTCAGACGGAGAGAAAGATGACGGAATCGTGTAAGAACCTAATGAAGTTCCATCAATATACACTGTACACGTTCTGTTCGCATCGGCTGTAGTAAAACGGCACATTACACTCAAGTCGAATGTTATGCCTCCTGCATTCGACAAAACATACTGTATATAACCGTCACGTTGTACATCTCTATAGATTTCGCCATTATAACTTCCATAAGTCGAACTGGACGAGTAAGTAGCTTGGTGCCCCACTTCACTTTGTTGTTCACCTGTACCCACGTAATCGACTGTTCGTGCAAGAAATGCCTGCTTTTGCATTTCTTCTGCCGCAAGAGTGCTTTTAGCAAACTCTTCCGCAGTTTGCTGATACCAATAGATCATGTATCGCGCATGATGCGTAGAAAAGAATGGTTGCAATTGCAGTGTATGCCATCCTGTTTCTGCATCGCTCCGACTGACATCAAAATCAAATGAAAGATCGCCTGTCTTATGGATTTTTCCGAGCACCGAATCGCGTTCACATATCAACAAAGGAGATGAAACTATCGACAAAGATGTTGCCATACTGCCCGGCGCATGATCCATACGTCCGTCTCCGGCATATTCATTCTTCAAATCACTGTCAGTCGTCTTTGCCGCAAGCAGCACCGGACCATACTTCAGTGCAATATACTCATCTTTATTCGGACATTCCTCAATCCGCAGACTCATTGGAAGTGTTACTTCCACGGTATCGCCCCGTTTCCAACTCCTTTGCAGCCTTACGTAACTTGCTGTTCCTTGCTTTACAGAGAATGTTTGGGGCTCACCATTAATACTTATTGCAAAATCTGTGCCAACCCAATAAGGATGTCTTATCGCAATGGTGTATTCTCCGTCCTTATCGATTGTCAGTACGGTCTTTCCTTCATACGGGAACCGTGTAGTCTGTGTTAGGGCGAAAACGGAATCGGTCAGTTGGCTCGCGGTAAACAGATTTACATACAATGTTTTGGGTGCAGCAGAGTGCGTATAAATAAAATGGCCATACTTTCCATGATTTTCCATCCCTGTTCCGACACAGCACCACATTCCCTGGTTCACCTGTGAGTATATCTTATATCCTTGAGGACGTAACGTAGCAAAGTAAACATAACCACCGGTCTCAGGATCTTGAGTCGCTAATATGTGATTGTACATTGCATTCTCATAGAAATCCGCATACATCGCAGAGTGCGTGTCGTCGAACAGATCCTCTGATAGTTTTAACATGTTATTGGTGTTGCAAGTTTCCGGTCCGTTCAAGCTACTAATGTACCTGTCACTATTTGCCTTCGTCAAAAAATGTTCATCAACAGAATTACCGCCTATACAGACTGTACGGTTATTCACCACGTCCTGCCAGAAATTACGTGCCGCATTCCGATACGTGTTCGCCGTTTTATCGTTCTGATAAATGCGTTCAAAGCCTATGTATTTCGGAACTTGTGTATTTGCATGACGATTATCGAGAAATGTGGTATTTAGAGTCTGCATCCCGTTCAACATCTCCGCATGGCTGTATTTCTTCGCAGCTGTCAAATATTTTGTATCACCGAAAATTGCATAAGCGTCTGCCAAAGTCTCATTCATTCCTCCATGTTCCCATCCGAGAACCGTCTGCATATCAGCATCCGATAGTTTTGATACCACATTTATACTCCAATCAGCCAATCCTCGGAATAACTCTTTGGCTGTAGTATTACCTGCATAAATGTAAGCGTCACGGAGTCCTGCCAGCACTTTGTGTTCACAGTAGAACGGAACCCATCCGCCGTAACGTTTGAACTCGGTCAAATTATTGGCATATAGTCCCTTCCATATCTGCGTAATAGGTTGGCCGCCGATAAAACCTTCCATACCCTCAGAGTTGCCAATGAAAGCATCCTGGCAGTCTTTAAGTATGTCGATGCAATAATCGAGCCTTGACTTAACCTGTTTCGCCAAATCTGCCTGGCTGTCATCGGCCGACAATGACGCATAGGTAAGTGCGAGTGCTGTCAGGTAATGGCCGCCGACATGTCCTTCCAAAGACCAGCTGGAAAGTCCCCAGTTGGTAAATGAAGGATGCAAAGAAATCCAATTGTAGTACTTGTTTGCCTTGTCAGTTGTATTTGCGAGGCCGGCCTCCCGAATGAAAGGGGTCATAAGACGATCTGCATCGTAGTTAAGCAAGTTGTGTGCGTTGACCAACATTGCATTACGAAACGGGCCATCAGATAATTTTACTTGTTCCAAATTAAAGTGTTGCGGATAAAGTTCTCTCTGTGCGTTCGCATATGAGAAACAAAACAGGCTTGCGATAATAAGCCCAATAATAAACAAAGGATTTCGTTGGTTCATATTATAACTTGATCGTATATTTCTGTCGCAAAGATACAAGATTATTTATAAATCTTCAATAATAAAATGATATTTATTTGTTGCTTTTCATTTTTCTCACACTATAGATTTGCTTGTTTTATCCCAATTAGCTTAATCACACTTGAACATTTTCCATTAACAATAATGGTAATGTGCGAGTAATTTACTATATTTGCAGTTTGTGACACTAAAATAAAATGATCCGCTTTTTCGTTATTGTATATAGGTGAATTATGAGAAGAATCATTGATTGCATATTAATAATGGTACTCTTTTGTACTGCATACTCGTGTTCAACAAAGAAGAATACGAGCATGACACGTAGTGTGCAAGGATTCAAAGCCAAATACAATACCTACTACAACGGGAGCCAGGCATTTATCGAGGGTTATCAGGCCCAACGCGATGGGAATCAAGACAACTACATGGAAATCATTCCATTCTACATTACAGGCAACAGCGCCACCCAAAAGTTAGGCTCTGGGATGTTTGACCGCACAATCGAGAAATGCCAAAAGACCATCAAGTTGCACAGTATCACTAAACGGCCTGAAATGAGTGCGCGCCAACGGAGAACTCCTAAAGGTAAGGCATTTCTTGCACTAAAAGAATATAATCCTTTTTTACATAAGGCATGGTTTCTTATGGGTAACGCCCAATTTCAAAAGGGTGAGTACTTCGAAGCGGCATCAACCTACGCATACATCCAACGTCTGTTTCCCACACGTCCAAATATTGTAGCTCAGGCAAGAGTGCTTGAAGCAAAATGCTATGCAGAGATGGATTGGTATTTCGAAGCGGAAAATCTGATTAACACAGCACAACGCGACAGTTTTCCTAAGAAACTGAATGCTGTCGCAGCCGCCGTGTTGGCAGACTGTCAATTACGGCAACAGCAATATGAAGAAGCAATACCATACATACAAACAGCGATAAAGAAGCAGAAAGGTTCGCTTGAAAAAGCACGGCTATACTTTCTCTTAGGCCAGCTCTACCATCATACAGGGCAGGACCAGTTCGCTTATAAGGCTTTTCGGAAAGTATATTCAAAGAATCCACCTTATGAGTTAGAGTTCAATGCCCGCATACAGCAGACTGAGGTCATGTCAAAAGGGCAGTCGAAACAGATGATTAGCCGACTGAAACGAATGACACGAAGTGATAAAAACAAAAACTATCTCGACCAGGTATACTATGCTATCGGAAACATCTATCTGGCGCAAGGGGATACGCTGCATGCACTATATGCATACAAAGACGGTGTTGAGAAAAGCACACGAAACGGCATAGAAAAAGGAATTGTATGGTTGCATCTCGGTCAGCTATATTGGGACACGGAACAGTTCGTCAAGGCGCAGGAATGTTATTCCGGTGCTCTTGGACTATTCGATAAAGACCGCGAGGATTATGATGAGATTGACGAACGTGCAAAGATTCTTGAAGAATTACTCCCTTATGCTCAAGCTGTAGAACTCCAAGACAGCCTGCAAACACTTGCCAGAATGGATTCTGTTGAAAGGATGCAAAAGATAAAACAGATTATCGAGGAAGTCAAGAAGAAAGAAAAAGAAGAAGCAAAAAAAGCAGTCCAAAACGGACAAGCCTCACAAAATGCGACACAACAAGGGCAACAGGGCAATGCACAAGGGCAAAACGCCAGAAATAATGTAAATAACAAAAATGCTGGTTTATGGTACTTCTACAATCCAACAGCTGTTGCAGCCGGTAAAACTGAGTTTCAAAGGAAGTGGGGACAACGTGAGCTGTCTGACGACTGGCGGCGTAGCAACAAAACTGTTTTAGCGGACGAAGTAACCACTGAAGAGGAAGGTGAGGAAACAGCTAACGACGAAATGATGCCCGATTCCATTACAAATGACTCGGTACAAAATAGCGGGCCTCAACTGTCGGAAGCGGAATTAGAAGAGCAAAAGAAACAGCAAGAATATGAAAACGACCCTCACCGGCCGGAATATTATTTGAAAGATATTCCACTTACGGAAGAACAGATGGAGGCTTCCAACCTTGCTCTTGTTGACGGACTTTACAATTCTGCTATTATTTATAAAGACCGAATGGACAATTTTCCACTTGCCGAACGCACATTCCAACGGATTTGCATTGATTTCCCAGACTTTGAGCATATGGACGAAACATACTACAACATGTTCCAATTATATTCTCGATATGGCTATACAAGTGATGCTGCCGATTATAAGGAAAAACTATTGAATGAGTTTCCTGAAAATGAGCATGCAAAATTGATTGCCGACCCCCAATTCGAATTCAAAGCACGTTACGGCGTGGAACAAGAGGACTCATTCTATCAAGATGCATATAATGCATATGTGAGGGACGATTACAATACGGTAATCAAAGACGCTGCATATACTAAAGAACAATATCCACAAGGAGCAAACAGAGCACGCTTCATGTTCATTGACGCAATGAGCAAACTCAATCTCGGACAAACAAATCAATTCATGTCAGCAATGAAGGAAATTGTCAGCACCTATCCACAAAGTACTGTCAGCGAACTTGCAGGCTTGTATGTTAAAGGGATGCAGGATGGCAGGCTGCTTGCAAGCGGACGTATGAACAATGGCTCGATTTGGGAACGCAGAAGAGGATATATTGATAACGATTCCCTGTCCAACGACACAACGTTCAGCGATGAAAAGAACACGAACTGGCAATTTGTCATCGCTTACGAGACAGACAGCATCAACGCTAACCAACTGCTGTTTGAAATGGCACGATACAATTTTTCAAATTTTACCGTGAGGAATTTCGATATTCAAATAGAAAAAGGGCCTGACATCAGCCTGTTGAAAGTCGGTACATTTGTTAACTATGATGAAGCCTACATTTATCTTCATCGACTGATCAACAACAAAGAAATATCCGGTAAGCTGGAAGGACTGAAAATATTTATCATATCAGATGACAACCTTGCAAAGATTGCACGCGGACTCAGTTATGCAGAATACTTTGACTTCTATAACGAAGTTTTCGATAGAGTTGGAAAATTGCAAATCGATGAAAACTTGCTCGATGAACCTAACGTGGAAATCAAAGATCAGGACGACCTTTATGAGGAAAATAAACAAGAAGAAGAGTACGAAGATATAGAAGAAGACAATTACATATTCTAATGAATAACGGAACATTACTTTGGGTAGATGATGAAATTGAACTATTGAAGGCATACATCATTTTCCTGGAAAAGAAAGGATATAAAGTGGTCACGGCAACTAATGGCCGTGATGCGGTCGACATGTGTACTGAACAGACGTTTGACCTTATCTTCCTTGATGAGAATATGCCAGGATTGAGTGGATTGGAGACCCTTTCAATGATTAAGGAAATAAACAGTACTATTCCAATAGTCATGGTTACAAAAAGTGAGGAAGAAAATATTATGAACCAAGCTATCGGGTCTAAAATCGATGACTATCTCATCAAACCGGTCAATCCAAACCAAATATATCTGACAATAAAAAAACACTTACACAAGAAAGACTTGGAAACGGAAGTAACCGATACCAGCTACCGACAAAACTTTGGGAAAATAGGCACACAGATTAACGACTCATACAGCCTCGACGAATGGAAAGAAGTGTACAGGAAACTTGTATATTGGGAATTGGAACTGAGTACCACCAATAGTGACATGACCGATATGCTAAGGATGCAAAAATCGGAAGCCAACAACGGGTTTGCAAAATTCATCAAGAAGAATTACATCGATTGGATGACAAAGCCTGATTCACGACCGCTGATGAGTCCGGACATATTCAAGAAAAAGGTGTTTCCTTTATTGGATAATCACGAACAGGTATTCCTCATCGTATTCGATAATTTCAGGTACGACCAATGGAGAGTTATCAGCCGTGAACTGGCAAACGATTTCACGTTCGATGAGGAACTATATCTGAGTATCCTGCCTACAGCAACGCAATATGCGCGCAATGCCATTTTCGCAGGACTCATGCCAGATCAAATTGAGAAGATGTTTCCCGACTTATGGGTTGACGAGGATGAAGAAGAAGGAAAGAATCTTAATGAGGCGCCACTGATCAAGACACAAATTGAGCGCTATCGCCGTCACAATTCTTTCTCATATACAAAATTGAATAACTCTTCAGAAAGTGAGAAGCTTGTACAGCAGTTCCACACTCTCTTGGTCAACGATTTGAATGTCATAGTAGTTAATTTCATTGATATGCTTTCGCATGCACGGACAGAATCGCGAATGGTCCGGGAACTCGCCTCCGATGAGGTGGCATACCGCAGTATAACTGCCTCTTGGTTCCGTCACTCTCCGATAAGGGAACTGTTCTATCTGCTTGCACAAAGCAATGCAAAAGTAATAATAACGACCGACCATGGTTCCATCAGAGTAAACAATCCTATAAAGGTAATAGGAGACAAAAACACTAATACGAACCTAAGGTACAAACTGGGGAAAAATCTGAGTTATAATGCAAAGGATGTCCTCGAACTTAAAGACCCTCACAAGGCTATGCTACCATCGCCTAATATCAGTACGACCTACATCTTCGCCCTTAACGATGGTTTCTTCGCATATCCTAACAACTATAATTACTATGTAAATTACTACAAAAACACCTTTCAACATGGTGGTGTCAGCATGGAAGAAATGCTTATTCCCCTCATCACGCTCGAAGGGAAGAGGCGACGATAAAGTAAACATGCAATGATACAAATAACGAATCACAACAAACAACGAAAACAAGAAAGCAGATCACAATGAATATAAAGATAGAATCAATAGAACGTATTCACGATGCAGCCCAACAATTTATCGATGAAATGGGCACTAACAAAATATTCGCCTTCTATGGAAAGATGGGAGCCGGCAAGACAACATTCATAAAGGCGGTCTGCGAAGCGTTAGGAGTCACAGACGTCATAAATTCACCTACATTCGCTATTGTAAACGAATATCTTGACAGCAACAAACAAACAATATACCACTTCGATTTCTACCGTATACAAAAACCTTCCGAGGTTCTTGATATTGGTTTTGAAGACTATATAAACAGTGAAGCCTTGTGCTTTATGGAATGGCCCGAGAAAATCGAGGAATTCCTACCAGAAGAGACTGTCCGTCTTTATATTGAAGAGAATGATGACGGAAGCCGAACTATTCATAACTGACAGCACATTTAATTATGGAAGATTTCGTACACTTACACGTTCATACACAATATTCAATACTTGACGGTCAAGCAAGTATCCAAAAACTTGTTGACAAGGCAGTAGCAAACGGGATGAAAGGAATTGCTATTACCGATCACGGCAATATGTTCGGCATCAAGGAATTCTTTAACTACGTCAATAAAGTAAACAGTAAAAACCCAGACTTACACTTCAAACCGATTTTTGGCTGTGAGGTCTATTGCGCAAGAAGAGGGAAAGCACGCAAGGAGGAAAAAATAGACTATAGTGGCTGGCATCTCATCCTATTGGCAAAGAACTTAAAAGGATATCACAACCTCGTGAAAATTGTAAGCAGGGCATGGACCGACGGTTTCTATGGCAGGCCTCGCACAGACCACGAAGATATTGAGAAATACCACGAGGGACTTATCTGCTGCTCTGCATGTATAGGAGGTGAAGTACCTAAATACATCACAGCTGGTCAAATGGATAAAGCCGAAGAGTCTGTTTTGTGGTTTAAGAATCTCTTTGGCGATGACTACTATCTGGAAATTCAGCGTCATGAAGTGAAGAATCCCAACCAACGTGCAAACAGAGAAACATATGAGATCCAAAAGATTGCAAATGCCGGAATCATGCAACTCGCCCGTAAGCACAACATAAAGATTGTTTGCACCAACGACGTACACTTCGTTGATGAAGACAACGCAGAAGCTCACGACCGTTTGCTTTGCTTAAGTACCGGTAAAGATTTGGACGATCCTAAACGTTTACTCTATTCTAAGCAGGAATGGATGAAAACTAAGGAAGAAATGAATGAAGTCTTTTCCGACATTCCTGAGGCTCTTTCCAATACACTGGAAGTACTAAACAAAGTTGAGGCATATAATATTAATCATGACCCTATCATGCCGAACTTCGATATTCCAAAAGAATTCGGCACGGAAGAAGAATATCGCAGTCGCTTAACCGAGAAAGACTTGTTCGACGAATTCACACAGGATGAAAACGGCAATGTTGTGCTTTCGAAAGAGGCAGCGGACAAGAAGATTCAAAAACTTGGAGGATATGACAAACTGTACAGGATTAAATTCGAAGCTGACTATTTGGCAAAACTTGCTTATGATGGCGCAAAGAAGTATTACGGCGATCCTATACCGCCTAATGTAGCCCAACAAATCAAATTCGAATTGCATATAATGAAAACCATGGGATTCCCTGGCTACTTTCTCATTGTGCAAGACTATATACGCGCGGCACGAGAGCAACTTGGAGTATGGGTAGGACCAGGAAGAGGTTCCGCAGCAGGTTCAGTAGTTGCATATTGCCTTGAAATTACAAAGATCGATCCAATAAAATATGACCTTCTGTTTGAGCGTTTTCTCAATCCAGACCGTATATCACTTCCTGATATTGATGTGGACTTCGACGATGACGGGCGGAACAAGGTACTCCAATGGGTTACTGATAAATATGGCGCAGAAAAAGTCGCACATATCATCACATATGGAACTATGGCCACCAAGCTTGCCATAAAGGATGTTGCCCGCGTACAAAAGATACCTCTCAACGTGGTAAACGCCATCTGCAAAGCAATTCCGGACAAACTTCCTAATGGTAAGAAAATGAATCTCAAAAATGTGATCGAATGCGTCAAGGAAGTGCACGACGCTGCGACATCACCTGATGAGAATTTGCGTACTACCATTGAATATGCTCAAATGCTGGAAAACAACGTCCGCAATACCGGCGTACATGCATGCGGAACCATCATCTGCCGTGACGACATCACCGATTGGGTACCGGTAAGCACTGCTGAGGACAAAGAAACACACGAAAGAGTCAACTGTACTCAGTACGATGGCCACGTCATCGAGGAGACCGGGCTTATCAAGATGGACTTCCTCGGACTGAAAACACTTTCCCAACTGAAAGAAGCAGTGGCAAATATACGTGACAGCCTTGGAATTGAAATAGATATTGACAACCTCGATATAACTGACCCCGCAACCTATCAGCTTTACTGTGATGGGAAAACAATAGGAACATTCCAGTTTGAATCTGCCGGAATGCAGAAGTATTTGCGAGAACTCCAACCTGGAGTATTCGAAGACTTAATAGCCATGAACGCCTTATATCGGCCAGGCCCGATGGACTATATTCCTGATTTCATTGATAGGAAACTGGGCCGTAAGCCTATAGAATATGATATACCATGCATGGAAAAATATCTGAAAGACACATATGGAATTACGGTATATCAAGAGCAAGTCATGCTGCTCTCGCGCCAACTCGCCAACTTCACACGAGGAGAATCAGACGCTCTCCGTAAGGCCATGGGAAAAAAGAAAAAAGATATTGTTGATGCAATGAAGCCAAAATTCATTGAAGGCGGAAAAGCAAATGGATACGACCCAAAGATTCTTGATAAAATATGGAACGACTGGGAAAAATTTGCCTCTTACGCATTCAACAAGAGTCATGCTACATGCTATTCCTGGGTTGCGTTCCAAACCGCATACCTCAAAGCCAACTATCCGGCACAATGGATGGCAGCAGTAATGAGCCGGAGCTTAGCCGACATTAGCGAGATTAGCAAGCTCATGGATGAATGCAGATCAATGAGCATAAAGATTCTCGGACCTGATATCAATGAAAGTAAGGTAAAATTCTCTGTCAACCGTACTGGTAGTATCCGATTTGGACTTGCTGCAATAAAAGGAGTAGGCTCAAGTGCGGTAAACTCAATAATAGAGGAACGAGAGAAAAACGGCCCATACAAAGATATTTTTGATTTCTTTGAACGTGTAAGCGCATCATCATGCAACCGGAAAAGTCTCGAATGCCTCGTATGGGCAGGGACGTTTGACTCGTTCGGACTTTCAAGGGAGACATTCTTTTCCAAATCAGCAAATGGTGAAGAATTTCTTGACACACTCATACGCTACGGCAATGTATACCAATCGGATAAAGCCGAGGCAAGGGGTGGTTTGTTTGGAGAGATCGAAATTGCAACTGTTCATCCTCCACTCCCAGCAGACATCCAAGAGATAAGCGATATTGAGCGCCTTAATAAAGAACGAGAGCTGGTGGGTATCTACTTATCGGCACATCCTCTCGATGAATATGCTGTTATTATAAATAATGTGTGCAACACCCAGCTGGATGAACTCGATGACCTCACAAATCTTAGAGGGCGAACAGAGATTACATTTGCAGGAATCGTAACTGAAATAAAAGTCGGAACAACTAAAGACGGGTCGCCCTGTGGATTTGTAAAGATTGAAGACTTTAAGAATTCACATCAACTCAAACTGTTTGGTGCGAAATGGATGACTGTGCGTCATCTCTTTATGCCAGACTTACCAATATTCATTCGCGCACAAGTAGTGCCTCGTTTCAAATGGAATCCTAACTTGTTGGAACTCAACATAACATCAGTAGAATTACTTTCTGAAGTTAAAAAGACATTGCTCAACAAAGTGACACTCTCAATGCGTCTTGACGATCTGACATACGAAATTGCGAACGAATTGTCTGAACTGGCAGACAAATATAAAGGTGATACAGCTCTTGATTTTATTATTAGCGAAAGTGATGACAACCGCCCTATTGAATTGCACTCAGAAAGCAAGATAGAGATAAGCAAAGAATTTGTTAACTACCTTCAAATGCATTCAGACATTATTATGATGCAAGTGAATTAAAAAGATTGCGCTTTTCCGATGGTTGTTATCAATAATTGGCAAGTAATATCAACGCCTTCGTTCGCCTACAATCAAGAACACCTCATCCTTCAATGCGTCTGGTAGTTCCACAGCACGAAGTTGCAGACTTCTGACCCAGCCTGCAACTTCATCTTCTTTCATTGTATAAAGAACATCACGGAACTCATCTACAGCTTCATCTGAATATGCGTCAGATGAAGTTCCACGATAGCGGTCCAGCTCTTCATCATCATAATATTCAATTTCTTTGCTTACAGCAGCCAGCAAGCTTTCCTTCTCGCACACTTCATGCTGACCACAGCACTCCATATTGGCGACTTGTACTATTGATGGCAATTCTGTAATCTCACCTTTTGCAAGTTTCTTCTTCAATGATCTGTTACGGAAGAAACCTATAACTAAAGCAATAGCTCCCAATGCGCAAAGCGCAAGAATCAAATATAACATAATACAAACCCTGCTTTTTCCAAGTCTGACCAATACGTTGGATAAGATTTATTGACTACCGACGGATCCTCTATGATAATATTTTCAAACTTCAAGGCACAAGGAGCGAAAGCCATTGCCATCCTATGGTCATTGTAAGTTGCAATTGGCGGAACTACTTCAACAGACTCATACCTCCCGTTCCACGTCATAGCATCATCAGACGTTTCTAAGTAATATCCGAGTTTCGTAAGTTCGGTCTGCAACGCCAGTATGCGGTCCGTCTCTTTTATTCTCAACGTACGCAGGCCTGTAAAGTGAAAGGGAATCCCTTCCATGCAGCATGTTACAACTACTGTCTGTACCAAATCAGGACAGTCTTTGAAATCATATTCCAGCATACTGCCTGCCAAACGATGTTGAGATATCAACTTGTATATGCTATCACAAACCTTATCACCCTGAAGGCTGTCAGCCATTAAGCCCGGCAGTTTAAAAGGGTTGTCAAGATTAGCGATTGAAGCAATTTCATACCAATAAGATGCAGCCGTCCAATCCGACTCTACCTGTACAAAACCATCTCTGTCAGTATAATTATACCCATGAGAGACGGCTATTGTGTCCTTACTCATCCATCCGACAGTAGCGCCAAAACTCTTCATCAAACCGATCGTTATACTGATATAAGGTACTGAGACAACTTGTCCTTTCAATTTTAATACAAGGCCATTCCTTAATACAGGAGCGATCATAAGTAAAGCCGAAATGAATTGTGAGCTCACACTTCCATCAAGAGAGATTGTTCCGCCTTGCATTTCAGGATTACCTTTTATCTTGAGTGGTGGGTAGCCTGTCTTACCAAGATATTCGATATCAGCGCCCAACAGCCTTAATGCATCCACAAGGATACCAATCGGACGTTCCTGTAAACGCGCAGTACCTGTAATGGTCTTCGAACCTTTGCTTACAGCCAGAAAAGCAGTAGCGAAACGCATTGCAGTCCCGGCAGCTCCCACATCCACTGTAGGATCCTTGGATTGAAGCATCTCAACCACCACGCGTATATCATCGCATAGTTCAGTCACCGGTTGTCTCAGCACTTTCGATGGCGGAATACCATTAAGCGCAGACATAATAAGTACTCTGTTAGCAATACTCTTCGACGGCGGCAATACAATGGTACACTGACGTATTTCATTAGGAGCTGTTACTTTCACTTTCATAAGCACCATGCTACTTGGCTCTCCGTCTTTATCAGCTATCTCACAATAGTCTGCTCACGATCAGGACCTACAGAGACAATTGCAATCGGAGTCTCAAGCTGTTTCTCCAAGAATGCGATGTAGTCCTTGAATGCTTGTGGAAAATCTGCTTCGGATGTACATTTCGACAGGTCTTGCTTCCAGCCTGGCATCTCTACGTATATAGGTTCTATTCCCTCGTTAATATCATAAGGGAAATAGTCAACAAACTGCCCATTCTGCTTATAAGCTACACATGCCTTCACCGTGTCGAAACCATCGAGCACATCACTCTTCATCATGATCAGCTTAGTGACACCATTAATCATAACAGCATACTTTAATGCCACAAGGTCAATCCATCCACACCGGCGTTCACGACCTGTAACAGCACCATATTCATGTCCAATCGAGCGAATCTTGCTACCTGTCTCGTCAAACAACTCTGTAGGGAACGGACCTGCTCCAACGCGCGTGCAATAGGCTTTAATGATACCATATACTTCGCCTATCTTGTTTGGTCCTAAACCGAGGCCAGTACAAGCACCCGCACAAATTGTATTGCTCGACGTAACATAAGGATAAGATCCGAAATCCACATCCAGCATCGTTCCTTGTGCCCCTTCGCAAAGAATCGACTTGCCTTCTTTCAGCAGATTGTTCACTTCGTGCTCACTATCCACTAGATGGAATTGCTTCATATATTCTATCCCCTCCATCCAATGTTTTTCAACCTCTGTGATATCATAGTCGGTATAATTGAGAGCATTTAGCATTTCGATATGACGGGCTTTATGTGCAGCATACTTCTCTTCGAAATGATCAAGAATATCACCAACGCGGAGACCATTACGGCTTACTTTATCAGTATAAGTCGGGCCTATGCCTTTTCCGGTTGTTCCAACTTTATTCTTACCTTTAGCAGCCTCATTTGCTGCATCGAGCAGCCGGTGTGTTGGCATTATTAAATGAGCCTTCTTCGATATATGAAGACGCTCCTTCAAGTCATGTCCCGATTTTTCCAATTCTTTAGCCTCATCCATAAACAGGTCAGGGGCCAAAACCACCCCGTTACCTATAATATTAATTTTGTCACCTTGGAAAATGCCTGAAGGAATTGAACGAAGAACATATTTTTGTCCTTCAAACTCGAGTGTATGTCCAGCGTTAGGTCCACCCTGAAATCTTGCCACAACATCATATTTAGGAGTAAGGACATCAACAACCTTACCTTTGCCTTCGTCTCCCCATTGAAGACCTAAAAGTACATCTACTTTCATTTTGTATCTTTATTTTGTTTTAGTTTCCGTTTCTCTCTACTCAGTCTATTCTGGCACTTATTGCAAATGCCATATATTATGACGGAGCAATTTGTCATTTTAAATTTCCTATATTTCTTGTCGGCGAAGAACTGCTCTACACTGGCATCTTTGAATTCAAAAATCTGACCACATACATTACATATCAAATGATGGTGTGTTTGCGTCTGCACGCAGGCCTCGTACTCAAACGCACCTCCTCCAATCGGGTGTTTTATCACAATTCCTGCCTTGAAGAACAACTCCAGATTATTGTATACAGTGACCCTATTTACGGGGAAGATCCCATCAAGATAATCCTTCAACAAGTCCACAGTGAAGGGAGTGCCAAGCGAATAGACAGCCTCCAGGACAGCCAACCGTTCCGGAGTCTTTCTCATCTTCTTCAGCTCTATATAATCAAGCAAGATTCGTTTCGCCTGAGTGAGCCTGCTGTTTTCTCCCATATTTTTCTTCTAATAAACTAATTACATTATTTGCCAATTTCTTAAGAGCCATACATGAAGTTGTCTCTACTGCATTGGCTTGATCTTTAAGTTCGTCTATCGTCCGCTCTTGTAATTCATTCTTCCGCATCAAATGATACATAGTGCTGAATCCGCAAATTTGTTGAATCTCTATATCTGACGCGATCCATTGAAAAGCCTTGTCTGTAGCGTATGGCAAGTACTGGAACAAGTTCAGGCATGCCAATTGCGCTATCTCCACTGTGTGTATGCTCTCAACCCAAATATCAGCGATCTCCGCATAGAAAGAATCTACCGGTTGAATCATGGTCGCAAGTATCTTGCATTCCCTTATCGGTTCTTTCCATAATTCCTGAGCTAACTGATGACTCTTTCCATATTCAGCCGCTATCTCCTGCAACCGTGGAAGCTCAACACCGTAATTAACCCGATAATCATCCGTACGGTGCATTGCAGCCGAAGCCACACCATTCATGTTGGCATGTAGTTCCTGTTTAATTGTTGACAAGAGGGAGTGTATGGTAGTCTCTGCTGTATCTGAGCATTTGTTCTGCATACCCTTCTGTATAGTTTATCTTCACATCACTTATGTTCCCATCCGTATCCTTGACCACTGTATATACCGGATTAATGAAACCCTTATATGGAGCGAGATCCAACGCTTTGTAACGTTCAAGTATTTCTTTATGAAGTTCCGGATTCACCTTCACTCCGTAATCCTCTACCAACTTCTGAGCAGCCGGATAATCACCTGTACTCTTTATGCGCTGGATTTCAGCAAGAAGTTCTCCGAACAAATTCCTAAGTTTCACGTAATCGTTTATTTTCACATAGGTCTTGCCATTCTTCTTGACAAGCTCAACGACATTATCTGCTTTGCCTTTTTCATAACACCAATGAGCTATCAGCGACCTGTTACGCATGTGAGCCTCTTCAATGTTGTTGCCTGGCTGGATACGGACCAACTGTGTCATGAGCCCGTTCATCATATAGCTGTAGTACTGAGCCTTGTATGCGTCTAAATTTGGAGTCAAACCTAAGTCTACCAACTTTTGATCAGCAATATAATAAAGACCGAACAAGTCAGCACGCGCCTCTTCAATTGTAGACCCGTATGCTTTCAGACTGTCACCGTCCACGCCAGGCAGCAATTTGCCGGAACCATGTCCGAGACATTCGTGCAGGTCCGTGTGCAGGTCGTCTGTCGTATCACCATATTTATCGATTAAATCGACTTCCTCTTGAGAATAGCAGAATTCTTTACGCATACCACTGCCCGCGGCTTTACTGTATGCTTCTGTCAGATTACCTATGGTAACTGATTTACTACCGTATTCTTTTCTAATCCAATCTGAATTAGGTAAGTTAATGCCAATAGCTGTTGACGGATATAGGTCGCCTCCGAGTATTGCGGCTGTTATCACTTTTGCCGATATTCCTTTTACATTCTTTTTCTTGAACTGTGGGTCAACCGGTGAGTTGTCCTCGAACCACTGTGCATTTTTGCTAAGGCACTCCGTACGTTTTGTAGCCTCAAGATCTTTAAAGTTGACTATAGCCTCCCAAGAACATTTCAGTCCCAACGGATCACCATAACACTCTATAAAGCCATTTGTAAAGTCAATCAAAGGTTGCGTGTTCTCCACCCACAGAATAGAATACTCATCGAAAGTCTTTAGATCGCCGGTAGCATAGTAGTCAATCAATTTGGCAATTACCGCCTTCTGTTGTTCGTCTTCCGCATATTGACTTGCGAGTTTCAGATACTTAACAATCTGCGTCAGTGCTTGACCATAAAGTCCGTTGGTAGTCCAACGCTTCTCGTATATTTTCCCATCAGCGTCCTTTACCAAACGGCTGTTCATACCATACATCACAGGATGCTCGGGATCTCCCTTTTCCTTCTCTGCGAGATAATAGTCTTCCGCCTCTTTTTGTGTTACACCATCATAATAATTGCTCGCCGAAGTTTTTATAAGGTCTTGCCCTTCTGCCAAGTTCACCCGTTTAGGCAATACCGTAGGATCGAATATAACCTTACAGATCTCATCCATGTCAATATCACCAATGACATCCGCACATTTCGCCCACTGGTTTCTGAACCAACCTTCACTGAAGCCCGGCACAAACTTCTCCGTACCGTAGTGATGATGTATGCCATTGGAAAACCATACTCTCTTCAAATATACTTCCATCGCCATGAAGTCATCAGTATTATGATCAACTAATAACGAGTCAGCCTGATATATAGACTCCAATACGTGACGTATCCTTAGATTGTACTTACAATTCTGGTCATACAGAATGTCACGCCCATACAAGGCAGCCTCAGAAAGATAGTATATAAAGATTTTCTGGTTCAAACTCAAATGTTCGAATCCTTCGACCTTGTAGCGCAACATCTGCAAGTCAGCAAAACGTTCGTTTGCATACTCAAAATTGTCACTATCGGCCGCACTGTCCTTCGGCGCAGTGCACGAAGTTAAAGTAAAAGCTGATATAGCCATGGCTTTGATGATTCCTTTCATAAATTATTATTGCTTAGGCACAAAACATATTTTCGTGCAAAGATACAAATAAAAACAACACGCATTACATCCGATGCTTACTTTTTATTCCTTTCAATGCCATTCCGCCATGTCATACCTGCATAGCGGAAATTTCAAATACGTCTAAGCAAGACCTTTTTTACAGCATGTGGTTTCTTTGTTTAGGTTGACTACTTGCTTGTCTTGGATCTTAAATAAGTTGATTCAGTTAAACATTAATACTGATTATATTTGACTTATTGTGATTATCACTGATGTTTGTTAATCGAGCGTTGCAAAGTCGACCAACAACAGAGCCCCATTGATGGAATAAGCACGGCACAAATATTACCACCCTCTTAAACGGTCATATTATACGCCATTTAGAAACATAGCCAACAACTACCACATACCAACAAATAATTGCACACCATACGACCCGTTCCAGAGCCGATCAGCCCCTCTAAAATTACCCAGTTGAAAAAAAAATTTTCCCAATTGGGAAATTCAAAAAATCCAGTTGGGCGCATAATTTTTAGTAATTGCACACTTTGCACAATCAAACAAGATGTTTCTCATAATTTGAAAAGCTGCAATGTATTTAATGAAAAGTTTTAACATTTCTATATAAGAGGCTTAGTCCTTCATTTCGCAGTACCCATTTAAAGCGGCATCCCCAGGCCTGTCATAAACTTAGAGATGCGCCAATGAGCCGCTTATATATAATATAAGGTGTTTACTTGACAAGGACTTTCTTGTGACTTAATACAGAATTACTTTACACCGAATTAACAATTAAAGCATAATAGAAA
>CAYVNW010000011.1:39517-62825 GCA_964452915.1 uncultured Bacteroidaceae bacterium | reverse complement strand
AGCAAACTGTCGAATAACCTGCAGTGGTAAAGTTACGAGTGAATGATACATCAACTGTCTTGCCTGCATACTTGCTTGCAAGATAACTTACAGAACCTTCATCGCCTGCTGCCGCTGTCTCGTTGAGGGTATAGTCATAAACTTGAGTTATTGTTACATTCTTGAAAGAGATCCAGTTGAATGTTGGGCTTGCAATATTGAAACCAAGTACGATATTGCCTCCATCCTCTACTGTAACAGTCAGAGAAACGCTCTTGTACACACCATTTGTACATGTTGATGCACCATTGTCGGTAGTAATAGTGTCAGTCTTATCATTTACATAGAATGAAGCACCTGTAACTGAACCACCAGACTCGTTCAATACACGTACCAAAGCAGATACTTTGTATGTGCCGGCTACAAGGTCTGAGAGAGTATAAGATATTGTGCCCTTACCAAGTGTGCCACCACTTGCGATCCAGTTCTCAAGGAATGGAGTAACCATATTCGATCCATCACTCGTTCCTTCACTTGACCATGTATTAACATGGAACGTATTAGAGTTTGTGCAAGTCCAACCATCTACGCTGCTTGTAGAGATAGTACCAGCTGCGACAGTTGCGTTAGCGTCAACGGAAGCCTGAGCGTTTTCAACTGCAGCTGTCATTGCTTTAACTGCATCCGTCCATTCTGCTTCTGTAGTATATGATGTCGTTTCTGTCTTGTCTTTATACGTATCAATTGCACTATTTAAAGCAGTAAGAGTTGTATTGCTCATGGTCTTTGATTGCAATGCCTTACCTTTTGTAACTTGAGTTGCCAATGCTGTTACGTATGCTGAGTAATCGGTGATAGGACCAGTATATGTCAGTTTGAAGTTGTCAGCAACGAACCAACGGGCTGCCATGGTTGTTGTATTCTTTACACCAATACGCAGTGTTCCATTAGTTACTGTTATCTCGTCTGTGGTGTATGAAATCAATGTCGTTCCGTCTACATCAACCAGCTTGCTTACTGTAGTATCTCCACTTGTTGCGTATACACCAGATGAGGCAGAGAATGTAGCACCATCCTCTCCATTTGTTGAGTTATACATTTCAGCGGAAACTGTGTACTTACCATTTGGAAGCCCTGTGATTTCCTGGTAGTAATCGAATGAACCACCACTCGTTCCGCCAGTAGCATTTCCTCCCCAATATTCAAATGAAGTTTTATTGAGCAAAGGCCCGTTACCACCTTTAGGTTTCTCTGTTGTCCAACCGTCAGAGCCATTGATTGTAGGGTTGACAATCGCAAGGGTCATGTCAGCACCGGCAGTAGTCTGTGCCTTGGCAGCCGTGCGGATAGCCTCACCAAAAGCGGTAACCTGTGCGTCTGTCACAGCCTCAAGAGATTTGTTATCGTATGCAGTCTGAAGAGCGGCAACAGTCTCGTTAGTCGCATAACTTGCCTGCCCTGCCTTGTCAAGACTTGAAGCGGCATCAAGATATGTCTTAGCTGTTGTGTAGTTGTCAACCGATGTCTGAGCATTAGTTACAGCAGTGGTCATGGCAGACACAGCGGCAGACCATTCATCCTCGGTTGAATAAGAAGATGACTCTGTCTTAGTTCCATACTCTGTAATAGCTGCGTTCAAAGCAGAAAGTACAGTAGCATTCATTGCACTCGATTGCAATGCCTTACCTTTTGTAACTTGAGTTGCCAATGCTGTTACGTATGCTGAGTAATCGGTGATAGGACCACAATAGTATAATTTAGCGTTATCTATACCACACCAGTTAGCAGTCGCTTCATCCTGCTCAAAACCGATCTCTAAAGTTCCATCAGTGACCGGCACAACATCTGTAGTATAAGCAGTTGGTGTAGTTGAAGTCACATTTGTTTTAGCAGAACCCGCATAAATATACTGAGTGCCTTCAGTACCCACTTGATTTACAAAAGCACAAAGGCCTACTTTATAATTCCCATTTGGGAGGCTGCTCAACGTTTGATACATCTTGCCTGTGTAAGCTGAAGGATTCCAATTTTCCCAGAATCTTCCTAAAAAAGCTCCTTTTTGATTAATAGCCACATTTGAATTCTGAGCACCTGTAGTTGTAGTCCAACCATTATTGCTGCCTGAATATAAGTTGAAATCTTGATTCACGATCAGACCTGTAAGGTCAGCCGGATCTGTTTCGCTTGCTTGGCTAAGGTCATACAACCGTACATCATCAATGAGTATTGCCTCCTGTTGCGTATTTACAGCTTTTGGATTAAAGTTCATAGCGAGGTTGATCGTGACCTTTCCTGCTTTAGATACTGTGAATACAGCAGCGACTTTTGACCATGACTCATAACTATCTGTGAATGCACTGTTATTGTTGTCATCGTCGTATTTCGTAGATGTAACAGAAACTCCAGAACCAAGAGTGTTTGTTGAAGCATCCTTCACACTTATTGTAAGGTTGCCACCAGTGCCAACTAATTTAGTAGCTATTTTATAAGAAGCACTAATGACATACGTTCCTGCAGGAAGTTCTGCACTGGTTTCTTGAGATAAATTAGCTGTTAGAGAAGAGTTCCATGAGTGGCGACCAAAGAAAAAGTACGTACCGTCTGCCGGTGTTGTACCTACCCCAAAACCACTTGAAGATGTTTCACTTGTAGACGAAGCGGAAGCTATCTCAAAGTTATCATACCCACCTGTTGGAAAATCGCTCGTCCAACCGTATGGCGTATAAACACCTTTGATAGTTGTTGCAGCAGCAGTACCGTCTGTTCCAAGCTCAAAGCTCGGATTAGTCAAGTACGTGCTCGTGACATCCGTCTGGGCGTTTATCCCCAGTGCGAACGCAAGAGCCCACAAAGAAGTGAATAATTTTTTCATAAGCTTTTTTGTTTAGTTAAGTTATTAATTTGTTTTACTAAAAGTTTTCAGTTTGTCGTCAAATCCTCTGTCACTATTCCTCACCTGCCGAATCCTTATCGTACTACTACCTTACACCTTATTATATATAAGGTATACGCACAACATGCCGGCACGCCACCCTTGTGTCATGCGGCAACATGCGCCTGTCGGCTAATGTGATGTATGGAAAATTATAGGAGGGGGGGGTAATGCGCGACTTCGAGATAACCGATGCTGGCATACAAGACATCTGTCCGTGCCACTCCTCGGCTACAGACAAGTGCAAAACTTCATGTATATCACTTAAAATAAGCATAACAGTATCTTTTCAGTCTCATTAAAAAGGTTTGAGTTTATGTTTCAAATTATCAATTGTTCATAAATGACTCATCACACCTCTTAATTGCATATCGGTGGCAAATGTAGGAGTTATTTAATAAACGGACAAACTTTTTACGGACTTTTTTTGATGAACCCCCAACTTTTCTTGTTCAACTCCCATGTTTTAATGTTGAAAACCTAAAAAACCTTATAGTGACACCTCCCCGAGGTGTGTAGTCACAGCAGAGTGTACATGCACATGGATGGTGTGTCAAGCGGCGACCCTGTCTGGGTCACCGCTTGATATACCGCCATAATACAAACAATCCGCAATACCATCATAAGCATTGCAGATTGTTACACCTTATTATATATATTATAATAGCTCCTGCTTGCTGTCAGCAAATGAAGCCTTATGCTTAATGTATTTCCATTCCACTACGGTCTTCTCGCTTGTAGAGAAGTTGACGCCCACCTTGAACACTCTGCGTCCGTCCGCCTTGTATGGCAGGGCATAGTCCTTGCTGTCAATCTGCGCAAGAGCCTCGTCCGCACTCTTGTCAAGTTTCAGTTTTATTCACTGCAAAGATAATGCAATTCTATGGAATAACCAAAATAAAATTAGGCCATTTCGTGGATTTGGGTTACCTTTGCACAAAAGAGTTACATCATTTATGGAACAGACAATAACAAACAGGAGCCAAAGGCTGATAATAACAACGGCCGCGGTATGCATCGCCATGATAGCTGCGGCGCAGACAAAACTGAAGCAAGTGTACGACGAGACCATCAATCCGATGGAACAAATTGACAAGGCGTTGGCGACAGCACAATCATCACCAGCAAAAAAATATGTCATCTGTCAGGTTGGAGGCAACTGGTGCCCATGGTGCCTGCGCTTTGCCGACTTCATAACCCAAGACAGCGACATTGTGAAAGTCATCGACGACAACTTTGTCTATATACACGTCAACTACAATCCAAGCAAGACAAAAGGAGAGGACAACGTCAATGCTGCCAAGGCGCTTATGAAGCGGCTGGGCAATCCCGAACGTTTTGGATTTCCAGTGTTCGTGGTGCTCGACACCGACGGCAAGGTGATGCATATTCAAGACTCCAGTTTTCTGGAAGAAGGACAAGGGTACAACAAAGAAAAGGTGTTGCGCTTCTTCAATGCATGGACTCCAAGTGCGGTGAATCCATAGAGACTGAGAGAATCAAAAATTCAGGTAAAGTCACTTCTTCCTCATTGTCATCCCGATTGCAGTGACCATGCCTTGTGACGGTCATCCCCATAGCACTGCGGCATAGCACGGTTATAACGCACTGAGGATCTGCTCACTGCGTTCGAGATGACGGAAGTGCACCTATTATGATGGTGACACCTCTCCGAGGTGTGTACAAGCGGTGACCTTCCCCACATCGTCCTGCAGATTATCGAGGAACAGCAGGAGACGATTGTAGACGTTCACCTCACTCACGCCCGAATCAAAATCAAGACTCAGCATGTTTAGTTCAGGGTACAGTTGGTGAAGTTTCTTCTCTATCCCTTTTGATATGATATGGTTGGCAATACACCCGAAAGGCTGCAAGCTGACCACGTTCTTCACGCCGTCATGGTAGAGCTCGGTCACCTCAGCCGGAACAAGCCATCCCTCGCCAAACTGTGCGGCGGTAGACAGTATGCCATAAGTGCCTTTCACTTCATCGAAGATATTAACAAACGGACGCCAGTAGCGGAACGACTTGCATACCTTATTATACTTTTTAGCCCACCGTGCAATCAGTCCGTACAACGTCTTTATCAAGAAGTCAGGCTTAACCGTGTCGCTCAAGTGGAAGCGTTTCATCTCCTCGACATTGACGAACTCCGAGCATAAGAAAGGAGTGACAATAGGAGGGATCACCTCTACCCCCTTAGCAATCAGCTTGTCCTCTATGTACTGATGAGAGAAATAGTTGAACTTAAGGAATATTTCACCCACGATACCCACCTTAGGACATTCCTTGTCGGTAACTGCAGAGTCGAACTCACGTGCCGCCTGCCCTGCAAGCACAACAAGCCCTTTGGCATCATTATCCTCTATGCGCTCACTTGCAAGCGCAATATATTTCTTTACCAGCTCCTTCGACTTTCCGGCAACCGATTCACGCACAGCCGACGCATAGTAGAGTTTCGACAAAGAGTCGCTAAAGTAGAGTGTGCTGGAAATGATAGGAAGCATCTTGAACATAGGCACGTTGAAGCCCTCTTGCTCGTTCACCTCGTCGTTCGACGTCACGCCCAGTGCGATCAGCGGCACATCCTTGAACCCGTTGGCAATCATAGCGCGCTTGATGAGCGCGGTATAGTTCGTTGCACGGCACTGTCCGCCGGTCTGTGTCATGATAAGTGCTATCTTGTCGGGATCATACTTGTCCGAATTCAATGCCTTGACCATATCGCCTACAATCAGCGTGGCAGGATAGCACACCTCGTTGTTTGCATACGCAAGACCCTCCTGCACGCTCATCTTATCGCTTGGCGGCAGTATCTCTACGTCATACCCTGCATTCTTCATCAGAGGAGGCAGTAGCGGAGAGAGGAAGACAGAGAAGAACGGCGCAAGTATCTTGCGCTTGCTATCTTCCTTCGTGAACATCTTCGTACGCACGAATTCCCGTTCCGGTCCGCGCTTGTTGTTCACCTTCAGCGAGTCGACAAGACTACGTACACGCAGTTTCAAGCTGCCCACATTCGACACGTCATCGATTTTCAAGAGGGTGTACGGTTTACCGTGGCGTTGCATTATGTCTTTCACCTCGTCCTGGATAAACGCATCGGGTCCGCACCCGAAACTGGTCAACTCCACGAAATGCACGTCGTTCGGTTGTTCAGCAGCCCACTGCCCCGCCTTAATGATGCGGTTGGCATACGCCCACTGTTCGATGAGATAGGTGTCGCCACGACTGATGTCGTAGTCGCCACGGACGATGTCATCAGTTATGACATTTACCCCGAGCCCGACAATGATGTCAGACAACTTGTGCTGAATCAGCGGATCAGCATGATAAGGACGACCGGCAAGCAGAATAGTCAGTTCACCCTTTGCGCGTGCCTCGTCAAGAATCTGCCGGTTATATTGTTTTATATCTTTCTCATATTGCAACTGTGCAGCTATGGCAATGTCGAATGCCTCTTTTGCCTCACGTTTCCCTATGCCCAGTTTCTGCAAGTATTCGCGTATCTGCTTCCACAAGAGCTTGTCGTTTGAGAAGTTGATGACAGGCGAGTCCATGCGTGTAGTCAGCGTCATGCTGCTGCGTACCACATCGCTGTAGGCCGTGACGATAGGACAGTTGAACGACCCGTCGTGCCGCACATCATCCTTCTTCTCGTACACCACATACGGGAAGAAGATACGGCCATAGTCCCCACCCTTTTCCTTATTTATATCGGACAGCTTCTTGTCGAGTTCAGCTATATGCGAGTGCACCAACTTGGCAGGGAAACAGATGTTGTCGGACATCACACTGCGCAACTGGCTTTCATAGTTGCGGAACGTACTTGAAGATGACAGCATCACCTTGAAGCCGCATGCCTTGAACAGTGCATGCCAGAACGGGAAGTCCTCATATATGCCGAGGACACGCGGAATACCAATAATGCCGCGTGCGTTGGTATCATCTTCATTATCAAGTTTTGAATGGTCGAACAACAAATGATACTTATAACTATAGGCATTCTTACCTGTCTTATGGCTCTTACCATAATTGTTGAATATACGCTCACACTTGTTACCGCTATAGAATTTGTTGCCGCCGGCGAACGTGTACTGGCTGACGTAGCAATGGTTTTCACACCCATTGCACTGGATTTGCTTGGTTGTATATGATGCCCCTGCAAGCAGGTCGTCGATATTGCGTGCCGACTCTGCCTTGGAACTACCGATAGCATGAAGCACACATCCGAACGCGCCCATAAGTTCAGGCATGTCGGAACGTGCCACATCGTGTCCGGTCAGCAATTCGAATGCACGTACCACTGAGTCGTTACGCATGGTACCTCCTTGAACCACCACATGCTCACCGAGACTATCGTTGCCACGCAACTTCAGCACCTTGTACAGGCAGTTCTTCACCACAGAATAAGAGAGTCCGGCACTGATGTCCGCCACACTCGCCCCCTCGCGCATCACCTGCTTTACCTTGGAGTTCATGAACACGGTGCAGCGTGTACCAAGGTCACATGGTGCTTCAGCGGTACAAGCGATATTGGCAAAGTCGCTTATCTTGTAACCGAGGTTATTGGCAAAGGTCTGAAGGAACGTGCCACAGCCGGAAGAACAAGCCTCATTCAGTTCCATACGGACTACAACACCGTTGTCAACGAATATCGCCTTCATGTCCTGACCGCCTATGTCGAGGATGAACGACACCTCCGGCATCAGATGCCGTGCCGCCTGATAATGTGCGATAGTCTCTATGATGCCGTCATCAAGAGTGAACGCACTCCTTATCAGTTCTTCTCCATAACCGGTAGAGCAACTTCCGACAACTTCAAGCGTCGTATCGTTATCCGCAGCTTTCTGCTTAAGCTTCTTTAATCCGGTCTCAACAGCACCTATCGGATTACCAAGATTCATTGAATAGTCAGCAAACACAATGGTGCCGTCCTCACGCGAGGCAACGATCTTAGTAGTGGTTGAGCCAGAATCGATACCTATATATATACGTTCCGTGTCATGCTTGCGCATAGTGCCTATAGGCATGGCATATTTCAGTTTATCCTCACACCATTGCTGGTGCTCATCCTCATTTTTGAACAGAGGTTGCAAGTCACTGTGCCAGCGGACGATATGCTTTGTATCGAGCCGTTTTATCAATTCCGACAGTTGTATGTTATGCGAGTCGGTCTTTCTGCCGCCATCTGAATGTAGTTCGGGTTTGCCTGCACGTATAGCACAACCCATAGCCGGTATGAGGTTGCTATACTGACTGACAATAAAGTCCTTATCCGCATCAAGTTTAAGATAGTTGGCAAAAGCGTTACGAAGGGCAGGCATGAATGTCAAAGGACCACCGCAAAGCAAGATTGGCGGCTCATAGTCACACCCATGACTCAGTGTCGTCACCGTTTGCACTGCAATCGAATGGAAGATGCTGGCGGCAATGTCCGCCTCGGGAATGTTTCTCGACATCAGGTTTTGAATATCGGTTTTGGCAAACACGCCACAACGTGCAGCCATTGGATATACATGGGTTGACTTCAGTGCAAGATCATTCATCTCGCTGTTCTCTACACCCATAAGTACAGCCATTTGGTCGAGGAAGGCTCCTGTACCGCCGGCACAATTGCCGTTCATACGAAGCTCGGTCTGCTTGCCGTTGAAAAACACGACCTTTGCGTCCTCACCACCAATATCAATAAGCGACTTGGCTTCGGGATGCAATGCCCTGGCATATACAGTGGATGCCACAACCTCCTGTACGAACTCTGCATTGAGTTCTTCGGCCGTAGCCATACCGACACTCCCCGTCACGCAGATACTAACGGTAATGTCACCAAACTTCGCGTTGATTTCATTAAAGTATTTACCCACCAGTTCGCCCACTTTTGTGTGATGCCGTTCATAGCGTGAGTAAACCAGATTGCTGTTACTATCGAATACAGCAATCTTTGCCGTCGTGGAACCAACGTCCAGACCAATCGTATATGTATTATTTACATTCATTTCCTCTCGCTTCCATTTCTTCCCGACTTGTCCTAATTACTTGGCCAAAGTCTCAGCGTAGTTACAAGATTTAAATCTATGTTACTAACTCCAAGCGTTATTTCTATCATTGCAGACTGACTCACTTGAAATTAAATGCAAAGTTACATCGGATTCTTAAAACATCGGTTATCTTTTTCAATAAAAATCTGTTCTTCTTGGCTTTATTGCACAAAACAGCCGCCAATGTACGCTCAATATGTTACATTTTCACTACTTACATCGTCGACCTCATCCCACGTGAATGTACCGATTGCTGTAGCACCCTTCCAGGGTGCAGTCTGTGTGATGTCTGTCTGACCCCAGGTGCACTGACTGCGTCTGTGTACACTGGGGTTAAGCATGGTGTGACATCTACGATGTCAGTGCTGATGCCGCCACACCCACTCCGTCACCCTCACCCACTCCGTCATCTCGAACGAAGTGAGCAGATCCTCAGTGCACTGTCCAGTGTGCATGTGCTATGCAACGCAATGGGGTCCGCTGTGAGAATCCACTCGGATGAATCCTTAGAATAGCAGCGTGGAGAGAAAAGACAGACCGTGCAGTCATCGCACGCACCTGTGACAGGACGGCATTCCTTGTATTCCCGCCCCGTCATCGAATTGACGTAGCATCTCATGCTCACGCACACCTGTAAGGATGTCCGTGAACAGTATTATTAATTATTAAGTAAGAAATCGCTCACTAACGAGACGGCACGCATATAGCTCTGTTCCGATGTAAAGCTGTGGTCACGCCCGGCAGCAGTACGAGACTGGCGTTCTTATACCCCGCCTTATAGCGTTCATTATAAGTGTAAGGGACAATACGGTCGGCAGTACCATGCACTAATATCACCGGACCTTCATACTGCAAGGCAGTCTCGTAGATAGGAAGAGTCTGTGCAGTCTGACAATAAGCGCGCCCTACCCTTAGGTTTCTGTACCACAGCGTCGAGCATACCATGGTCGCCCTGGATCGTTACATTCTCTTTAGTCTGCGCATTCGTCATAAGCGTTCCTCCAACAACGAGGCACAATGCCCCAATTAGCATTTTAAATATTTTCATGATCATATTGTATTTACTTTAATATCAAGTTGTATAAGACAGGTGAGCGAGTCCAGTCCACCGACCGGCAGTTAGTCTTCCAATGCACTTTCAATTACGTCGTGCACATTCTGCATAATCACCTTTGTGCTCTTTCCCTTTCGTTCCTCCACCGTTATCGGGTCGTGTATGGTCAATGTCAGTGTGGTACGTGTGATGCTGTGTGCATTACGACTGAATGCCTTGAACGAACCATTAATGGTGATCGGGACAAGCGGCAGGCCGATTTCGTTTGCCAGCATGAAAGCCCCACGCTTGAACGGTCCCAACTTGCCGTCATAAGTACGCGTGCCCTCCGGGAAAATAGTCATCGACATTCCACTATGCAGTGCCTTGCGTGCGTTGGTGATAGCAGTCTGGATAGACGAAAGACTGTCGCCTACAAATATCTGATGGGTAATCATACACGTCCAGCCGACAACCGGCATCTTCTTCAGATACTCCTTCATCATCCACTTGAACGTATGCTTCAAGTATCCATAAAGCAACAATATGTCAAGGTAACCCTGGTGGTTTGCCAGGAATATGTACGATTGTTTCGGATCGACCTTCTCTGCCCCTTTCACCTCAACCTTAAGGAGGAACAGTTTCAATCCCAACCGTCCCCACCACATCGGCACATGGCGGTGAGCCAGCACATCAATACCCAGTAGTGAAGCCGCAGTGGCACCGATACCAGCCAGAACTGTTATGATGGAAAAAAGCGGTATTGCTATAATGAACGTGTAGAGTTTGTACATCATATTGTAGTGTATTTAAAGTAGAATGTCAGTAAGATAATTTTTTGAGAGTGAACACAGTCAGTTCGGGCCATGCTCCGATTCGGAAAGGAATCGGGACACAGCCGACACCTTCGTTTACATATAATGTTTGTTTTACCACATCGCCATTGGGTTGGGACTTGTAGTTGTCGTACACCCCACTCCACTGGTCGTAGATGAGAGCGACGGGAGACCAGCCGAATACCTTGAACTGTCCTGCATGGGTATGTCCCGACAGGGTCAGCGGGATGTTAGACTCAGGCAGAACCTTACGGTCCCAACTGGTAGGATCGTGACTGAGTAATATTTTGAAAGCAGAAGAATCTACATTCTGTGTTGCCTTATGCAAGTCGCCATATTCAGGGAACGGAGGTTTGCCATCGTTCTCTATACCGACAATGACTATAGAGTCGTTTCCCCGTCGGATCACATGATGGTCGTTAAGCAACAATGTCCAGCCCATATCGTGCTGACGCTTATGCAAGTCCTCCACATCTGCCTTCCGTTGTTCGGCTGTATAATCTCTCATATAAAGTGCATAGTCGTGATTCCCCATTATCGACATAACACCGTCAGGAGCCGACAAAGTGGATAATGTGTCCTCAAAGCCGTCAAGTTCGTTTGCACGGAATGTAACCAAATCGCCCGTGAACACTATCAAGTCACACTTTTGCGAATTGATGAGGTTCACAATCTTGCCTACTTCATCCTCATGTCCACAATGAAAGGCAAAAGCATGAAAGTCGGAGAATTGCAGTATTCTGTAACCGTCGAATTCCTCCGGCAGGTCATAGAAATACAATATGCGTTCATTCACGATATAGTGTTTGCTTCCATAAAAATAGCCGACAGCAACGAGAACGACAAACACCGCCACAATCGCGCCTATTATTTTGAGAACCTTCTTTCTTGTCTTTTTCATCTTACTTGATTATTACACGTTCACAAACTTCTTCATCCGCTCAATGGTGAAACCACGCCGCTGTGCATAGTCGTGCAACTGCTCCTCACTGATTTTCCCTACGGAAAAGTAACGTGCGTTTGTATTTAGTATTATAAAGCCACTTACCGACGAGTGTGGAATCATCATACCGTTTTCTGTCAGCCGAATGCCTATGTTGCTAAAACCACACAACTCGTCGACTATGAAATTAACCGACATATCGGGTATCGACGGATAGCCGACCGCCGGACGTATCAGTGATGACTGAGGCAGTTCTTCCTTGTGCTCCACTTTTTGTTGCAACAATTCAGCGGCAGCTTCAGCGAGACGGTCAGACAATGTGACAGTCATTAATTTTCTGTAGTCATCATTTGTATCCGAATGATCCAGCCGTCTTACAGAAGTGGCAAAAATGTAAATCTTGTCATCTTGCTCTTTCACATAATCACTCAAGCACAGGCAACTTCCATCGTTTCCCTGAACTTGTTGACGCAAGAATGGTATCCTGACAGAATCAGCAAGGATTATATCATCGCCTGATGAGCGGGCACTGAACGGACACAGCATGTATTCTACGCTGACCTGATCCTTCATTTCCTTCAAGAGTGCTTCCGCTTCCTCTTTCAGTTTCTTTGCCTCCTCTTTGTTGGAACTAACCTGCCATGTATAAAAGAAATGTACCCAACTGATGTGCGGCATCAGTTCATCAATAGTGAATGTGCCTTTCATCATGCCGGATTGTGTTGACTGAAAACAATTAGTAACATCATGCGATCAGATTATATCTTTTATATATTTAGGACAATATCAATTGAACTGGAGTTCCTTTCCGCGAACACCGTCGATCACGATACCATCCACATATGCGGTAATACCGTTTACTATTGTCCTGACTACTTTCCACTTGAATGTGCGGTTGTCCATCGGAGTCCATCCGCATTTGGTATAATACCTGCCTTTGCCAACATGCCAGTTTGCATTGGGATCGACAAGCACAAGGTCTGCATAATATCCCTTGCGTATAAAGCCACGTTTCCTTATTTTGAACAAGATAGCAGGATTGTGGCTCATCAGTTGTGGTATATGTTCAAGTGGGATTATACCTTTGTCAGCCAGTTCCAACATACTTACGAGTGAGAACTGAATGAGCGGCATACCCGACTTGGCACGCAGTGCGCCACCCTTCTTCTCGTTAAGCAAGTGAGGGGCATGATCGGTGGCAACGACATCAATCAGTCCGTTGCGCAATCCCTCAAAGAGTGCCGCCTGGTCTTCCGGTGACTTGACCGACGGGTTGCATTTGATTTTCGTACCCAGCATGTCATAGTCCTCAGTTGTGAACATGAGGTGCGCTATGCATACCTCAGCCGTTATCTGCTTTTCCTCAAGAGGCTTTTTCTCCAACAGGGTGAGTTCACGGGCTGTCGACACATGGGCTATATGCAACCGTGCCCCTGTGCCTTTTGCTATCCTCACTGCCTTTGACGATGCCGCGAAACAAGCCTCCACATTACGTATGCGCGAATGATAACGCACTGGGAAATCATTCTGTCCTTTATACTGTTTCTTAAACCGCTGTATATTACTTTCGATGATAGAGTTGTCCTCACAGTGTGCCACAATACGCAGCGGAGATTTCTCGAATATTCTCCACATGGCATTGTCATCATCGACCAGCAATCCTCCCGTACTCGAACCCATGAACACCTTCACTCCCGGTACACGATGCGGGTCAAGTTGCTGTAGCAGATCCACATTATCATTTGTAGCACCAAAATAGAACGAATAGTTCACACGGCTCTTCTTGCGGCCCAATTCAAATTTTTCCTCCAACCGCTCAAGTGTAGTAGTTGGTGGATTTGTATTAGGCATCTCCATATACGAAGTGACACCACCTGCGGCAGCCGTGCGGCTTTCCGAAGAGATATCCGCTTTGTATTCGTATCCTGGTTCACGAAAATGTACATGGTCGTCTATCACACCTGGAAACAAATAAAGCCCTCGGGCATCAATGAAGTTGTCATCGCCTTCAGGCTGTAATATCTCTCCCTCAATAATGTCCGATATATACTCATCTTCTACAATTACAGAGCCGAGAAATTGTCTCTCTTCATTTACAATTGTCGCTCCGCTTATTACAATTCTCATATCTCCTGGCTAATCCTTAGGTTTAGGGTATTTCTTGAACCATCCGTCGAGACGGAGACGAATGACCCCGAGCAGTGCCTCACTGAATATGCCTCCACTCATTTTTGATGTACCTTCTACCCTGTTTACAAAAATTACTGGAACTTCTTTTATCTTAAACCCACATTTATATGCAGTGTATTTCATTTCAATCTGGAAAGCATAACCTTTGAACCTGACGGCATCTAAGTCTATGGTTTCCAACACCCGCCTGCGATAGCATACGAATCCGGCTGTTGTGTCACAGATGTTAAGTCCTGTAACGAAACGTACATATTTCGAAGCGAAGTACGACATAAGAACACGTCCCATAGGCCAATTGACTACGTTCACTCCCGACACATAGCGTGAACCTATGGCTATATCATAGCCGTCATCGGCGCATGCGGAATAAAGTCGCGGCAGATCAGACGGTGCATGTGAGAAATCGGCATCCATCTCAAATATATAGTCATACTTTCGTTCCAGACTCCACTTGAAACCTGCAATGTATGCCGTACCCAACCCCAATTTGCCGGCACGTTCCATCAGGAAAAGGCTGCCACGAAACTCATCGCTCATCAGGCTCTTTACAATCGAGACTGTTCCATCAGGCGAATTATCATCGATGACAAGGATATTGAACTGTTTCTCAAGTGCGAAGATTGCACGAATGATTCGTTCGATATTCTCCTTTTCATTATATGTCGGAATGATTACTATACTGTCACTCGTGTTCATAATAGTCGTTATTGCTCTTTGTCTGCAAAGATAGTACAAACTACCGTAAGCACAAAATTATTTACGGATTATTTTGTTTTATGTCACTAAACTTTAGCATGTATTAGGGTGCAAGTGCCTTATATCCTATTATCGTGATATTTGATACTACACATTGTATATTATTATCCACGTAGACCAAACTTTGCATTTCGATTCTTAATAATTCTCATTGTATTTTTTCTTAAGACAATCTTGACATGAAAATTTTTATTATCTTTGCAAGATAAAATCGATTAATAACATATTATAAATATAAAGACTAACGATATGACTTGTCCTAATTGTCAAACAGAGAATGCTGAGGGTGCTAAATACTGCTCTCAGTGCGGGGCAGACTTGACCCCCGCAGCTACAGGAAAAGGAAAATGGCTGACACCAGACACATTCCTACTTACGTTTATTGGAGTTTCGATTACAGGAAATGTATTACTGCTTATTCTGCATTTAATCGGTACAACGTTCAGTTTAACCTTTTCTGCTCCTGTGATTATAATAACGACATTGACACATCTGTGCATATGTTTCAGCTATATACTTATACCTTTAGCAATTAAAAAAGCATCGTTGAGGGTTATCGGATTGATATCGACCGGTATATTGATACTATACTTTATAATATCGAATATTATCTCAATGGTATCTATGCTGAATGTTAGATATTAAAGGATTGAAATTGCAAACAGAATAAGATAATACATAATAAAACAGCAAGAATAAATTATGAAAAGGACTAATCTGATGAGAGTAAATCCACTTATCATTATATGTTTGGCTGTGGTAATGATATGCTCATGCCAGAAAGATTCAAAACTGAAGAGAGCCGTTGAGGAGATGAACGAGGAATGCCCTATCGACATGGGAACTGTCGGTGAGATGACAAGTTTCGAATATAAGGACGGAAACGTAATCATGTCGTATAATGTTAACGAGGATATTGTGAATATCGATGCGCTTCAAGCAAACCCTGACTTAATGAGACAAACCGCACTGACAATGTTTACAAATTCTGAAAAAGGAGGTACAAAGAATCTGCTCGCTGATATGGAAGAGGCAGGAGCCGGACTCACTTTACAGTATACAGGCATTGAGTCGGGAAAAACCGTGTCGGTCACGCTTACAAGCGAGGAACTTGCCAAAGCAAAGGAAACGGCAAACGATGATACTGACCCCAACGCTGTTCTTGAAAAAGAGGTTGAAGTGACTAATGCGCAAATGCCAATGGAGGCAGGCAACGGGATAACGATTACCGATCTCGTTATTGAAGGCGACTATGTGATCTATAATTGTTCCGTAGACGAAAGTATTGTTTCGGTCGAGGACATACAGGCAGGAGCTGAAGAAGGCAAAGCTTCACTAAAGCAGACACTAACCACCGACGACCCTGCAAATACATTATTCATACAAATGTGCAAGAATGCCGGAAAAGGAATTGGCTACAGATATATTGGCAACCAAACCAGCGACGAATGCACAATTACGATAGAAGCCTCGGAACTGTAGTTCATAATATTATTAGGCTATAATAAATTATGGTGTGTACAGGACTTCTGGCACACCATTTTGTTCTTATTCGCCGAACTTCATTGCTTTACTATGCTTAATAATCCCTATCGATTATTAACAGCACGCTTTTTATGAAAAATGTCGATGATTGATTACGAAGAATTTGCTACCTTTGTAGCACCAAACGATTAATTGCAGATATAATTACAATAAAATAATATGAAAAGATTAGTATGGGCTTTAGCCCTTATTTGTGGCACGGCCGTATTCGGTGCCTGCTCAGTTGACACTAACGACGACTCATATGCAACGGTTTCTTATTACGGGCGTTGTGACAGTGTGGTATTCTCCGACATTAACGACACTGTGTATGGGAAGTATATAACAAAGGTGTTGGCATCAAAAAAAATACCATTAACAGGTGACAGCTCCTTGTTCCAAGAAAAAGGCAAAACTGACGACAGCAGCATATCATCGGCTATCACAGCGTGCAACATGCAGGCAATACAGACATACAGCGACATGTTGGTAACCGCAACGTCATCACTCGTACGGTCCACATTGTACAGCCAGTATGGTGACATAATCAACATAGACTCACTCAACAACTTCACTGTATACTTAAGCCTGTACGGATACTACAATAATGCGGACCAATGGGTAGCCAACTACTCAAAAACATTCTAAAACTGCCGTCCAGACCATCGGCCGGCCGGCAAATGTGAACAAACATACCTAACGATTATGAGACGACTAATATTATTGACGTTAATGGGGTTGGCAATCAACGGATGGAGCCAGTCACACTATGATATTACCAATATGCAGCGTGAGAACCTCAACCGCGGACTTGTAGCCTACAAGACAGCAAAAGGTGACAGCGTTTGCATATCGTGGCGATACCTCGATGAAGACTTGCCTACAACATCATTCAATGTATACAGAAATGGCACATTACTGAACAAGGAGCCTCTCAACGGACCTACATTCATGAAGATAGCGGAGACCGGCGGTGCCGAGTTCGAAGTACGTACCGTGGATGGCAATAAAGAGTCGCACAGAAAAGACGGCAAATACAGATTGAACGAATCTACCCATAACGGATATCTGAGCATTCCCCTCCAAGTGCCTTCTGACGGAACTACTCCCGACGGATATGATTACCGCTACAGCGCGAACGACTGTTCTGTTGGCGATGTTGACGGAGACGGTGAATATGAGATAATCTTGAAATGGGACCCATCAAACTCACACGACAATGCTCACGACGGTTATACTGGCAATGTATTGTTCGATTGTTACAAGCTAAATGGTACACGTCTGTGGAGAATTGACCTCGGTAAAAACATATGCGCCGGAGCGCACTACACTCAGTTCATGGTGTATGACCTTGACGGCGACGGCAAGGCGGAAGTCGTTATGAAAACAAGTGACGGCACTATCGATGGTAAAGGAAAGGTGATAGGAGACAAAAATGCCGACTACGTGTCACACACAGGCCGTCTTGGACGAATCATGACAGGTAACGAATTCCTCACAGTGTTTAGTGGTGAGACAGGCGAAAACCTGTGTACGGTTGACTATGTTCCGAAACGCGACTCAGGTGATTGGGGCGACAACTACGGAAACCGTAGCGAACGCTATCTTGCATGTGTCGCCTACTTGGACGGGAAACATGCAAGCGTCGTCATGTGCCGCGGTTATTATGCCCGTACCACACTCACTGCATGGGATTGGGACGGCAAGCAGTTGAAGCAACGCTGGGCATTTGACTCACAGAACAACGGATGGCAGAAATGGGGAGGCCAAGGCAACCACAACTTGCGTGTCGGTGATGTCGACGGTGACGGTAAAGACGAGATTGTTTACGGCTCGATGTGTGTGGATGATAATGGCAAGGGACTGTACAACACCGGTCTCGGACATGGTGATGCCCTTCACATGTTCGGATTCTATCCCGACAGCGAGAAACTGCAGGTATGGGATGTACATGAGAACAGGCACGACGGATCTACATTCCGTGATGCCGCTACAGGTGAGATTATATTTCAAATAAAAGCGAACAGCGACGTCGGACGCGGCATGGCCGCCGACATCGACCCGACCAATTGGGGAGCAGAAATGTGGTCGTCAGCCTCTGGTGGAATCCGCAATGTGAAAGGAGAGCTGGTTAGCAATGCACGTGTTCCGGTTAACTTCGCAATATGGTGGGACGGTGATTTGAACCGTGAGTTGCTCGACGGCGGAAGAATATCCAAGTACAATCCGGCAGAGGAAAATGTGTTCGTGCTGCTCGATGTCAACAACGAATGCTCATTCAACAACGGATCGAAAAGCAATCCTTGTCTTGAAGCCGATATCTTGGGCGACTGGCGCGAGGAACTCATTGTACGTACACGCAGAAGCGACGAATTACGCATCTACCTGACCGACATACCGACACAGTACCGCTTCTACACATTCATGCAGGACATACCATACCGTATCAGTGTGGCAACACAAAACGTAGCATACAACCAGCCTTCAGAGCTGGGATGCTACTTTGGTTCCGACTTTAAAAAAGGGCAGACCTTCAGAGGCTGGACTTTTGAATAAAGCGACACTTCAACAGAGTAAGTAACACATAAGAATCATATAAAAACAGACAAAGAATACACAGATGAACACGGATTTTGATTTAAGTTCACTTGAATGGTTGAAGCCATATAAACATTTATTGGAATATAAGGTGTTCGGCATATCACTGATCGACCCAATTACTTTCATACTGAAGGCGCTTGTAGTCGCTGTTATTGTCCAATTGTTGATATGGCTAATAAAACGGGGGTTCAATCCGGTAAGGATGGAACGGCGAAAGAGCAAGATGGACAAGACTACCGCAGTGTTCTTCCGTAAACTGATGGTGACAATTGTCTACATCATGGGTATAGCCAGTATCCTCTATATGATACCGGCGTTGAGAACCCTCGCTACATCAGTATTTGCAGGAGCCGGTATCGTAGCCATGGCAGTAGGTTTGGCTTCACAGGATGCATTGTCGAACTTCGTGAGCGGTATATTCATCATACTCTCCAAACCATTCCGTATCGGTGACTACATAACATTGGACACAGGCGACGCAGGTACTGTCTCCGAAATATCAATGCGCTATACAGTCATAACAACTTCCGAGAACAAAAGGGTGATCATACCTAACTCGAAAATTAACAGTGCCATCATTACCAACTCCACAATCACCGACATGCGTACTTGTGCTTTCATAGAAGTTGGTGTGGGCTATTCCGAGAACATCGACCACTGCATGGACGAAATGCGGAAGGTGATAGAGACAGACAGTCGCGTGATAGACAACCGCACTGAGGCAGAAAAGGCACAGGGAGTTAATAAAGTCATAATAAGGGTCATCGAGCTGGGCGACTTTGCCATCACACTCCGTGCTTATGCATGGACCACCTCTCCATCGAATGCTTTCACACTTAAATGCGATATGCTGAAAGCCATAAAGGACCATTTCGACGAAGTAGGCATAGAGATTCCTTACCCGTACATGAACGTAGTCAAAAAATGACCATGGACTATAATGCAATAATAAACAAATACTATCCCGAACAAAACGAGCTGAAAGAAATACTATTGACGCACAGCCGACATGTTGCCAACAAAGCTCTCGACATGGCACGTAAACACCCGGAGTTCAATATGGACTTGCAGTTTATCGAAGAAGCCGCCATGGTGCACGATATCGGTATATGCCAGTGTGATGCCGCCGGAATCTATTGCTTCGGCACCCACCCATACATCTGCCACGGAGTATTGGGTGCAGAGATGATGCGCAGTGAAGGATTCCCGAAACATGCCTTAGTATGTGAGCGGCACACAGGCACCGGACTCACGCTCGACTATATTATAAAAAACGACCTTCCACTACCCCATCGCGACCTCGTGCCGGTGACAATGGAAGAGCAGGTCATCTGTTTCGCCGACAAGTTCTTTTCCAAGACACATCCGGATAAGGAGAAAACGAAGGAAGAAGCACTGAAAAGCGTGTCGAAATTCGGTGAAGAATGTTCAGCGAAATTCAATCACTGGTGTCAAATGTTTCTATAAACCACTGCTTTTTGCTGTGCCAAAACACAATTATTCCACATGCTCGTGTTCTGTCTCAGTAATTTATCGTAAATTTGCAATTTGGATTATAACAGGATCGTATACTTGAACAAGAAAATATATATATTATTGGTGTTGCTCGTGGCTATGATACCTATGGCTCAAGGTAATGGATATATACATATTAATAGGTGGTTGCCTGATGACTCTATAGGAGTTGCCGGTGATTCACTAAAACCTGCCGTTAACGATTCTGCAGTTCAAGTTCTTGATTCCACTGCCACTGCCACAATCCTGAGTATTGACTCCCTAAAGGAACAGTTCGACAAAGAACACGGATTGGAAACAACATCGCATGCCGTACAGTGGAACGACTCCGTCGCAGCGGTCGAGGACTCCATAAGCAGGGAAAACAAGAAAAAGAATAAGCTTGACGAACCTGTGGCATACGAGGCATCCGATTCTGTGGTTTTCTTTATGGGCACAAAAAACGCATATCTTTATGGTGACGGAAAGGTCGCTTATCAGAACATGAATCTGACGGCCGAAGAAATCCGCATGAATATGGACAGTTCGATCGTATATGCCAACTATGTACCCGATTCATTAGGCAACTTCATTGGCAAACCTGTGTTCAAGCAAGGCAGCGACGAGTATGAGTCGGAACGCATGGAGTATAACTTCAAGTCACGCAAAGGTTTCATATATAACGTATACACTGAACAGGAAGACGGGTTCATAACCGCTGAAGAGGCAAAGAAGGGCGCAGGCGACGAAAACTACATGCGGCACGCCCGTTATACCACATGCGATGAAGAACACCCGCACTTTTACATAGCACTCTCCAGGGCAAAGGTACACACCGGCAAAAGTGTCTTTTTCGGACCGGCATGGCCAGTAATTGAGGATGTTCCTATACCAATTGCCATACCGTTCGGATTTTTTCCGTTCACAAGCAAGTATTCGTCCGGACTTATCATGCCAAGCTATGGCGATGAGTCGACACGAGGTTTCTATCTTCGCGATGGAGGCTATTACTTTGCCATAAATGATTATGTGGATTTGAAACTGACCGGTGAGATATTCACAAAAGGTTCATGGGGTATCGGCGCACAAAGTACGTACAAAAAACGCTACAAATACAGCGGCAATTTCTATTTCAACTATCAAGTGACAAAGACCGGTGAGAAAAACATGCCTGACTACAGCGTGACAAAGAACTTTAAGTTGCAATGGACCCACCGCCAAGACTCGAAGGCAAATCCAAGCAGTTCATTCTCGGCAAGCGTGAACTTCGCAACCCAAAGTTATGAGAAGAATAACCTCACAAGTTTATACAACCCTACGTCGTATTCGCAAAGTACACGGACATCAAGTATCAGCTACTCACATTCATTCGACAAGATAGGATTGTCGATTTCCGCCAGTGCCAACATAGCGCAAAACATGCGCGACTCTACCCTGTCGGTCACACTGCCGAACATGAGTATCTCACTGAGCCGCTTCTACCCGTTCAAACGAAAGAAAGTGGCAGGAAAGGAACATTGGTACGAGAAGATATCGATGAGCTACACAGGAAACCTGTCGAACAGCATATCAACCAAGGAAGACCAGCTGATGCACTCCAACCTGATAAAGGACTGGCGGAACGGTATGCGGCACAACATTCCAATCTCCGCATCATTCAATATACTGGGTTATATCAACGTCACCCCATCATTCAACTACACGGAACGTTGGTACACCAACCGCATTGAACAGAGCTGGGATCAAAATTCACAGGCAGTCGTACGCGACACCATCTGGGGATTCAATCGCGTGTACAACTACAACATGAGCCTGTCACTCAACACAAAGCTCTACGGTATGTATCTGCCAAATCCGAAAATATTCAAAAACATAAAGGCCGTACGCCATGTGTTCACACCAAGTATCAGTTTCAGTTATGCACCGGACTTCGGTGCCAGCCGTTACGGATATTGGAAGACTTACACACGCACCGATCTGGACGGCAACGTGTCATTGGTCGAGTACTCACCTTATTCAGGTTCGCTGTATGGAACAGTGTCACGGGGCAAGACCGGTTCTGTGTCTTTCGATATGTCGAACAATATAGAGATGAAAGTCAAGAGCGACCGCGACTCAACCGGTGTGAAGAAGGTGAGCATCATCGACGAGCTTGGAGCAAGTATCTCGTACAACCTCGCTGCAAAGACCCAACCATGGAGCAACTTGTCAACACGACTGAGACTGAAATGGGGCAAGACGACCTTCAACATGACCGCCGTCTTTAATACCTACGCATACGAGTTCGACTCCAAAGGTAATGTGGTTGTCGGCAACAGGACAGAATGGTCATACGGACGCTTCGGACGCTTCCAGGGAATGAGCAAAAACATATCGTACTCGTTCAACAACCAGACATGGAGCAAAATAAAGAAGTTCTTTGCCAAACTCAGAGGTGAGGATGTAGATACGAAGGCGGAACTGACCGACGAGGAAGACGAGGAAGTGATTGAGGAAGAAGATACGACTACTGGACAGAAAAAGACAAAAGAAGCAACCGACGGACTCGACGCAGACGGCTACATGAAGTTCTCACTCCCTTGGTCGTTCTCCATATCATACGGTATAACCATGTCGGAAGACCGCTCAAAACCGATCAATGTTAAAAGCATGCGCTACCCATATAAGTTCACACAGAACCTGAACTTTTCAGGCTCATTGAAACTGTCATCGTCATGGAGCGCCAACTTCTCCTCAGGATACGATTTCACGAATCATGCCATATCAATGACTACAGTAAACCTGTCACGCGACATGCACTGCTTCAACATCAGTTGCGGTTTCGTGTTTGGTACTTTCACTTCATACCACATCACGATGCGTGCAAAAGCAAGCACTCTGACCGATGCCCTGAAGTATGACAAGAAGAGTAGTTACTCATCATCAATACAGTGGTATTGAACAGACAATATAACAAATGCCGGATTAGCTCAGTTGGTAGAG
>CAYVNW010000011.1:0-39417 GCA_964452915.1 uncultured Bacteroidaceae bacterium | reverse complement strand
CAACGCATTCGTAATGCGTAGGTCGCGGGTTCGAGTCCCGCATCCGGCTCACAGACATGGCAGACAGCGACTGCCGGATTAGCTCAGTTGGTAGAGCAACGCATTCGTAATGCGTAGGTCGCGGGTTCGAGTCCCGCATCCGGCTCACAGAACATCGGTGTGTCAGAATTGGTCTAATCAGACCGATTAGTCTAATTAGACCAATAGGAAATAGCCACAACAATTAATCAACAATGAAGAAATATTGCAAAGACCTGACCCTAACGGCAGTAGAGCATATCGGCACCGACTATGTGCTACTGAAGCTTACAGACACCATTGACCTGCCAGATATCAAGGCAGGACAATTCGTAGAAGTGAAAGTCAACGACAGCTGCCACACATTCCTGCGGCGGCCAATCTCCGTACATTATGTTGACTGTACGGACAACACCCTATGGTTGCTTATTCAGATTGTAGGCGATGGAACACGCCATCTTTCAGCACTTAAGGAAGGGATGGCACTCAACATATTGTTCCCATTAGGGAATGGCTTCACTCCTGGCAAGGCAGGAGAAACCGTACTGCTCATAGGCGGAGGCGTTGGCATAGCCCCGTTGTTGGAATACGGCAAACAGCTAAAAGACGCTGGCTCCACTCCATTATTTCTATTAGGCGGCAGGTCAACACGCAATTTACTTCAGCTCGACATGTTTAGGCAATTGGGAAAAACGTATACAACGACCGAAGACGGTTCGTATGGTGAGAAAGGATTCGTCACCAACCACAGCATGCTGACAAATGCAAAATTCGACCGCATATCTTGCTGCGGCCCTAAACCCATGATGCTCGCTGTCGCAAGATGGGCACGTCAGCACCACGTGAATTGTGAAGTATCCTTGGAAAATATGATGGCATGCGGACTCGGAGCCTGTCTCTGCTGCGTGGAAAAAACCGTTCAAGGGAACGTATGTGTATGTAAGGAAGGACCTGTATTCAACATAGAACAATTGACATGGCAGATATAAGAGTAAACATTGCCGGACTGAAGATGAAGAATCCAGTAATGACTGCGTCCGGCACATTCGGATATGGAGTTGAGTTCGCCGACTTGGTTGACCTGGCCAACATAGGCGCAATCATAATGAAAGGCACCACCTTGCTGCCACGTGAGGGAAACGACTATCCACGTATGGCGGAGACCACGGGCGGCATGCTCAATTGTGTAGGCCTGCAGAATAAAGGTGTTGACTATTTTTGCGAACATATATATTCCCAGGTGAAAGACATCGATACCAACATGATAGTCAACGTGGCAGGCAACAGCCCGGAAAACTATGCGGCATGTGCAGCACGCATAAACGAGTTGGAACACATCCCAGCAATCGAACTGAACATATCGTGCCCTAACGTACGACAAGGAGGGATGGCATTCGGCGTGACCACAGAAGGCGCACATGCAGTTGTCAGTGCTGTTCGCAAAGTATACAAGAAAACACTTATTGTCAAGCTGTCACCCAACGTGACCAGCATATCCGACATAGCGTTGGCGGCAGAAGATGCCGGTGCAGACGCAATAAGTCTGATAAACACACTGACAGGCATGTCAATCGACATAGAAAGACGGTGCCAACGCCTGTCGATCAAAACAGGCGGACTGAGCGGACCTGCAGTGAAACCCGTAGCTGTACGTTGCGTTTACCAAGTAGCGCACTCAGTACACATACCTGTAATCGGACTCGGAGGCATCATGACGGCAGCCGACGCAATCGAGTTCTTCATGGCAGGAGCCTCAGCAATAGAAATCGGTACAGCAAACTTCATCGACCCCGCCATCAGCGTAAAAGTAGCCGAAGGCATCAACGACTGGCTCGACCGGCACAACTGCCAGTCGCTTAACGACATCATTGGCTGCGTAGAGTAAAGGCATGCGCGTTGTAAGAGGCAGTCACTTGAACAGCCACACCTCGTAGAGGTGTATAGTCACAACAGAGTGTACATACCACATGGGCTTGCCAGCATACCAACTTCCATGACCCATGCAGGGTCATCGCTTGTCCATTATCTGTATATCAGCTATGTATATTCATCCGTCTCCACACGCACGATGGGACAAGCCGCCACAGGAAAGTGAGCAAGGCGTACTTCCAGTCGATTATACAGACATGTCTGTGGTGATCAATCGCCTTTATTATTTTCTTAGCCACCACACTCTTGTCCATAAGCATAGGATAATACTTCCCGTCCGCAAGTAAGTCGGTACGTACAAACCCAGGGCGTATGTCAGTGAACCGGATGTTGCAGCCGCGCATGCAAGCCTGCTGTTCCAACGCCTGCACGTACGTAGAGTCAAAAGCCTTGGACGCACTATAGGCAGGAGCCGCACCAAGTCCCTTAGTACCTGCGATTGACGACACCGCCACTATATGCCCATATCCTTGCGCTATGAAATACCGGTAAGCCTCCCCTACCAAGCGCGTAAACCCAAGTGCGTTAGTGCAAACCGTACTTAATTCCTTGTCAAGGTCAAGTTCCATGTTTTGATACCCTATGCCCGCCACATGCACATACATGTCCATGCCTCCGAGACGGTCAATCAGACTATGCAACTGTTCTCCGGCCTTTTCATCAGTAACGTCAATCGACTCGGCCACCACCCGTCCCTGATACTTATCAGCGAGCACAGCAAGCGGCTCTGTTCTGCGTGCCGCCACACCCAAAGTCCAATTATCATCCAACAGTTGTAAGGCCACCTCATATCCGATTCCGGACGATGCGCCAACAACGACAGCCTTCTTTCGTTCCTTAATCCCCATTATTCCTATACCATATATAATAATAAAGGACAAAGATACGTTTTTTCCCGTTTCAACAGTACCTATTTCACTAAATAACTGATTGTAGTGACAGCGTTTTGTGCCTGTCAACCTCCATGCAGACTCACCGCAACCTCCACGTCATCCCGATTACGTCCCCCCCACCGTCATTCCGACGGAGAAGTGGATCTTCATAGCACTACAGCATAGTACAGGCACACCGGACATAGCAATGAAGATTCATTCGCTTTGTTCGGATAGCTGAATGGGTGTTGATGCCGTAAAGTAGTGTGGTGTCGTTACACCTTATTATATATAATATACGCCGAAGGAAAAAAACACGAATGGCGACTGACTACAAGCGTTGCATGTACGTGGAATGTGTCTTACAAGATGCGTTCACATTATATGAGGGCTGTGATAGCATCATAGTACCGCTTGCTTACCGGAATGTGTAGCTTATCAGCGGAGTCCAGCTCGGCCACAATGATGTTGTCTTTATCTTTTCTGACTGATAATACATGCTGCTTGTTGACATAATACGAGCGGTGGCAACGCAACAAACCGTTCCGCTGGCATAGTGATTCCAAATTCTTCATTGTGGTACGGAGGACAAACTTACGCAATTTACCATTTTCTAAATACATGATATTCACATAGTTCTCCTCTGCTGATATATATAATACGTTGGACACTTGAACTACTAACTTTACATTATTTCTGTCGTCTGTAAAGCGTATTTTCCGTTCTGACACATCCTCACCAACTCTGCTAAGGTCTACAATGTGCAAAGACAACCATATAATAATGTATGGAAAGACTAACACCAAGGCTATAAGCTCCATTGACTCACCTAATACTTCGAGATATGGCATTATACGGCTTAGCATCAGCCACATATATAGAGTTACGAAATGAGCAATGACGGCCACCTCACAAACACACCAAAACACATACCAGCCTGGAGTAAGGTTGAGATGACCACGGGCAAAGTAGAACGAAAGGCGTGTTATCAGCAGCGTCACAAGCATTATACATGTGATCATCGTGATGTTGAATGCAAATAACCCGTCTCCCATGTTCAAAAAGTCATCCACATCGAACGGACGGTAAACAAGGATAAATACAATAAAGAACAATGGCATCAGCAATACATAGAGCATCTGTGTGCCAAACTTATAGAATGTAGATGATAATTTGTTCATAATTCGTCACGAAACTTATTGGGATGAAATTCAATTCATCGTAAATTAGTCACAAATATACTGATTTAATCCCCAACAAAGATAATTCATCCCACAAAAATAACAATTATCACGGTTGTTTGACTCTTACATGCATTGTTTGTAATTTTGCAATTGAAATAACAACAGACAAAGTCAGACAAAGTATTAATATAGTCAAAACGGATTTAAGTTTATATCATAATGAAGGGTTTGAGGAAATTTCTTAGGTTCAATGGCGGTGAGATTGCACTTACAAATTATACTACAAGTGAAGACCTCACCTATTCACAACTGACAATGGGTATTGTGCATGTTCATAAACTGCTTTCACAAAACGATATCAAACGCGGAGACAAGATACTTATATCGAACGACGGAACCGCGGAATGGGCTATCAAACTTGTGGGTGCAGTTACGTACGGGCTAGTTGCCATAGGTATACCTTGCGATTTGGACAGAGACACAATTGACTTATTAAAGACAAAAAATGACGTGAAGCTGGACTTCAACGACATTGATATAAAAGGTGACGGCAGAATCAAGACAAACGGTATACCTGTTGACTTCAATGTATGCGATTATGCGCTTAATGACCTAATTATGAAAAACTCCACCCACACAAAAAATGGTGAGTTGCAATTCGAAGATGTAAGGGTGAGCGACATTTTTAGGGCAGCAAGAATCATCAGGAATATGTATGAGAGTCTGCGGCACTCCAGGATTCCCTCATTATTTCTTGCCAACTGCGACTGTATAGATGCAGTGGATGTTCTGGCATCGCTGTCGATCGGAGCGCATCTTACACTGGCCGGAACCAAGCCTTCATCGGCAACTGTACTGAAATGTGTGAAAAAATGCCGTCCTCACTTTGTGTATCTTGACATAAACACTGCGGAAAGGATGATAAGGGAACGCATATACCCCATGTTGTATAATCCTGCGAATCAGGAATATATGCGGAGTGCGCACACGAGACGAACTATGCTCAAACAAATACGCAAGCGCATGATGTTCGCACTTGGTGGTTGTCTGATGACCGTATGGGTAACCGGAAGTACTGAGCTAAGTCCTGATATAGAGTCTTTCCTGCAGAAAATCGACTTCCCGTATCAATTTGTATAAATAATCTAACAGCAGTACAAGAAGGTCAAGCGGTGAGACCGCCTGACTTATTTCATTGAGTACACTGCATCCATGATTTTCTTGCCAAGTTCGTCAGCTTCCTGAATAGTTGCAGCTTCACTGTATACGCGTATTATCGGTTCTGTATTGGATTTACGCAGATGCACCCACTTGTCAGCGAAATCAATTTTGACACCGTCTATATCGTTCACCTTCGCTGTCGGATCGTCTGCAAACATATTCTTAACCTTAACGAGGATGGCATCGACATCAGTAGACGGATCGAGATCGATACGGTTCTTCGCTATTTGATACTCAGGATAAGTCTTTCTCAACTCGCTGACTGTGCATCCCTTGTGTGCCAGATATGACAGGAAGAGGGCTATGCCGACCAAAGCGTCACGTCCATAATGAGCTTGAGGATATATCACTCCCCCATTACCTTCTCCGCCAATGATGGCATTAGTTTCTTTCATCTTCGCTACAACATTCACCTCACCTACAGCAGAGGCATTATATTGCTTGCCGTAACGTTCTGTGACATCACGCAGCGCACGTGTGGACGACAGGTTGCTCACAGTATTCCCCGGAGTAACACTCAATACATAGTCTGCCACTGTAACCAAAGTATATTCCTCACCATACATACGTCCGTTCTCACAAATGATAGCGAGCCGGTCGACATCAGGGTCAACAACGAAGCCAACATCGTGGTCACCTTTCTTCATGAGGTTCATTATGTCGCTAAGGTTTTTCTCAAGAGGTTCCGGATTGTGCTTGAAATCGCCTGTCGGTTCGCCATAAAGAGGTGTGATTGTCTCAACCCCTAGTTGCTCGAGAAGCATTGGCAATATGATTCCGCCAACAGAGTTCACCGAATCGAAAGCGACACGGAACTGTGCACTCTTGATTGCTGCTATATCGACCAAAGGAAGATTAAGCACCAAGTCTATATGGCGTTGGTTATACGAATCATCTTCACGGTAGTGTCCAATATGGTCAACATCGGCAAAATTAAAATCTTCACGCTCGGCAATTGACAGGACTTCTTTGCCTTCAGCAGCATTAAGGAACTCCCCACGGTTGTTGAGTAGTTTCAAGGCATTCCAATGTCTCGGATTATGGCTGGCAGTAATAATTATACCTCCACACGCCCCTTCCATGGTCACAGCGATCTCTGTAGTCGGAGTTGATGCCAGACCTATATTCACAACATCAAAACCCATACCCATCAGTGTGCCGCACACTACGTCCTTCACCATTTCACCTGATATACGGGCGTCACGTCCCACAACGATCTTATTGCTGTCAACTTTTGTCGTTTGCCGTATAAAAGTGGCGAACGCGGCAGTGAACTTAACAATGTCAAGAGGATTGAGCCCGTCACCGACCCGACCTCCGATTGTGCCTCTAATACCTGATATTGACTTAATTAGACTCATAGATCAAATGTTTTTTATATTTTGTGTCTTACTATTTTATAGATTCTTGCCCACGCCATTGGCTATTGGTTTATTACCTTATATTCCAAGCTGATAAGTTATTTCATAATACATAGGCAACACATAGCCGGAAGCGTTGCGCGTGCCTGAGGTATGCGGAACAATCATACGGATTTTTGCTATACGGCCGGCATTACGTGTCAGCCGAATATAATCCAAAGGCTTTAGCCAGCCTGTAGGGACAGTCGATGAACTGTAGGTGGACAACATGACTCCCTCGGTAAACGAAGCCGTGTAGGAACGGCTTCTATGGCTATATTTGCACAGCATTTTGTCAACAATGCTTGAACTGTATATGTTTGTGGCACTGACCTCAGCATCTTCTATATCATACTCAAGGAAACGGCAAAGAATGCTCTTACTTATCGTACTGTCTGTTGACTGTGTTTTGGCCATCTCTATCATCGACTGTCCATCGCCCCGACGCACGATCTGCATATAAATTCCATCGTCATTAAACAGGACAAATTCATTTTTAGTAGTATCAGTCGTTGAGTCTTGTGCCTCAAACTGATCTTCACTAATGACAGTTATCGGTCCGACCAAGTCATTATCTTTAAGGAAACGATTAATAGCATTCTTCTCTTTCTTCTTCATGTCAGCATACGTCTCGCCGTCATCGCAACTGAAAAATGCTGACATACAGCACAAAGCTATAATTGGAAATATAAGTTTTCTCATAATTACACTGTATCTGTTTTTAAACTGATTGTAGCGTCATTCCTGCTTTCAGCCCCTTCAAATAACGTATTTTCGCACACGGGTCATCGGCAGAGAAGATAAAACTGCCCGACACGAGCGCATCTGCACCAGCCTCAACGAGCTGAGGTGCCGTTGTGGCATTCACACCTCCGTCGACTTCAATCAGCGCATGCGAACCGGTACGTTCGATGAGTTTGCGCAACTGTCTTGTCTTATTGAGCGAGTGCACGATGAACTTCTGACCTCCAAAGCCAGGATTGACAGTCATCAGCAGTACCATATCGACATCATAGATTATATCCTCAAGCATGCATACAGGAGTTGACGGATTGAGTGTCACCGCTGCTTTCATTCCCTTGTCATGAATTTGTTGTATTACACGATGTAAATGCGGGCATGCCTCGTAATGCACATTCATAGTAGAGACACCCAGCGCAGCAAGACGGTCGGTGAACTTTTCCGGCGACACAATCATCAGATGCACATCCATTGGCTTCTTGCACAAAGAGGCGACAGCATCAAGGACAGAGAATCCGAAACTGATGTTAGGGACAAATACTCCGTCCATAATATCAAGGTGAAGCCAGTCAGCATCACTTTGGTTAATCATATCGATTTCCTTGTCCAAATGCAAGAAATCTGCCGCAAGCAACGAAGGCGATACAATCATTTTTTGAATTTATATCTTGTTTTACACCTGCAAAGGTAATGAAAATATGTGACAACACGAAAAAGTGCATCGTTTTTTATTAATTACCTACTAAAAAAATCATGCTCATGCCTACAACAATCATATCACACCATGCGACATGTGGCAGCAAATTATTATGAGCTTTGTGTACTTTCACTGCAAATAAATCTCTTGAATAATGAATTGTTGGGGCAAATATGCGTGAAGTTTACAAAAATTATGCTACCTTTGCACTATAAACCGCCTTATAGGTTTTGTATCACTTGTAAGGACAAAAGCAGAAAAATGCTCTCACAAAAGATTTCATACAACGAGGTTGCAGAAGCCAAACGTATGTTCGACGCATGCAAAAGCGTAGTCATAGTAACACACGTATCGCCCGACGGCGATGCGATAGGTTCGTCATTAGGACTATACGAGTACTTGAAGAAAAAAGGAAAGATGGTGACCGTGATCGTGCCGAACTACTTTCCCGACTTCCTGCGATGGATGAAAGACTGTGACAAAATCATACAGTTTGACATCCACAGGGCCAAGGCCCGTACTTACGTGGAACACGCGGACTTAATTGCTGTACTCGACTTAAATGAGCCCAAGCGACTTGACGAGTTGTCTACGCTCATAACGTCGTCGAAGGCAAAAAAAATAATGATTGACCATCATTTGCAACCACAAAAAAACTTCTGTGACCTCATAATCTCCTATCCCAACGCCTGCAGCACAAGCGAACTGATATTCCGCCTGATCGACGCCATTGGAGGAATGTCGCAACTGACAAAAGCGGCAGCTGAGGATATCTATACCGGAATGTGTACTGATACAGGCAAGTTTACGTTCAACTCCAACGATCCCGACATATTCTTAATTCTTGCCGAATTGCTGAAGAAAGGAATAGACAAAGACAAAATCAACCGGCTCATATATAATAATTATTCTGAGGCACGGTTCCGTTTACTTGGCTACATACTGTCTGAAAAGTTGCAGGTGTTCCAGGATGTACACACCACGCTGTTTACTCTGAACCGCGAAGAAATGAAACGGTTCAAATACCTGAAGGGCGACACAGAGGGAGTTGTAAACATGCCTCTGCAAATAAAAGGCACAAAGTTGTCAATATACATGCGTGAGGACACAGAGAAGCCGCGCATATTCGTGTCGTTGCGTTCTGTCGATGATTTCCCTGCAAATAAGGTGGCGGCAGACTTCTTCAATGGCGGCGGACACCTGAACGCAGCCGGCGGGCAAATGCAATGTACTATGGAGGAAGCTGTGGAGGTTGTGCATAAAGCTCTTGAAGCATACAGAGACCTGCTGACTGAAGGCGACCCTGTGCCAAATAAGCCTGCGACAAAAGCGGACCAGACAGCAGATAGCAACACATCTGAGAGCAAGACAACCGGCAGTGCGTCCGCCACAGCCGACTACGACGCAGAGAAAGAAAAAAATGGAAACCAACAATAAGAACAAACAAGTTATGAAACCATTCCGAATCTTATGTGCATGGATGCTTATGATGCAAGCATCATCATTAATGACAGCACAAGTAGCAACAGTAAGCGGTCCAGACGGTCGCCTGCAAGTAAACATCAATGTAAATGAGGGCAAGCCTGTCTATTCTGTCACTTACGACGGGAAGCAAATGCTTGAAGACTCACCGCTCGGCTTTGTCGCAAACACCGGTGACTACTCAAAAAACATCAGCTATGTGGATTCCAAGCAATCAAGCATAGAAAAGAATTACACGCTTAACCGCAGCAAGGTATCGGATGTTGATTACAAGGCGAACGAACTGAAAGTGAATTTACAAGCCGACAAAAAGCCTTTTACAATAACGTTCAGAGTCAGCAATAATGATATTGCATTTCGTTATGAACTGCCAAAAAGCGGCGAGACAGGCAGCGTCATAATACGGCAAGAAGCAACCGGATTCGATTTTCCGTCAATTACAACAACATTCCTCACACCGCAAAGCGATGCCATGATAGGATGGAAACGTACAAAACCAAGCTACGAGGAAGAATACAAACTCGATGTTCCGATGACCGAACCGTCGCAATATGGTCATGGATATACGTTCCCTTGCCTGTTCAAAATTGGAGATAACGGTTGGGTACTCGTAAGTGAAACAGGAGTCGACAGTAAATACTGCGCATCACGGCTCAGTGAAATGAAAGGTAACGGGCTATATACCATCGATTTCCCAATGGAAGAGGAAAACAACGGGAATGGAACCGTAGCACCTGCATTCGCACTGCCAGGAACAACTCCATGGAGGACAATCACTGTTGGAGCGACTCTTAAGCCAATCGTAGAGACCACCATTCCATGGGACAATGTAGAACCGCTCTACAATTCGTCAACTGACTATAAATTCGGTAAGGGTACCTGGAGCTGGATTGTATGGCAGGACAACTCAATAAACTATGACGACCAAGTGAAATTCATACAACTCGCCAAGGCAATGAATTTCCAATATGTGCTTATCGACAACTGGTGGGATACAAACATCGGAAAGGAGCGTATGGAGCAGTTGGTTAAATACGCCCAGAGCCAGGGAGTCGATGTTTTTCTTTGGTGGAGTTCGAGCGGTTACTGGAATGATATAACTCAAGGACCTGTCAACCACATGGACAACCCTATCAAACGCAAAGAAGCAATGAGATGGATGCACAGAATTGGCGTCAAGGGTATCAAGGTTGACTTCTTCGGAGGAGACAAGCAAGAGACTATGCGTCTGTATGAGGCTATATTAAGTGACGCCGATGACAATGGACTTATGGTGATATTTCATGGGTGTACGCTCCCTCGCGGATGGGAACGGATGTATCCGAACTATGTGGGAAGTGAGGCTGTACTTGCTTCGGAGAATATATTCTTCAACCAGCATTTCTGCGATGTGGAGGCAATCAACACCGCAACACATCCGTTCATCCGCAATACAGTCGGATGTATGGAATTCGGAGGCTCATTCCTCAACCGCCACTTGGCAAAAGGCAACAAAGGCGGAAATACGAGAAGAACAACCGACGTACATGAGCTGGCACAATCTGTACTATTCCAAAATCCAATACAGAACTTTGCCATCACACCTGAAAACCTGCAACCATTCGAACAAGGGGGTGCACCACAAGTCAGCCTTGATTTTCTGAAGGAAGTGCCGACGACATGGGATGAGACTCAGTTCGTCGCAGGCTATCCAGGCAAATACTGCATTCTCGCACGTCGTCATGCACAAACTTGGTATATAGCAGGCAACAACGCCGAGAACGAATGCGATAAGATTATCGACTTGTCCGCATTTGTAAAGAAAGGCGATACTGTTACACTATACAGCGACGACGCTAACCGCGAGCCAAAGAAAACAGAACTGAAGATTAAGAACCCTAAAAAGGTGAAGCTACACTTGCTCAAAGACGGAGGGTTCGTCATTGTGAAGAATATCTGACAGGCAACCACGCGAATGCAAGCGTCACACTAATAACGATTTAGTTATAAACGACTGAAGACAAGAAAAAAACTAAAAACAAAACATTTCTATAATGGAAAAGACTTGGAGATGGTTCGGTAAAAACGACAAGATAACGCTGCAGATGCTCCGGCAAATCGGAGTCGAGGGCATCGTCACTGCTTTGCACAGAGTAAAGAACGGTGACATATGGACTGTTGAAGCCATCTCGGACCTGAAAAGCTACATAGAGGCGGCAGGACTCAGATGGTCGGTGGTGGAAAGCCTGCCTGTCAGTGAGTCGATAAAATACGCAGGTCCAGACCGTGACCGACTGATCGATAATTATAAGGTAAGCCTTGCCAATCTTGGAAAATGCGGCATACATACAGTATGCTACAACTTCATGCCTGTGCTCGACTGGGCCCGCACCGAACTCGACCACCCTTGGGCAGACGGCAGCACATCACTATACTTCAACAAGGTCAAGTTTGTTTATTTCGACAAGTACATACTTCAACGTGAAGGATGCGACGCCGACTACAGCAAACAGGAAATCGACGAAGCGGAAAAGATGAGACATGACATACAGGCAAAAGGGACAAAGGAAGTGAAGGCTTTCGATGACGCACTTGTAGACACCATTATAGTGAAAACCCAAGGATTCGTAAACGGCAACATAACAGAGGACGACAAGAATCCGGTCAAGTTGTTTAAAGACCTGCTCGGGCTCTACAAAGGCGTGACAAGGGACAAGTTACGTCAGAACATGAAATACTTCCTTGAAGCCATCATGCCGACTTGCGAGCAATATGGAATGAACATGTGTGTACATCCCGATGATCCGCCAATGCAACTGCTCGGACTGCCACGAATCGTCACGTGCGACGAGGACATCGCATGGTTCCTCAATGCAGTGAACAATCCGCATAACGGACTTACATTCTGCTGCGGAAGTCTTTCTGCCGGTCCGCAAAATGATGTGCCGGCATTGGCCTGCAAATACGCTAAACGCACGCACTTCGTACATTTAAGGAGTACCGACGTACTGCCTAACGGCGACTTCATTGAGGCTGACCATCTTCACGGACGCGCCAACCTCATTGAGGTGTGCAAGATCTTCGAAGAAGAGAATCCGAATCTGCCGATGCGCGTGGACCATGGACGTACGATGCTCGGAGATGAAGATAAAGGATATAATGCCGGATACTCTTTCCACGGCCGCATGATGGGACTTGAACAGATGGACGGAGTGATGGCAGCAGTAAGATACATGTTGAACCATAAATAAAAAACACTTATAATGAACAGTTTAAAAGGTAAAGTAGCTGTAGTTACAGGCGGGACAGGAGTACTGGGAAGTCATGTGAGCGAAGGTCTCATTGAGGCAGAGGCAACAGTGATCATTGTCGGAAGCAGACAAGAAACTGTAGACAAAGCATTGAGTCATCTTGCACCAATATCAACCACACACGGAACAACTGTAGTTGGATATGTATGTAACGTTCTTAAACCAGGGGAAATAACAGAACTGACAACGAAGATAAAACAACGGTTCGAGCATGTTGACATACTTGTCAATGCAGCCGGCGGCAATGTGGCAGGAGCGAATATCATGGACGACATGAATGTGTTCGACAGCGACATGGAAGCCTTGCATAAAGTAGTAGACCTCAACCTGTGGGGAACGGTATACCCATGTCTTACGTTCGGTAAGATCATGGCAGAGCAAAAAAGTGGCAGCATCATCAACATAAGTTCAATGGCAGCATACGATGCCTTGAGCCGTGTGATGGGCTACAGCATAGCCAAGGAAGGAGTGAACGCACTGACAAAATGGCTTGCACAAGATTTCGCCCGTAAATACGGGGACAAAGTACGTGTCAACGCAATAGCTCCAGGATTCTTCATTGGCAAGCAAAACCGCGCCGCATTGTTGAATCCGGACGGCTCACTGACTGAACGCAGTCATAAAGTATTGAACAAGACACCAATGGGACGCTTCGGTGACCTGTCAGAACTCAACGGGATTGTACGCTTCCTTGCAAGTGATGAGGCAAGTTTCATCACAGGAACAATCATACCTGTCGACGGAGGCTTCAGCAGCTTCAGCGGAGTATAACGCACAATTCATCAATAATACAAAGAGAACAAGAAAGGAAAAATAAACATTATATATTAATGATTCCAGACATAATCAATTCGCAACTGCCACAATATGCAAACTTCCAGGAATGGCTTCAGGATACCAGCTATATCGAGATGGCATTCAAGGGGTTCGTAATTGGTGTGATAGCATCAGCGCCAATGGGACCTGTAGGCATATTGTGCATACAGCGCACACTCAACAAAGGCAGATGGGAAGGATTTGCTACAGGTGTCGGAGCCTCTTTGTCGGATTTCATATATGCACTAATAACCGGACTCGGAGTGAAGTTGGTGGTTGACATAATAGAAGACCCTGTAGTTGCACTATGGCTGAAAGCAGTCGGCGGTGTCTTACTCTTGGTGTTCGGCATTTTTACCTTTATGTCCAAACCAAAAGACCGCATAAAACCTGTCAAGCGTAAGAAGGGAACATTGTTTCAAAATTTCATTACAGGATTTGCAGTTACATTTTCCAATCCGTTGATCATTTTGCTGTTTGTCGCTACTTTCTCAATGTTTACATTCATTATTGTAGACAACATAATAGCACAGATTGTAGGCTACATGTTTATCATTGTGGGTGCATTGCTATGGTGGTACGGGCTGACGTGGTTGGTCGACAAAGTGCGCAACAACTACAACATGCGGATAATCTACATAATCAACAAGGTAATTGGAATCTGTGTCATTACAGTTGCCGTGCTTATGATTATATACACAGTGACAGGACATGCAATTGACATAACCGACTTCCGAATTCCATTCGGTCATTGAGCATTGAACAGCTCAAAAGCAACAGATTGTTTTTACGGTATTCAAAAACTTTTATGAACGAACAAGAAATAAACAAACGAAGGACATTTGCGATAATAAGCCACCCAGACGCAGGTAAGACGACACTAACAGAAAAGTTGCTTCTTTTTGGAGGACAGATACAAGTGGCAGGAGCGGTGAAATCCAATAAGATAAAGAAAACCGCCACATCAGACTGGATGGAGATTGAGAAACAGAGGGGAATATCTGTATCTACATCTGTCATGGAGTTTGATTACCATAATTATAAGGTTAACATACTCGACACGCCAGGTCACCAGGATTTCTGCGAGGACACATTCCGCACACTGACAGCAGTGGACAGTGCCATCATCGTAATTGACGGAGCAAAAGGTGTTGAAGCCCAGACCCGCAAACTTATGACCGTTTGCCGAATGAGAAAGACTCCGGTAATTGTGTTCATAAACAAGATGGACCGCGAAGGACGCGATCCGTTCGATCTGCTCGACGAGGTAGAGTCGGAATTGCAGATAAAGGTGCGTCCTTTGTCATGGCCTATCAATCAAGGACAACGGTTTAAGGGAGTATATAATCTATACGAACACAACCTCAATCTGTTCACACCCAATAAGCAGGTCGTGACAGAAAAGGTGGAGGTTGACATCAATAGCGAAGAACTGGATGCAAAAGTTGGCAAGGCCGATGCAGACAAGCTACGGGATGACATAGACCTCATCGACGGAGTGTATCCGGAATTTGATATTGATACTTACAGAGACGCTGAGGTTGCACCGGTGTTTTTCGGCTCGGCACTCAACAATTTCGGAGTACAGGAGCTATTGGACTGTTTCGTAGAGATAGCACCAAGTCCACGTCCGACACAAGCAGAAGAACGTCTTGTGGAACCGACAGAGCCCAAATTCACAGGCTTCATATTCAAGATTACGGCAAATATCGACCCAAACCACCGCTCATGCACCGCATTCTGTAAAGTCTGTTCCGGCAAGTTCGTACGTAACGCTCCGTACCTACACGTGCGTCAGAACAAGACGGTACGTTTCTCATCCCCTACCCAATTTATGGCACAAAAGAAAAGCACCATCGACGAAGCTTACCCAGGAGACATCGTCGGTTTGCCGGATAACGGGATTTTCAAGATTGGAGATACCTTAACAGAAGGAGAGCAACTTCATTTTAAGGGACTTCCAAGTTTCTCACCGGAGATGTTCAAATATATTGACAATGCTGATCCGATGAAGACCAAGCAACTTGCAAAAGGTATTGACCAACTGATGGACGAGGGAGTTGCACAGATGTTTATCAACCAATTCAACGGACGCAAACTAATAGGGACCGTCGGGCAATTGCAGTTCGAAGTCATCCAATACCGTTTGGAAAACGAGTATAACGCCAAATGCCGTTGGGAACCGGTACACTTATATAAGGCGTGCTGGATAGAAAGTGACGACGAGGAAGAATACGAGGCGTTCAAGAAACGCAAATATCAATATATGGCAAAAGACAGAGAAGGACGTGATGTATTTCTTGCGGACTCGAGCTACGTTTTACAGATGGCCCAACAAGACTTCAAACACATTAAGTTCCATTTCACAAGTGAATTCTAACAAATATGTTACAGGACGAAGTAAAGAAAGCAATAGAAGTGATGCGCAAAGGCGGCGTCATACTCTACCCCACTGACACTGTATGGGGCATAGGTTGTGACGCAACCAACGCAGAGGCAGTAAAGCGCGTTTATGACATAAAGAAAAGGGACGACTCCAAAGCCCTCATCTGCTTGGTTGACAGTGAGGCAAGACTGTCAAGGTATGTAAGAGACATAGCCGACGTGACATGGAACTTGATTGAACTGGCAACCCAGCCTCTTACCATTGTTTTTGACAATGCTATGGGACTTGCACCTAACCTGTTGGCGGAAGACGGCAGTGTCGGAATAAGAATTACCAAGGAGGAGTTCTCTAAAGAACTTTGTTTCAGATTCCAAAAACCGATAGTATCCACAAGTGCGAACATCAGTGGACAGCCTACACCTAAAACGTTCGATGAGATCTCAGATGAAATCAAGAATTCTGTTGACTATGTAGTCAAATACAGCCGCCAAAGCAAAGAAAAGCACAAACCTTCAAGCATCATCAAAATCAACTCATCCGGAAAATTTACAATTATAAGAGAATAGACACATACAATGAAGAGGTTCACATTCTTAAGACACGAAGCAACCATGCTCCATTCCGTTACCGAATGGATAAAGGGAGGGCACTCAAACAGGCAAATTGTACTTATGCTAAGTTTGGTTGTGGGAGTGTGCACAGGACTTGCCGCATTTATTCTGAAATATCTTATAGAACAGATACGTCATTTGCTGACCAACCAATTCAACCTCTCAGAGACAAACGGACTTTACATGTTGTATCCTGCTATAGGTATACTACTGACCCTTCTCTTTGTGAAATATATAGTACGCGATGACATCAGCCATGGAGTCACAAAGATCTTATATGCCATTTCGAGAAAAAGAGCGAGAATCAAAGCACACAACCGTTGGACAAGTATAGTAGCCAGTGCACTGACCATCGGATTCGGAGGATCTGTCGGAGCGGAAGCACCTATAGTGCTCACCGGATCTGCTTTCGGTTCCGACCTCGGCAAGCGGTTTAACCTTCCTCCAAACACAATGATGCTGCTTGTCGGATGCGGAGCGGCAGGAGCCATAGCAGCAATCTTCAAGGCTCCTATCGCAGGTGTTATGTTCGTGCTTGAAGTACTTATGCTTGATCTGAATATGGCATCGCTACTTCCACTGCTGGTCACCTGCCTCACATCAGTCTGTGTCTCTTATGCCTTATACGGCACAGAGTCAATGTTCGCATTCAGCCTGGAAAAGGCATTCACAATCGACATTATACCAGGGTGCATACTGCTTGGCATTGCATGTGGACTGGTTTCGCTCTACTTCACACGGGCAATGAACTGGTTCGAAGGAGTATTCGCAAAACTTGCGAAACCCTGGAAGAAATTCATTATGGGAGCTGTAGTACTTGGTATCTTGATTTACTTCTTCCCTGCCATGTACGGTGAGGGTTACGATGTTATAGACCAGCTCATACACAATGCCAGTGCGGATCAGATCATGCACAACACATTGTTTTACGGAAGCGACAACACTCTGCTGATTTATCTCTTGCTGGTTCTAATATTCAAAGTCTTTGCGTCGACTGCTACCAACGGAGGCGGTGGATGTGGTGGTGTGTTCGCTCCATCGCTATTCCTCGGCGCAATCGCAGGATTCACCTTCGCACATGTGTGGGACAGTTGCCTGTACCTGCAAATGGGCGACAACGGATTTTTGTCGTCTAAGAATTGTACACTTTACGGTATGGCCGGACTGATGTCGGGTATCATGCATGCTCCACTCACCGGCATCTTCCTTATCGCCGAACTTACCGGAGGCTATGAACTGTTTGTACCGCTTATGATCGTATCTGTTGCCTCATATCTGACTATCAACGTATTTGAACCTCACAGTATCTACGCAATGCGACTGGCAAGGAAAGGAGAGCTGATAACTCACGATAAGGACCAGGCAATACTCACAATTATAAATTTGCAATCACAAATTGAAACCGATTTCAATACCATAACTCCGGAAATGGACCTCGGGAAACTGGTAGGTGTCATATCAAAATCACACAGGAACATATTTCCGGTTGTAGACAAGAACGGTAAATTCCTCGGAGTCGTATCACTCGACTCTGTACGTAAATTCATTTTTCGTCCCGAACTCTACCATCTGTACACTGTGGCATCATTCATGAAAGAGCCACCGGCACTGCTGAATACAAATGACACGTTGAAAGTGGCTACAGAGAAATTCGATGAGACAAAAGCATGGAACTTGCCGGTAGTTGATGAAAATGAGCATTTCATCGGTTTCGTGTCACGCTCCGGCTTATTTAATTCCTATCGCGAGGTACTCGTGAATTTCAGCGCAGAGTAAAACAATGATGTAATTACATACAATCGAATCATACTATATATAATAAGGTGTAGCATAATGGAAAAGAAAGATCTGAGAATAATATTTATGGGAACTCCCGACTTTGCGGTTGAAAGCCTTAAAAGTTTAGTTGAGGGGGGATATAACATAGTTGGTGTGATCACGATGCCCGATAAGCCAATAGGCAGGCACGGCAGTGTGCTTCAGGCGAGTCCAGTGAAACAATACGCTATTTCACAAGGACTTAAAGTACTGCAACCAGTAAAACTCAAAGACGAAGCATTTGTCAATGAGTTGCGAAGCCTGAATGCCGACCTACAAATAGTGGTAGCATTCCGCATGCTGCCCGAGGTCGTATGGCACATGCCACGCCTTGGAACGTTCAATCTCCATGCTTCACTGTTGCCACAGTACAGGGGTGCCGCTCCAATCAATTGGGCAATCATCAATGGAGAGACAGAAACCGGCATCACAACATTTTTCTTACAACAAGACATCGACACCGGCGAAATCATACAACAGGTAAGAATACCTATTACAGAGTCGGACAATGCAGAAAGTATACATGACAAACTCATGAAACTCGGAGCTCAACTGGTGGTTGAAACTGTGGACAATATCATAAGCGGAAATATCCACACAATAAGACAGGAGAACTTGCAAAACGGAGAGGAACTGAAACCTGCCCCCAAGATTTTCCATGACACATGTCGGATTGACTGGCAAACAAAAAATACCAAACAGATTTATGACTTCGTACGCGGACTTAGTCCCTACCCTGCGGCATGGAGCGAACTTGTAAACGGCAATAAGGAATCTGAAATCAAGATCTATGAAGTGTCAAAAGCTCCACTCACTGCAAACGACACAAAATTGACAGGAGAGGTTGCCACCGATGGCAAAACATACCTCAAAGTAAGGACAACCGACGGCTACATCAGTATCGAGACACTAAAAATGGCAGGGAAAAAGAAGATGCACATTGCAGACTTCCTAAGAGGCTTCAGATGCGAAAACGACGCCCTATTCTGTTAAAAAACAGGACGCAGACAAAAATTTTCCAACTTTCCTTGGTTGTTCGATTATAATTTATTTATTTTGCAAACGAAATAAAATTATTATTCATCATAAAACATTATTGCCTATCGATTACACACTACTCATAAACAACAAAGCCTGTCAATGCACAGTTGTACAAAACTTAGCATGATGAGCTTGACATAAAACGAAGTGTAATGAATAAATTGACATCTCTTACTGATGAGCAATTAGTAAGTATGTATATGAAAGGCGACAATGGAGCGTTCGACATCCTGTTGGACCGCTATGAAAGAAAAGTTTTCACATACATATCTTATTTCATCCGTAACAAGGAAGTGGCAGAAGACCTTTTCCAAGATACTTTTATGCGTATTATAGCAAACATACGCAACGGCAAGTACTCTGAGCAACAAAAGTTCGGCTCATGGCTTATGAGAGTTTCACACAATATCATGATCGACTACTTCCGCCATCAAAAGAATGAGAAAAACATATCAAACGATGAAACTGAAGTAGACCTGTTCAACGACATTAAGCTTGCGGATGAAGAAAATATAGAGCATCAACTGATTAAACAACAGAATATTAAAGGTCTGCAAGACATATTGAAACTACTGCCCGAGAACCAGCAGGAAATCATCCAACTGCGCTATTATCAGGAAATGAGTTTCAAGGAAATAGCAGCATTGCTGAACTGCAGCATCAACACTGCACTCGGACGCACCCGATATGCTCTGATCAACTTAAGGAAACTGGCACAGGAATATAATATAAGTCTTGCTTCCTAATATACAGGCAAGCAGCAACAACGTTCATAAATACTTTTACAGGAGACTATGGTATAGCCTCCTGTTTTTTTGACGCGACAGATGCCGCTTATAATAATACTCGTGTATACCCAGTGATTACACATCATGCTGACTAATGAGTAATAAACAGACAAGACTTAACTCACGGCCGATTTCTATGGGAAAACCTCTTTTGGAACCATACATTGACCTTATTTTGAACCATAAAACAAGGTCGTCAAAGAAAAAAACATGAAAACAAATATTTTTTTTCAATTGCATGAACAACGTATTGAAAATTGTTCTACCTTTGCACCGGTTTTAGAAAACAAATGATTGTTTAACAATTTAAATTAGAAAAGAAATGAAAAAGCTTTTAGTTGCATTCGTTGCTGTTGTTGCAGTATCTTTCGCATCTTGCGGTGGTAACACAGAAGCTACACAAAACGATTCAGATACAGTTGATACTTCAGCTATTGTTGAAGAGACTGTAGAAGAGACTGCTACAGACTCTACTGACACTGTAAACGTTGAAGTTTCAGACTCAGTTGTTGCTGAATAATTAGCTACACAACGAATCACTGATTTAGGCCATGTGCCTAAACTTGAGAGAATTGAAACCTGTGGACTTAGTCAACAGGTTTTTTTTCGGTCTATACTCATTCCCTTCCCTTATCCTATGTCAGGCATATACGTACATATTCCGTTCTGCAAATCACGATGCATATATTGTGATTTCTTTTCAACAATCATGTTGGAGCTGAAAGACAGCTATGTGGAAGCCTTATGCAAGGAAATCACTGACAGGCGCAAATATCTCGGCAACGAAGGGATACGAACGATATACTTCGGCGGAGGCACCCCATCACAATTGTCGGCCGATCAGATATCCACTGTACTAAGCACAATAAATAAGGATTTTCATGTTTCCGGAGCATCTGAAGTGACAATGGAAATGAATCCGGACGACGTAACACCTGCCTATGCAGCGCAGATAAAGCAATCAGGCATCAATCGGATAAGTCTCGGCGTGCAGTCGTTCGATGACAACATATTAAAGTTTATCAACCGCCGTCACAATGCCTCAAAGGCTACCGATGCAGTGAAAACATTACAAGATTGCGGATTCAGCAACATCAGTATAGACCTCATATTCGGGTTTCCAAATCAAACACTCGCACAATGTGAAGCGGACATCAATCACGCATTGGAACTCCACATTCAACACATATCAGCATATTCACTGATGTATGAAGAAGATACAAGACTCTATGACTTATTGCAACAACACAAGATAGAGGAAATCGACGAAGAGTTGTCGCTTGACATGTACCACATGATAGTCCGGCAGTTGAAACACAGCGGGTATGAGCACTATGAGATATCAAACTTCGCACTGCCAGGACTAAGGTCACGTCACAACTCAAGCTATTGGAACAATACCAAGTACCTCGGCGTCGGGGCAGGAGCACACTCTTTCAACGGTACAACACGGAGTTGGAACATCAGCGACATAAACAGTTATATCAAAGGAATAAACAACGGTACATCAGTATCCGAGAAAGAAGTTCTGACAACCGACCAGCGATTCAACGAAACAGTCATGACCCGATTGCGCACATCGGAAGGCATAGACCTCGATTACATAAACCGGCAATTCGGCAGCAGATACCTGTCGGTCCTTAACAACGCAGCTACACCTTATTATAATAGAGGGCTGTTGGTCAGCGACGGAAAAACGATAAGGCTCACCGAGGATGGAATATACACATCGAATGACATTATATCAAACCTGTTCGTATAACTTACCACAACCTGATCATTCTCTACCATAGCCTCACCAACCAACCGTCATAAAACACATAAGACATTCCTACAACATGATAAAACACACCATAGCCAGAGAAAAAACAGCTCACAAAGCAAAAAAAACGACCACCCGTTATTGCCAATTCAAATATTTTGTGTAATTTGCACCCAAATTCAAAAGCATCCTTTTAGTAATGTGGAAATTAAGAATAAACAATCTTAAAAATTACCAAATATGAAAGTTTATAAAACAAACGAAATCAAAAACATTGCCCTACTTGGTAATGACGGTGCAGGTAAGACAACCCTCACCGAAGCTCTGTTGTATGAATCAGGCATTATCAGTCGCCGCGGACGAATAACAATGAAGAATACCGTGAGCGACTATTTTCCTGTTGAACAAGAATATGGATACAGCGTGTTCTCAACCGTTTTCCATACAGAATACAACGGAAAAAAACTTAACTTCATTGACTGTCCGGGGTCCGACGACTTTGTGGGAGCTGCAATGGCAGCACTGACAGTCACCGACACCGCTGTGTTGCTGATTAACGGAGCTGCAGGAGTGGAAGTAGGTACACAAAATCATTTCCGCTACACGGAGAAACTCGGAAAGCCTGTCATATTCCTAATAAACCAACTCGATAACGAGAAGTGCGACTACCACAACTGTATCGAGCAGTTGCGCGAACTGTACGGGAATAAAATAGTACAAGTGCAGTATCCTCTCAATGAAGGACCGAACTTTAATTCTTTCATCGACGTACTCCTAATGAAGAAATATTCATGGAAACCGGAAGGAGGGGCTCCCATCATCGAGGATATACCAGCTGAAGAGATGGAGAAAGCCAAAGAGCTCAACCGCCAGCTCATAGAGGCAGCCGCCGAAAACGATGAGGGACTGATGGAGAAATTCTTCGAAAGTGAACACCTGACAGAAGATGAATGCCGTAAAGGTATACGCGAAGGTCTTGCAACACGCAGCATCTTCCCTGTATTCTGTGTATGCGCAGTAAAAGACATGGGCGTACGCCGTATGATGGAATTCCTTGGCAATGTAGTGCCATTCGTGGACGAAATGCCACCTGTACATGCTACAAACGGAGATGTAGTAAAACCAGACCCTAACGGTCCGACTGCTTTGTATTTCTTCAAGACTGCTAATGAGCCACATATCGGTGGAGTACAATACTTCAAAGTACTGAGCGGAACAGTCCATGAAGGAGATGACCTGACAAACTCCAACCGTGGCAGCAAGGAGCGTATAGCACAAATCTTTGTCTGCGCCGGTGCCAACCGTGAAAAAGTCAGCGAAATGGTTGCAGGAGATATAGGATGTACAACAAAACTGAAGGATGTCAGAACAGGCAACACTTTGGTCGGAAAAGATTGTGACTGGAAATTCGACTTGGTTAAATATCCTGATCCTAAGTATATTCGTTCAATCAAGGCAGAAAACGAAGCAGATACCGAGAAGATGATCGCCGCCATACAAAGAATGGCACAGGAAGATCCGACTTGGATACTCGAACAAAGCAAAGAGCTCAAACAGACATTGGTAAAAGGTCAGGGAGAATTCCACCTTCGTACACTGAAATGGCGTCTTGAGAACAACGAGAAAATCAAGATTGTATACGGTGAACAGAAAATACCTTATCGTGAGACTATCACAAAGGCAGCCCGTGCTGATTACCGTCACAAGAAACAATCAGGAGGTGCAGGACAATTCGGTGAAGTACACCTCATTGTCGAGCCATACACTGAAGGAATGCCGGAACCGACAACCTACAAGTTCAATGGTCAGGAATACAAGATGAATATCAAGAGCAAGGAAGAAATCGACCTCGAATGGGGAGGAAAGCTCGTATTCTACAACTCAGTTGTCGGAGGAGCAATCGATACGCGCTTCATGCCGGCCATACTGAAAGGCGTTATGAGCCGTTTGGAGCAAGGTCCGCTTACAGGTAGCTACGCCCGCGACGTAAGAGTGATCGTTTACGACGGAAAAATGCACCCGGTAGACTCTAACGAGCTCTCGTTCATGCTGGCAGGACGCAACGCCTTCAGTGAGGCATTCAAAAATGCAGGTCCAAAGCTGCTTGAGCCAATCTATGATGTCGAAGTTATTACTCCAAGCGACAAAATGGGTGACGTGATGAGCGACCTGCAAGGACGCCGTGGTATGATTATGGGCAGCGAAAGCAGTAACGGCTATGACACACTTACCGCAAAGATTCCTTTGAAAGAATTGGCAAGCTACTCAACCACGTTAAGTTCAATAACAGGCGGACGAGCTTCATTCACAATGAAGTTCTCAAACTACGAACTTGTTCCGACCGATATCCAACAACAACTTGTTAAAGAGTTTGAGGCACAGAACAAAGACGAGGATTGATTTGACTGTATATCAATAAAAGTCAGATCACAAACTACAATATTGATTTACACAAGCCATTGCTGTAAGTAAATTAGGCTAAGTTATTAGTGTCCCTGTTTGACAGGGACACTAATAAAAATATTCAAATTGACAGACAATTAACAATACATTTAAGCATTTTCAATTATAAAGAAAGTTATCAAACTGGCATTAGTTGCCACTGTTGCAGCCGCAGCAATTGCGGGCGCGTACAAGTCCTATGCGGACTACCAACAAGAGAAAGAGAGTGATATGGTCATGCAAAACATCGAGGCATTGACGGGAGACGACACGAGTAATCCAATAACACTTGACGCATGTTGGAAGGAGGGAGGAGGAACCGTTGGTGCCAAACAGTATATATGCCAAAAGGGTACCACATTCTTTTATGAGTCCACACCCGCTGTGGGAGCCGTCATATATCCATGTAAAGGATAAAAGGACAGGCCATCCATCTCAATTTCCAATATACTGGAGCCATTTAACGGATTTTGCTACCAACAAAAATAAATTCGTCTATCAACCAGCAGAATACAATTATTATGCGATGTTATTTATTTTTCATGTTTGGGATTGTCGCATTCACAACATGCACATTTCATTCATGCAGAGATCTTGTAGACAAGTATTACGCTCCTAACGAAATCAAAGAATTCGAGATTACCCAATGCAACGATACTGTCCGTGGAAGTACCATTCCATACCATAACCTGTCAGGATTGTCCGGCATAGAGATGGTAGATTCCTTCCTGATATTCCTTGAGAGCGATCATTCCGAGCGCATATTTTCAGTATATGACATGCGTAACGACAGTATGATCGCCTGGTTCGGTACAATCGGACGCGCCGGTAATGAGCTCCTTACCGTCCACGTAACTTGCAACTTTGACAAAGCTAATACAGATATACTTATGTATCTGACCGATGATGGCAACCTGTCAAAAGTTGTCAATCTTAGCAAATCTATTGAGGAAAACAAATGCCATACCGAATCATCGATCGCACACAAGATGCGACGTGATTGCGCTGTGACACCATGCGACAACTACGTCAAAATCGGAGAAGACAAATATATAGCAAGACAGGGCATTTCATATGAAGACCCACGTGACGGAATATTCTATCCTCCAAAATTCCTGATATTAGACAAAGGAGAACAATCTGACATTATTTTATACCCAAACATAATAGAGAGCAAGGCTTACACGCTTGTGTATGTCGCTTATTCTGCGGAAGTAAAAATCAATCCACAAAAAAACCAAGTTGGTTGAGGCCCTAAATTATTTCGACATAACGAATATCCTTGATACCAATACCCGTAAGATATTGGGATTGAAGGAAAAAAGTTGCTACGACTTTGATGCATGGAATGAAAAAGGAACGGATGAGGACTTTGTGAAGAAGAAGTTGAGGGTGTACACCATCTGTGCGAATGCCACGGAACATTACATTATACTGCTGCAAGACCGCAGGTTGTTGTCGGAGATAGAAAACGGAGAGCCTAATTCCAACCCAGTTCTGCTGTTCTTCGATTATAATGGCGATTTAATTCGTGAGTTATGTCTTGCGAATGATGTCATAAAAATCGCATACTATGAGGACGGACACACCCTGTATGGCGTTACCTCAGAAGGAATTCTTCTTAAGTATAATCTTAATGGGTTGATATAATGAATACGATTTATAATATATTGGTTTTATTCCCTTTACTCGTAGTGTCACTGCTGTCATGCAGCAGCGACAAAGACAGGGTGGCAAAGGAGGTTAAGGCATTAACAGGAAGGCACATCGTATTCCCCGAAGGATACATGCCACTGCCTGCCTGCGACTCCTTATACGCCGACTCCATGCACTTGTCCGTACCGCTTTTATACTACGACTGCGACGTGTTCGGCAGGGTCAACGAACTTGACGTACTGGCACGCAACAAGACATTCCTACTCGACAGAGACGACAACATCGTACTTGTGGGAGAGCCGTTCTACAACGAAAGACTGTCCCTACTCTACAAGAGAATGGTAAAGTCATTGTTTGACAAATATACCAATAACAGCCCTACTACAACTCAAAAAGCAAGTCAAAGACAAATATAAAGTCAAACCTGCCTACTTTCAAGCAAAGACAGCATGTACCACGTATCGTTCTGTATGACATAAAGACAGAGCGTTCTACATACGAGCATTTCTAATCTTAAGCATATGGCAGGTTGACAAAAAGTATTTGAAATCTTTTTACGGAATAAAAACCACTGCAGAGTAAAATAAAACGACATCTGATACCGTCATGTGCTAAGGTGCAATACTTATAAGTGTTAAAATTTAAAATAACAATCGAGCAACTGTATTAAAAAAGGGGCGTTCTCCATTGTTCCGTGCAAAGTGTGCAATTGCTTGAAATGATGCGGCCAATTGAGAAATCTGAAAAATCCAGTTGGAAAAAAATTTTTCCCAACTGGGTAATTTTAGAAAGGGCTTACCGTCTCTGAAATAGATCTCATGGTGTGCAACAATTTATTCGTTTGCGAAGTATGGCAGTTATAATATTAAATGGCGTATAATATATTCATTTAAGAGAACGTTTACTGGCGTTGTTCATGTTGTTTTATTCGATCAACGGATACGTTTTCATTGTTAGCCGACCTTTCTGTGCTCAGCCAACAAACATCAGTGATATTACATTAAGTCAAATATAGTCAGTATCAATGTTTAAATGAGTCTACTTATATAAGGTTTAAGACAAGCCAATAGCCAGCTAAAATCAAGAAACCACAATTTGATTAATATACAGCCCGACTCTATTCTAACAGAATTCTAATGGGTTAAACTTTATAAAACAGCAATCAAAGAGTCAACGAACGTTAATAGTTGACTCTTTTTTTATATTTTATTTTATATAATGGCCTGCGATTTTATCATTTACAAATAAATTGTCGTTACTTTGAAAAAGGAAATCAAAAGCCAATGAAGAAAAGTACAATCATAGTATTATCAATCCTGATGAGCATATCGTTCGTATGCTTGCTTGCACTGCAAGTGTATTACGTGGAAGAAGTAATGAAACTACGTAAAATACACTTCGACGAATCGGTGCAAAGAAGCCTGAGCGAGACCGCCCACCAAATAGAGGTTGCCGAAGCTACTAAATATCTGGAACAGGGAGCGGCAGCATTTGAAGGGACAACAGGCGACTCTGCAACAATCAGCACAGACACCACTTCATCAAAGTTGCACCAAACAACGACTTCCGGTGAAAAGGTTAACTTCGACGAACGTCAGGCGAACGCAACATTCACCGACAAATATTTCACAAAACGTTCGAGTGGAATTACAAGCAAAACAAAACCTTTCAACGATATTAAGAACCGTTACGGAAAATCAAAGTCGCTGCAGGAAATCATGAAGGACCGCTACGACAGTCAAAAGGAATTGGTAGACGAAGTGGTCTATAGCATGCTTTACACGGCAAGCGACCGCCCATTAAAAGACCGAATCGACTTCAGGCAGCTGGACCAGATTCTCAAGACAGAGTTGATGAACAATGGAATTGACATTTCCTATCACTTCTCTGTATACTCGAACAATAAGACATTAGTATATCAATGTCCTGACTACGATACCGAAGGAGAAGAATACTCATACACTGAGAATATATTCAAGAACGGACCGGTACAGAAGATGGCAGTACTTAAAGTGCACTTCCCATTCATGTCGACTATCATGCATCGCTCGATATGGTTTCTCATGCCTTCGATCATATTCACCACAATACTGCTCATCACATTTATCGTAACATTAATACTTGTGTTCCGGCAGAAAAAACTTACAGAAGTAAAGAACGACTTCATAAACAATATGACGCACGAGTTCAAGACTCCTATCTCAAGTATATCATTGGCAGCGCAAATGCTTTGCGACGACTCCGTCCCCAAAAACGAGAAAATGGTAAAGCGCCTGTCGGGAACAATCTACGATGAGACAAAGCGATTAAGGTTTCAAGTGGAAAAAGTACTGCAGCTGTCAATGTACGAAAACCAAAAAGCACGCCTTAACTTGCAAGAAGTCGATGCTAATGAACTCATTGCAGGGGTTATCCACACATTCACACTCAAAGTGGAGAGAAACGGAGGAAAGATTATATCCGACCTGCACGCAAAGGAAAGCCGTATATACGTAGACGACATGCATTTCACAAACGTTATCTTCAACCTTATGGACAACGCGGTGAAATACCGCAGGCAGGACACATCACTCGAACTGAAAGTGTCAACATGGAATGAAAGCGATAAACTGCTGATATCCATACAAGACAACGGTATCGGAATTAAGAAGGATGACTTGAAGAAAATCTTTGAGAAATTCTACAGAGTTCATACCGGCAACCGCCATGATGTCAAGGGATTCGGACTTGGACTAGCATACGTAAAGAAAATAATAACAGAAATGAAAGGAACGATTTCAGTTGAAAGCGATCTCGGAATCGGAACCAAATTCATTATAAAAATGCCTTTGGTCTGACCAACAACAATAAATATTATAATAACAAACTAAACTATAAAACTATGGATGAGAAAATTGAAAATGCTCGCATAATGTTATGCGAAGACGATGAGAACCTGGGTATGTTGCTCCGTGAATATTTGGAAGCAAAAGGTTACAATGTAAGTTTATGCATAGACGGAGAGGACGGATACAAGACTTTTCAAGAAAAGAAATTCGACTTGTGCATCCTTGATGTAATGATGCCAAAGATGGACGGATTTACTCTTGCTTACAAAATCCGTGAAATAAATTCAGAAGTGCCGTTCATGTTCTTGACTGCAAAGACGTTGAAAGACGATGTGAAACAAGGGTTTGAGCTTGGAGCTGACGACTACATCACGAAACCATTCTCAATGGAGGAAGTAGTATTTCGTATTGAAGCAATTCTGCGTCGTGTGAGAGGGAAGAAGAATACGAATATGTCTACATACCACATCGGCAACTTCACATTCGACTCAAAGAAACAGATTCTGACTATCGGTGACAAACACACAAAACTGACAACAAAGGAATCTGACTTATTGAAGCTACTTGCAAGTAAGCAGAACGAGCTACTGCAACGCGACTATGCACTGCGTGCCATCTGGGTAGACAACAACTATTTCAATGCACGTTCAATGGACGTATATATCACCAAGTTGCGTAAATTATTGAAAGACGATCCAAACGTTGAACTTATCAATGTTCATGGCAAAGGCTATAAACTCGTAGTTCCGGAATAACAGACATAATTAATCTGTATTCCATTATGAAGACCTGTAACCAAATTGGCTGCAGGTCTTTGTTATTTTGTAAAACTATTATAACACATATTACACCGTTCAATTATAGAAAACATACAATATTATCCCTTAAAATTTTTTCCTATTATAAAAAACACTATATTTGCAACCTAACAATACCTACTTACTGAAAGAGAACGAAGTACTCAATCGCGAGACCAATATAAACAAATAACATATTTAAAATTAGCATCTCATGAAAATTCAATCAAAAACAATCTGCAAATAGTGTGTGGCAGTAGCCGGTGTTATGCTATCTACGAATGCCACCGCTCAAGAAGCGACAGGAACAGTCATAGCCTCAAGCAACGACATTAATCACGTATACATCACAACGACAAGAGTTCATGACGGAGGCAAGACAAGTGTTCCGGGCCATGAATGGGTAAAAGACATGAATGTGGTGAGTGAGGACGACTGGTTTAGAATCAAGCCGAACAGACTTGACGATACCACACCATGGCAACTTGTAAGAGAAAAAGGAAAGACTGTTCTGCATCTTTACCTCTCTAAAGAAAGCTGGCTCTACGACAAACACTATCTTATGCATAGTGGAGGTGGCGCAGAGCTAATTGGTGACACCTTGAAAGGCTTTTGGATTGGAGGTGATCAGACTGCAATAGTTGACATGGAAACAGGAATTCACTACAAGCCACGCGGCACATACGACAAGAGATTATGGAACACCCACATTTGTTTGGCAGGAGCCAAGGATCTGGTACTTGATTTCGCAGTGGAGTTCCCAGAACTGCCAGAGTCTACCAAGTTGATCAAGATTCATGGTATACCACGTTGGAACCTCATGGGAGACACTGCTATACCTCTCACCGAAGACGCAGCCTTAAAGTACGACAAGAAGCCAACATTTCACATACCACACTTAGTTGAGGCAAAACAAGGTTACGACCCTACGACATAAGCACTTATGATATATACACAGGGGCCCAGACCATCCTGCCATGTGAAGCAGATAACAGCATGGCTATATGGAGAACAAAGGATGCCACCTACCTGGCAATAGCATACGAACTGAACTGGAACCAAGAGTATTTCCGATTCTCCGACAATATAACCCTCACCGACCAGACCACCGGATTGGAATATAAGATACACAACGTACAAGGAGTGCCTTTCAACCGTCTGTTCATGCTTAAAGGCAACGCCGGCGATTGGGTTGCTTTCCTCATGGAATTTCCACCACTGCCGCTGAGCACATACAAATTAACTTACCATGAGCCAAAAGGTGAGTCATTCAGTGCCTGGGGTGCCGACTGGAGTGAAAAAAGGATCTACGGTATGAGCGTTCAGGAACTGAAAGACAACCAAAAAATGTTTGAGTATTTAGAACCTAAAACCGTTGAATGAAAAAGATACGTGCCGGTTTTTACATCTCTGGATACAGTATTGGCACATTCCGACATAAGCTGAGAAACAAAATACAAATAAATCAGCATAAAGTTTTTTGGATTTGTGCAATAATTTGTAACTTTGCAAATAAATCAATCAAGTAAACAACTATGGCATTAATTACTATTAGCTCATACGATGAATTTGCCGCATATCTCGGCAAGGAATTAGGTCAGTCTGATTGGCTTGAAATAACACAAGAGCGTATAAATCTCTTTGCCGACGCAACTCTCGACCATCAGTGGATACACGTAGATGTAGAACGTGCTAAAAAGGAAAGCCCATACAAGTCAACTATAGCACATGGATACCTTACTCTGTCACTCCTGCCATATCTGTACGGGCAAATCATTGAAGCTAAAAACATAAAGATGCTTGTCAACTATGGAATGGACAAAATGAAGTTCGGTATTCCTGTATTGGCAGGTAAAAGAGTACGGCTCACCGCTATGCTGTACAATATCGTGAACCTACGCGGTACAGCAAAGGTGGAGATCAAGTTCAAACTTGAAATTGAGGGAGAGCGCAAACCTGCACTCGAAGGAATCGCTACTTTCCTCTACATGTTTGAGAAATGACATTTTACTAATAATCATATAGGTACGACTTGCCGGACAAGGTAAGTCGTACCTATTGAATTACACTGTAATCAATGAAAAGGCAGATATTAGACTACGCAGGCATTGTTATCGGATGTTTTATAGTGTCGGTAGCTTTCGTTATATTTATTAACCCTTACAAATTAGTACCAGGCGGAGTATTCGGTACAAGCATAGTATTGCATTCCTTGTTTCCTTCCATACAAGTCGGAACATTCGGGTACATGATTTCTATTCCACTACTTATCATGTCGTACCTGTTTCTTGGAAAAAACATCGGCATAAAGACACTTGTAGCAACTCTGGTTACGCCATTTCTGATGAACCTTCTCTCTACTCTTACATACCCTGATACAGAATCACTGCAACGGCTCGATCCATCAAAGTTGTGTGGTGGTTACCTCGACCTGTCGAACGACCTTATTCTCGCAGCAGTCCTCGGACCAATACTCATAGGAGTCGGTGAAGGCATAATCTTCCGCTGCAACGCCACTTCAGGAGGTTCGGACATTGTGGCAATGCTGATTCGCAAATACTGCCACGTGAAATTTTCAAAGGCACTGATTGCCACCGACGGAGCCGTAGTATTGTTTGGACTGTTAGTCATCGGAATGGGAATAGGAACTGAGTCACCAAGCGAACATAGTTGGCGGCTATCGGGTTATTCACTGATCTGTATCTACATAACATCACAAACCATCTCATACGTCATTTCGGGTAGCAAAAATACCAAGTTGCTGTTTATCGTGACAGAAGCCGGCTCAAAACAAATGCAAGAATTCATTCTGAAACGTCTTGACCGCACAGCTACCGTTCTGAAAAGTCATGGACTGTACACACAGAAAAATAAAGATACACTGATGATGGTAGTAAGACAACATGAGGTCGACATCATCACCAAATGTATTTCTGAAATCGACCCCAATGTGTTTGTCATTGTCAACGACTGCTATGATATTTATGGCTATCGTTGGAAAGATTTTCCGGACAAGTCAACACTTACTGTAAACTGACAATTCACGACAAAGTTCTACAAATCTTTAGGACTATACATTGCATTCCACCACGAATCGTCGTCCTGCAGGTATTTTTGGAACCAGGCCACCATTGTGTTAATCCATTTTTGACGCTTTGTGTAGTCCATGATGCCATGGTTTTCGCCCTCAACCATCACGAAGGCAGTCGGAACACCAAGTAACTTCAGTGCGGTGTACATCTGAATAGACTCACCGATAGGCACATTTGTGTCTGCCGTGCCGTGTGTGAACAATAATGGCTTGTGAATTTTATCGGCATTGTAAAGAGGCGAACGGTCTACGAACAAGTCTTTTCGAGTCCATGGATAGCTGTTTGCCATACTTGTCTCACTATAGCTGTACCCCCAATAGCCCTCGCCCCAGTAGCTGGTATGATCGCTGATGCCGGCATGGGAAATTCCGGTGGCGAACAAATCGGTCTTAGTAAGCAGCAATTGAGTCATAAAGCCACCATACGAAGCACTGACACAACCTATCTTATCGGCATTGACCCAAGAATTGTGATCGATCAAATACTGAGTTGCTTCGATAATATCTTCGGCTATACCCTCACCAGCAGTATTCACATGAAACGCAGCCCATTCCTGACCAAAACCGGAAGCACCGCGCGGATTAACTATTAGTACAACATACCCTAAGGCATTCCAATAATGAGCCGGATAGTGTGTTCCGTTACCAAAACGACGTGCGGTAGGAGAACATCCTCCATAATAGTGGACAATAACAGGATATTTCTTCGACGGGTCAAAATCGGCAGGTAAATAATAATGACCTGTCAACTGGTAACCATTCTTACTCTTGAAACTAAGCGGTTTGCACTCTCCTATCTTAATCTCGCTCATCATATCGGCATTGAGTTCCTCAAGCATTGTGACTTTCAGACTTCTTATATTGAGGCTGTACAAGCGGTCGGACGTACACGCTCCGGTACCATAATATAATAAGGTGTTACCCGACGACGACAATCCGAATGACGTAATCACCTCACAAGGCTGTTCAATCATTTGTATACGTCCGTTTCTCAAGTCAAGACGGTACAAACTGACAGAATCAGCATTCTGTGCAGTGAAGTACAGCATATTATCCGCCTTTGACGGAATCACCGTGTTAATTGACGGATTGAAATCTCTTGTTACAGCCTCAACTTTCTTTGTAGGAATATCGAAGACGAACAACTGTATATCATAACTGTTAGGAATCATATCATCAGGAAGGTTCTTCCCTACTCCGCCAAAAGCTTCGGCACTGCCGGTAACAGCCAACTTATTTGTTCCGGGGATGAATGCTGCACTATTTACAAAGCCGTCTTTATCGATCAACACCTCACTCTCAAGAGTCTGCAGGTTCATTCTGTAAACCGTATTCAGAGTTGTTGGCCGTGCAGTTAAACGTTCCGTTTGGACAGTGAACAACAAGTACTTGCCGTCGTCCGAAATATCACTCACCCACATGTTGTGATAACCAAAAACCAACTGCTGCACCACACCTGTCTTCAAATCCATCTTTGCGATGTTCCTCCTGTTTCTCCATCCCGGCTGACGGTCGTCGGGAGAAAGTATCTCAAATACTCCATCTTCTTTCTTGGGACCATAAACCGGCTCTTGCAAGATTAGGAAGTCCTCTGTAGGCGACATCATAAAGCTGTGCGTTGGCAGTTCTGGAGTGAGTACAGTTTCCTTAAGGTCGATCGGGTCTATACATATTAAGACATCCTTACCATTCTCGTTACGTATAGTCAGCAACTTATCAGACCTCGGCATCCACGTCATGCCATTAGCCGACATAACTACATGTCCTGTAGTGACATCAATGACAACCGATTTTGTTTGTGTTCCGCCATTTGTGTCGAACCCGCCTGAGCTCACAATAGCGTATTTGCCTGATGGAGAGATGTTGACTCCATTGTAGTGCTTCATCAGCATGTTGTCGGCAAGAGTGAACGGACGTTTGCCCTGCCGGTCGCCGCTAAGTTCCACCAAACTGACTGCATCTGCATTGTCGGCATCGAGATGTATTTTCACCTCTGCTGTGTCGGCTACATACTTGATAACAGCATCATATTGTCCTGGTTGTAATGGCACACGCCCGTGCAGTTCTTTTCCGTTGATATACACCGAATACCGGTTCAATCCTTCTACGCGTACCTCTGCATTCACGTAGCTCTTCGTTACAAAAGAAAATCCCGAAACATACGCTTGATTCTCGTCTGTCCGCTTTGGAATACCGCCTATCCTTCCGGTCTTCCACAAATCCATATTCAATTGGATTTTTGTCGAATATGCATTCTGTGCTGCATCGACGCTGTCAATCATCAAGGGAGTTTGTAACTTGTACGGACCAGCTGTACGCACTGTTGTTACATCTATTGCCCTACTTGCCACAGCAGTCAAGGCAATCATTGCAAATAGCACCAATTTTTTCATATCAGTATCTGTTTTTGTTTCACCCTACAAAGATAATTAAAAAAAGGCAATGTCTGCACCTTATCGACATACATACGGCAAGTTAGCGCGAAAAAACGACATAAAAACGTATTGGTATACAAAAATATGGCCGCAGGTAGTCTCATAGTCAAAACTTTTTCGTACATTTGTAACTGATATGCTATTAACGAAACAATAACAATATAACTGAAGATGAATAATCAATCAAGCAGAATGTCCCAGTTTCGCTGGGTGATGTGTGCGATGCTGTTTTTCGCTACCACCATTAACTACATGGACCGTCAGGTTCTGTCTCTAACGTACAAAGACTTTATCGCACCTGAGTTTCATTGGGATGATGACCATTACGGGACCATCACCGCTTTCTTCTCTCTCTTCTATGCGATATGTATGCTCTTCGCCGGCAAGTTTGTCGACTGGATGGGCACAAAGAAAGGCTATTTATGGAGTATCGTAGTATGGAGTACAGGTGCATGTTTGCACGCCGCCTGCGGATGGGCAACGATGCACATTGCCGGATTCGAATCCATTGAGGCCATGAGGTCAGTTCAAGCAGGAAGTGCCATGGCATTGACCATTTCCACAATCAGTGTGTGGCTCTTTCTTATTTGCCGGTGTGTCCTTGCACTTGGAGAAGCAGGAAACTTCCCTGCCGCCATCAAGGTGACTGCCGAATACAACCCGAAGAAAGACCGCGCTCTCTCCACCAGTATCTTTAACAGCGGAGCATCTATCGGTGCACTTATTGCTCCAGCATGTATTCCGTTGTTGGCTGAAGCATATGGTTGGGAAATGGCATTCATCATTATCGGTGGATTAGGCTACGTATGGATGTTCTTCTGGCTTGGACTATATCAAAAACCAGAGAAAAGCAAGTTTGTAAACAAGAAAGAGCTTGAATATATTCAGCAAGATGACAATGAAGGTGCCGTAGCAGAAGAGGCTAAGACATCAGAGAAAGACGGGAAACAGATTTCACTGCTCAAATGCTTCACATACCGCCAGACATGGTCGTTCATCGTCGGTAAACTGTTCACCGATGGCGTATGGTGGTTCTTCCTGTTCTGGGCACCAGCCTATTTCTCCGACCAGTTCGGCTACAAGAGTTCGTCAACAATGGGAATACTTCTACTTATAGTACTCTATACAATCGTAACCATTGTGTCAATCTACGGAGGTTATCTGCCAAAACGGTTTGTCGAGAAGAAAGGCATGCAACCATACAACGGTCGTATGCTTGCAATGCTCATCTTTGCATTCTTCCCACTTGTAGCACTCTTTGCACAGCCACTTGGTAAATTCTCCGCATGGTGGCCGGCAATACTTATTGGTCTTGCAGGAGCAGGACACCAGGCATGGTCTGCCAACCTCTTCTCCACCATTGGTGACATGTTCCCTAAAAAAGCAATTGCCACAATCACAGGTATAGGAGGAATGGCAGGAGGTATCGGTTCGTTCTTAATTCAAAAAGGAGCAGGTTCACTCTTCACTTACACCGAACACCTCGGATCTTCATTCCAGTTCCTTGGCTTCGAAGGTAAGCAAGGCGGCTACTTCATCATGTTCTGCATCTGTGCAGTCGCATATCTGATTGCATGGTGCATAATGAAAGCCCTTGTTCCAAAATACAAGCCTATTACAGATTAAAACAACCAACCGCAAACGGATATACAGACAGCCCCTACTCACACGACTTGAGAGGGGCTGTTTGTTTTATGCTTGCAACATGTGTGGGGGCTGCGTTTATGTAACCTCGTCTCATCATATGAAGCACTGTGAGGTTGGGGGCAACAATCACATTGACTTAATTTGGCAAATAACTTAATTAGCTTATGAGCATAAGCTAATTAGGTTCAGGCGATAACCTAATTAGCTTCGAGGCCAAATTGAGTCAATTTCAGTGTGTAAATAAGTAAGCTGAGTTTGTCGACTTACTTCACACTCGTTGTCATTGTTTACTGATTAGCTTCACATGGCATTCTGCATATGGTGATACACCGTGTAAAGAACTCGCCAGCAGAAGCTCTGCAAAAATGGAATGCATTTAAACCGCCAACTAATTCAATATCCTTTTTCGGGCAGTGTACAGCATACTGTGTCAAGGGGCAACGATTGTTCGCGTTCGGGGAAGATAAGACTAGTTCATGGACGGACGGGCCGGACACTCAGGCCGAGGAAGCGGTAGTTGTAGTACCAGTCGTAACCCGCCGAATCGAAGTCCAAGCTGCAGGCGTAGTGCGGCTCCAAAGCATTGAGCGAACTCGACCAATAGTTGCCGTACGAGCCCGGGTTGTAGAGACTCGATCCGTAGCGCCGGCCAGCAGCAGACAGGAATATGGAATTACCATTAGGACCTGTTACCTTATATCCGTTCTTGCCGTTCATCTTGGTCCATGTCCACTCGCATTTTTCTTTCAATTCCACTATCTCGTCAAGAGTCGGCATGCGCCAAGGCGCACCAAGAGCCACGGTTGCGGCATCATCACTCGGGTCAAGGACTGTCTTGCCGTCAGAGCCGGAGTACTTGCTCCATGAGTCTCCCGACGAATCCAGACAGTATGGAGTGGTATCGCAGTCATAATACCATGAACTACCGGAACTACCGGTACGTGGCGTTGTCTCACCCCAAGCATAGTAGTTGCCGTACTCCTCCGGACTCGATGCACCAAGGTTGCAGGTAGCCCATTTAACCGACAGACCAAGGTCAACATAATCTACTCCATTAGTATACCCGTTTGGATCATGTACAGGTACACTTGGTACAGAATTAATCACGCATATCGCAACAATCACTGCCACCACACCTGCTGCACCACCAACGAGCCACCACTTACGTAATTTCCTCTTCGTTTTATGCTCCAAGACAACAGGATTGTCACCATTGTTTTCTATTACAGTATCTCGGTTCAAGTCTCCTGCATTTGCTGTACCATAACCAGAGGATGAACGTTGGCTGTTTCCAATCGCTTGCCGCCATGAGCCCTTAGTTGCTTTGTTCAAGTCATTAATGAACTCTGCAACGGAAGACTGCCGGTCTTTCCTTGCGGTCGACATAGCTTTCATTATCGGACCTCTTAGTTCTAATGGAAAGTCAGCTGGAAACGGCAAGGCTTTGTCTATAAGGTCGGGAGCCTGTGGAGGACGCATGCCTGTGAGTATGAAATACAAGGTAGCCGCAAGTGAATATATATCGGTATGAGGAGAAAACTCTCGTACACCACCATCCTTGTACTGCTCTAATGGTGCATAACCATGTGACAAGCCTGTTGGTGTCGTGGACGTCTGAAGTCCGTCGGAATCATACTGCTTCGACAACCCGAAGTCTATCAGCACCGGTGTGTCGTCGCTCTGCCTGACCATTATGTTTGCCGGCTTCACATCAAGATGATTCATATTATGGCTATGTACATACCCAAGCGCATCACCCACCTTGCTTATGTACTCCAACGCCTTAGGTACTGACAGACGACCATTCCGATGTACTATGTCATAAAGCGTACTGCCCTCTATATAGTCCATCACATAGTACGACGTTCCGTTCTCCTCGAACGCAGACAGAATTCTTATTATGCCTGGATGATGAAGTTTGGCTATGTTGCGTGCCTCCTTAAGGAACTTCTGCTTCAGCCTTATCATAAAGTCGTGATTGCTGTCATTGCCAAGTGTCACATGGCTCGTATCACCGTCACGTGTACAAAAGTCCTTAGGAAAAAACTCCTTAATGGCAACCCGCATATCCAAAGTCACGTCGGTGGCAAGATATGTGATACCAAAGCCGCCACTTCCCAATACCAAGTCGATGCGGTATGTGCCTCCATGAAGCATGGAACCAGGTCTTAATGTATGAGTAGTAGTCATAATTATGTCTAGTATAAGACAAAGGTACAATAAATTCTATACTCATACAATCATCAAATTAAAATTCTTCCCTTCTGATATGCGAAATGCAAGAAAATGAGGTAAATTTTCACTGCCTTATAGTACTGTGGTCGTGATTTTATGATCAGGATGACACACTACTTGATGCCACCCACACAGATCTCACAGAGTTCACATATAGCCACACGGTCACCATAAAAGTTGACGTTTACTCTGTTTATTAGCTAAAATAATATATCGATGTAAAAAAAATG
>CAYVNW010000010.1:0-68081 GCA_964452915.1 uncultured Bacteroidaceae bacterium | reverse complement strand
ATAGTTTATAATGCCAAGCCTGACCTTGAAACCATTTCTAAACTTGATGGTTTGTTGTTCCATATTACCGCACATGATGACGACTTCAGTTTTGTGACCCGTTCCTTTGCTCCCAAATGTGGCATCAGAGAAGACCCTGTTTGTGGCTCCGGCCACTGCCATGTCATTCCTTATTGGAGTGAAAGGCTCGGAAAAAAACGCCTTACCGCATATCAGGCATCAGAGCGTGGCGGTGTCCTTTACTGTGAGAATCAGCAAGAAAAAGTTCTGATAGGCGGAGAGTGCGTTCCGTTTGCAAAATCCACACTATATATGTAAGCCAATGCCACTATCACTTCTTCCGTCACTCCTGTTGGCAATATTGCTTGTAGGCTACACGCCCGGTCCTGCCAATCTGTTTTCACTCCATTGCTCGATGAAAAACGGAGTGAGACCGGCATTGCGTATGTGGTTCGGACTGCTGACAGGCTTTACCATTGCAGCGGTAACAGTTGCCATAGTAACCCATTGGGTTGGCGCGATGATGGGAGAGTACGTAGTCGTCTTAAAGTATATCGGTTGCGCCTACATCTTTTATTTGGCATGGCAGATATACCGCAGTTCGGGTAAACCAAAGGAAAGTGACAAAACTTGCACATTTCTTTCGGGAATGATAGTGCAGCTTACCAACGTGAAGATTATCCTTTTCGACCTGATGGCATACACAACTTTCGTGCTGCCTTATTCCAACCGTCTCACCGACCTGCTTATAGTAGCCGCCTTGTTAGAGATAGCTGGGCCTGGTGCAAACCTTGTCTATCTGTTCGCCGGAGGTACACTCCACAATCTTTTCCAACGCTATTCCCGACAGATAGATGCGGTTATGGCAATACTCCTTGCAGGTTGTGCCGTGTATATACTGGTAAGCTGAAAAGATTAATCTGAGATAAATTATTCAGAGTTGCCTGCCTGTCCCAATGTTATTTTCTCCCTATACTCAGTCGGCGACAGACCGGTCTGTTGTTTGACGAACTCCTACAGTGAGGAAGTCAATCCCGTGGAGGTGCGCATTCAGTGCAGCGACATGGATCGTCTGCGTCAGGTCAAGGATTCGGTTATAGCCATCATGCACACCGTCCCCGACCTATACCTCATCCGTTCCGACATGGCGGAGCCCACATCAGGCATCTGTATCGCCCTTGATGAGGATAAGGCTGCCACGATGGGCATCACCAATGAGGACTTGGAGCAGGCTCTCGCCCTGCGTTACGGCGACGGTTATGAGGTCGGCTCTATATGGGAAGGCAACTACGAGCGCAAGATGGTGATGAAGAGCGACAAAGCTGACAGTGCCAGCATCAACGACGTGATGAGTGAGAATGTGCCCGTCAACTATGGTATCGGCGATGTTCCGCTCAGGCAGATTTCCTATCCCGAGGCAGTGTGGACTGACGGCCAGATACCACATCGTAACGGACTGCGCAATGTGACGGTCATGGCAGAGGTCACTTACGGCAAGAACGTCAACGATGTCACGGCAAACCTTGAGAAGGTCTTGGCGAAGCACTCGTTTGGCAATGACGTGCATATAACATATGGCGGAAAGTCAGGCGGTGACGACAACTCCATGCCTGAGATTCTAATGTCGCTTGCTGCCGCCGTGGTCATCATCTTCTTCATCCTCGTGTGGCATTTCAAGAATATCCGTGAGCCGCTTCTGATGATCTGCTGTCTGCCGTTCTGTCTGTTGGGTACGGCTGTGGGGACTCTCATTTCTGGCAACGATTTCAGCCTTACAAGCTTCCTTGGCGTTGTGAGTCTTATGGGGATCCTCGTACGTGACGGCATCATCCTCTTCGACTACGCCCGTGAGCTGATGATAAAGGAGAAGATAAGCGTGGAGCAGTCCGTCATAGAGGCATCAAAGCTCCGTATGCGTCCGATTCTCCTCACGCCTTTGCGGCAAGCGTCGGCGTGCAGCCAATGCTCATCAGCCGCAGCACGCTGTGGATGCCGATGGCGGCGGTAATCTGCTTCGGTACAATCATCACACTGTTCTATATCCGCACGATGGTACCGGTATTGTATTCATTGGTAATAAAGAAATAATCATGAAAAAAATATTTGTAACTTTATTATTGGCGGTTTCTGTTATTACCGCCTCTGCAAAAGATGTTCTGACTTTAGAGCAGTGCCGAAGTCTTGCTGAGCAGAACAACTTAGGAATCCGCCAGGCTGACAACAGTATTGCCGGGGCTGAGGAAGACGTGAAGAACGCTGGTGCGGCATTCTATCCCAAGGTAGAGGGCTCAGGCATACTTTATCACTCCACGGATGACATCGTCAATACGGAGTTTATGGGGCAGAGCTTCAACAGTGGCAAAAATCTGTATTCTGTCGGCGTGAACGTAACCGTTCCTCTTTATACCGGTTTATACCGGCGGGCAGCTTACCAACACCTACCGACTGAGTGAGGTTGGCGCGGAGACAAGCCGTCTGCAAAAGCAGAAATCTATTCGTGATGTTGACATTCAGACCACGAAATACTATTGGCGCATTGTGATGCTACAGGCTAAAATCCGCACTCTCGATACCGCCGACTCCTTACTTGCCGATGTCCACCATACTGTCAGCAACGCCGTGAAGAACGGACTGAAAAACCGAAACGACCTGTTGAAGGTAGAGCTCCGTCAGTCGGAGAACGAGAGCAGCAGGCTTGAACTTGACAATGCCATAAAAGTCGCGAAGAAACTCCTTGCGCAATATATCGGATGCAATGACACAGACTTCGATATTGTTGACGGTATAGATTTATCGTCATTGCCCGAACAACCGTTGGCAAACAAGAAAGACCACCGTCAGGCCGTTGGCGGGATGCTTGAGAACCAACTCCTCGGCAAGCAAGTGGAAGCTGAAAAGCTCGAAGTGGACTTGGAACACGGCAAGCAGTTGCCTACCGTAGCTGTGGGCGTAGGCTACGACTACACCCGCTTCTGGGGCGAAAGCAGTGGCGGTGCTGCCGTCTATGCAACGTTGCAAGTACCCATCTCCGACTGGCTGTGGGGCGGCACTTCACACGCCATCAAGAGCAAGCAGAAGAAACTCGACAACGCACGGCTTGAACAGCTCAACTAAGAACAGTTGCTCCGCATCAACCTCGACAATCTGTGGTATAATATCGAGCAGTCGTATAAGAACCTTGGCATTGCCCGAAAGAGCATCGCCCAGTCGGAGGAGAACCTGCGCCTCAACCGCAACTCTTACGACAACGGTCTCTCCACAATGACCGAGCTGCTCGACGCAGAACTCCTTCTGCAACAGTCGCGCGACAAATACGTCAGCTCCTACGCCGACTACCAGTCCAAACTCTTTGAGTATCAGGCAATGACAGGCAGCTCGTATTAACAATAATAAAAGGTACTGTTACTTTGCCGAAAATCCAATAATAATTCGTACTTTTGCTAACACAAAAAAACAAAAGCATTATGAAGGTTTTATTAGTAAGTGCAAGTTCGCGCAGAAACGGCAACACATTCATCGCACTCAGTGAAGTACAGAAAACATTGGAGAAGGACGGAATAGAGACGGAACTCATTCAGATAGGCACAAAACCCATCCGTGGCTGCATAGCCTGCAACTGGTGCAAGAACCATTTGGACGAGCACCGTTGCGTGTTCGATGACGACATTTGCAACAAGATTTCTGCAAAGGCAATGGAAGCTGATGCTTTCGTCTTTGGCGCACCGGTTTATTTCGGCATCCCTAACGCAAGTGCAATAGCCTTGATACAGAGACTTCTCTATAGCAATGGCTCTGCATTCCAGTACAAACCTGTCGCCAACGTGTGCGTCTGCCGCCGCGGTGGTGCCGATGTCTCTTATCAGACATTGAATATGATGTTCGAGATGTGTAATATGCCAATCGTCACCTCACAGTATTGGAACATCGCCTACGGCCGTGAGAAAGGACAGGCATCACAGGATGTAGAAGGCATGCAGACCATGAGGACGCTTGCCCACAATATGTTTTGGATGTTGAAGAAGTTCCACAATGTGGAAACCACCGACATGCCGGAGGTTGAGTTTCCAAAGACACCGATGCACTTTATCAGATAACAATGGTAGGAATAACAGATTTACAGACTTTGCTTCAATCAATGGAGCCGATATTGAAGCTGAATGAGTATGTATTTACCTCTTTCGGCAAACTTGGTTGGGAAGATATTGCAAGATTTAATCCTATCTCCGTGTTTCAAGAGGACGAAGGTGTTACATTGGTTATCGACCGCAAGACTGCCGATGCCAATAACATTCATTACGAGTCTGTATTTCGTCTAATCTCCTTGCACGTTCATTCTTCCCTCGACGCAGTAGGTCTTACGGCTGCATTCTCAACAGTACTTGCCAAGCATGGCATTAGTGCCAATGTGGTTGCGGCATACTACCACGACCACATCTTTGTGCCAGCTGACAAGGCAGAACTATCTATGGAAGTACTAAAGGGATTGAGCAAATAAAATGAAGATTAGCAACATCGTTGAACTGCATGGCAGACAACAAGAGTCAGACAAAGGAATTAAGAAGCAAGTTGTAAAACGAACTCAATCTCAATAGGAACAATATAAGAAGAAAGAGCCGCCATTGCAAGTGCAGTGTCGGCTCTTTTAGTGACCCGTTTGGGGCTCGAACCCAAGACCCCCACATTAAAAGTGTGATGCTCTACCAACTGAGCTAACGAGTCTAACCTCTAAAGCTTGGGGCGAATGGCGCTTTTGCTGCGTTCTTCCCACTCTTTCCCTTAAGCGGTTGCAAAGGTAAGAAGTTTTTTTAGAATGACAATGGCTTTTCTTGAAAAAAGTCGTAACTTTGTGCTTGATATTTTTGTTTCGAACTGTAAATAGTACTTTAATGTCATTCCGATGCTTCTCGCGTCGTCATTATAAAAGATAAAAAAGAAATGCTGTATTGGATAATCATCATCATTGAGATAGCGGACTACATATATGGGTTGATACTGGATGTTTTGAACATAAAGGCATCTAAGAATCCGATACCTAAGATTTTGGATGGATTGTATGATAAAGACCGTTATGCAAAGCAGCAGGCTTATTTCAGAATTAATAAAAGGACATCGTTACTGGCTTCGTTAATTGACACTCTTGTCCAGTTGGCTTTGTTTGCATTTGGAGGTTATGCTTTGTTTGATGGTATTGTGCGCTCTCTGACTGGTTCGGAAATATTGCGCACGCTGCTCTTTTTCGCCATTATCGGTTGTATAGGATGGGTGGTATCGTTGCCTTTTAATATTTACGGAACATTTGTGATTGAAGAAAGGTTCGGATTCAACAAGGTCACTCCTAAGTTATATGTAGTGGATACATTGAAAGGATTAGCTCTGAGTATTGTATTGGGTGGCGGATTGCTGGCTATTATAGTATGGATATATACTTTGACACCGCAATACTTTTGGCTCATTGCATGGGCCGTGACATCTATGATCACGCTGGTTGTACAGTATTTTTATTCTACGCTGCTTGTCCCTATATTTAATAAGCAGAAGCCATTACCTGCCGGAGAGTTGCGTGACGCGATAGAGACGTTTGCTGATAAGGTTGGATTCAAGTTGAAGAATATATATGTAATTGACGGATCCAAACGCACAACGCATTCGAATGCCTATTTTACCGGGTTTGGGAGAAACAAGCGCATTGTGCTATATGACACGCTTATGGACCAACTTACTACAGACGAGATAGTGGGTGTACTGGCGCATGAGATAGGACATTACAAACACCATCACATTATCAAGTCTATACTTGTATCGCTATTGATATCCCTTGCCGTATTCTATTTGTTTGGTTTGGTCATTGACAGCCCTGATATAGCTGAGGCTGCAGGCTGTAGAGAGCCATCGTTCTATGTGAATTTGGTGATCTTCTCTATTATATACACGCCGCTCAGTGAATTACTTGGCATTATAGGCAACCTGTCGTCGAGAAAGAACGAGCGTGAGGCAGACCAGTTCGCATATGAACACGGGGTAGGGCTCAGTGAGTCGTCTGCGCTTAAGAAGATGTCGGCGAAAAGCCTTGCCAACCTGACTCCTCATCCGGCTGTAGTATTTGTGGAGTACTCTCATCCAACTTTGAAGGAGCGGGTAGAGGCGTTGGAGAGATGAAGATATATATAATATATAATAAGGTATACGATGAAAATTGGATTGAAGAATAAGGTACAGTCGGTAGTTACCGAGGATAAACTTGCGTGTAACGTAAAGAGCGGAACACTGAGAGTGTACGCAACCCCAATGATGGCGGCATTAATAGAACAGACATGTATGGAGTGTGTTGCCGCATATTTAGAAGAAGGTAGTGGAACGGTCGGAACGCGATTGGACATATCACATGTTGCCCCGACTCCATTAGGAATGAACGTGGAATGTGAATGTGAGTTGACCGAAATCAATAACAGAAAGTTAACGTTCAAAGTAACCGTATCAGACCAGTGTGGGTTGATTGGTGAGGGAACACACGAACGCTTCATTGTTAAAGAGGCAAAATTCCAGCAAAAGGCAGATGCCAAGCTTGCACCAACCGCAGGCAAATGACGTGGAGGTGTATTCTTTTATATAAAAAAACGGCATTCAATGCAGATAATGATTCGTGACTCACTTTTATTTACGTCTGAATGTGATTGGCAATGATATTTTTTGTAAATTTGCCGTCTGCAAAACGAGTCGAAGCCTAAAAATGGTATCGGTTTAGTATATCGCAATAGGACTAGTGTAAGTAAAAAGTAATTAATACAAACAAGCAAACAAAACGTAAGTTAAGAAATTGGGTAATCAAGCATATGCCCCAATCTATGAGGCTCTCGTAGAGTTCAGGAGGAACAGAGTGGTTCCTTTTGACGTGCCAGGACATAAAAGAGGTCGTGGCAACCCAGAACTCGTAAAACTCCTGGGAAAGCAGTGTGTAGAACTTGATGTAAATTCCATGAAGCCGTTGGATAACCTTTGTCATCCGATCTCCGTAATAAAGGAGGCTGAGGACTTGGCTGCCGAGGCTTTTGGCGCAGCGCATGCGTTTTTGATGGTTGGCGGAACAACATCGGCCGTCCAAGCCATGGTGCTGACTGCGTCGAAAAAGGGCGAGAAAATAATACTTCCCCGCAATGTACATCGATGTGTAATAAATGCGCTTGTATTAAATGGCGCCACCCCTATATATGTCAATCCCGATGTTGACAACCGCTTGGGTATTGCTTTGGGAATGAAGATATCGCAAGTGGAGAAGGCGATTGAGGAAAATCCCGATGCTGTGGCTATTTTAGTGAACAATCCTACATACTATGGAATCTGTAGTAACTTAAAGAAAATTGTGGAGCTTGCCCATGCGCATAATATGCTTGTATTGGTTGACGAAGCACACGGTACACATTTTTCTTTTGGTGAGGACATGCCAATATCAGCTATGGCAGCGGGTGCGGATATGTCGTGCGTATCAATGCACAAGTCGGGCGGCAGCCTCACTCAGAGCAGTATTTTGTTGACCAGTGCAGCAGTAGGCGCAGGATACGTCAGGCAAGTGATAAACCTTATGCAGACAACCAGCGCCTCGTATTTGTTGCTTGCCTCGCTCGACATATCGCGAAGGAATCTCGCTCTTAGGGGCAAGGAGGCATTCAGACAAGTTGTCGAGATGGCGGACTATGCACGGACAGAGATTAACAAGATTGGTGATTACTATGCCTATGGTGAGGAACTTATAAATGGTGATTCTATTTATGATTTCGATAAGACAAAGTTGACCGTATTCACACTCGATGTCGGACTTGCCGGCATTGAAGTCTACGACTTGTTAAGAGACGAATATGACATCCAAATGGAATTGGGTGATATTGGCAACACATTAGCATACATATCCATAGGTGACAGAATGAGAGAAATCGAGCGGCTTGTGAGTGCTCTTTACGACATACGACGTCGTTATAAACGCGACCGTACCGGGTTGTTAGACCACGAATATATCAATCCGTCGGTAGTCATGAGTCCGCAAGAGGCATTTTATGCCCCGAAAGAAGAGATGATTCCTATAAAGGAAACCAATGGACGAATATGTACAGAATTTGTTATGAGCTATCCTCCTGGCATACCAATACTCGCTCCTGGAGAAAGGATCACACAAGAGATAATTGACTACATCATCTATGCTAAAGAGAAAGGATGCTCGATGACTGGTCCGGAAGATCCGAAGATAGAATATTTGAATGTGATAAAGGAGGCAACAATCTACTAATTTAATCGTAACAATGGAATTTTGGTTTTCAGAGATGCATACGGAAGATGTGAAGTTTTCCTTGAAGGTGAACAGACATCTATTCTCAGAAGAGAACGATCACAATCGCATTGATATTTTTGAGTCATTAGAATATGGACGTGTACTGACCGCCGATGGCTATATAGTGATGACCGAACGCGACGAATTCATATATCATGAGATGATGACGCATATACCGATGGCTGTTCATTCTAATCCGTGCAAGATATTGGTATTTGGTGCAGGTGATGGCGGTGTAGTACGGGAGCTGCTGAAATATCCTGAGGTAGAACGCATTGACATGGTAGAGGTGAACGTAGGTGTAGTGGAAGCGGCAAAGAAGTATTTGCCATTCTCTGCGAGTGGACTTGATGATCCTAAAGTAACTATTTACACACAAAATGCTCTCAGGTATGTACGTCACATAATAGGTGAATATGATGTCATTATAGTTGACTCTGCCGGATTCTACGGACCCGGTGAAAGCCTGCTCTCTCGTGAGTTTTACGGCTCGTGTTACAAAGCACTTAAGCCGGATGGCATAATGGTCAATCAGCATCAGTCACCGTTTTATGCGGAAGACAGGATGGAGACGATGAAAGCGCATAAGCGTATCGTGGAATGCTTCCCGATAAGCAGGGTATATCAAGCGCATATACCGACATATCCGTCTGGCTATTGGCTTTTTGGCTATGCCTCAAAAAAATATCATCCTGTTGACGACTTGAATGCGGACAGATGGAACGCAAGGGGCATTGAGACTAATTACTATACAACAAATCTGCACAAGGGATGTTTCGCATTGCCTGCCTACGTAGAACGTATGCTTGCAAAGATGGAACATGCTGAAGGTAAAATTTGAGTCCATGCAAAAGAATGTTGAAACCTTCATAGGCTGTGATGCCGGATACACTGATGCAAAAGTCGTGTTGTTCGGAGCTCCGTTTGATTCCACAACCAGCTACCGCCCCGGCGCACGTTTTGGCAGTGCTGCCATACGTCATGAGTCGTATGGGTTGGAGACTTACTCCCCGTATCTGGATAAATCGCTTGAAGAAATAAAGGTGTTTGATTCAGGCGACATCGAATTGCCAATGGGATCGGCACAGATGGCACTTGATGCAATATCCGAGCGGACTTCTGTCATTCTTCATGACGACAAAATACCATTTATGATAGGCGGGGAGCATCTTGTCACATTAGGCGCTTTCCGTGAGGTCCATAAGAAATATCCGGATGTGCACATCGTACATTTTGATGCTCATGCCGACTTGCGGCAGGATTATCTCGGAGTTGAATTGTCACATGCATGTGTGCTCCGTCGCTGTCACGACATAATTGGTGATGGAAGAATTCATCAGTTTGGCATACGTTCGGGCGATAGATCGGAATTTGTGTGGGCAATGTCGGGACACACCGATATGCATAAGTTCGGATTTGAAGGTCTTGACCCACTTGTAAGCAGAATGTCGGAAAACCGAATACCGGTCTACTTTACAATCGACTTGGATGTGCTCGACCCATCGGTCTTTCCAGGAACAGGCACGCCTGAGGCAGGAGGCGTAAGTTTCGAGCAGTTGAGATCAGCGATGTCTTTAGTCGGCTCACGGTTAAACATCGTGGGACTTGATATGACCGAATTGGCACCTACACTTGATCAGAGCGGGGTGTCTACAGCCGTGGCATGTAAGGCTGTGAGAGAAATGCTATTAAGTTTGAACATATAATAAAAGAAGAACAAAAGTAATATTCGAAACATGGGAAAAGTACTTGTAATCGGATGTGGTGGAGTTGCAGGAGTTGCAATCCAAAAGTGTGCTCAAAATTCAGATGTATTCAACGAAATATGCATTGCGAGCCGTACTGTAAGTAAGTGTGATGCCTTGAAGGCAAAACTTGATGGTAAGACAAAAGCTCAGATAACTACGGCACGTGTCGACGCGGACAATGTGGACGAGTTGGTCAGCCTTATCAACAATGTCAAGCCTGATATCGTATTAAACCTTGCTCTGCCATACCAAGATCTTACGATTATGGATGCATGCTTGAAAACGAAGGTGGATTATGTCGACACAGCTAATTATGAGTGCGAGGACACTAATGATCCGAAGTGGCGTGCAGTGTATGAGAAACGTTGTAAGGAAAAGGGGTTCACCGCGTATTTCGACTATTCATGGCAGTGGGCATACCAAAAGCGTTATGAGGACGCCGGAATAACTGCATTGCTGGGCTCAGGATTCGATCCCGGAGTTACAAGCGTTTTTACGGCTTATGCGCAGAAACACTACTTTGACGAGATTCACACTATAGATATATTGGATTGCAATGGTGGTGATCATGGCTATCCTTTTGCTACCAACTTCAATCCGGAAATCAATTTGCGTGAAGTGAGTGCTAATGGTTCATATTGGGAAGATGGCCATTGGATTGAGACAAAACCAATGGAAATTCATCGTAAGTACAATTTTGATGAAGTCGGCGTTAAGGACATGTACCTTTTGCATCATGAGGAAATTGAATCGCTTGCGAGAAACATACCTGGAGTGAAACGAATACGGTTCTTCATGACGTTTGGTGACAGTTATCTGACGCATATGCGTTGTCTGGAAGATGTTGGTATGCTTGGTACAGAACCTGTTGAATTCGAAGGACATCAGATTGTACCAATCCAGTTCCTCCGTGCCTTATTGCCTGATCCGGCTTCACTTGGACCGCGTACAGTGGGAAAAACAAATATAGGTTGTATTTTTACAGGGGTTAAAGATGGAAAGGAAAGATCTCTTTATATATATAATGTGTGCGACCATCAGGAGTGCTATAAGGAAGTGGGTTCACAAGCCATTTCCTACACAACAGGTGTTCCGGCTATGATTGGCACTTCGCTCGTGATGTCGGGCATTTGGAAACGTAGTGGCGTATTCACTGTAGACGAGTTCGACCCCGATCCGTTTATGGATGCCCTCAATAAATGGGGACTGCCGTGGAAGGTTGATGAACATCCAGTGCTTGTAGACTAATGAACGGCGAAAATCCATATTTCATTATCGATGCCGGTCGGATTGAGCATAATCTGCAGATTTTAAAAGGAGTAATCGACAGGACCGGATGCAAGATTCTGATGGCACAAAAGTGTTTCAGTTGCTATGCGTTGTATCCGTTGATAGCCAAATACATTACTGGTGCCACATCATCCGGACTGTTTGAGGCTCGGCTCTGTCATGAAGAAATGCCTGATAGTGAGAATCATGTATTTTCTCCGGCATATAAGGAAGAGGACATCAAAGAACTTAGCAGACTCTGTGACCATATTGTATTCAATTCACGCAGGCAGTTGAGTCTGTATGGTCATAAGGTAAAAAAACATGGAGTGCAAATCGGGTTGCGGATCAATCCTGAATGCTCGACACAGAAGGGACATGCTATTTACGATCCGTGTGCTCCGGGCAGTAGACTCGGAGTACGTTTGGCTGATTTTGTGAATTTAAGCGAGGGTGAATACCGTTTACTCGACGGATTGCATTTTCATACACTCTGCGAACAAAATTCAGATGATTTGAAGGTCACCCTCGATGCGGTTGAACAGAAATTCAGCAGATATCTGCCTGATATGAAGTGGATAAACTTTGGTGGCGGTCACCATATAACAAGGCCGGATTATGATGTTCCACTCTTGGAAGAATGTATTACGAGAATGCAGAGGCATTATGGATTACAAGTATATTTGGAACCAGGGGAAGCAGTTGCGTTGAATGCCGGTGAATTGCATTGTAAAGTGCTCGACGTACAACCTATGGAGGAGGACGGAATATGCAATGTCATTTTGTCGGCTTCGGCTGCTTGCCACATGCCCGATGTGATAGAGATGCCTTATACACCTCCTGTAATTAATAAAGGAATCAGTCTATATGATGGCAGTAGCCTTACTGGTAAGTATGTGTATCGTTTTGGCGGACCTACGTGTCTGTCGGGCGACATCATAGGGCTGTATCAGTCCGATCATGAATTGTCGGAAGGCGATGAGATAGTGTTTGGAGATATGGCAATTTATTCGATGGTGAAGACTAATACTTTCAATGGAATGCCGCTACCGGATATATATATCCGTAAAGGAATGTCGCTTATGGAGTGGAAACGTTTTTCCTATGAAGATTTTAAGCAAAGAGTGTAGTAACTGATGCCACTCAATAAAAAATAACACATACTACAGTCATTTTGAGATATATTTTAAAAAAAATAATGCAATGGTTTTGTCATTTTAAAGACATTTGTTACCTTTGCCCATGCTTAGCGCAAGCGTAATAATATTAACTTTTAAACAATTGTTCAAAAATGGAAGAATTAATCGAAAAGATGAGTGAGGCAATAAAAGCTCTTACTGAAGATCTTGAGAAAAGCAAGACTAACAAAGCTGCTGCTGCTCGTGTACGTAAGAACACTCTCGTACTTGAGAAACTTGGAAAGGAATATCGCAAGGTTTCTATCGCTGCTGCAAAGAAATAATTATTGCGATTCTAATTATCCAGAATAAGAGTCATCCTGTGTGGAGGACTCTTTTTTTGAAGATTTACATCGGCCGCAATGCATGTCCATTTGCGGATTTACATTATTTACAATACAAAGGGTTCAGAATTGATATGTTACGGAACGAGATGCAAATAAAGGGCAAGCATTATAAAATCTGGAGTGCATGAGGAATTTATTTATTATATTGTTATTGATGGCGTACGCATGTCCAATGCGTGCCCAGGAAATGTCGCAAAATAGTGATGTGAACAACATACTGACGTATATACGCCATGCAATGCTGTTTAATCAGGCAGCACCACAAGAGAAAGTGTATCTTCATTTTGATAATACAGGTTATTTCCGTGGTGAAACAATAAGGTTTAAGGCTTACTTGAACCGTATGGACAACGGACAGAAGTCAAATATCAGCAAGGTCTTGTATGTTGAATTGGTGAACCCATCCGGTGATGTATGTGAACGCCGCACCCTTAAAGTAGTAGACGGTGAGGCTGAAGGCGACATACGACTCGATAGTATAATAGGCTTGAGCGGATTTTATGAAGTGAGGGCTTTTACCCGCTACATGACAAACTGGGGAACATCAGCTGTGTTCTCTCGTGTGTTCCCTATCTTCAACGCCCCGAAGAACGATGGTGATTATTCAAAACCGGTAATAGACAAATCGGGGTTCCGCAACCGACTGCCTAATACACGTGTTGACGAAAACGGAAAGATGGTGGAATCAACGAGCGACTTGAATCGCAGCAGTGTGAAGTTCTATCCGGAAGGTGGTGACTTGGTACAAGGGTTGAAAGGACGTGTGGCATTTGTAGTCACCGATGAGAACGGATACCGCAGAAAAATAAATGGTGCACTGCTCGATGCCAACAAAACGAAAATATGTGATGTGGAAACCGATGAGTCGGGTAGGGGCATGTTTGAACTTGTCGCAAACGGTGAGAAAAAATACCTGCAAACCAAAGTAAACGGCAAATCGCATGAATATGAACTGCCTGCAGCTAAAACTGACGGATGTACTATGCAATTGGATGCTTTAGATGAAGATGTCATTAGCGTGATAATCAATAGTTCGCCATCTGTTCAGGGCAGAATGCTCGGATATGCGGTCATTCACAACGGCAATATTGTGGCTTGTGACACCATGACTGCCCAAGCAAAAATCGAAAAGCAGTTCAGCCGGTATTCTCTGCCTCAGGGAGTAAACCAACTAACCGTATTTGATTCGAACGGACAGATTGTGTCGGAAAGACTGTTTTTTATATATCCGTATGCAAATGAGTCGGACAGTATTTATATAACTACCGAACAGAAGAGTATCACTCCATGCGGCACGATATCGGTCAATATCAAGTCGGCACCTAATTCTTCCATATCATTCTCTGCCATGGATGCAGCAACAACGGTTAACGGTAGTGAAGGCAACATGAAGACGTGGATGCTGCTGACAAGTGACTTAGGAGGCTATATAGATTCACCGGATTATTATTTTGAGGCTGACGACGAAGAACATCGCCGTGCCGCTGATTTGTTGATGATGACCCAAGGATGGAGACGCTATGATTGGAATCTGATGGCAGGTCTGAGACGGCTCGAAAAGAGTGAACCGGTAGAGGACGGACTTTATTTGTTTGGCAAATTATTATCTGTCGGCAAAAAGCGCAGTCTTGATAATGTAGATCTTACAGCATACTTGTTTAATCGGAAAGGTGAATCGATGTCGGGAAAAACATCGACCGACAGTATAGGCCGTTATTCATTCCAGTTGCCTGAATGCTATGATGACTGGTCGTTGCAAATCAAATCGAAGAAAGACGGAAAGGCAGAGGATTATATAATTACCATCGATCGTAATTTTTCGCCTGCTATGCGTATGCTCTCGCCATATGAGTTGCGCACTATCCCTGTAGGCGAAAGCAATTTTTTCAAAGAATCAGATAAAGAGCCGGAAGATGAAGAGTATGTCAGCATAACTAAGAAGACGCATGTGTTGCCGACCGTGAAGATCCGGTCGCGAAGAATCCTGGGCGACGAACATGTGACGTGGTTCGATGAAGACCAGGCACAGAAGACGGCTTTAGTTTACTATGATTGTGACACTTATGCAGACCAGATCGCCGATGAGGGAAGGGATATTCCTACGTTCGATGATTGGCTGAAGAGCAAAAACAGTTTGATTGACGGAAAGTCTGACCCACTTGTTGACGATATGGTATACGTTAAGCCGACAGAGGGCGGAGTCTTGGAGGAAGGCGAGGAAGAAGGAATTGTGAGCCGTGTTGAGAATGAAATGCAGAGAGACGAACTGTATAACACGTCGGGTGAGAAACCGATTATCTGTTATCGTGACGGCCTGACCTACGACCGCCGCCCGATTGTGTGGATCGTGAATAACATGTTCTGCACCATAACTAACTTTACTCGTACTAAGTTCAATTTCAAACGAACGAACAACAGGGCTGGTGTCATTGAACGGCCCGATTTCCTCAATGAGGTAAAGTCGGTCTATTTTACTGATAATGTAAGCGTGCTGTATCACTACATAGAGTCGACAGACATTTATTCCCTGAACCCTGTTATTGCGTTCGTCTACACACACCCGCTTTTCTATTTCAAAGAGAAAGGACTCAGAAAGTCTCATTTCTATGGTTATAACAAGCCAACTAAATTTGAAATGGAAGACTACAGTGTGTTGCCGCCGACAGAGGATTTCAGGCGTACGCTTTATTGGGATGCTAATGTGAAGACCGACGCCAAGGGTAATGCTAAGATTGAGTTCTATAATAATTCGTCAGCTAAGCAAATATTCGTATCAGCCGAGGGTGAGACTCCGGAAGGAAATTATCTTATAAGTGAATGACGGGCAAGCAGCAAGAATAACAGACATGGTACATTTTTATGATTTAAAACGCGTGAACAGTACTTTTGGTGAGGAGTTAGATGAAGCAATCCGGTGTGTCGTGCATTCCGGATGGTTCGTGAAAGGACACGAAGTCGAAAGTTTCGAACATGAGTATGCTGAGTATGTCGGCGTGAAATATTGCATCGGTGTCGGAAACGGACTCGATGCCCTTACGGCTGTATTGCAAGCATGGAAACTGATGTATGGCTGGAACGATGGCGATGAGGTTATTGTACCTGACAACACCTTCATTGCTACAGCGATGGCTGTTTCTCGAGTCGGGCTTATACCTGTCTTTTGTGAACCGCATATCGTTATGCCGACTATTGACGAGACAAAAATCGAAGGACTCATAACCCCGCGTACACGAGTCATCATACCGGTACACCTCTATGGTATGATGTGCCGTATGGACCAGATTAACCGTATCGCACGTAAGCACGGACTTAAAGTGCTTGAGGATGCGTGTCAGGCACATGGCGCCTTGTACTATTCTGACGGGACTGAAAAAGAACTGTCTACTTTGTTCGGCAGTAGGGCTGGAAATAATTCCGATGCTGCCGCTTTCAGTTTCTATCCTGCTAAGAATTTGGGTTGCTTGGGTGATGGGGGAGCAGTGGCCACAAACAACCAAGAACTTGCCATGATGGTGCGGTCATTGACCAATTATGGACAGGAGAAAAAGTATGTGCATGTTTATAAAGGCTTCAACAGCAGACTGGATGAGTTACAGGCAGCCGTCTTAAGGGTGAAGTTGCGCCATTTGGACAGTGCAAACAACCGTCGCATAGAGATTGCACACTACTATTCTACCCATATTTGTCATCCGGCAGTCGAACTTCTGCCCGACACCACCGATTGCAGTCATGTATATCATGTATATGCCATAAAATGCAAGAATCGTGATTATCTGCAGACATTGCTGCATGACCATGGAATAGAGACCCTTATCCACTATCCGATACCTATCCACAAACAAAAAGCATATGCCGAATGTGCACATCTGCGTTTTCCGGTTGCTGAAATGTGGTCCGATACAGAATTGAGTTTGCCGATCAGTCAGGCAATGAGCGATGAAGAAGTCAGACAAGTAGTTGATTGTATAAATCAGAATATTTTTTAGCCACCTTGCGGTAGTCGTGATGCTTACAAACGTATGCTATGCTGTCGTGTTTCATTTGTTGAATTCGCTCGGGGTGTAACACCAACTGTTCAATCTTTTGGAAACAATCGTCTCCATAAGGCAGTACATTTATGACTGGCCGCAACGTGTCCTCGCCCAATATCTTATAGTTTTCCGGTTCAGCTCCGCCAATTGCAATTAGTCCTTGTGACATGGCTTGCAGAGCATTCATTGCAGGGGTATAGCTGTACAGTTGGTCAACTATAGCGTCGCTTGATGTCATTAATCGTTTGTATTGTTCGAAAGGCACGGATTCCACCTTTATTAATTCCATACGGTCAGGGTATTTCTCCTTGAGCCTTTCCAACGCCTTCTGCATGATGTCAGTTCCTTTGTACGCTGAACGTGTTTTCTGTATGCCGATGAATATTCTTACCGGTCCGGTGTGTACGTCGTCTATCCTTGGGCTTTCTGTAATCTTAATAGGGAAGGGTATAAACGATGTCTTGTTTGGAAATACAGGCCGGTAGCACATATCATATTCACACAGTCCTGTTATAATTGCATCGCAATCATTAGCTATTTTCACGTTCAGCTCCTTTTTCTCGCCTAACCACTCGCTCATAAAATGTTGGTTGAACGGTTCGTCGGTACGCTGTTTATTGCCAAAGTTAAAGTCTGAATAGCGGAAAGTCTTGCAATCGAGACAAGTGCTGACATAGTAGTAATCCATACCATAGGCACCCAATACCATACGCTTGTTGTTGTGCCTCAGGAAATTGTATAAAGGAGCAATGCGTTTAGCTCTCAGTTCAAGAAATACAGGATTTATGATTTGCACAATGTCAAATCCCTTCAGCTTTGGCAGTAAGTTTAGCACCTTTATACAGTAAGCCACACCTCCCGTCTTGTTCAGCGACCGACGGGACAGGTCAATATCACGGTTATAATTTTTCCATCCGTCGCCGTCACTGACTACACATACGTCATGCCCCAGCAGTCGCAGGCCCTCAGCGAGAGTCCAGTGCACGTTGCTGTATTCACCCAATAGCAGAATTTTCATATAGAAAACATAAATCAGCTGTTAAACCGATTCATTTGTGAGTCATGATATCGAGCACACATCGGTCGGTTTCGCACATCGCGTCTTTTCCTATCTTCGTGAGATTGTGAATACTCTTATCTACATTTTCATCGATGATGCCCTCAGTACTTTCAACACACTCACCGCTGATGGCAAGCATAGCGGAAAGCACAGCTGTAGAGACCCCACTGGTCAGTTTCAGTGTACAACTCGGTTTTGCCCCGTCGCAAATCATTCCACTCAAGTTCGCGATCATGTTTTTAACCGCTGCTGATATTTGCTTGAAAGAGCCGCCCATCAAGTACGTGATTCCCACACTGCTGCCTGTTGATGCCACGACACATCCGCAGAGAGCGGACAGTTTTCCGAGACTTTGCTTCATGTATATTGCAGTCAAGTGGCTCATAATGAGTGCTCGGGTCAACTCTTCATCAGTATTATGGTTTTCCTCGGCAAATTTCACCACAGGCAGCGTAGCGCATATACCTTGGTTTCCACTTCCAGAATTACTCATTACCGGAATCTTCGCTCCAGCCATACGTGCGTCGCAAGCACATGCCGTGGCTGAAATGATATGTGAGAAGATAGTGTCGCCCATGATTCCCTTGCCTAACGGACGCGTAAGTGTTTTGCCAAGCAGGTGGCCATAGTTGCCATGCAACGACTTCTCGGCAGCCGCCTCATTCAGCCTGCGTGCCTCGTTGATGAACACAAGTTCATCCAATGGGGCCGTAGTAGCGAACTCATATACCTTGCTGAGCGAAAGCCAGCTGTCATCGCATGGACCGTCGTCGTCCGATTGAACCGTCTGCTTGCTCAGGAACGTCTCACCGCAGCGGTCAATCTCAATGAAGTTTGTATGGTCATTGCTTATGACAGCGCGGGCAGTCTCTCCGTCTTTATCAGTGCAAATAGCCTCAATATACAACTTCTCCGTTATACCGTCTTTTAGTTTAATATCTATCCGATTTTCCGATATATATTTTTTGCCCAGCTTCACGTGCTCGGCATCAACATCTTTCAGTACCTCCAACTGATATTCCGACTTTCCGCACAACGCCCCAAGTGCGATTGCTATAGGCAAACCAATCATTCCGGTATTAGGAATGCCAACTCCCATAGCGTTCTTAAGTATGTTTGCACTCAACTTCACTTCGATTTTTTCGGGCACTGTTCCTAAAGTCTCCGTAGCCTTGCACACGCATAGAGCTACCGCCGCTGGTTCCGTGCATCCGACAGCAGGTACCACCTCTTGTTTCATGAGTTTCAATATGCGTTCTCTTTCTTCTTTTGTCATATCACACTATAAAACATTTTCGTCATGCAAAGTTAATAAATAAATCTGTACAGAGGTCACTTTGCACGCTTTAATTTAGTTATGGAGATAGCAGACGCTATTATGACGAATCTTGCTGAAATGAAAGATTGTGTCGGTTTCCAAATCCGTTTACTACCGTTTACTATCTGTTTACTAAAATGCCTGTGGTCGTACGACCACATGACCTATGGTCGTACGACTACAGAACATGTTGATTTACAGGCATAAATAATACGAGCTTTCATGCTCTCGTACAGCGGCACTAATGACAATAACATTGTTGGGTTCTACTGATTAGCTCTCGCAATAGCAGGCGGCGTCATGGGATGACAGGCGAGGGGTTTACATGTGACTTGATTTTTTACTTTCCATTTTTTCTATTATGCTTTAATTGTTAATTCGGTGTAAAGTAATTCTGTATTAAGTCAATGTGAGGCGGGTATAGGCACAACACTATACAACGACCCAAGCAGGGTCTCCGCTTAGTCACATCACAAAAACATGCTGTTCACCTCGCGTGCGTATATATAATAAGGTGTATTTACGATGTTAAGCCGTTTTTGGCTGGCTAAACTTGTGAAGCAAATAAATAAGGAGACTTCCAAGTAGGCCGGAGCATAGGCTTCCCATCAATATCGCAATCTTTCCACTAGCACGCAGATGGTCGCATATATCCGGAACATTGCCGAACGATAGCGTATCAACAAATATGCTCATGGTGAATCCGATGCCACCAAGACATGCTACAGCAAAGAACATTTTCCAATTGGCGTTCTTCGGCATTTCACCTACTCCCAGTTTGATTGCAATGAAGCTTGCCGCTACTATACCTATAGGTTTTCCAAGCAACAATCCGAAGAAGATGCCCATTCCTACGCTGCCATATTCAGGACTCCATTGGAATATGTTGAAGTAGCTCGGATCCGGAATCTCCACTCCGGCGTTGGCAAGTGCAAATATTGGCATTATACCAAATGTAACCCAATGACTGAGCATGTGTTCAAGCCGGTATGACATACCCATGGTGTTGGTTGCTATAAAACTCATTCTACGCAGACAGTGGCGCTGGAGTTCATTTGGAAATTCACTGACGTATCCTTCACTGGCAATTCCTGAATCGAGTGTGTCATATTCCGCAAGTCGCCGTTCGTATTCGCGGTTTCTGCGGGTGAGATAAGCCCTCGTGTATTTTCCTTTCATTGGGATCATGAATGCCATTACGACTCCCGACATAGTCGCATGTATTCCTGCGTAATAGAACAAAAACCATATTCCTATCGCAGGTATGAGATAAAATCTCATGCGTTTCTCCCCCAAGTTGTTTAGCACAAATGTGAATGCAAGCAGTAATAATGCTATGGCTAACAGCGCCAAATTGATTTTACCTCCATAGAAGAAAGCGACAACAAGTATTGCACCCAAGTCGTCTGCGATTGCCAAAGCTGTAAGGAACACTTTAAGTGAGATGGGAACTTTGTTTCCCATAATTGACATGATACCAATTGCGAAAGCAATGTCGGTTGCTGTAGGGATTCCCCATCCACTTGCTGCGTCTGTACCATGATTGAAACAGGCATATATGACTGCCGGTGCCAGCATGCCGCCTGCTGCAGCTATAATTGGCAACATCGCTTTTTTAGGTGTTGACAATTCACCGCATACAATTTCACGTTTGATTTCGAGTCCGACAGTGAAAAAGAATACAACCATCAGCACGTCGTTGATAAATTTTTCAACGTTCATGCCGTTTGGAAATATCCAATCAATCAATCCGCCTGGACTTTGAATGTGAATTGTCAGTTCAGTTTGCAGAATATCATGGTAAAGTTTGCTCGTGAGAGGAATGTTTGCAAGAAGCATTGCTATGATGACACATGCCAACAATACAGCGCCTGATGCCCAGGGTTGGTTAATAAATCCCTTCTTGGCATTTTTTACAGCCCTGACATTCTTTGCCCATTTGTATGTTGGAATGAGTCTCATAGCCTTGCCTGTGTCTTGCGTTATTTAAGTTCTGTCATCATATAACGTTTTGGTGATATGCCGGCAGTACGTTTAAAGAATCTGCCAAAGAAACTTTGGCTTGGGAAGTTGAGCATTTCACTGACATCTTGAATCCGGCACTTGTTCTCTTTCATCAGTTCCTTTGCCAATGTCACTACATATTCGGCAATCCAGCGACTGGCGTTCTTGCCACTGTATGCATTGGTTATGGTGGAGAGATACTTTGGTGTTATATTTAGCTTCTCGGCATAGAACTGTACCTCACGTTCCTTGCTCGCATACTGATTTAGAAGTTCAATAAACTGTCTGAACAAGTTTTCCTGCCGTGATATTGCTTGTCCTTTAATTTTTACGTCAATATTGAATACGTTCAGAACAAATATATGCAGGATGCAATTGTATGAGCGGGTAGTGATGTTTATAAATGCCTCATTCTTATGACTGAGGTCTTCATGCATTTCTGAATACAATCTCATGAAATAGTTGTATTCATCGTCGCTGAGAAGTTTGTTTTGTGCATAGTCGTTGATGAGCTTATTTTTATATATACCAAGATCCTCAAAGCCTTTTGCGTGTGCAGCCTCTGTCATTCGTATGAATATGAATTTGGTTTCAGGGTCTGCATGTATGAGTTGTATTTTGGATTGTGCGGTGATTACACAGAAGTTGTGATTACCCACAACTACATCTTTGTTGTTTACGTTGAATATTACTTCACCACGAATTACAAGCAGAAATACGCTCTCAATAAGCCTGTATGTATTTTCTCTGCTATATGCATCATTGAACTTGCTTTTATTGTTGGCATTGTCAAAAAGATATACCATTTTCTTGACATTTACCGTATATGGAATGTATTGAGATATTCTTTCAACAGAATCTTCTATATATCTGTTCTTTAATGTCTTACTTTTCATAGTGATTATGTTTATTGAGCCAATTTTTTACTATTCAAACTTATGTATTTACGCGGAGAATAACCGGAAACCCTCTTAAAGTATCTGCCGAAGAAACTTTGTGTTGGGAAATTGTATTTCTGACCGATTTCCTTTATGTTGAGTTGATTGTTGTAAAGTTCCACTTTTATACGGTAGACAACGTATTCGTCAATAATACGTGACGCAGTTTTGCCTGTCATGTTGAAAGTGGCGATTGAGAGATTTTTGGCTTGTATACCAATCTCTTTTGCGTAATACTGTACAGATCTTTCCTTCGTGTAATCGGCGTCGAGTAATTTTAGGAATTGATCGAAAACTTTGGTGGCTGCAATGTCTTTTTCATGTGGTATTTCAGTAACATTGTCAGTGAATGACAACACGTGTGATACGTATATACTGTGTCTTGCCTTTATCAAATCTTCTTTCTTTATTTTCACATCCATCAAGATGGTCTGCTTGACTCTTGTATAGTCTTTCTGGAGCACATCTATTTGTTGTGTGTGCATGTGGTAGTGGTGACATGTATAGCAACCATTTTTCACGCCTACATTCAAGCCCATTTGAGTATACATGTCAAGAGCGATATATCCTTTGGTTGCGCTTAAAAAGAATTTGCATCTTGATTCAAGTACTTCTACATTTGTAAATGGGGTGATGATGATGTAATCGTTTGACTTCAGCTTTATTTCAACGCCGTTGACTTTTAAGTTCATACTGCCTTGAACAATGCCTATACGGACAAAGTAATCATTGTTTTGTACAGCACTGCAAGGTTTTGTCCTTGGATCGTTGGTTTGTCCAAAGTTATCCGCACAGAAGTAATTATCCTCATACGAGAATATCTTCACTTCAGGGTTCACCGTGTTTAATTGTAAACTAATTTGTTCCATTACTTTTTACCTATTTCTATTGATGAGGTTATTATTTTTGTTTGCATGTGATGCTCTGAGGATTAGTGTTGTGGCGCCAATCGTGATTATCGCTCCGTCTTCGAGGTTGATCCTGTCTACGTCTTTCAAGATGGTATTCATATAGAATGTTCCCGTGTCGCTTGGCGCGTCACGCAAGACATATTTCAGATTTCCTCTTTTGTCGTGACTTACATTTATTACACAATGGAATGTGTCAATGCTTGGGTCACTTGTCTCAATAGGTTTGTTAATGTTTGTCCCTTTCAGATAGCGTCCGAACTCGTTGTCGCCCAAATCAAGTGGTATGATTTGTTTGAATGCGAATTGGTTTTCTACCACTATGACGCTGCCGTAATCCTCATTGAAGGCATTTTCATCAATTTGCCGTTCTTGATGTATGCCGGTTAGCTTTGATCTGCCTATTTTTATTTTGAATTCTTTTTTGCAATTGGGGCAAATAAATACTAATGATTGTCCTTCCTTGTACTTTGTTTCGTCAAAAACAATGAAGTTATCACATTTCGGACAACGAACTCTTTTCATCTTGGCAATGATTACAGAGTTTGTTGTTTATTCAGCAGGTGTCTCTGCCGGTGTGTTATTATCAGCAGGTGCTTTTGTTGATTGGTCTGCTGCGCCTTGAGATTGCTGTGTAGCTGATGGGAATGACTGAACATTATTAGCATCGGTTGACGTCGATATTGGGGCAATGATCGGTTGGTCTTCTGTCACTGTTTTTGGAACAAATGCGGCTGATACGACACTAAGCACTACCATAGCGATAGCAAGTCCCCATGTGGCTTTTTCAAGAAAGTCTGTTGTCTTACGAACACCCATAATTTGGTTTGATGATGAGAATCCGGAGGCAAGACCTCCTCCTTTCGATTCTTGGATAAGCACAATTCCGCACATCAATATTGATGCAAGAATTACTAATGCGATTATTAAGTAATACATTGTTACGTTTGTTTATTTAGTTTGTTTTTTTATTTGTTTTATTCGCTTGTTGAATTTATATACTATTTTGGTATGCAAAGTTATCACTTTTTTTGTAATGAACAAATGATTTTCGATTTATTTTTTCTTTTTTTACCAATTTGCTACTGTTGCATTGTAAATCTGTCCAACAATATCGTCAATCATCTGCTGTACTAGTTCATCTTGAACCGATGCAAGAGATTGGCTAGAATCATAGTTTGTAGTAGCGGAGAAACTTTTTTCGAAGTCATCTTCGTGTTTTTTGTTGTTAGTGAACCGGACATTTACTGTCATCTTCAGTTGTGTTTGGGCTGAATAACCGTCGGATGATATAGCTTTGTTTGTTTGGCTGTATTCTGTTATTTCACCTGTCAGGTTCATGTCACCGTTTTTTTTCAGCACTTTCAGTTTTGTCTTTTTTGCATATTCGTCTGTGATAGAATTATAGAACATCGCTTCCATTGGAGCCCAAACATAAGCACTGCGGATTGGAAACTTCGTTATGGAAATACTTTTTGTCGTATTGTAGTCAATACTGGATCCGTTGAGTGAATATGAGACTTTGCATGCTATAAGTGTCATAGTTATCAATGCTATGATGCAGATGGATATGCCTGTTTTTTTATTTCTCCAAACCATAGTCCTTAATTCGTCGGTAAAGTGTACGTTCGCTTATTCCCAATTCCTTGGCGGTTTTACTGCGATTGTAATGATTGCGATGGAGTGCGTCCTTAATTTGTATCTCTTCAATTTCTTTCATTGAACGCGGAGCGGTTTCAACGTATTCGACAGCCTCAGGGATTACCTCTTGTACTTTTACAGGTGGTGTATTGGCTTTGTTTTCAATACGGGGAGGTGCTACAGTGTACTCCTGTTCCTGATAAATCTGTTGCTGGGATTGCTGATGCATGGTCCGATTGTTTATCATTTCTTTCAACTCTTTGACATCCTTCCCGAGGCTGGCAAGGGCATGCAATAACATTTCGCGCTCACTCTCGTAGGAGTGTGGTCCGTTCTGATTGCTGTTAGCAAGCATCAGTCCGCTGCCTGTATCAGAATCGTCGGTAATTCCAAACTGTACCAAGGCATCAGCGGTGATTGTTCTGTCACGGCTTATTATACAGATTTGCTCTGCTACGTTTTTTAGTTGACGGATGTTTCCGGGCCATTTGTATTTCGAAAGCAATTGTTTTGCGTCGTCTGTCAGGGTTATAGGGTCGAGCATGTATTTCTCTGAGAAACTTGATACGAATTTTCTGAACAGCAACTCGATGTCTTTTCCTCTTTCGCGCAATGGCGGCATCTTAATGGGGATGGTTGCAAGGCGATAATAAAGATCTTCACGAAACTTACCTTCGCTGATTGCCTTTCTTATATTTACGTTGGTCGCTGCAATAATTCTGACGTCAGTTTTCCGTATTTCAGATGAACCTACCCGAATATATTCTCCTGTCTCCAATACGCGCAGCAATCTTGCTTGAGTACTCATGGGCAGTTCTCCCACTTCATCAAGAAATAAGGTACCCTTATTTGCTACTCCGAAATAGCCGTCGCGTTGATCAACCGCACCTGTAAATGCACCTCTCTCATGTCCGAATAATTCACTGTCAATTGTTCCTTCAGGAATCGAACCGCAGTTAATGGCAAAGTATTTCTGATGTTTACGTACTGATTTGTCATGGATAATACGTGGAATGACTTCTTTCCCGACGCCTGATTCTCCTTGTATGAGTACGCTCAGATCTGTTGGTGCCACTTGGACAGCTATATCTAAGGCTCTGTTCAGCTCTGGCGCATTGCCGACTATTCCGTATCGCTGTTTTATCTGTTGAAGATTCGTTTCGTTCATTAATGATTAGTTGTATAATGTATATCGTTGACAAATTTACATATTTTATTTGAACTGACGATGCCATTTGAGTTTAAAATGTCCATACATGGATATTATTAACATGAAATTAGCAGGGTATGCAGAATCTGATTTTCAAAATGGCTTACACATATGGATTGAATTTCATCTCATATTCGATTGTAGTCGATGGTCCGTGCCCTGTGAAAACATGTGTCTCGGGTGGAAGGCAGAGCAATCCGTTTTTTATTGAACGCAGTAGTTGTTCGTTGTTCCCACCTGGAAGGTCTGTCCGTCCTATGGATGCTTGAAATAATGTATCGCCTACGAACACCACCTTTTCTTTTTTACAATAGTAGCTTAGTCCGCCTGGTGTATGTCCTGGTGTTTTTATGATATTGAATTCATGGTCTCCGAACGTAATGTAATTTGTATTTGATATGTCGGTAACCTTAGGGGAAGGGAGTAATTGGGTTGTATTTAGTCCGAATGCCTCTACATACAAGTCTCTTTGGTCGTATTGGTCAAAGTCTGCAAGGTTTCCCTCTATATCGAGCCCGTAATCGCGATATACATATCCACAGCCCATGATATGGTCAAAATGTAAATGTGTACATAGCAAGTGTACAGGTTTCAGTTTATTTTCTGTTATGTAACTTTTGATTTCTTGCCATTCGTTTTCATTTGTGCAACTACAGTCGATAATGCAAGCGTTGTTTGTATCATCGCTTACTACGTAGTTGTTGGTCATCATTGGACTTATTTGAAACGACTTAATTTCTAACATTCTTATGCTTTTATTTGCTTATTATTAATTTTTTACAGATACGTGTACAAGTTTTTTAGTGGAGAAATACTCTCCGTTAAAGAACTGAGATAAGTCCCATACTGTACACAACTTTCTCATTGGTGCGATTTCAGTATCGAGTTCACCTCCCTTTAGAGCCAATATGCCGTTTGGTAATGAGTTGCGTTGTTGCATTTTAACATTCTTACTTGCGCATCTCATTAATTCGCTCAATGTCATGACAGCGCGTGTGACAATGAAGTCATATTTTTCTTTTATGTCTTCGCCTCTGGCATGACTTGAATAGACATTGGTTAATCCTATTGAATCGGCAATTGCTTGTGCAACTTTGATTTTCTTTCCGATAGAGTCAACAAGATGGAAGTTTGTATCCGGAAACATTATCGCAAGTGGTATGCCAGGGAAACCACCTCCACTACCTAAATCCATGATTGTCGTACCAGGGCGGAAACGTATGACTTCCGCTATGCCGAGAGAATGCAGCACATGATGTTCGTACAGGTTTTGAATATCTTTACGTGAAATGACGTTTATTTTTGCATTCCAATCATTATACAGGTCCTGTAATTGAGCGTATTGCAGTTTCTGTTTATCGGTGAGATTTGGAAAATACTTTGTTATGATATCCATAATACGGTCAGCTGTTTCGCGATAAAATTAGGGAAATGATTTTTCCTGCGTCATTTATATGTGACAGGCCAATAAAACTAATCTTGTCTGTGTGGTTGCCTGTCGCAATTGTTTCGTAAAGCAGGAAGTGCACATTGTAAGTAGGTTTATGTTCATTCACTTCTTTCGTCACAATAATATTTTGCAGTTCAAAAGAAACTGTTCTGTTCTTGTCGGAATGCATGCTTTGCATATATTGTTCCACATCAGCCGGACGTGCATTGCTTTTGCCCATATATGTAGAAATGGCATCAGCAATAGTTTCCTTCAGTTTCTCACTATCATTATTTGCCAGTGCGATGAAGTGCTCATTGATTACTTGGCTTGCATTGACTGTTTCGCTATTTGTAACTGTTCCATTGTCTATCTCTGCCATTCTTTCCTTGGCTTTCTCTGCATACATGCCATCGCTATAACTGTTGAGATAGTTTTCATATGACGCATAAGTATCATCCGACTGTGCATCGATGAAGTAAAGCGAGTCGAGTGCTCTGTCTGCGTCATGGCGGAAGAAACTATTGCTGTGATTACGTATGAAGTCTTCTATTTGATCGATTGATCCCGAGTATTTTGCAGATATCCAGTCTTTCCGTTCTGTTTCTATTTTCTCTTTAATATCACGTACATCATTGGCATGCTTTCCGTGTGGGAAAACCCACTGATAGTCGCTTATTGCATTTTCGAGCGAGTCAAGCTGCATTTCTCCCTCAAACATGCGTATTTTCAGCCACAAGCTGCTCTCTTCGTTTTGCTTTTCATTTTCAGATGAATTATTCCAATAAAGATAGCCACACGTGCCGATAAGCGCAAGTATAAGTACTACCAGTATAATCCATAGTACGATATGTTTGTTCTCTTTAGCCATAAAATATATATTTGTAATTTAGATCGCGTTATAGGTCTTTGAACTGCCGGTCACCTCTGTTTGTTATCGCTATGCATTCCATTTCGATTAGCCACTTTGGCCTACACACAGGTGCATAGGTGATTACGGTAGGAATGTCTGGCAGTTTGTTATTGAACATCTCATGTGCTACATTATAATCTGCAACATCACGCAAGTACACTACGATTTGTGCCACATCGTCGAAAGACGCGTTACCTTCGTTAAGCAATGTCTCAACATTTTCCCACATCCTTATTGTCTGTTTCTTTATGTCGCCCTCATATAGCACTTGTCCTTTGTTGTCAATTGAGGCTGTGCCTGATATGTATATGTGAGATCTATCGCCGAATGCCACCTTAACTCCACGTTCGAAAGTCACGCCATATTCGTAAGTCGGATTAAGGTGTGTCGGGGCATATAAGTATGTCTGTTGCCCCTTTTTTACCTCCTTGATGGCGTATGCTCCAAGTTGTATAATAGCCTTTGGGTTTGCAGGCATTCCTTGTATGCCAGTCGAAGCTATATAGTGCGTTTTGTCTGTCAGTCCTTGCGTCTTGAAATTCTCTTTTCTTGCTACTACCAATCCCTTGTATTGCGTATCAACATCACGGACAAAAAACCAAGTGCGGATACAGTTGTCAGCCAAAGTCATACCTTCCTTTTGTAATTTTTCCTCATATCTTTCAAGAATGACTTTTGACTGGTGAAAGCTGTCACCCTCTGGTTCTGTCAGGTTCATAGTCCAAAAATGAGTATAGTTGCTTGTTCCTTTTTGCAAGTAAATCCAAACTGCAATCTTGCTTCCATTGAGTGGAGCTTGCTGTATTACCGACACGTTGTCACCTGTTTCCATCAGAGCCATTTGGTTTGTCGCGTCACTCACAAAGTATCTTTTCAATATAACGTTCGAGCACCCAATCTCGGATTCAAATTGCTTTTGTGCTTCAAAAATTCGTTGATATTGTTGTACGAACGGGTCGTTAATGTTATCGACTATTTTAAGAATGGCATGTACTTCCTCCAGTTTGCCTTCAGGAGCAAATATGGAATATTGCACGCAAACTCCCAGCTCTTTTAGATTTAGTTGTTTTTTTTTCATCGTCAAGAAGTGTATTTTATATTTTGTATTATAAATCTGATCTTATCATTATGAATACTTCAAGTTCGTTCTTTGTCCTTAGGTGATTTTACACAGTCTTTTAATGCACACGGGAACTCACACCCTTCGCATCTGCTTGCTTTCCTTTGATGTGCCAGCCTGCGATATGCTCTTACTGCAAGATAGATTACTGCTGCGGTTACAATTATAACGACAATAAAGAGTTCCATTATAGCATGAGACTTCCAATTTGATAGACTAAGGCAGAGACAATCCATGCGAGGCAGGTTGTGTATGTAGCGGCAAAGGCTGCCCATTTCCACGAACCGGTCTCACCTTTGATTGCGGCTATTGTTGCAATGCAAGGGAAGTATAATAGTACAAACAGCAGAAAACAGTATGCAGTGAGTGTAGCTATCGGTTCCGCCTCTTTGTAACTTACTCCATGCATTTCTGCTACATCTTCAGTAAATTGCTCATGCAATTTCTCATATTTACCACCCTCGTCATTATAGCTTTCGTCATCACCGAAGCTGTCATCGTTTGAGTAGAGAATACCCATGGTTGAAGCTACGATTTCTTTTGCACCCACACCTGCAACAATACCAACATCGAGTTTCCAGTTGAAGCCTTGTGGCTTGAATACAGGCTCTATAGCTTTACCGATTCTGCCGATATAGCTTTGTTCCTGTTGTTCTTGCTGGCTCAGATTATCGTTGTGAGGAAAATAGCCGAGAGCCCAGACTACAAGAGATGCGGCAAGGATGATACCTCCCATCTTCTTGAGGTATTGTTTTCCCTTTTCCCAAGTATGGCGGAGCAGTGCTTTGTTAGTAGGAAAACGGTATGGTGGAAGTTCCATGACGAATGGCGTATCCTCTCCTTTAATCATGAACATGGTGAAAATTTTGCTCATTATTACAGCCATCAGCATGCCAACCAAATATAATGAGAGCATCACAAGCCATTGTGTATTCCTAGTAAAGAAACTGCCGATCATCATAATATAAATAGGTATACGTGCCTCGCAACTCATAAGCGGCAGTATCAACATTGTTACAAGACATGAGCGGCGGCTCTCTATGGTGCGTGTTGCCATTACCGCAGGCACGTTGCATCCGAATCCCATGATCAATGGTATGAACGACTTTCCGTGCAATCCCATTTTGTGCATGATTTTGTCCATTATGAAAGCGGCACGTGCCATGTAGCCGGAATCCTCCATGAATGAGATGAAGAAATAAAGAATGAGTATTTGTGGAAGAAATACGATCACACTGCCGACACCGCCGATTACTCCGTCAATCAGCATAGCCTTCAATGCACCTTCTGGCATATATTGCCCGATCATCTCACCAATCCAAGCTACAAAAGACTCTATCCAGTCCATTGGGTATGCCCCAAGAGTGAATGTCACATAAAACATGATGGCAAGTATGAGTATGAAAATAGGGAAGCCTGCGAACTTATTGGTTAGTATGAAGTCAAGTACATGTGTTGTATGATATGTATCCTTTTTATCTCCTGTCTTGTATCCGGCTTCCTCAAGGGCACCATGTATAAATCCGTATTTTGCATCCATGATGGCTGTTTCCGAATCTTCTTTAGTCTCCTCAAGAACACGTTTTGCCGCTTCGTCACGGTGTCGTAGAATTTCGTCAGCGTCAGGCAACTGCTTGATATAATCCTCCGTCCGTTTGTCATTTTCCAATAGCTTGATTGCAAGATAACGTGTCGAATAATGTTCACGCAGGTGATCCTCTTTCTTCAAGTGTTCTTGTATCTCTGCAATTCCGTGCTCAATTTCGTGACCGTGGTTAATATGTATGTGTCTGAAATGAATATCCGAACCTTCAGTTCCTTCATAAACGTTAATCACTTGGTGGAACAGTTCATTGACACCTCTGCCCGTTGTAAAGACAGTTGGGACCATAGGAACTCCGAATAGTTCGGATAACTTGTTATAATCTACAGTGTCGCCACGTTTTTCGACCTCGTCAAACATATTGAGAGCAACCACAATTCTTACGTGCATGTCAATGAGTTGAGTCGTAAGGTATAGGTTGCGTTCGAGGTTGGATGAGTCGATAACGTTGATGACTATATCCGGTGTTTTTTCAATTAGTTGTTTACGCACATACAATTCTTCGGGTGAATAGGCGGAAAGTGAATAGGTGCCCGGCAAGTCGACTATATTAAACTTGTATCCTTCAAATTCGGCATGACCTTCCTTTGCGTCAACTGTGACACCTGAATAGTTGCCTACACGTTCATGTGCTCCCGAGGCAAAGTTGAACAGTGATGTCTTACCACAATTCGGGTTGCCTACGAGCGCAACGTTGATTACTTTGCTTTCCTTTATGGCAACTTCCTCCACTTGTTTTTCTGTAAGTGGTCTTTCGTCTATACTGTCCGAGTCAACGACCGTGCTAAGTTGTTCTTTGTTTCCGTTGCTGTTCTCTTCTTGCCTGTGTTTTGCTTCAAGTTTACGGGCTTCCTCTTCTGTCACTACCTCAATCATATCTGCTTCGCTATGGCGGAGGCTGACTTCGTAGCCCATAATTTTGTATTTTACTGGGTCTTTCAATGGTGCGTTGAGTAATACTTCAACCTTTTTACCTTTTATGAATCCCATCTCTACGACACGCTTACGGAATCCACCATGCCCATGTACCTTAATGATTATCCCGGATTCGCCTGTTCTTAGTTCTGATAGTTTCATTGCTTCTTCTAAATTTGGCGCAAATTTAAGGATTAATTTTGAACTGACCAATACTAAATATTGAGTAATTGGCGTCAGACGCTTAGAAGTCTGCGTTTATGCTCAAATGCATGCGTTTTAAACTGATTGGATGTATGAAATCTATAGATTCAGCATGCAGATACATCCTGTTGTTCCGGCCGTGTATGTCGGTCATACTATTTATCATATTTGTATGCGAATATAGCCGGTCGCCTAATATCGGACAGTTAAGACCTTCTTCGTGTGCTGCATGAATCCGCAACTGATGCGTCCGTCCTGTAAGCGGAAATAGTGCGATGCGTGTGGTATTGCTTGTCCGTTCAAGTACCTCATACTCTGTTATTGCGTCTTTTCCATGTACAAAATCTACTTTTTGTCTGGGCCGGTGGAGATTGTCTGGCATAATTGGAAGTGAAACGGTTCCTTTGTCAGAGTTTACCACACCGTCCAAGATTGCCACATAACGTTTCTTTATGTCATGTCTGAAGAATTGTGTCTGCAACGCTTTGTGTATATCCTTGTTTTTTGCGATAATCATTATTCCCGATGTATCCATATCAAGCCGATGCACAATCATCGGACCGCTTATATCAGGGTGGTTTTCTTTGATTATTGATTCCACACTTGGGGCATCGACATTTCCGTTGACAGCCAGCATGCCGGCCGGTTTGTTTACGACAATGATTGCGTCATCTTCATAAATGATTCGCAAGAGCTTCGCCTGTTCACGCATCGATATTAATAATGGATTTTCTTCAACATTAAGTCCGGTGAGCATGTGTTTTAGAATTGGTTTGCATTTCGCGTGGCAGGCGGGATAGTATTGTCCGTCGTATCTGATGTCTCCTTTAGGTGACATGCCTAACCAAAATTCAGCCATGCATAGAGGTTTGAGACCATTATTATATGCGTACTGCAGCAGTTTTGGCGCACAGCATTCACCTGCCCCCGTGGGTGGAATTCGACACGCCTCTTTGTCGAATATGTCAATGATGTTTTTGATTTCACCTCGTGCATTGAGAAAGTTGAATTGTTCGAAGAGGTGCATTTGCAGTTTGCGCGACCTTTCACTTTTCTCGTAGCCGTCGGGCATCGAACATATAATGGAATCTTCTGAGTTATAGTACTTTTGCCATGCTTCGACATCATAGACAGGAGGAACGAATCCTTCGTGCGAGCATTTTCTCTCAAGCAGACCGGAAAATGCCCACAGACTATAAATGCCTTTATCGCTTTGTACTACAAGGACACCAAACATTTTTCCAAGACTGATTTCCTCTGTCCATTCGGTGTGCGCTCTCACGTACGCTTTCAGCTCCTCGCAGGCTGCTATTGCAAGAGGGTGGGGCGTATATAAAAAAGGATAGGTAAAAAGTTCGGGTAAAACGACTTCATCCTCTATAGCCAGAGGGTGAAGCATTGGAGTATGATATGTCGAAGTGTAATCCGTCATTTTTTTGAAGTCTGTAAGGCCTTTATGCGGATTACGGACAAACTGTATGCAGGCATGTCGTATGTACATTGTTGTGCCACATCAATTGTACTGGTTACAGGAGTTGCTGATGCGTCGCCTGGTTGTCCTGTAAGGACTGACAGTACTGCTTTCTTGTTGAATCCGTCAAGATTGCCAAGTTGCATATCTGTTTTCACCTTCACAGGCAGCAAGTTGACAAGTTTTACGATCAGGTCGCCATTATCTGCTTTTACCACCGATGAGTTGATTCTAATTCGGGCATCCTCGACTGTTTGCGATGCTAATTCACTTGGTATATATGTCACTCCATTGTTGTTGCCAAACAGCGATTGCACATAGTATCCGGGTGTTGGTCTGGCACTTTGGTTGTTAAAGTAAATGAGGTCAGGATTCCAGTTTGAATGTCCGTCCTTGCAAAAGAGTGGTGCGTATGACTCCATAAGAACTACATCGGCATTGCGTTCGAGATTTGTCATGTGGAGTGCTTCCACAAGTGCGTTCTCGAATTTGTTGTTTCCGCTTGCCCATTCTCCAAGGTATACCTTTGTGCCATTCCGATCGTACTTATCATAGAAGTCTTGGTTGTGAATATACCATCCAGGATTGACATAATAATGCTCGTCGACTATGTCCACATTTTCTTTCTTTGCAAGTTGCCATCCGTATTCATAATCACTTCCTTCGAAGAATGGTCCAACAGTACCCACAATTTCTATATCTGGATATTTTGCTTTGATTCCCTTGTTGAGATATGTGAATCGTTCAACAAACACATCGGATATCAAGTCCTCGTTTCCTATACCCAGATACTTTAGATTGAAAGGTTTCGGATGTCCTGCATCGGCTCTCATCTTTGCCCATTTCGATGTCTTAGGGTCACCATTTGCCCATTCGATAAGGTTAAGTAATTCCTGCAGATATTCTTCCATAGTTGGAAGAGGCTCGGATGTCTGAACCTTTTGTTTTTCCCCTGCGAAAGGCAGTCCTCCTTGTTGCCCGTGTCCGCCTCTGCCGGAATTCTGGCAGCAGACTCCAGCAGCGAGCACAGGTAGCGGTTCGGCACCTATATCTTCGCAAAATTGGAAGTATTCAAAGAATCCGAGGCCCATGCTTTGATGATAATGCCATATATTTGGCAGAGATTTACGTTGCCATATAGGTCCGACTGTGTATGTCCATCTATAGATGTCCTCAAGTCCTTGTCCGTGACTTGCGCATCCACCAGGGAAACGTATGAATTTTGGTTTCATGTCTGCGAGCAGTTGTGCGAGATCGCGTCGCATACCGTTTTTGCGGTTCTTGAACGTATCTTGTGGAAACAGGCTAATGAAGTCGGTTGCAATTGTTCCTGCCTGTAGAGGAGTTATACGGATCGTTGCCTTGCTACAGTTTTTACTTGCTGTTAGTGTGGCTTTATATTGCTTCCAATCAGTTGTAGTACCGAATGTTTTGCCGGCTACTTCTGCGTTGCCGTCCATAAGCGAAACCTTTACTTTGCCTGTACCTTTTATACTTTTAAGGAAAAGTGACAGATCGTATTTTGCACCTTTTTTCAGAACAATTCCGTCGAACCCCTCGTTCTGTATGTAGCTTCCAGGGGTTGACGTTTTAAGAACCGAATAATGTCTGTTGTTTTCATGAATCGGATCATCGGTTTCAATGCTCCATTCCATGGTACCTTCACCACCTTGGCTCCAAAACGACTGTGCGTTCCATTCGCCGCGGTCAAGGTTGTTATATTCAAAGTCACGGTTTTGTACCAGCTCGGCATAGAGTCCACCATCGGCTGCATAACTTATGTCCTCAAAGAATATACCAACAAGATTCGGGCTTATTGACTTCATTGCATCAGGGTGAATCGTAAGTGACGCGTGTACATCTGTCAAGTTCGCGAACCGTGTGGCATCGTTACGAAGTGATTCATTGTACTTTTGATTGAGCAGTGTTGTCGCGTTTCCTTTATTTATCAGATTTTCGACAAGTTTCCATGGTGCGCGCGTGATACATCCCTCATGTTCCACGCCATCTATTATTGCCTTTACCTCATTGGACTTGTATGCGCTCGTTTGCGTCTCGTTTGCATGGCTCCAGTGTTTGAAATCGCGGCTTGTAGTTTGGTACACCTTGCCATCTTTTGTCTTGTATGTCACTACAAACAACCCGTTCTGCTTGGTGATCACTGGCGCAATTACATTGGGTGTCTCAACATACGGATAGTCTTGTGGTTTCCAAACAGACAATTTCTGTGTGAGAGTAGTAGCAAACTGGTTCGTGTTGTCATTCACTTGCCATACGGCATACCAGGTATCGCCATCCTTGATGACACTTGGATGGTACATGCGTTTTTGTGCTCCCCATGCACCAAAGTCGCTTGTCACGAACGACTGGTCCTGCCCGATAGTGATCCATTTATTCCCGTCCGAGCTATATGAGATGTGAATGCCCTTGTGTGCATCGTTTGGTATTGCGTAGGTGAAGACATACACAGAGTCGGGTGCATTTGCAAAAACTTTGACTGTGGCGATGTTCAACAACATAGCCAACATTATAGCGATTCTTTTCATATTCTGTGGGTTGAATATTAAATATTATTTGATCGTTAATGTGGTACGTACAGTGTTGGTGTTCGAGTACAATCCTCCGTTTCCAAAGCCGTTTGCACTGCTTGCGCATGTAGCATGGAATGTAATTGTATATGTCGTGTCTGACTTTTGTGAAGGTGCCTTGAATTTAAAAGTTGCGTTGCCTGTCAACGCACTTATGCTTCCGTTGGTACGGTTGGGATTGGACTTGTTGTAGCTATTGCTGCCAAGACGGTATGAGCTGTTGCCCACAGTGTATTCTTGATATGAATAATAATAGTAGGTACCATCTTCTGCTATAGTTACGGTAGCGGTAATGCTGTCACCCGGGTTACATTCAGAAGGCGTCAGAATAATTTGCTCGAAAGTTGGTACAATAGATGTTCCGTCGTCGTCATCATCGCATGATCCGAATGCCAATGCAATTGTTAATGCGATGACACTGAAAGGGAGTAGTTTTTTCATTTGTTCTTTTTTACAGTTAATAATTTTTTTTACTTGCTTCCGAATGTCTCATCAAGGAAAGTGTATAGTTGCGGATCTTCTCCGGTGACTGATTTTACTATTTTGCCATCAGGACCAATGAGTATCTTGGTAGGGAATCCTGTGACCGCATATTTTTGTACTACACTTTGATCTCCCTCGGCATCCTTGACGTGAAGCCAAGTCAGTTCATATTTTGCAACGGCCTCTTTCCATTTCTCGTCGGTATCACCCGAGTCAATGCCCACGATCTCCATCTTGTCCTTATATTTATCGTAGTACTCCTTCATCTTTGGCATTCCCTTGATACACCATACACACCATGATCCCCAGAAATCGAGCAAAACATACTTACCCTTTAGACTCGACAGGGTGAAGTCTTTTCCTTTGATGTCCTTAAGGGTGAAGTCCTGTTCTTCGACACCTGCAGCCTGAACCTTTGCGGCTTTTGCATCTGCTTCCATTTGAGCTTTCAAACTGTTGAGTGGATTGTATACGATGTCTTTCATCCTTCCGTTTTTCACGTTATCGGACAACAGGTTGATTGCAGCCTCCATCTTCTCGATGTTGTCAAACGACGAGATGAGATAAGCCGCGCCTTCATTATCAGGATTGTTCTTGATGACTTCCATAATATTTGCCTCGGCCTTTTCTTTTAAAGGTCCGGCATTTTGGTTGTATTCGTTAAGCACAGAGTCTCTGCTTTCCCCCGCCTCAATGCGTGCCCACATTTTTTGTGTGTAGTCTGACAACTCTTTTGTCGCTTCTGCGTTTTGCTTTTGTATTGAAGCGTAGTCTTGATAGAACTTACTTCCGGAATATGTCAGGTTGCTTGGCAGACTTCCGGTTACCACTAACGACTCCCCAGGCATTGCTATGTAGTTGAAATATCTTAGTTCTGAACCGCGAAATGAAGCCGGAGTGGCGCAAAGGAAATTCGCTGGATTCTTTGCGTCGAGAGTAAATTCAAATTTACCATTAGTGGAAAGTATGGTATCGCGCTTTTGCTGATAATACACGATGATCGAGTCGCCTAAACTGTCGATATTGACCGTTATACTTACTTTCCCTTGTTCTGTCTGTGCGTTTGTAACAGACGCTGATGCGACAAGCATCAGCCAAACTAATAACTTTTTCATGAACTTTCTATATATCAATATCAATATGTAATTATATTTTATTACACTGCAAAGATAATCATTAAATTTAAAATAGAGAACGAATGCAGGTCTTTTTTAGATGTCGTATGCTTTTATTTGATGCAATACCATAGTGTAATGGTGATATGCGGAACGGATGTAATGTTGAGAGATGTATAATGAGTTGGTTTTTGGTATGGCAATATAGGTTTCATGACTTTTTTTAATTTATATTTTGTCAGTAAAAAAAATATCTGTACTTTTGCAGCGGATTTGGAAATAGGGTGCGACTGTACCCCATGTAAGGGAACCAGGTGAGAAACCTGGGCTGTTCCTGCAGCTGTATGCCACAAATAGAGTTCGGACAATCAAAGTGTCACTGATTTTTCGGGAAGACCGTCCGCCTCGTGGTGAGCCAGAAGACCTGCCAAAGCCCACCGAACAGATTACTACTCCCAGGTAAGGAGTCTAATTGTTATTTATGTAATTCAGACATGAACCGTTTTAATGTAATGCTCATCGTATTATTGATGAGTGGTTTTTGTTTACGGACGTATGGACAGACAGAAATGTCTGACACGTTGAAGGAAGTTGTGATTACAGGTACCGGCACGCAACACCTTTTAAAAAACGCACCAGTGCAGACTGAAGTGATTTCGCATAAGATGCTTGAAAGCTATGGAGGAAAAAGCTTAGAGGACATTCTTAGCGGACTGACAGCTTCGTTTGCATTTAATGAAGGTGACATGGGAAGTCAGATGCAACTTGGCGGCCTTGGAAACTCATATGTCTTAATTCTTATAGATGGTAAACGCATTCACGGAGATGTGGGTGGAGAGAATGATTTAAGCCTTATTGACCCGCTTAACATCGAGCGCATAGAAATTGTGAAAGGAGCCCAGTCTGCGTTGTACGGTAGCGACGCTATGGCAGGAGTCATTAATATTATTACAAAGAAACATGATTCTGAAGGCATTTACTTAGAAAATACAACACGCTATGGTGCATACAACGACCTGCGTCAGCATAATGGAGTGGGGTTGAGTTTCGGAAAACTATCATCAATGACTAACTTCCAACTTCAACATACTGACGGATGGCAAAATACATCAGAGGAATACACCGAGGCAATGGTCGTTCCCGATTCAAGAAATAAGACAGTCAATAAACATACAAACTGGCAAATTTCAGAGCGTTTGACATATAATGTGAGGAAAAACCTTGACTTGTATGCCGATGGGTCGTACTATACGAAAAATATATATCGTCCAACCAATGGCAGGTATGCGTCATGCGATGTGTACACATATAATTTGATGTATCATAATGCCAGTGCCTCTGTCGGTGGAAAATGGAAGTTGAACACTACAGATGTAATAACATTTGACGCTGATTGGAACAAGCATGCGTATTACTACAAATACACCGCAACTACACTTACTGACGGTTACGACCCGAATGGCAATTTCACCAACTATTTTCCGTATTTCGCGGGGCAGAAGAATTTGCAGAGTGACCAGCAAAGGGCAATGGCAAATTTGAAAGGCATATTTACACTGCCGCTCGGAAACCAGTTAAGTACAGGATTGGAGTACCGGTATGATTATCTGAAAGCTCCAATGAGAACAGAATCGGGTAGTGTGGATGATTGGACAGCTGCCTTGTATCTTCAAGATGAGTTTCATATGATCGATTGGTTGAACATTACCGCCGGTTTGCGATTAAACGAAAATGAAGGTTTCGGTTTCAGAGCCACGCCGAAGATAAGTACAATGTTGTCATTGGGTGACTTGCGTTTGCGTTTGGGCTGGAGTCAAGGCTTCAAAACACCTACTACTAAAGAGTTGTACTACCGCTATTTGCATACAATGGGATCGAGTACCTTCTTTAATATGGGCAACAAAGACCTAAAAGCACAGACAAGCAATTATTGGAGTGCCGGGGTTGAATATCGAGGCAATAAGTTGACAATATCTGTGACTGGTTATATAAACAAGTTGAATAATATGATCGCATTGGTGAATATTCCGATAAGTGAGATTCCAAAAGATGTCACATCGTCATACCTTGGTGATGGTAGTGGCGAGATTGTTGCACGTAAATATATGAATATGGAGGACGCAAGAACTTCTGGCATAGATGTAAACTTCAGTTATAACATAATTCCTTCATTAAGCATCGGTGGTAATTACAGCTACCTCGACACAAAGGCAAATGAGTACAATACAACAAAAGAACGTTTGGTTGAGGTTACAATTGACGGCATGGCACATCATAAATGGAACGCATATGCTACCTGGAACCACCAATTCTGTGCTATTTATAAATTAGGAGTAAACTTAAGTGCACGGGGATCGAGCCGACGTTTTTATCAAAATAATGGAAATGGTAAACCATTCCAGCTATGGCGACTTAATACAACTCACGATATAGGAAAAAACGACGCCCCGTTGACATATAGAGTCGAACTCGGTATCGACAACATCTTTAACTATGTTGACCGTACTATGCACCCTTATCATTTGGGCACATCAAACCCTGGAATGACAATATATGCATCGTTCAGTGTAAAGTTCGGCAAAGGAAAGAAACATATTTCAACCAATTATAATAAACAATCTAAATTAAACTTTAACAATGATGAAGATTAAATCTCTCATGATTGCGATGTTGGCTATAATCGCCACAGCAATCTCGTTTACGTCATGCGATGATGATGACGATGATGACAAAGAAGACAATTACACTGCTTATCAAGCTGCGGTTGACGCACAGGTCAAGGCACAGAAGTCAAGTAACAAGGCAATTCTACTTGTTGCATTCGGATCTACTTGGCAGCAAGCTTACGATGCCTTCGACACAACAGTGGCAGAGTATAAGTCTATGTTCCCAGGCTATGATGTCTATCTCTCATTCAGTTCAGCAATCTGTATCAACCGTGCTGCTGCCGGAGAGAACACAGGCAAACGTAATTTCTATGCACCAAACTTCTGGCTTCACGCTCTTGGATCGGCTCAGTATGGTGAGATAACAGTACAGAGCCTTCAGGTCATTCCTGGTGAGGAGTACAGCCGTGTAATCAACTACATCAAGGACTTCGCTAACAACAGTCTTGGCGACCTCGACGACACTTATCTGTCAAAAGTCACATTGAAGCTCGGTACTCCATGGCTTAACAATATCACTGATGTTAGGGCAGCCGCAAAGGCCATAAACGATGTTTATGCATCGAAGGCTGCTGAAGGCGTTGTCGCATTCATGGGACATGGTAACCCTGACAACTATGATACCTACAAGGCGAACATTCGTTACACTCAGCTTGAGGAAGCACTTCAGGAGTACAGTTCTAACTATTTTGTCGGAACAGTAGATATGCCGGACAACTATAAGCAGAATGTATATGCTCGTATGCAGGCAGCAGGAAAGACTTCTGGTGTAGTTAATCTCTACCCATTGATGTCAATTGCAGGTGATCATGCTCACAACGATATGGCAGGTCAAGGCAGTGACTACTGGGATGCAAGCGATGAAGACAGCGAAGAGAACAGCTGGTATGAGTATTTCACTCACAAGGGCTATACAGTTACACCTAACGTTCACGGCTTGCTTGAGACAGCTTCATTCCGTAAACTTTGGGAAAATCACACATCAAGTCCTGTAGAACTTGAGGATTATTATCACTCAATGTATCCAGAGGAATAAAGTAGAGTTATAACAGAAAGGGCAGGTGCACAAAGATACACTTGCCCGTTCTTTACTTTATATAATATGAGATTATTTTTAGTAACTCTATTTGCCTTTCTTTTATTATGTGGCTGTAACTCTGGTGCGGGTCAGAAAGATAACGTCGTCTCAGCAGATTCGCTTTTCAGACAGCATGACTCGTTGTTTGCCGAGGCGGATAAGTATTCTGATACTATAGAAATTAAATACGCAAACGGACTTAAAGTCGAATATAAGAATGATGGGGTGCACGTTAAGATAAGTAATCCTGACCCTTCTGTGAAATATGGCCAGATTGAAGAGTTTATAGTAAAAAAAACAAGCCGCAGATTTATCTGTACGACAGCACTACAATTGGGGAACTTCGAGATACTTGGACTAGAAAAACTTGTTGTCGGGATGAACTCGTTGAAGAATTTGTTCTCTCCAACGATGAAACAGCAAATGGAAAACGGCTCTACAGTGATGATTGGCAAGGAAGGCAATTTCGACCTTGAAACAGTTATTGCAGCACAACCCGACTATATATTTGTAAGTGCGTCAAAACATGGAGGTTTTGAGGCTTTGAAAGAATGCGGAATACCTCTCATTACACACCACGGTTATAAGGAAACTAACCCGTTAGGACAAGCAGAATGGATTAAACTCATCGGACTTCTTACAGGAGAAACACGACGGGCTAACGCTGTGTTTGCTGATATAGAGCGTAAGTATCAAACCTTACAGAAGGAAGTAGATGAACTACTTGTGGCCAAAACACCACCTACCGTAATAAGTGGCAGGCAAATACGTGATGGTTGGTATATAGTTGGTGGTCGTAGCTATATGGCACAAATATTCAAGGATGCCGGAGCAAAATATCTGATGGACTACAATGAAGATTCCGGAGGCGTGACTCTCGACTTTGAAGCTGTTTACGCACAAGGTATGCATGCCGACTTTTGGCAGACCGACGGCACTTATGACGGTAATTACACGTTGGAGACACTTGCAGATGAAGACAATCGATATACATCGATGGATGCGTATAAAAAGAAACACGTAATATTCTGTAATTTGTCGCAAACTCCGTATAGGGAACTTGCGGGAGTACAACCACATATTCTATTGGCTGATTTCGTTAAAGCATTTCATCCGGAAGTGCTACCTACTTATAAACCTTTCTTTTATAAACTGATCAAATAATAAAGTTTTTAATATCAAAACCACAAAATTATGAAAGTATATACTAAAACAGGAGACAAGGGACAAACTTCACTTGTCGGAGGACAAAGAGTAAGCAAATGTTGTCAACGTCTTGAAAGTTATGGAACAGTAGACGAGCTGAATGCTCATGTTGGATTGCTTATAACATATTTAGATGACTACGCAGACAAGAAGTTTCTTCTTAATATCCAGAGTAAACTGTTTATTGTAGGAGGATATCTTGCAACAGATAATACAACAACAGCAGTGCGCGAGGGTAATACGATAACTGCGGATATGGTATGCGAAATAGAAACAGAAATAGATCGCCTGCAGGCAATGGTCCCACTTCAGAAGATGTTTATCCTGCCGGGAGGAAGTAAGCGTGCGTCTTACTCACATGTTTGCAGAACAGTATGCCGTAGGTGCGAGCGTGAAATACTTCGTCTTGTCGAGTCTGGTGTTACTGTCGATGAGAATCTTTTGGCATACATGAACCGTTTGAGCGATTATTTTTTTGTGCTTGCAAGAAAGCAAAACCAAGATGCCGGTGTCGCTGAGGTTGTTTGGGAAAGGCAATCTCAAACAGGGAAAGAAGAAGATTGATTTAAATTACTTGGAGATATGGAACATAGCCAATTAATTACAGCTGTAGCATCGGTGATATTTCTATCAGTATCCGGTGAAATGAGTGCACAATCGCGCGACTCAATAAGCACCATATCTCTCAATCCTGTTGTCGTAACCGGAACCGGTACATATCATAAGGCTGAAAATTCACCTGTAGCAGTTAAAGTCATTTCTGCTAAAGAATTGAAAGATTCACAAGTGACCAGCTTACAAGAAGCGTTGACCAAACTTACAACCAATATCACGACACACACTAACGGAATGGGTACGTTTGTGAATTTCAATGGTGTGAGCGATGATTATCTTTTGATTCTTGAAAATGGCAAGCGTGTAAGTGGTGATGATCGCTGGGACCGTATTAGCATCAGTAACATAAAGCGTATAGAAATACTTCCGGGTGCTGCGAGTGCACTCTATGGAAGCGATGCCATTGCCGGTGTGATAAATATCATCACGAATGACGAAAAGTCAGGAGTCAATGTATCGAATAACACAAGGATTACAAGTAAAAACCGTTTTGATGAAGACATCAATGTGGATGTGAATGCAGGTAAGTTCTCAAGTTTCTTGTCGTACAAGCACAAGCAAGCGGCTAATTGGCAAGTGAATCCTTATCAAAAGTTCTCGGAAGGCGACAGTTCTGTGTATAAGCTGACAGGCAGACCTATGTCAACCGGTTTTCACAGTAATGACTTAAACGGCAGATTAGAATGGCGTTTCAATGATAAGTTTAGTGTGTATGTACGCGGTGACTATTATGACTATAAAACAGACAGGCCGCAGTCGGCTGTCTATTTTACTCAGTCAAAAGATCGATCGACAGGAGAGTACAACTACAAACAAAGAACCGCATATACTTATGATTTGCATCACGAATCATATTTGTATGGTGCGGGTGCACGTTGGACTCCAACAAATAAAATCCATTTATACCTTGACTTGTATAGCGATAATTTTACATCGAAATACAATTATTGGCAAACTGCGGAGAAGGAAAGATATAGCGTGACACGCAAACGTACACATTATTATAATGAGAATGTACGAGGCATATTCCGATTGGCAGATTGGAACAAACTCTATGGTGGCATCGAGTTTATTCAGGATTACCTTACAAGCGAAAGCGATAATATTGATTCGGAGACAACCAATACTTATAATTTCTTTGTACAAGACGAAATAAACATTCTTACGGGACTTGAAGGCGTTATCGGTTTACGATACACGTATAACGACAACTTTGACAGCAATTTTACACCCGATGTCGGACTGTTCTATCATATAGATGGATTCCGGTTCAGAGCAAGTTATGCAGGCGGATATAAAACTCCAACCCTATCACAACTTTATGCAACTGATCAAGCAAAGACCGCATCACGATACACCCTCAACAACATATCCCTTAAAGCCGAGAAGAATGACTTTTGGAATGCAAATGCAGAATACTCAAACAATTGGTTCAGTGTAAGCACCAGTGGATTCATCAATAAAATCCATGATATGATAAATTACCGTACAATGACTCAGGAAGAAATTGATGGAAGTGAGCATCTGACGGATTTATATAACGATGGCTGGACAACTATCCGGCAACGTGATAATATCGATAAAGCAACCATCAAGGGCATCAACGCCAACTTGAAGTTAATTCTTCCATATGGCTTCACGCTCAGTGGAGGCTACACCTATACTGATGCGAAAGCAAAGACCAAGAGTCTTGATAAAAACACTCAAACATATGTTGTTACAGAGAGTCCTGTAGACAAGAGCGTAAGAAATGTAGCTAACATTTCCGCAACTTGGGATCATTCATGGGGAAATTACCGTTTGAACATCAGTATAAATGGACATATACAAGGTAAACGCTATAGCAGTACATATGGTTATGCTCCGCATTATCAGCAATGGGATTTGAACACACGACATACGATCGCTTTACGGCAGGTAACACTTGAGCCCGGTCTTGGAATCGAGAACCTGTTCAATAAGAGAGATACAAGCTATTGGAACTCAAACTTCTCAACAATCAATCCCGGAAGGGCTTTATATGTTAGTTTTGCAGTGAAATTTACTGACTGATGAAAATATATATTGTAGGTATCGGACCTGGGTCTGTAGAGGATATTACTCCTGCTGCTGTTAACGTGTTGAAGGACTGTGATGTGGTGGTTGGATACAAATATTACTTTCAGTTTGTTCGGCCGTTCATCAAAGCCGGAACTAAATGCGTAGATACAGGTATGAAAAAAGAAATAGACCGTGCCAGTCTTGCATTTGACTATGCAAGACAAGGGCTCACGGTCTGTGTCATTTCAAGTGGGGATGCCGGAATATACGGAATGGCTCCACTGATTTATGAAATGAAAAAAAACAGTGATATAGATCCTGATATTGTAGTCATTCCAGGAATAAGTGCGTTTCAGAAAGCCGCTTCTCTGCTTGGTGCTCCTATGGGACATGACTTTTGTGTGATTTCGTTAAGCGATTTGATGACACCATGGCAATTGATAGAGAAAAGGATAAAGGCTGCTGCTGAAGCAGATTTTGTAACAGCCGTCTATAATCCCAAAAGTAATGGGCGTTATTGGCAACTCTACAGACTCAAAGAAATTTTCTTACAGTACAGAACAGAAGATAACGTAGTCGGCTACGTGCGACAAGCAGGACGTGCAGACCAGAATGTTTGTCTGACAACATTAAAAAACTTTGATCCTGAAAATGTTGATATGTTTACTGTCGTAATCATTGGTAATAGTCAATCATATAATTGGAATGGCTCATTTATTACGCCACGAGGTTATTTCCGCACAGATAATGGAAACGGGAAGAATGTTGGGCAGAATATTATGATCCAATCATTCCAGACGATACGTAGGGAATTAAAACATCCCGATATTCCTATATGGAGACTGTGGCCACTGTTACATGCTATACATACTACAGTAGACTTTGAAATGGAAGATTTGCTATGGATGGATGAGAATGCCACAGGGCTCATATTTGATAAAATCAAGCGAAAAGAATTGACAACTATAGTAACTGATGTGACAATGGTAGCTTCCGGCATACGCAAAGGAGCATTGGAACGTCTTGGCATTAATGTGATTTGCTATATTAATGACCCTCAAATTGCTGAAACCGCAAAAACGCATGACATCACACGTGCTCAAGCTTCAATGCGCACTGCAGCGGAAGCATATCCCAATGCCTTGTATGCCATTGGAAACGCTCCTACTGCACTGCTTGAATTATGTAGCTTGATGAGACAAAAGAAATGCAAACCAGCAGGTATAATTGGTTGCCCTGTGGGATTCGTTCATGTCGAAGAAAGTAAACATGCGGTGAAGGTGTTTACTGATATCCCTAAAATTATAGTTGAAGGACGTAAAGGCGGTAGTAATTTGGCTGCGACTTTGGTAAACAGTATCCTTACGTTTGATGATGCGTCACAATTGAGGCCGGGACGTGATGTTTAAGATGCATATTTTTAATATCAAATATTAATTATATAGTTAAAGATTTGTTGAAACAAAAATAATGAATTAACTTTGTCTTAGTAAGTAAAGAAGAGACTATACATTCGTACGTAATAGTTTGGCTTCGCTCTTTGATATTTGCTATAGCATAAAGTACCATTATTAACTGCCTGATCCGAAGCCACAGGTCTAAATACATTAAAAACATGAATAAATATCTACTCTTATTACAATGTCTGTTTATGCCACTTGCATATTGTGCCGCTTATGACTTTGTCAGTAATGGAATATATTACAACATCGCGGGAGAGCAAGTATTTGTTACACAGGGGGATAATTTGTATTCTGGAGATATCGTCCTACCTTCTTCGGTGACTTACAATGGTAAGACTTACACCGTAACCACTATTTTATCATATGCTTTTTCGGGTGACAAAATCACCTCCGTTAATATTCCAAACACAGTCACTACAATTTATGAATCTGCGTTTGAAAATTGTACTGGGTTGACATCCATTGTCCTCGGAAACTCTGTGAATAGCATCGGTGCCAAGGCGTTTGCAAATTGTACCAACCTGGAATCTATAAACATTCCTAATTCGGTAGGTCTCATTGATAAACAGGTGTTTGCATACTGTTCAAAATTGACATCGGTCATCATTCCGAGTTCGGTGTGCAGTCTTAGAGGATTACGCTTTCAATGGATGTGATAGCTTGAATGAGGTGGAAGTCGATTGGGAAATTCCATTATCTATATCTGATAATGTGTTTAGCAACTATGAAACGTGTTCATGTGTTATACCTTTAGGAAGTGAGTATGCATACGCAGCAGATCCTGTATGGTCTAAATTTTCATCTTTTATTAGCGAAGAATCTCTTGTCTTAGTTACTATTAAATATGGTAATATACCTGTTGTAGTCAATGAGGTGGAGAAAGGAATTCCAATGATACTTAGGATTCCTGATGGTTACACTAAAGTGACGTTCAATGGCGAGGATGTTACTGAACAAATAGCTTATGGCGAGTATGTAACACCCGATCTTATGGAAGACTCTGAGTTGTCTATAGAGTTCGATGCTATGAACGTTGATACCAACAACGACGGACAGGTCGACTCACAGGACGCGCTTAATGTGTATGAATACATGAGGACACACTAAACTAATGTAGGGACAGGTCTTGCACCAGTCCACAAATTTTTATCCACTATGCACTCTTGTACAATTATAGGAATCACAGATAGCAGAAAACAATGGTTCTCTCCCGATATTATGGCTGTAATCACGGGAGGAAGGGTCTTTTCCGGTGGTAGGAGACATCATGAGATTATGAAGCCTTTGTTGCCTGATACGGCTATATGGATTGATATAGTCGTACCGATCTGCAGTGTTTTCCAAGAATATACGAAATACGACGACATTATTATATTCGCTTCTGGTGATCCTTTCTTTTATGGATTCGCAAACACTGTTATGCGAGAGTGTCCGGATGTATCGATGAAAGTTTACCCGTCATTTAATTCGTTGCAAATGCTTGCCCATCGGATGAATATGCCTTATCAAGACATGAGGTGTGTATCGCTTACTGGCAGGTCTTGGGATAAACTTGATGAGGCATTGATAAATGACGAGCCAATGATTGGTTGCTTGACAGACAAAAACAAGACTCCTCACAATATACATGCAAGGATGAGGTTTTTTGGTTTTGACAACTATGACATGTTTGTCGGCTCTAACCTTGGTAATGAGGAGACAGAAAGTGTTGGCGTTTATGACGAGAAAGTCATATATGGCGTTCCTAATTGTGTCATTCTGAAACGCATGAAGGAGAGGAACAGAAGAATGGGTATACAAGATGAAGAATTCTCTTTACTTGACAACCGCAAGAAAATGATAACAAAGATGCCTGTTCGTTTGTGTTCTGTCTCTATGCTCGATTTGGGATGCAGACATTCTTTTTGGGATATTGGTTTCTGTACAGGAAGTGTAAGTATTGAAGCTAAACTCAGGTATCCGCACCTGCATATAACATCTTTTGAGTTACGAAGTGAATGCGCGGAAATAATGGAGCAGAACTGCAGGAAGTTTCATGCTCCTGGTATCCATACTGTGATAGGAGATTTCATGCAAGTCGACATTTCTGATTATGAAGCACCTGAGGCGGTATTCATTGGCGGACACGGCGGAAAGCTGAAAGAGATGTTGAAAAAAATAAAGAATGTCTTGTTGCCTAACGGGGTGATTGTGTTCAATTCTGTAAGTAAGACGACCAAGCAGATGTTTATTGACGGGATTGACGAAATAGGGATGACTATTAAGAAGGAATATCTTATAACTGTTGATAATAACAATCCAATTGCAATACTTAAAGCACAATGATACGATTCGAAACAATAAATAAGAAAGGTAAAGAGCTCGCTGGGATCATCGAACGAGGACTTGGTGAAGCAACAAAAAAGGATGCGGTTATCTTCATTGGAGCGCTGGGAATTTGTGTGAGGAAGATTGCTCCTTTCGTCAAGGATAAGTATTCCGATCCTGCTGTGGTATGTGTCGACTCAATGGGAAAGTATGTGATACCCGTGCTTTCCGGTCATGTAGGAGGCGCAAACGACCTGGCACGCCAGATTGCAAAAATAATAAAGGGCGAAGCAATTATCACAACGCAAAGTGACAATACAGGATTGTGGCAACTCGACACTCTCGCAAGGCAGAACGGTTGGAATCAACGGCCAATCAGTCATGACGAAATGAATAAAGCCATATTTGCATTTGTCAATAAATCCCCAACTGCTTTAATTCTTGAGTATAAAGACGCTGGAACTGATTCATTGGAATCCTCTTGCCCAGAGCATGTGGATGTGTTCTATGATTTTCAGAAATTTGAAAAACAAACCAAAACTGACAAAACCCAATATGAACTTGTTATATTAGTGTCGCCGAGGCTGCATTCATTTAAGGCAAAGAATATGATACAGTATTTCCCTAAATGTCTCCATTTGGGAGTTGGCTGCCAAAAGGATGTACATCCTGACGCTGCGGAACAACTGCTGCATGAAATTAAAGATGCTGGCTATGCACAGGAGTCTATATATACAATCGGAACTATTGAACTGAAAAAAAATGAGCCTATGCTGGCTAAATTACATGAACTGATTCCTAATGCTACGGTACATGTTTATCCATCGGAAATCCTGTCAAAAATAAAGGTTCCTAATCCCTCTGACAAAGTCTTTGAGGTAACTGGCTGTTATGGTGTTGCTGAATCTGCCGCAAAAGTAGCAAATCCGAATTCAACATTAATAATAGAAAAGCAAAAGGGATATGTCATGGTTGATGACCGCAGATCATATTACACGTACGCAATTGCGCAAGACAATTACGTAAAGAGGGAAGGTCATATAGAAATAGTGGGTGCGGGTCCGGGAGATCCTGACTTGATAAGTGTTCGTGGTCGTAAGTTCTTAGAAAAAGCTGATTTGATACTCTACGCTGGCAGTTTGGTTCCACGTGAACTTACGTATTGTGCGAAAGTGGGAGCTGTAGTCCGTTCATCTGCTGATCTAGACTTAGAAGAACAATTCAACTTAATGAAGAAATTCTACGATGATGGCAAACTGGTAGTCCGGTTGCATACAGGCGATCCTTGTATTTATGGTGCCATTCAAGAACAAATGAATTTCTTTGATAGATACAATATGGATTACCACATTACTCCTGGTATAAGTAGTTTCCTTGCTGCGGCAGCCGAATTGCGCAGTGAATTTACTATTCCGGAAGAATGCCAAACAATTATTCTGACACGTGGTGAAGGACGTACTCCAACGCCTGAAAAAGAAAAAATAAGATTGCTTGCTTCCCATCAAAGCACTATGTGTATATTTTTATCTGCATCGTTAGTGCAACAGATCCAAGATGAGTTGCTTGCCGGAGGCTATCCTCCGGATACTCCAGTTGCCGCGTGTTATAAACTAACGTGGAAGGATCAGAAAATATTCAGAGGACAACTGAAAGATCTTGCAAAGATCATCCACGATAACAATCTAACACTTACCACAATGATTGTTGTGGGCAAAGCAATTGACAACCGTCGAGGTTATAGTAAGCTATATGACAGTCATTTTACACATCTGTTCAGAAAAGGAAAGCAATGATATTGATCTTTGGCGGTACAACTGAAGGCCGTATGGCGGTAGATGTGTGTGAAAAGGCAGGGAAACGTTTTTATTATTCCACGAAAGGATCTTTGCAAGATGTGCACACGGATCATTGTGTCAGACTGTATGGTCCGATGAATGCTGTAAACATTGAAAGTTTCTGCAATGAGAATGAAATAAAGTGTATTGTAGATGCTGCCCATCCATTCGCAGCAGAACTCCATCGTACAATAGGCGAAAGTGTGCAGCATACACACGACAAAATACCTGTAATCAGGGTGCAACGTACGTTCGGTGAGCATGTTGATGGCGTGTCCTATTGCAAGGACTTTGCTGAGGCGGTACGATCCCTTTGTGCGCACCCAGTCAAATGTTTGCTGGCGCTTTCTGGTGTGAACACAATCAGTTTACTGAGTGACTATTGGCATAATCACACAACGTTCTTCAGAGTACTCCGTAGGCAGGAGAGTATTAACGTTGTGTCGGATAATGGCTTTCCTATTAAAAATGTTCTTTATTATAATGAAGACAATGCATTGCCTACAAAAGAGCAAGAAAAGAATCTTATGCAAAGTATTGGATGTGATGCGATAATAACGAAAGAAAGTGGAAGCACTGGCGGATATGACAATAAAATACAAGCTGCTATGGAGCTGGGGTTGAAGATTTTTGTTGTGGAATACCCGAAGTTGCCTGAAGATTGGATATACGTTACAGGTAAGCATGGGTTGCGGCGTGCAATCGAACATTTGGTCCCCGATTTCTTTAAGTTAAAAACAGGATTCACTACAGGCGCGTGCGCAACAGCTGCCGTGAAAGCTGCTCTGCTGTCCTTACTATTTGATGATGAATCTGAGGAAGTCCGTTTTAAATTACCTGATGGTGAAACGATGTCTATACCAACTCATATAGATGGTAAAGGCATTGCTACTGTGATAAAGGACTACAATGATGATCCTGACGTGACAAAGGGATGTAAAATTACTGCGAAGGTTCAACGAGGGCATAATGGCATTCGTTTCCTTCAAGGTGAGGGTGTAGGACGTGTCACTCTTCCTGGCTTGGGAATTCCTGTTGGAGAACCTGCAATAAATCCTACTCCGCGCAAAATGATTACGAATGAGATACGAAGCATTTCTGACGGAGATTTTGATATTACTATATCTGTAGAGGAAGGACGGACACTGGCGCATCTCACGTTTAATCCAAAAGTAGGTGTTGTCGATGGTATTAGTATCATAGGCACATCAGGCATTGTATCACCTCTAAGCAATGAGGCTTTTGTAGAAAGTATTGGTCGTGAACTCGAAGTTGCAAAAGCGATTGGATGTACAATCATTGGACTTGCTTCTGGTAAAAGGGGAGAAGAAGCAATACATGAGAAAGATCCTAATCTGAGAGTTATACATTATGGAAATTTCATCGGAGCGTCATTAACCAAAGCTTATAACATTGGGTTTACTGGTGTTGTCCTTGGCATAATGATTGGTAAGGCAGTGAAGTTGGCAGAAGGCCATTTGGATACCCATTCTCACAAGGTAGTTATGAATAAAGAATTTATCAAGCAGGTGGCTCTGTCTGTTTGTCCTAATTCTGATGTGGCACGTATTGATTCCATTGCAATGGCACGTGAACTATGGAGTTTTATGCCTCCGGTTTTCTTCGACAAGATAAAAGAATTGTGCTATCAACAATGCAGGAAAGTCTTTCCTAAGGGTAGTTTAGAGATATTATTAATATGCGACGCACAAGTATAATGATAATGCTCATCGTGAGCATTCCGCTGTTCGCTATTCTCAATTTAGCGATTGGCTCGGTATACATCCCATTCAAGGATGTTGTTTTTATCTTATTCGCAGGAGATGTTCATTCTGAAGTCTGGACAAATATAGTGAAGATGACACGTCTGCCGCAAACTCTGACGGCAATGGCCTGCGGTGCAGGATTGTCGGTTGCCGGATTGGAAATGCAAACAGTATTCCATAATCCTCTTGCCGGTCCTTCTGTTTTGGGAATTTCAAGTGCTGCAAGTCTTGGAGTTGCCTTTGTCGTACTGCTTAGTGGTAGTATCGGTGGAGGATTGATGACGCATTTTGGAGTTGTGGGAAATGCGGCTCTTACTCTTTCTGCTGTAATGGGAGCGATGAGCGTAATGCTTTTGATTGTATTCCTGTCACAAAAGTTGGAAAACAATGTTACGCTTCTGATTGTCGGAGTACTAATAGGTTACATTGCTTCTGCTATTATAGGTGTTCTAAAGTATTTCAGTAGTGAGGAGGATATACGTGCATATGTTATATGGGGCTTAGGAAGTTTTGCAAGAGTTTCCGGTGGTCAAGTTTATGTCTTTGTTGGTATCATGGCACTTATACTGCCTTTCACTATGCTCCTTGTCAAACCTCTTAATATTTTACTGCTTGGCGAACAATATGCTTTAAGTTTGGGAATCAACTTAAAACGGGCACGTCTGTTGATTATTTCTTCTGCGGGCATTCTTATTGCGATTGTCACTGCATATTGCGGTCCAATAATGTTCCTCGGACTTGCTGTTCCACATATATGCAGGGGATTGTTTAATACTGCAGACCACCGTGTCCTTTTGCCTTCAACTCTATTCTGTGGAATGTCTTTGGCTCTACTCTGTAATCTGATTGCACGTCTTCCGGGATTTGAGGGTGCTCTTCCTATTAATTCGGTTACTGCACTTATAGGTGCCCCTGTTGCGTTGTCGGTATTATTAAGAAAAAAATGAATTGTTGTATGTTAAATCAATTGCTTATTGGTGCCGCATCGTCAAATAGTGGCAAGACAACATTTACAATAGGGTTATTACGTGCACTAAGTAATCGTGGTCTTATTGTTCAACCTTTCAAATGTGGGCCGGATTATATTGATCCTATGTTTCATTCTATTGCAGCTGGCAGACAATCGGTAAATCTTGATACTTTTTTGTCTTCTGCTGACCATGTGCGCAATCTCGTCAGATATTATTCATCGGGTACGGACATAAGTGTCATTGAGGGGGTTATGGGACTGTTTGATGGTTACGACAAGTCAAAAGGAAGCAGTGCGGAAATAGCAGTGCTCCTTGGCGCTCCTGTCGTTTTATTGATTAATGCAAAATCATCTGCTTATAGTGTCGCACCAATCATTTATGGCTATAAGCACTTTTGTCCACGACTAAATATAAAGGGTCTTGTATTTAACATGGTCGCTTCCGACAATCATTACAGATTGTTACGTGATGCATGCAATGATGCAGGAGTAGAAAGCTTAGGATACATACGGAAAAACCTTAATATTGTAGTTCCCAACCGCCATTTAGGTTTGACTGTGTCTGAACGTGAAAGTATGGAACAACTTATAACGATGGTGACAGATGAGATCGAGGCGAATGTTGACATTGATAAAATTATTTCATTATGATAATATGTGTAGCTGAAGATGAGGCGTTCAATTTTACATATCGGGCAAATATTGATGCCTTGAAACGAATCGGTAGTGTTATCCCGTTTTCTCCATTACATGACAGGTCGTTTCCTAAATGTGACATGCTCTATTTGCCTGGCGGTTATCCAGAATTGTTTGGCATGGGATTGTCTTCAAATACAGATATGATCCGACTCATTGCGGATTATGCTGAGGACGGAGGACATATATTTGCCGAATGTGGCGGATTTATGTATCTTTGCCGTAAAATAGATGACTATCAATTGTGTGGCGTCTTTCCGTTTGAGGCGACGATGGAGGCTTCGCATCTTCATCTTGGCTATAGGCAAATGGTGTGGAATGGTAAGGCTATGCACGGACATGAGTTCCATTATTCTTCCTTGCGGCGTTGTCCGCTAACTTCTGACGTAACTGAATTTAAATTACAAAGTACAGCGTTGGGCAAGCCTGTTGATACTGCTATTTACAGATACAAGAATGTATTTGCCGGATATACTCATTGGTATTGGGCAGAACAAATGTGTGATCATAACACCCCTTTCCCGTTCTTTCCTGATCTATGTTGAACGGTATTCTTGTAAGTTTGCATGTAAATGTGTATCTTTGTAGTCAATAATGATAATTTGAAAATCGCTATCTGTATTTCTCGGACCAAGATTGGAGTATCAAGATTGAATTCAATATAATTCAAAATGTTTCATGTTAGATGTATTAATAATTAATGTATGAGGAAAATCATTCTAATAACAGGCGGGCAAAGGTCGGGAAAGAGTTCTTTCGCTGAGGAACTGGCACTTTCGTTATCTGCCAATCCAGTATATATAGCGACCGCTCACATATGGGATGATGAGTTCCGTCAGCGAGTGGAACGTCATAAAGAAAGACGTGGACTTCAATGGATTAATATTGAAGAGGAAAAGTATTTAAGCAATCATAATGTTGAAGGACGTGTCGTGTTAATTGATTGTTGTACGTTATGGGCAACGAACTTTTTTTATTCTAATAACGAAGAACCTAATGTTGATATTGTACTTAAAGAGTTACAGAATGAATTCGATAAGTTTACGTCGCAAGACGCCACTTTTATATTTGTAACTAACGAAATTGGAATGGGTGGAATTAGCGCAAATACTTTGCAGCGTTCATTCACAGACTTGCTTGGATGGCTTAATCAGTATATTGCAGGAAAAGCAAATGAGGTCATTCTTATGATTAGTGGTATAGACGTAAAGATTAAATGAAGAGACGATGATACATGCAACAGATAAAACTCTTATACCTGCGCTGCAAGACAAGATCGACAATCTTAATAAGCCAAAAGGATCGTTGGGAAGATTGGAAAGTCTCGCTTTGCAAATTGGATTGATTCAACACTCTCTTACACCTGGCCTGCGTCATCCGTGTCACGTTCTATTTGGTGGTGATCATGGAATTGAACACGAAGGCGTTTCTTTATCTCCTCGTGAAGTTACGTGGCAGCAAATGATTAATTATGGAAAGGGAGGTGGAGGTGTGAATATGTTTTGCAGACAACATGGCTTTGAATTAAAAATTGTGGATGTCGGTGTGGACTATGACTTCGATCCTGTAAAATGCCCGAACATCATTAACCGGAAAATCGCTCATGGAACTCGCAATTTTCTTTATGGGCCGGCGATGAATGAACTGGAATGGAATAAATCACAATCGGTAGGTCAACAACTGGTCGATGAATGTTTTGCAGAAGGATGTAATGTCATTTGCTTTGGTGAAATGGGTATTGCAAACACATCCCCTTCAAGTATACTCATGCACTTTTTTCTCGACATTCCGCTTTTGCAATGTGTCGGTGCAGGTAGTGGCCTAAACGAATCCGGAATCCAACATAAATACTATGTATTGCAGAAAGCTGTGGACAACTTCTTGTCTTCTAATATTAGGAAAGATTATAGCATTAGTGATACTATCCGCTATTTTGCAGGTTTTGAAATGACAGCCTCTATAGGCGGCATGTTACGTGCAGCAGAGCATGAAATGATTATCTTAGTTGACGGCTTTATTATGTCTGCATGTATGCTTGCGGCTTCTCATATCGAACCTGCTGTGATGGACTATGCTGTATTTGGCCATTGCGGAGATGAAGGCGGGCATAAGTTGATGCTTGATGCAATGGGCGTTAAACCTTTGTTGAATTTAGGAATGCGACTTGGTGAAGGGACTGGAGCGCTGTGTGCTTATCCGATAGTGCAATCTGCAGTAAATATGATTAATGAAATGGATAACTTCGAACATGCAAACATTACTAAATATTTCTAAGCGTATAGTTGCGGCTTTTACCTTCTTTACTCGTCTGCCTCTTTGGAGGATAGTAACGGTTGAGAAGGAGTATTATGAAAGAGTAGTGCCACTATGGCCGATGGCGGGTTGGTTGACGGGTGGTATTATGGCTCTTGTGTTTCTTGTTGCAACTGCATGCAGTTTGCCTGTGTCGGTTGCTGTCGTTTTGTCCTTACTTAGTAGAATCTTGCTGACTGGTGCATTACATGAGGATGGATTTGCTGACTTTTGTGACGGTTTTGGTGGTGGATCTGACCGTCAAAGTACGTTGGCCATAATGAAGGATTCTCATATAGGTACTTATGGGGTTCTTGGACTCATAGTCTATTTCGTCCTTATTTGTTGTTTGCTCTGCAATATAGCAAATATTACACAAAATAGTATTCCATTCTTTATGATTGCTGCCGATACCTCAAGCAAGTTGCTCAGTTCTATTATTGTTGATGTTCTGCCTTATGCACGGACTGAGACAGAGTCGAAAAATAAACTGATATATTCTCGAACTCCGGTTTGGGAACGAATCGTAAGTGTATTTTTCGGCTTGATACCATTGCTTTTCGCTGCATGTTTATATCCTCTGATCTTGATTTGTATTGTGCCGTCTGCTTGCTGCAGTCTTTTATTGTTCTTACTAATGTATAAACGTCTTAAAGGGTATACAGGTGATTGCTGTGGTGCTTGCTTTATAATAACTGAAGTCGTTTTTTATTTGTCAATTTGTATTGTGATATGATACAATCCAAGGTTAATACACGAACATTGCATCCTGTGATGTTTGCCGGCACTGGTAGTGATGTGGGGAAAAGTGTACTTGCTACTGCGTTCTGTCGTATTTTTCATCAAGATGGTTTTCGTCCTGCGCCGTTTAAGGCTCAAAATATGGCGTTGAACTCATATGCTACTCCTGATGGTTTTGAAATAGGACGTGCACAGGCCGTCCAAGCTGAGGCAGCGGGTGTGCGGTGTTCTACTGACATGAATCCGATTTTGCTAAAGCCGACTTCAGAACATACAACGCAAGTGGTCCTTAATGGAAAACCAATTGGAAACCGTTCTGCGTACGATTATTTTCGAAACGAAGGACGCGACGAACTACGTTCACAGGCCCATGCTGCATTTGACCGTTTGTCGGCGAAATACAATCCCATTGTGATGGAAGGGGCGGGAAGTGTTTCTGAACTGAACTTGCGTGATACAGATTTAGTGAATATGCCTATGGCACGTTATGCCGGTGCTGATGTAATTTTAGTTGCTGACATCGACCGAGGTGGTGTGTTCGCATCTTGTTATGGTAGTGTTATGTTACAGAATGAAGCAGACCGGAAACTTATAAAGGGAATAATAGTGAACAAATTTCGTGGAGATATCCGCTTGTTCGAATCTGGTAGGAATATTCTTGAGGATATATGTGAAGTTCCTGTTTTGGGTGTTGTGCCAATGTTTAAGGATATATCTATTGAAGAAGAGGATAGTGTACAACTCCAAACTAAAAACAGAACGTTGCAGGCACAGAAAATTAATATCGCAGTTGTCTTGTTGCGTCATATGTCTAATTTCACTGATTTCGACACTTTGGAGCGTAATGAACAGGTCAACTTGTTTTATACTAATAACACCAATGATATTGAGGCTGCAGATATTATCATTTTGCCAGGAACCAAATCCACTATAGACGATTTGTATGAGTTGAGGCGCAACGGAGTGGCGCAATCTATCATGCGGGCACACAAGAATGGTACGCGCATAGTAGGAATATGCGGTGGTTATCAGATGCTCGGACAGTCTGTTAATGATCCCAATGGCATTGAAGGAAACATTCCAATGTTGCCTGGTTTGGGTCTGCTGCCAATATCTACTGTAATAACGCCAGACAAATCTACACGACAGGTTACATTTGAATTTAATGGAGCGGTATGTAAAGGATACGAGATTCATCAAGGACGGAGTACTACGAATAAAAAGATTGTTGAGGTAGACAATTGTATAGGTACTTACATACATGGTTTTCTTGATAATCCTGCTGTTATCAATTATATTTTGAGGGACATTATTAAAACTAATATCGAGCAGATGGATGCGGAGGATTTCAAAAATCATCAGTATGACTTGCTCGCAGATCATGTCCGTAAGTATGTTGATATTAATAAGGTGTATGAAATTTTAAGTGAAAAATAATAGCATTAAAAAAATATGATACTTGGACATGGGGACGATACATATAAGTATGATAAAATAGATATTAATTTCAGCTCAAATATTTATAATCATTTTAATCACGGCAAACTTTTTAGTTATTTGTCTGACAAACTTTCTAATGTCATCCATTATCCTGAACCGATGCCTGCCAGCTTGGAAAAATCAATTTCACGTCTCGTTGGTATTGAACCAGACGAAGTAATGGTGACAAATGGCGTTACGGAGGCTATCTATCTAATTGCACAAACTTTTCGTGGGAATATGTCTGTTATTTTTCAACCGACTTTCTCTGAATACGCAGACGCATGCGTCATTCATAAACATAAGATATGTAATGTGTATTCATTAGATAATCTTACCAACGATACCCAGATGATGTGGATTTGCAATCCCAACAATCCTACTGGTCAAGTAATTGAACGGGATAAGTTAATGAGTCTTATCAGTGAGCACAAATCTGTGTTGTTTGTGATTGATGCTAGTTATGCTCCATTTACTTGTAAGCCTCTTCCGGAGACACGTGAATTGTGTGAGTTTCCTAATGTCTTGACTCTTCATTCTCTGACGAAAATGTTTTCTGTTCCAGGCATACGGATCGGCTATGTTACTGCTAATAGCGGTTTACTTCAGCAAATCCGTTTACAACGCATGCCTTGGTCTGTCAACCAAATTGCTATTGATGCCGGCGACTACCTCATACGACATAAAGAAGATTACACGATTGATGTAGGCGAACTGATGTCAGAGCGTGAGCGGGTGTCAAAAGAGCTGGAACGTTTGGGGGTTATCGATGTATGGCCTTCTGATTCACATATGATTTTGTGTCGTCTGCGTATTGGCAAAGCATCTGCGCTAAAGTCATTTCTACAAAGTGAGTACCATTTGCTTATTCGCGATGCGGGCAACTTTGAGGGACTTGACTGTGGATGCTTTAGAATTGCTGTACAGAGTAGGGCAGAGGATGACTTGCTTTTAAAAGGTATTCAACAATGGATAATGCAGTAGGTAATTTGTTTATTATTTTACTTCCGATCGTTGCAGGATGGACTTTGGATGTCATGTTTGGCGACCCCGAACAATTGCCGCATCCTGTAGTTGCATTTGGAAAGTGGATTACTTTTTGGGAGAAGCGTCTTAATAACGGTGGTTGTCGTAAGATGAAAGGTGCTATTTTCGCTTTGACGAGTATTCTACTGGTATTTATTATAGCAACGATGGTATATTATGCTATATATATGCTTGCTGCATTTTCATTGTGTCTGTCGCATATTCTGTTCGTCACGATATCTACTGTCCTTATCTTTTTTTGTCTTGCAGGGCATACTTTACGCAAAGAGGTAATGTTGGTATTCAAGGCGACAGAGCGAAGTGTGGAAGATGGCAGACGTCAAGTAGCGAGAATTGTAGGCAGAGATACGGATAAGTTGACTATACAAGAGTGTCGCACTGCAGCGCTTGAGACTCTTGCTGAAAACTTGTCTGACGGCGTTGTGGCACCTTTATTTTGGCTTATGTTACTTGGAATTCCTGGTATGTTGGCGTACAAGATGGTTAACACGCTTGATTCGATGATAGGTTATCGTACGCCTCGGTATAAGGATTTTGGCTGTTGGGCTGCACACATAGATGATGTGGCAAATTACGTTCCGGCACGTATTACGGCATTCTTGATAATATTGGTTAGCCCTGTTATGCACAAAGCCGATAAGTTCAGATTTCTCTTTAAATATGGCAACCAGCATGCATCGCCAAACTCTGGCTGGCCTGAAGCAGCTTTGGCAGGTATCCTTAATTGCCGTTTCGGTGGCACTCATGACTATTTTGGCAAGGCTTTCTATAAACCTTATATAGGTAGTAACAACCGCCAGCTGAATATGCAAGATGTGTATATCAGCATTAAGATATGTTTCATTGTTGAATGTACAATGATAATTTCTGTCTTTATCGAGGCTGTTTTACTATGGATATTATAAAAAAAGTGGAATGCAAGGAAAAAACTCTGCTAAAAATTTTGTGATTACAAAACTTCATTATAACTTTGCATCAGAATAAGTAAACTTTTTATAATTGTTGTTTTTTAATGAGAGGACCGGTAAGCTGTGAAGCCTGCCGGTCTTTGTCCTCGGGGTTGACATGGATTTGACAGCAAGCCGAGGTGGTAAGTAAGCATGCAGAGCGTTGTTGGATGGCTCTTTAATCTCATCTTACGCAAATTTTAATTGGCAACAATTCATTTGCTCTCGCAGCTTGATCGAAGTATAGTAGATCAACTTTATCTCTTTGTTAGACATTGAGACGGGACATCGCCCTGAAAGTCCTGTTCCTGAGACGTTCAGATTTGCGGTGCAGCAAAATCGGGAATAGTTTGTGTCTGCCTTGAGACACAAATGAATTTTAAAGGATAAGGATGCGGTCCGGTAGTTTAGGCCATGCCGCATCTCGAAAACCAAAGCTAAACTAAGCATGTAGAAAGCTTATGGTCTCCTTGTTTGGACGAGGGTTCGATTCCCTCCAGCTCCACTTATACATACAAAAACGACGGAGTTACTCCGTCGTTTTTGTTATGTATAAGGGCAATGCTAAACAACTCATAGTTTCCTCCAATTCCATCACATCCACGTCACAGTATATTAATCCACAAGTCCTATTTCCCTCACGCATATAAATAATAAGATGTAATTACTCTGGCAATCACCAACCGCGTCACCCCGAGCATGCACGAGTGACAAATGATACAAGTCAGACAAAAGAACTAAGTTTGCTTGAGCTTTTCCGAGACGCCCTACATATCGGCCTGTGCAGGGTCCTGTGCTTACCGGTCATCACTTTCTCTGTAAAAAGCCGACAATCTGCAACATCGTCATTGGTGTTACTGATTGTTCTTTATCTAATTTCATTATATCGTTTGTTACCCTTTATTATGAAATCCTTAAACACCTCGCGTATATGATTTGATATATCCTCCGGTATTATTATATACTCCTTCATATACTTCTCGTACGCACTTCTTGTATGGGTTATCTGAAACTCATCCTTAAGTTGTGTAAATGTAGGCCTAAGTATTACGCCCGAATTAATGAGAGTATGTATGATATGTCCGAGTTCCTTGGCACCCTTGCCGTCAATCACCGAGTGCAGCAGAGCCAGGATTTCATTCCTTCGATAGTAATCCATAATACATGAGGAGAAAGGGGCTCGTTTTCTGCTTTTATCGGTTTTTGCCGTTTTATGGCCGTTGTCCACTTTTATTATATGCAGGCAAACAGGCTTGTTGTCCATGGCGGAGCGTATCAGATACTCTGCTAGTACTTCAGCTAAATTCGGCTGATTGTCTGAAGGAGACCATTTTATTTCTATGATCTCAGTGCATTTTGGGTCCTCTGTATTCATGATAAAGTATTTTATGCTTTAATGTATTTGATATTGTTCAGTTCCGAGAAGATGCTGAGCTGACTGAACTTAGTGATACCTGTAAGGAACACGAACCGCAGGTTGCCTTCCTGTGCCTTCAGCGGACTGAAGAAGTCACGCATGATGTCACGGATCTGCTTCTGTAGTTTCCCGTCCGATATACTGTCGAGCATCGGAGCATCATACTCGTCGTTCAGCACCACTGCTTGCTTGCCGGTAGTTTTGGTGGCAGCGGAAATTATATCACCAAGCCGCTTTCCGTAAGCTCTTTTTACGTCTGAATCCACTATGATATTATAACGCCTCTCGTAGGTTTCAAGCATGCCACCAAGCACCGCATGCAAGTTCTCGAGACTGTAAAACTTGCCACTGCTCAAATCCAAGTGTATCACAGGATACACGGTCCATTCCGTTTCCAACTTCTCGATGGCGATACCCTTGAACAAGTCGTGCCTCCCCTCGAAGTAAGCCTGTAGTGTGGTTACAAGCAGCGATTTTCCGAACCGTCGTGGACGGCTAAGGAAGTTGTTCTGCGTTCCGTTAGCCAGGCGGTACATCTGCGCCGTCTTGTCAACGTAAGCCATCTTCTGCTTGATGATCTTCTCGAACGTCTGTATGCCAATAGGATATTTCATAGCATTCTTTCCGTTGTCTTTGCTGCAAAGGTAACATAAAATGGCCAAACGGCAAAAGAAAACCACATTTTTATAATCATTCATTTATCAGAAAACCCATTAAGCGGTGCCTGTTATATAAAAAGTTAGCCTTATTACAGCAATCTCATATCACTCGCATCATAACATAGCCCATCTTTGAGTCCGGCGTGCTTACCGCTTAGCGCCCCTGCCTCATTATGCGTAGCATGTGAAGTAGGGTGGTGCGACACACCCTGCACACGGCCCATGCATGGACGGTGCTTGAGATAGTGAAGCGTAGCATCCAAGTTTCGTGAAAAATCAAAAAGGCAGCTCAAGTACAAAACAAGAACTGCCACCATTTATAATTGTTGTTTCTGGGATTCTCTGAATCCCGGTGCAAAGGTACGCACATTCCATGTAACCACAAAATAATTTCAGTCGCATTTAGTTGCATTTTTATTCATAACCATCATAATACAAACAATCCGCAACACCCAGTTTGGGCATTGCGGATTATCTATCGTCATCAACCTCGCTTGTCATACCTTGCCACTCCTTCATACCACCTCCCTCCCGTCATGCTGATTGCAGTGACCGTGCCTTGTGCCGGTCAACCTCTGTCATGCCACAGGCTGACTGGGGGCGCATAGCATGCCGCAGGCAGATCAAGTCGTGAGCATTTACCAAAGAGCACTTTGGGTAGGCGTAGTCTATATGCCCAAGTACAATTGTGATGATCGCAATGCCCTTTGCTATGTCAACAGAAAGAGAGCGTGTTTATCCATATTATATTGTTATCTTTTCAAGTTCTCAAGACAAGTACCTACCAGTGCTAATCCAAACGCCAACAGGAATATCTCACTTTTAGTTGCATGCTCGTGGTAAAGGAACTTGCAGATTTGTGCAGTTAGTGATGTTAAAAACTTGCGGATTTGTGCAGTTAGTGACGTTAAAAACTTGCAGACTTGTGCAGTTTGCATAATATTGCATTCTCGAAATGAGATTTTTTATTATCTTTGTACCTGCAAATCAATAATATCTGACATGAACAAGTTTGCAAATATTCTGTATGATCAGCGCGATGAACTGCATGAGATAGATTTGTCGCAGCTCTGCCCTCGCAATGAGGAATCTGAAATAAATTTGGATAGTAATCTGGCCCAAATCGTAATAGGCATGCGACGTAGTGGAAAATCAACACTCTGCCAAAAAGTACTTCTCCAGAGTAAAGTAAACTTCGCATACGTTAACTTCGATGACGAACGGCTCAACAATGTGCGTACAGAAGACCTCAACGACATTCTCGTGGAACTGTATGGAATCTACGGAAATTTTACCCACCTGTTTCTCGATGAAATTCAAAATGTGGATGCATGGCCGCTGTTTATCAATCGACTGTTGCGAATGAAGATACGGATTATTCTGACTGGCAGTAACGCAAACCTGCTGAGCAGCGAACTCATAACGCACATGACAGGTCGTTACAATTTAATCGAACTGTTTCCATTCTCATTCCATGAATATTGTTTTTACAAGCAAATTGATATTACAAGACCATCGACCAAAGCCATAGGCCTACGAAACTATGCCTTGAACGAATATATCAATGTCGGAGGTTTCCCTGAATTGTTACAAAACCCGTCATTATCTCCCAAAGTTTATGTGCAGTCACTGTTTCGTGCCATTATTGAGAAAGACATCTGCAAACGCTATAAAATACGCTACAAGAAAACTATATATGACCTTGCCAACTACATTCTCGATGCGTTCTGTCAGGAGAAATCATACACTGGTATTGCAAAAGACATGCAGGTAAAATCTGTACATACCATCAAGAACTATCTCGCATATCTTGACAATGCATATCTGACATGTAGCATCCAGCGATATGCCTTTAAAAATGTTATTCGCAACAGCACCAGAAAATGCTATGCTATCGACATATCATTCATATCCCAACGGGAACATACAATACAAACAGAGAATTTAGGTTGGAGACTTGAGAACATAGTAGCAATAGAACTGCTTCGCCGCATGAAATATGCCACACAAGAGCTGTACTACCTCCGTGATGGCAGAAACTACGAGGTAGACTTTGCTGTCGTGGAACAAGGGCATATTACGCAACTCATTCAAGTGACTTATGATTTCACCAATCCAAAAATCAAACTTTACAATCGTGAGGTCGGCGGACTGCTGAAAGGCTCTAAAGCCACCCACTGCACCGACCTTACATTGGTGATGTGGGCTGGAGAACCACGTGATATACAAGTAGACGGACTCACTATCCATTGTGTACTTGCCACCGACTGGCTCCTAAACAACAATTGATGCTAATCCACCATGTTCATGCCAATCCATCTGCAATCATCAGTGGTCAGTCTTTTCTGACATTAAAATTTATTCTCTCTTCTCTCCTCCGCAGATAGTTGGTGATGTTTGTATGGCTGTAAGTATCAATGAACATCTTCTTAAACCAAAACCATTGAAGAGTAAGATGAGTAATTTATTCCTCTTTGATAAAAACCGCCAAGGATCAAGAACACCGGCACATGCCACAGATATATCAAGTCATGAGCATTAACAAGAAGCACTTTGAATAGGTGCCACAACCACTATTATACAAAAAAGGAATCCAAGCGTCACGCACGGATTCCTTCCTATAATTGTTGTTTCTGGGATTCTCTGAATCCCGGTGCAAAGGTACGCACATTCCATGTAACCACAAAAAAATTTCAGTCGCATTTAGTTGCATTTTTTATTCATAACCGCCATAATACAGCAAATCCGCAATACCATCATAGGCTTTGCGAATTGTTACACCTTATTATATATGTCTCTCATAATAGCTATTGCCGGCTGTTAGCAAATGCACCCTTATGATTTAACATATTTCCATTCCACTACGGTCTTCTCCTTGGTAGAGAAGTTGACGCCCACCTTGAACACTCTGCGTCCGTCAGCCTTGTATGGCAGGGCATAGTCCTTGCTGTCAATCTGGGCAAGAGTATGCTTGTAGCATTCCTCCACTATCTCCGGCAAATCCTCACGGATGAACGGCTCACCGCCCGTGAGGTTGATGAACTTAAGTTGCGGCAGACTTCTCAAGTCCTCCGCCTTCAGTTCCTCAGTTCGTTTTGTCGGATTCTTCCAAATGTTACACATCACGCAACGCATCGGACAGCGATACGTCAAAATAATACTTGCGTCAGTCGGACGCGGAATTCTATTATAAGCCATAATTGTTATTGATTTTACTATTTTATGCAGTGTATACGTGACAAAAATCTATAAGAAGTTGTCACTATAAAATTAATTTTATATCTTTGCACCTATAATTAAAAGCATCAACTCATGGACAAGCAGACCATCAAACAGCTCATTCTCCGCCAGCAGGAACTTATACCCGGTATTTCACTTATCAAACGTGCTTTCCCTTTCGAAAAAGGAGCGTGTCAAGTACTGGTAGGCATTCGTCGGGCAGGCAAGAGCTTTCTTCTCTATCAATATATACAACAACTTCTTGACGTAGGTCATAGTATCGAGGAGGTATTGTTTCTGAACTTCGAGGATGAGCGTATAGCTGACATAAAGCAAGAACACCTCCACCTCATCCTTGATGCATATCGTGAGATGTTTTCATACAAGCCTCTGATATTTCTTGACGAGATACAGAATGTAGTCGGTTGGGAGCATTTTGCCCGCAGGCTTGCCGATGAGAAATACCAAGTCATGATTACAGGCAGCAATGCCCGCATGCTGAGCAGGGAAATCGCTTCCACTCTTGGAGGAAGGTATTTGCTCAAGGAAGTGTTTCCTTTCACTTTCAAAGAATATTTGGACTATCGACATATAACCCTCCGCAAACACTGGGATTTGTCTCCACAAAGTGGCGATGTAGTCAGACTTATGGATGAATATCTGCATCAAGGCGGCTTCGCCGAGTCCTTCGACCTTGCTGATAAACGCGGTTGGATGCAGTCCCTTTATGAGAGGATATTGCTCTCCGACATCGTAATCAAGCATAAGATACGCGATGAGCGGAAACTGCGCATACTTGTTCGCAAGTTGGCGGACAGCGTTATGCAACCTACAAGTATCAAGCGACTTCAAAATATCCTTCAAGGCGATGGTGCCAAAATTGCCCGTGAGACAATCTCCGACTACATAGACTATCTGCACGATGCTTACCTTACATTCAGCATCTCCAACTATTCCGACAGTATCTCTGAGCGGGCATCCATACAGAAGCATTATTTCTATGATAATGGCATTCTCATCCTGTTCATTATAAATCCCGAACCAAAGCTGCTTGAAAACCTTGTCGCGATTTGTCTTTACAGAAGATATGGCGACAGACTGCAATATTATCGCAAGAATGCTGAAGTTGACTTCATTGTGGCAGAAGAAAGACTGCTTGTTCAAGTGGCTTGGTCGATAACCGACGCAGCTACAAGGCGACGTGAGGTTGAGGCTATCATAAAGACTGCCAATTACCTTCATATATCTAAAGCCTCCATAATAACTTTCAATGAGGAAGAATCTTTTGTGGAAAAAGGCATCTCCATAGAAGTTGTCCCTGTATACAAGTTGTTGCTTGAATAATTTTGAAAATAATGTCTGTGATGTCTGTGTCGTCTGTGGCTATAAATTAGCCATTTCGCACTGAATTGAGTGCGATTTTTGTATTTTATCGCACTAAGTTGAGTGCGGTTTGAACCAGAAGTAGTGTCTTTGCAAACAAAAGAGAAACTGCCTCGTAAGGAAACACTCTATGTTGTCGCAGAAGACTTGTATTTTTCCTCCCACACACTCATTGACTTGGCGGATGACTTTGCACGTAAAGGTGGCAAATACCTTTTCGTTGATGAGATTCACAAATATGACCTATTAGTACCCATTGCCACTTTTGCGCTCTGTCTTTTCTTCACCCTGATAGATACTCAAGATATTCTTGTAGTATTCCTTCAGTTTTATCCACTGCAAAGATAACACAAAGCGACAAAACTACAAAGAAGAACATTGTTTTTTATTCATAACCATCATAATACAGCAAATCCGCAACGCCCTTGCAGGCATTGCGGATTGT
>CAYVNW010000009.1:32280-69429 GCA_964452915.1 uncultured Bacteroidaceae bacterium | reverse complement strand
TTTCTATTATGCTTTAATTGTTAATTCGGTGTAAAGTAATTCTGTATTAAGTCAAGAGCACTTTAAGGAATCAAAGTAATAAATTGCGATGCTTGGAGCAATCTTGGTATTTCCATTTTAAATGAATTGCATTTTCTTTGGTTGTTAAGGCAAAATGTTATACCTTTGCATTCAGAAAATGAGACGAGTTAAAGCATGGTTTCAATTGAGAACTTATGTGTAGAATTCAGTTCTGTACCATTGTTCAAGGATGTAAGTTTTGTGATAAATCCACGTGACCGCATAGCGTTAGTGGGAAAAAACGGAGCGGGAAAATCCACACTGTTGAAGATAATAGCAGGGCTGCAAATGCCGACAAGCGGAACAGTCTCTATTCCGAAAGGAATGACAATAGGGTATTTACCGCAGGTGATGGAAGTGAGCGACACACGTACATTGCTTGAAGAAACAGAATTAGCATTCGAAGGACAGTCAAATGTCGAGGAATGGACAATAAGAGCAGATATTGACAAGACATTGATTGGTTTAGGATTTAAGCGGGAGGACTTCGCACGCTCCACGAGCGAGTTTTCCGGGGGATGGCGCATGCGTATTGAATTAGCGAAAATACTTTTGCGCAAACCCGACTTGTTACTGCTTGACGAGCCTACTAACCATCTTGACATAGGTTCTATCCAATGGCTTGAACGTTTCATACAAAGCAGCGCGAAAGCTGTGGTACTGGTAAGTCACGACCGTGCATTTATCAATAACACGACCTCACGCACAATTGAAATAACATGTGGGCACATCAACGACTATAAAGTCGCATACGATGCATACGTACGGTTGCGGGACGAACGTCGAGAGCAGCAATTGCGCGCGTATGAAAACCAACAGAAAGAGATCGCAGAGATAAAAGACTTCATAGAGAGGTTCAGATACAAGCCGACAAAGTCAAACCAAGTACAGAGTCGCATTAAACAACTTGAGAAGATTGTGCCAATAGAGGTTGACCAAGTTGATACTGCTATGCTTCGTCTGAAATTTCCGCCATGTCAGCGTAGCGGTGATTACCCCGTGATTTGTGAGGATGTACGCAAGGCATACGCCACCCATGTGGTGTTCGATAATGTGAACCTGACCATCAAGCGTGGTGAAAAGATCGCATTTATGGGAAACAACGGTGAGGGCAAATCTACACTTGTGAAGTGCATCATGGGACAGATACCATTCGACGGCACCCTAAAAATTGGACACAATGTAAAGATTGGCTATTTTGCGCAAAATCAAGCACAACTTCTCGATGGTGATATCACCGTATTCGACACCATTGACAGAGTAGCGACAGGCGACATGCGTACTAAGGTCAGAGATCTTCTTGGTGCCTTTATGTTCGGTGGCGAGGCATCTGAGAAATACGTAAAGGTACTGTCTGGCGGAGAACGAAGCCGACTCGCTATGATACGCCTGCTACTGCAACCAATCAACATGCTGATTCTTGATGAACCCACCAACCATCTCGACATGCAATCAAAAGACGTGTTAAAAAACGCAATACGCAACTTCGACGGCACAGCAATCATAGTGAGTCATGACCGAGCATTCCTCGACGGATTGGTCGACAAAATCTATATGTTCAAAGACCAAAAGGTGTTTGAGCCAATCGAACGCAGTATGATATCGATACGTACTAAAGAGGCAGAGACTCCCCAAAACAGCAATAACACGGAGCAAGCCGACAATGCGAAAAAAGAACGCATAAGAGCATACGAACAGCAGAAGGCTGAGGCAAAAGCGCAGGCGAAGACAGAAAAAGCCATCAAAGCATGTGAAGACAAAGTGGAACAAATAGAGAACGAGATATCGGAAATAGAGAAAGTACTCGCCACGAAGAATGACATGCAGATGGTGGAGCGTTACACTCAATTGCAGAAGCAATTAACTGATGCGATGAACGAATGGGAGCAGTTGTGTGGCTGAAATGCGCAAAAATAAACACGTACACATCAACCAATCCCATCATAGAGCAATATAAGTCTACAATATCAAAACCGTTAGAACAATTAAACATCATACAATATGAATTTCAAACAAATAACATTTTCGTTAATAGTAATGGCAGTTACATTAGGATCGTGTCAGAACAAAGAACTTGGTATAGGAATCAAATTGGAGAACATGAACGACACAGTGGCTCCAGGAACAGACTTCTACCAGTATGCATGCGGTGGGTGGATGAAGAACCATCCTTTAAGCCCTGAATACTCACGCTTCGGCAGCTTCGATGTTGTATCGGAAAACAACCGTGAACAAATCAAAACGCTCATTGAAGAATTAGCGTCAAAAGACAACAAACGCGGATCTATTGCACAGAAAATTGGAGACCTCTACAAGATGAGGATGGACTCAGTTCGTCAAAACGAAGACGGCTATAAACCCATTACCGCCGACATACAAGCCATAGAAAGCCTTGGTTCGCGGGCAGAAATACTCAGTTACATGAATAAAAGCCAAATTCATGGAGGCTCACATCTCATCGCGTCGGGTATAGGAGCGGATATGATGAACAGCGACATGAACATGGTTGAAATAGGTCAAGGTGGGCTCTCACTTGGTACAAAAGACTACTATGTCAGCCCTGATCCTGCTATGGAAAATATCAGGCAAGCATTCAAGAAGCACATCGTCAAGATGTTCCGACTTATTGGAGATGACGAGCAGACAGCGACAAGGAAAATGAACTCGGTATGGGACATTGAGTATCGCATGGCAAAAGCATCACGCAGCCGTACAGAGCTACGTGATCCGGCGCGCAACTATAATAAGATCTCGTTTGCGACATTGAAGTCAGACTATCAGGGGTTAGATTGGGACGAATTCTTTGAATCACAACTCATCAAAGACCTCGATTCATTGTCTGTGGGCCAACCTGAGGCAATTAAAGCAGCAGTGGCAATACTCAACGACACACCTGAGCGTGAATTAAAAGACTGGTTGGAATGGACTATTCTCGATGGTGCATCCGGAGTTTTAGGCGATGAGATCTATGCTGAATCATTTGACTTCAACGGCAGGATTTTGTCAGGAAGGAAAGAGATGCAACCTCGTTGGAAACGCTCTGTATCAGCAGTAAACAATATACTAGGCGAGGCAGTGGGACAAATGTACGTTGAAAAATACTTCCCCGCAGAGAACAAGGAACGTATGGTACAACTTGTACACAACCTGCAGACAGCACTTGCAGAACGCATTGATCAACAAGATTGGATGAGCGACTCGACAAAACAGCGAGCAAAAGAGAAGCTCAATGCTTTCCGAGTAAAAATAGGCTATCCAGACAAATGGAAAGACTACAGCAAACTCGACATCAACCCAGATAAGACACTTTATGAACTATCAAAGGACATAACCGAATGGTATGTACGTGATGAGGTAGAGAAGAAATATAAGCAACCTGTAGACAGGGATGAGTGGTACATGACCCCACAGACCGTTAATGCATACTACAATCCTACAACAAACGAAATATGCTTCCCTGCCGGCATACTCCAGTATCCATTCTTTGATATGTCAGCCGATGATGCATTCAACTACGGAGCAATCGGAGTTGTAATTGGGCACGAGATGACCCATGGATTTGACGATCAAGGCAGCCAATTCGACAAAAAAGGTAATTTCCATAATTGGTGGGCAGCTGGAGACGAAGAAAAGTTCAGGCAACACACACAAGTGATGGTTGATTTCTTTAATGGCATCGAAGTATTGCCAGGCCTCAAGGCAAACGGAGAACTGACACAGGGAGAAAACATAGCCGACCACGGAGGTCTTAAGATAGCCTATACAGCATTCAAGAATGCAACAACGGATAATCCATTGCCGACAGTCGACGGACTTACTCCAGAGCAACGGTTTTTTATTGCATACGCCGGAGTATGGGCACAGAACATCACTGAAGAGGAAATTCGTCGTCTCACAACCATCGACCCTCATGCATTAGGAGAATGGCGTGTAAACGGTGCGCTTCCACAAATAGATGCATGGTATGAAGCTTTCAACATAACAGAGAAAGACCCTATGTTCATACCAAAAGACAAGCGCGTAAACATTTGGTAAAATAATATTATCGTCCATTAGGCCGGCGATGCCGGCATAATGGACCGTATATATACAGATCTTTAAGTCAAAAAAGGAACAACAGAATGCCATTAAACCTTCCAGACAAACTTCCGGCAATTGAGATTTTGAAGAAAGAGAATATCTTCGTTATGAACACCACACGTGCTCTCAACCAAGATATCCGTCCTCTGCGTATAGCTATTCTCAACTTGATGCCAATAAAAATAACAACAGAAACCGACTTCGTCAGAATTCTGTCGAATACACCTCTGCAAATCGAAATCGAGTTCATGAAAATAAAAAGTCACACGCCCAAAAATGCACCAATAGAACATATGAAGGCATTCTACCACGACTTCGATGATATGAAAAGCAAGAAGTATGACGGACTGATCATTACTGGTGCGCCATTAGAGGGGATGGGCTATGAGGAGGTGACATATTGGAAAGACTTACAGGAAGTTATGGATTGGGCTCACAGCAACGTAACGTCCACTCTATATATCTGTTGGGCCGCATTCGCAGGTCTGTACCATTTCTTTGGAATACCAAAACATACGACAGCACAGAAGATATTCGGAGTTTTCCGTCACCATGCGCTGGCTCCCCAACTGCCGATTTTCAGAGGATTCGATGATGAGTTCTATGTGCCACACAGCCGTCACATCACACTTTCTGTGGATGACATACAGGCCGTGCCACAACTGAAGATCATCTCTATGGGTGAAGAAGAAGCAGGAATACACATTGTTACCGCACGAGGCGGACGCGATTTCTTCATAACCGGACATTCAGAATACTCACCCCTCACACTCGACACTGAATATAAACGTGACTTGGCAAAAGGGTTGCCTATTCAAAAACCAAAGAACTATTATCGTGATGATGATCCTGCCAAAGGTCCTATTGTACGGTGGCGTTCTACAGCCAATTTGCTCTATACAAACTGGCTTAACTACTATGTATATCAAGCTACACCATATAACATAAACGACATACATGATTAGCGTTGAACTACTATCGCCTGCACGCAACGCAGATATAGGTATAGAAGCCATACGCCATGGTGCTGACGCAGTATACATAGGAGCGGCAAAATTTGGAGCGAGAGCGGCAGCAGGCAACAGCTTGAGTGAAATTCAAAGACTTGTAGACTATGCTCACACATTTTCCGCCAAAGTGTATGTTACAATCAACACAATTCTTTCCGACGAAGAGCTTGCCGAAGCAGAAAAACTGATTCAGCAACTATATGACATACAAGTAGACGGATTGATTGTGCAAGACATGGCTATCACACAGCTCTATATTCCACCCATTCCTCTGCATGCCAGTACACAAACAGACAATCGTACAGCAGAAAAGGTACAACAGCTATATGAGTATGGTTTTGATAGAGTAGTACTTGCCAGAGAACTATCGCTTAACGAGATTAGAAACATACATAACAGATGTCCGAACGTTGAATTAGAAGCATTTGTCCATGGAGCATTATGTGTCAGTTTAAGCGGACAATGTTATGCCAGCGAATGTCTGTTTGGAAGAAGCGCAAACAGAGGCGAGTGCGCACAAGTGTGCCGGATGGAATTCGACTTGATACGCAAATCGTACCAAGGAACGAAACCGGTTGAACATACAATAATGACAGGCAAGCATCTTCTGTCACTGAAGGACTTATGCCTCATCAATTCATTAAAAGAGCTCATTGACGTTGGAGTCACTTCACTCAAGATTGAGGGCAGACTGAAGGACATGGCATACGTAAAAAACGTAACATCAGCATACAGCGAGGCACTCAATCTAATCATCAGTTCTGAACCCGACAAATACCGGCGATCGTCGGAAGGACATACAGAATTAAAATTCCGCCCCGATGTGCACAAAAGTTTCAACAGAGGATTCACATCATACTTCCTATATGGCAGAAACGAACGCATCTTTTCGTTTGAGACACCAAAATCAGTTGGTGAGGAAGTTGGCACCATAAAAGAGATTTTTCCCAACAGTTTTACTGTTGCAGGCACACACAACTTTTCAAATGGTGACGGACTGTGTTTTATCGACCGAAGCGGAAAGCTGTTTGGATTTCGCTTAAACAAGGTAGAGAACGGGCGTCTTTATCCACGTGAAATGCCACACAACATAATGCCGAAAATGAAATTGTACCGTAACTTCGACAAAAGACTCTATGACACTTTGCAAGGCAAAAGTGCAGAGCGGTATATATTTGTTGACATGACAATAGATGAGACATCGGATGGATTCCGACTTGGAATGACCGATGAATACGGCAAGCGAGCCACTATTAATGTAACATGTCCAAAAGAATTAGCCCGTAGTCCACAGGCCGCCAATATTGAGCGCCAATTATCACGCCTTGGAGGTACATGTTACCAGTTACGCTCACTCACAATAAACTACAAGAAGAATTGGTTCATACCATCTTCACATTTAAGTGACTGGAGACGTCAGCTTGTGACAAAGTTAGCCGGTACAAACTATAAGTACACACCACGTTCTATGCGGACATCAAATGATGCAGAAAGAAACGATACAAAGCACAAAGGCGACCTGAACTACCTCACCAATGTGTTCAATACAAAAGCGAAAGCATTTTATAAGAATCAAGGCTATGGTAACATTGACTGGGCATACGAAAAAACTCACCCTCAAGGTGTACCCGTAATGTTTTGTAAGCACTGTATCCGCTATTCATTAGGATGGTGCAAGAAATACAAAAACGAAAATCGCAACGGATATACTGACGTAGACGGTCAATTGTTTTTACAATTGGCAAATGGAAGGAGAATGAGACTCGACTTCAACTGCGGACAATGTCTAATGAAAGTTGTAGACACTACATCTGAAGACAAAAGAAATTAGTGAAAGCAAGATTGCACACCGTCTATGGACCTATAACTTTTACATCAGAAACAGAACAATACGACAATGAAGAATATACGTTACATAATACTCCTACTTGCATTAGCATTCCTTTCGTGTGAGGGAGAGCAAGCCACCAATGTCGTACCGTCTGATTCAATTATTTCAGAAATAGAGGAATCCGATACATTGTATGAGCTCACTCAAGAACAAGCAGACAGTATTGAGTTCCGTTTGCTTCACCACTATACCAACAACTTCAATTTCATAGTCAAGAACGATTCACTTCAACTCATTCCACGCGAAGACGAAGTTATCGATACGTGCATAGTGAACAAAGGCGATGTGATTGCAGTTGCAGACATACGTGCCAATGATACCGTTTGGATCAAAGTGGCACGAGATCAATTCACAATGGGTTGGATAACAGAGTCCGAATTGCTCACAGGAACAGTTCCCGATGATAACATCTCACAGATAATCGATAAACTCACAGGCAGCAGGGCTGCATTGATGGCAACCTTTGTCGTCATAGGCTTATTCTGCTTTTTACTTCGCAGATGGTCGCACCACTCTCTACAAATATTCCGTTTCAGCGAAATGGATAGTTTCTATCCAATCTTCCTTCTCATTTTAGTATCTTTCATGGCATGCCTCTATGCAAGCATTCAGAACTTTGCTCCGGAGTTTTGGCAGGAATATTACTTTCACCCGACCCTCAACCCCTTCATATTACCGCCGGTAATGGCAACACTGGTCACCCTCGTATGGCTCGTAATCATAACGTTCATTGCAATGGTCATCGAAGTCTACCACCACTTTTATGTACTTCAAGGCATCTCCTACATATTCGAGATGCTGGGAGTCGCTACGATTTCCTACCTTGTAATATCATGGACAACATTTATATATGTGGGGTACGTCTTGCTCGTAGCATACACCATAGTTTTATTATGGATGTATTTCCACTACATTCGCTGCCGCTACGTATGCGGTTATTGCGGTCAACGCATTAGAGAAAAAGGTAGGTGCCCACACTGCGGCAAATTAAACAAATAAACATACGGCATAAATTAGATCATTAACAGGAATATACGGAAAGACAGACAATTAACATATTGATTAAATATTGCAGAACAATGAAAAAGAACTTTTTTTTAATGGCCTTTATGGCAATCGTACTAACATCGTGTTCAGACGATTCATACACAGTTACAGGAATCGTCAACGATGGGACCAAATACGTATACTACACGATGAACTTCCTGGACACCGTACCGACAATAGACTCAGTTGCCGTAGAGAACGGGCACTACGTCATTGAAGGCAAGGCAGAACAACCTCAGCTTGTTGCAGGAACGACCGATCAGAATGTACAATTTTGGTTTGTCGCCGAGCCAGGGAAAATCAGCATTTCCGCAGAAGGAATTCCTTCAGGCACGCCACAAAATGACAGTATAAAATCATTCATTGACGGTATAAAACAAATGCAGCAGAATGACAACGAATCATTTACCGCATACATCCGCCAATTCATGAAAAACAATCCAAACAACCTCGCCGGAGCATTTGCCCTCTACATGTACACCGATGTATTAGGCATCAGTGAAGTGAACGACATTCTTCATGCGTGCGGCAATGTAGTAAAGGACATCATATACAGCATAATTCCTCCATCAGCCTTCAACACATGCGAAGGCAACATGTTCACCGACTTTGAAGTGGATTATAACGGCAAAGTACAGAAATTGGCAGACTACGTAGGAAAAGGCAAATACGTACTTGTTGATTTTTGGGCAAGTTGGTGCGGACCATGCAGAGAAGAGATTCCCACGATTGAATCACTTTATGAAAAATACGCCGGTGAGAAATTCGACGTAGTAGGAATCGCTACATGGGATAAAGTAGAAGACACCCAAGATGCGATATCAGAATTAGGCATAAAGTACCCTCAAATACTCAACGCACAAAAAATCGGATCGGATGCTTACGGCATCAATGGAATACCCGAAATCATTCTTTTTGCTCCCGATGGGACCATTATGCAACGAGGTTTGCGTGGTCAAGCGATAGTAGATGCAGTCGAAAGCGCATTAAAATAATAATCTCAAACAGTACAGCCATGAGTTAGCCATAAGCACTTCAATAAGGCTACACTCAAATAAAAGGACAGCCCAAAAGGGTTGTTCTTTTTTTTGACATAACGATTTTTTCGTTTTGTCATTTGGTAAGGTTTTTCGTTCAGATAGTTCTTTCATTATTATAAGGAGTGTTAAAAGGTCGAATTTGGTTATCATTTCGAGTTTTTAAGTTTGTTGGGGTTGGTATAAAATACTACCTTTGCACTTTGAAAACGGAATTATCATAATAATAACATAAACAGAAATGAAAGGTAAAAGATTGCTATTAAGTGCAGCTATCCTGCTGACATTTATGAATGTGTGTGCGCAGCAGCTCGAGCTTACACTACAGCAGGCTATTGACATTGCCCTTGATGAGAACCCCACCATCAAGGTTGCAGACAAAGAAATAGAATTGAAAAAAATAGCCGATAAAGAAGCTTGGCAGGCCCTGTTGCCTGAAGTAACAGCTACAGCAAGCATACAACACACATTGCTTGCGGCAGAAATGAATCTCGGAGGAAACAAGTTTAAGATGGGTGAAGACAACACCAACACAAGTGCGATTGTGGGTTCGCTGAGTCTTCCACTCTTTGTACCTACAGTCTATCAGAACATGAAACTGACCAAAACAGATATTGAGTTGGCACGTGAGCAAGCAAGAAATTCTCGGCTCGACTTGATAAATCAAGTAACAAAGGCATTCTACCAAATGCTTCTCTCACAAGATTCCTATAAAGTAATGCAAGACAGCTATCGCATAAGTAAAGAAAACTTTAACGTAGTGAATGAAAAATATAAAGTCGGGGCAGTAAGTGAATACGACAAAATCAGTGCTGAAGTACAAATGAGGTCCATGAACTCCAGTATGGTCAGCACACAAACAGCCCTGACACTTGCCGAACTCCAGCTGAAAGTACTTATGGGTATCAATACTGATGTTAAGATTGTCATCAACGACAAATTGGAAAACTATGAGAACGGGCTCACGCTTGCTGATGTTGCCGACACAGAATCAGCGCTGCAAAACAACTCAACCATGCGCCAGTTTGAACTTAACCGCAGTTTATTGCAAAGAACCCTCAAAATACAAAAGACCAATTTCATGCCTACCGTTTCATTCTCACTCAGTGGGCAATATCAATCGCTTTATAACAAGAATTGGAGTCTGTGGGATTACGACTGGTCTCCTTCCGCCTCATTCACAATAGGCATTAGCGTACCAATATTCAAGGCATCAAACTGGACAACCCTAAAAAAGACAAAGATCCAAATTGCAGAACTTGAGGACAACGCACTCAACACACAACGTCAGCTTGTAATGTCTGCACAAAGTTATATGAACAACATGGCATCAAGCATGGTACAGGTTGAGAGCAACAAGGAGGCAGTGCTGCAAGCCGACAAAGCGGTTACGATAGCATCAAAGAGATATGAAGTCGGACGTGGAACAATCCTCGAGTTGAATCAAAGTGAAGTTGCACTTACACAAGCACAGCTCACATACAACCAATCAATTTACGACTACTTAATCAACAAGTCTGAGCTCGATTACACACTCGGACGTGAAACATATTTGAATAAATAAAACAGGAAGACAATATGAAAAGATTCTTTTTATACCCAATGATTTTTGCTTCTGTTGCACTGTTTACAGCTTGTGGCAATAATAATAGCAAAGAAGAGACTGTAGAAGAGAAACCAGAAGTGAAAGTAGCAGAAGTGGAAACACAAATTGTTCCACAAACAGAGACATACACAGCAACCGTTGAGAGCGATGTGAAAAACAACATAGCTCCAAATACCCCCTATCGTATCGAAAAAATATATGTTGAAGTAGGCGACCAAGTGCATAAAGGACAAGTGCTCGTACAACTTGATGCCTCAAACCTTCGCCAACAGAAACTTCAAGTCGACAACCAAGAAGTAGAGTTCAACCGTATCAAGCAACTTTATTCAGTCGGTGGAGCATCAAAGTCGGAATACGACAATGCAAAGACTCAGCTCGACATTCTGACCACACAATATCATCAGCTTGTGCAGAACACCCAACTCGTTTCCCCTGTCAATGGTGTAGTAACTGCACGCAACTATGATAACGGTGATATGTACAGTTCTGAATCCCCCGTATTGACCATAGAACAGCTTAATCCGGTAAAGTTGCTGATCAATGTGTCAGAAACTTACTATAAAGACATGCACGTAGGACAAAAGATAGCCGTAGAACTTGATGCATATCCTAATGAGCCATTTGAGGGGGTTGTTTCCATTGTTTATCCTACAATCGACGAGACTACCCACACATTCCCTGTAGAAGTAAAGGTAACAAACAAGGACCAGCGCGTTCGTCCTGGAATGTTTGCACGCGCAACAGTAAGCTTTGAGGACATTGACCGCGTGATGGTTCCCGATGCGTCTATCGTCAAGCAAGTTGGAGCTGGAGACCGCTATGTGTACACATACAAAGATGGTAAGGTCAGCTACGACAAAGTCGAACTGGGCAAGCATATAGGAGACAAGTATGAAATAAAGAGTGGCATAGAGCCAGGTGCTAAAGTCGTTATCGCCGGTATGTCACGTCTTGCCAATGGAGTGGAAGTAAAAGTAGTTAAGTAAAGAAATCTTTATTATATGAGTTTATATGAAGGGGCGGTGAAACGCCCGATAATGACAAGCCTATCCTTCCTTGCCATAATAATTTTGGGGTTGTTCTCCCTGATACAATTGCCTATCGACTTGTATCCGGATATCGATACAAACACCATCATGGTTTTGACCTACTACAACGGGGCATCAGCAAATGATATAGAAAATAACGTAACCCGTCCGCTTGAAAATACCCTCAACTCGGTTGAACATCTCAAGCACATTACATCGAGCTCAAAGGAGAACGTGTCAGTACTTACACTTGAATTCGAGTATGGCTATGATATCGACGACTTGACGAACGATGTGCGAGACAAACTGAACATGGTGTCGAACTCATTGCCTACCGATGCCAATGAACCGATACTGTTTAAGTTCTCGACCGATATGATACCTATCATCATTATGTCGGCACAGGCCCATGAAAGCCAGAAAGCACTGTATAAGATTTTGGATGATAACGTAGCCAACCCTCTTGCACGTATCGACGGAGTGGGTACAGTATCTATCTCCGGTGCGCCAGAACGTGAGATCAACATCTATATGGATGCCAACAAAATGGAAGCTTATGGGCTGAGCGCTGCACAGGTGAGTCAAGCTATTGCTGCTGAGAACCGGAACATCACAAGCGGTACTATGGATATAGGTACACAGACGTATACAGTCCGTGTGGAAGGTGAGTTCACCGATCCGCAACAGATGAAAAATGTGATTGTAGGTACTCACAACGGTGCAATTGTCTACCTTAGGGATGTGGCACGCATAGTCGATAATGTTGAAGAGCGCGCTCAACGCACCTACACCAATGGTGTGCAGGGAGCAACGATCGTGGTGCAAAAACAAAGTGGAGCCAACTCAGTTGCAATATCCAATAAGGTATTGTCGATGATGCCTACACTGCAGAAAAATCTGCCATCAGATGTCAAGTTGGGAATCATTGTCAACACGTCCGATAACATCATAAACACCGTTGGTTCACTTGAGGAGACAATAGCCTATGCCATGATCTTCGTCGTCCTGGTCGTTTTCGTATTCCTCGGACGCTGGCGAGCAACGTTGATTATTGCCATAACAATCCCACTGTCATTGATAGCATCGTTCATCTACCTGTATGGAACAGACGGTTCGCTCAACATAGTGTCACTATCATGTCTCTCAATAGCCATAGGAAACGTGGTAGACGATGCGATAGTGGTGCTCGAAAACGTCACGAAACATATAGAACGAGGAGCCGATCCGAAGCAGGCGGCAGTCCATGGAACGAACGAGGTGGCAATCTCAGTAATAGCCTCAACGCTTACCATGATAGCCGTGTTCTTCCCACTGACAATGGTGTCGGGTATGTCGGGAGTGTTGTTCAAGCAATTAGGCTGGATGATGTGTGTCATCATGACCATTTCCACAGTATCAGCCCTTTCGTTCACTCCAATGCTCTGTTCACAGATGCTTAAACTTCAAAAGAAGCAAAGCAAAATATTCAAGAAACTGTACGGTCCGATACAGCAAGCACTCGAAAATCTCGACAGTTGGTATGAGCAACGCATCAACTGGTCAGTACGTCATCGTTGGACAGTCATCACCGGCTGTATCATCTTCTTCGTGTTAAGTATAGTAGTAATGCAAGTAGTCGGCATAAAGAGCGAATTCTTCCCTGCGAACGACTCCGGTCGTGTGGGAGTGACACTTGAACTTCCTATCGGTACACGAGTAGAAAAAGCTGAGGAACTCGCCAAGAACCTTACAGACAAATGGATGAAGCGTTATGGCGACAAGATGACTGCATGTAACTTTACCGTAGGCCAAGCAGGAGATGACAACACATTTGCATCACTCTCCGACAATGGTTCGCATATAATCTCCTACAACATCCAATTCGTACCATCAAACGAACGTAAAAAAGGACTTGCCGAGATTTGCGATGAGATGCGTAAGGACTGTAAGGAAATACCGGAACTTGTTAAATACAATGTTTTGCTTGGTGGTATGAGATCATCAATGGGAGGTCAGCAGACAGTCACATTCGAAATCTACGGTTACGATTTGGAAAAGACCTACGATGTTGCCACCGAACTCAGCAATAGATTTCGTGAGAGTCCAATCATCTCTCAATGTCTGATATCACGTTCCGACTACCAGCCAGAACTTGTTATCAACTTCGATCGCGAGAAACTTGCAGAAGAAGGCATCGGACTATCAACAGCTGCCAACAGTGTGAGAAACCTGATCAATGGTTCGCTGCTCTCATACTATCGTGAAGATGGTGAGGAGTACGATATAAAGGTACGTTACGAAGTTAAAAACCGTATATCAGTCGAGGACGTTGAGAATATGCTCATTCCTAACGGTTCGGGAAAAAATATCAAAGTACGAGATATCGCAACTATCGAGGAATCATCCATACCACCGACAATCGAGCGTAAAGACCGTCAGCGTGTAGTTACAGTCGATGCAGTGTTGGTAGATGGCGAAGCCCTGTCCGACGGAGTAACTCTTGGTAACAACATCATTGACAAGATGGACATACCAAATGATATTACCATTCAAGTAGCAGGATCCTACGAAGATCAGATGGACAGCAACCGTGACCTCGGTACACTTGGCGTACTTATCTTCATACTTGTATTCATTGTCATGGCAGCACAGTTCGAGTCACTCACCTACCCGTTCATTATCATGATCTCAGTAGTATTCGCCTTCTCGGGTATTATCTTCGCATTGGTACTCACAGGCACAAGCCTCAACATAATGTCAATGCTTGGCGGAATCATGCTGATAGGTATCGTAGTGAAGACAGGTATCGTGCTCATCGACTATACCCAACTGATGCGAGAACGCGGAATGGGACTCATCCGTTCTTCAGTAGTAGCTGCACGAAGCCGATTGCGCCCAATCCTGATGACTACACTTACCACTATCCTTGGTATGGTACCTATGGCAGTCAGCCATGGAGTAGGAGCAGAGATGTGGCGTCCGCTGGGAGTTAGTGTCATCGGAGGTCTGACAGTAGGAACAATACTCACACTTATCTACGTGCCATCCATTTTCTGTATATTCGGAGCTATAGGCATCAACCGCAAGCGTAAATCGATGAAAGCAAAGCGCGAACTCAATGCATATTGGAAAGAGCATGCAGCCGATGAGCAGTTCTTCAATGGCAGACCTGAGGTGAAGAAGCGTAAATAAGTCCTTCATAGACTTTGCATTTAGAACTTAGTATTTAGAATTTAGAAAATAGAACTTAGAGATGAAAGCAGTATTCATATCATACGACCAGGCACATCAGGACAACGTTATAGAAGCTCTTGAAGCGACCAACATCAGAGGCTATACTATATTCAATGAAACCGGAGGCAAAGGCAGTCATACCGGTGAGCCTCACCTTGGTAGCCACGCTTGGCCGTCACTCAACAGTTCCATCCTCACCGTGGTCGATGATGGACAGGCAACAAACCTCTTGAAACGTTTACATCAGCTCGATGTCGACAATCCCCTGTTAGGACTTCGGGCATTTACCTGGAACGTAGAGCAATTCATATAAGCGAGGACAACTAAATACCAGTAATAAGCGGTGATTTCAAAAATCACCGCTTATTTTATGTCCGAAAGCTTGCAGAATCAAATAATTTTTATTTAATTTGTCACCCAATAAAAATGTTGAATCAACGACTCAAACAATTGAAATGAAAAAAATTTGTTTTACACTCACATTAGCTTTAGCGTCGATAGCGCTACAAGCTCAGACCGCACGCGAGGAGATTTATGAGAATCCACTACGCGCAGGAGGAAATTATTTAGCTTATTTGGATCCGGTAAAACCTCTGACACCTACCCCAAAGGGATACGAGGCGTTTTACATCAGCCATTATGGCCGTCACGGCTCACGCTGGCTATTGAGCGATTGGGATTATTCGAACTTGATTGAAATACTTGCGACCGCCGACAGTTACGGCAAGCTGACCCCAAAAGGCAAGCAGGTATTGAAGGACATGCAGGAGTTCTACCCTACCACCTTCGGCCGTCTTGGCGACCTGACCACAGTTGGCGAACGCCAACACCACGGCATAGGCAAGCGCATGGCCCACAATTTTCCAGAAGTGTTCAAGGGCACACCCCAAGTTGATGCACGCAGCACTGTGGTTATCCGTTGCATCCTAAGCATGGAAGCCGAATGCGAGGAAATCATGGCCTATAACCCCAACACCCGAATGCACAATGATGTGAGCGAAAGCTTCCAATACTATCTGAACCAGAACTGGAGCGGTGAAGTGGCACGCCAGGGCAACAACCGCGCACGCCAGCAGGCAGTAGCAAAAGCCAAAAAAGAATACGCACATCCTGAACGCTTCTGCTCACTCCTATTCAACGACCCACAATACGTACGCGACAGCATCGATGCCAACGGCTTCATGCGCCACACTTTTGAGATGGCAACCAACATGCAAAGCCACGACACAAATATCAACTTTATGGACCTGTTCACCAAAGAAGAGATCTACGACCTTTGGAAGATAAAGAACATCGACTGGTACTTAGGCTACGGTGCTGCCCCTCAGACAGGCGGCATCATGCCATTCAGCCAGGAGAATCTGCTTAAAAACATACTTGCTACAACCGACACCATAGTAGACAAACGCGACTGGAACGGAGCCACACTGCGCTTCGGACACGAAATCTGCGTTATGCCACTTGCCTGTCTGCTCGAACTCGACAGTTGCGGACGCCAGGTAGAAGACTTGTCAACGCTCGACACCAAGTGGGTCAACTACCGAATCTATCCTATGGCTTGCAACATACAACTGATATTCTACCGTCCGAAGAAAGCAGGCGGTGACATTCTTATCAAAGCATTACTCAACGAACAAGAGGCAACCCTACCGTTGCATACCGACAACTTCCCGTACTATAAATGGACCGACTTCAAAACGTATTTCCAAAAGAAGCTGGCAGACTTTGATGCCAAATACCCAAAGTCAGAACGGCAGAACAGACGAAGATAAGGTAAAACAAACAAAACAGCCACCCAGCGTTGAGGCACAATGTATAAAAGCATTGCCCCAACGCTTTTTTATTTTTCGTTGCACATCCGTCATCCATCCGAGCACATACAATAAGCCTATATACCATTGCAGACAGCAAAGAAAACAATTTATCACGCTTACGTAATCCACAAAATTCAGTAACTTTGCACTGCTTTTAGTACCAAGATGTTGACCGTACATGAGTCCCGCATGGCGTTCCCATCCAAACAAAAAGGGAACAGAAAATACTAAAAGGACAGAGGGACCAATGAGGAAAATCAGTCGTAGTCTGATAAGCATAAATTATTAATGGGTCAACACATATTTACCCACACGTATTATTTAATTTTGCAGAATGGAAAAAAGAAGATTTTTAATCCAAACTATTGGTATGTGCATATTGTGCAGCACCTTTATTGTCGCATCGTGCGGCGCCGGTAGCAAGAACGGCAAACAATTTGTGGTCGTGTCAGGATTGAATGAAGGTGATGAGATTCTTGCCGACGGTGCAGGCTTGATTCGTCCGGGAACAAAGTTAAAGTAGAGGAGGCAATATGGGAAAAGGTAATGTTTTTATCAAACGGCCTGTGATGGCAGGTGCCATCTCAATCATCATACTTATGGTAGGAGCCATTTCGCTTTTCACACTTCCTGTCGAACAATACCCCGATATTGCACCACCTACAGTATACGTCGTGGCGACCTATACAGGGGCAGACGCAGAAGCCGTGATGAACTCAGTTATAATGCCACTCGAAGAAAGCATCAACGGCGTGGAAAATATGGATTACATCACAAGTAAGGCATCCAATAACGGCTCGTGTGAAATTGTAGTCTATTTCAAACAAGGCACAGACCCAGACATGGCAACCGTCAATGTTCAGAATAAAGTCTCCATGGCTTTGGGATTGCTTCCGGCAGAAGTGACACGTATTAGAGTCACGGTAGTAAAACGCCAGAACTCCATGCTGCAAATAGGTACACTTACCTCGCCTTCAGGGAAGTACGACAAGACATTTCTTGCAAACTATCTTGATATAAATGTGGCACCGCGAATCCGCCGCATTCAGGGAGTCGGTGAAGTTGTTGTCCTGGGTGATATCTATTCAATGCGAATATGGATGAAGCCTGATGTTATGGCACAATACGGACTTGTTCCTGCACAGATTACTGCAGTGCTTGGCGAACAGAACATTGTTGCTCCAACAGGCTCGCTCGGAGAAAATTCTGACAACACATATCAAATCACCATGAAGTACAAAGGCCGGTTGAAGTCAGTGGATGAATTCAAGAACATCGTCGTCGCCTCAAAACCGGACGGATCTGTTCTGTTGCTTAAGGATGTGGCAGACGTAGAGCTTGGTACACTTTCCTATGGCTTCGACAGCCAAGTCGATGGAGCCCCGGGCGTCACATTCATGACCATGCAAGTAGCCGGAGCCAACGCTACCGAAGTAAACTCCGAGATCGATAAACTCAAGGAAGAGATAACAGCGGAATTGCCTGAAGGAGTTGAATTCGTAACCATGATGACATCAAACGACTTCTTATTCGCGTCTATCGAAAACGTTGTTTGGACACTCATCATTGCCGTCATACTTGTAGTACTTGTAGTATATTTCTTCCTGCAAGACTTCAAGGCGACCCTCATACCTTCAATATCCATAATATGCTCACTAATTGGAACGTTTGCCTGCATGCAGCTCGCAGGGTTCTCAATCAACATACTTACCTTGTTTGCACTCGTGTTGGCAATCGGAACAGTAGTCGACAATTCCATCGTAGTAGTTGAGGCAGTACAGTCGAAATTCGAAGCAGGCTACAGGTCGCCATATCTTGCGAGCAAGGATGCCATGTCGGATGTAACAATGGCCATCATCACCTGCACGCTTGTCTTCATGGCAGTGTTCATTCCGGTCTGTTTCATGGGAGGAACGAGCGGAAAGTTCTATACGCAGTTCGGTATAACAATGGCAACAGCAGTCGGATTATCACTCATCAACTCGCTCACCCTTTGTCCTGCATTGTGTGCTATACTGATGCGTCCGAGCAAATATGCCGGCAACAGCGATCATCTGAGGGAAGCATACAAACGCCGCAATCTCAACAACTGGACCAAGTTGGCTTACCGTACAAGCTTTAACGCGACCATGAAGCAATACAAACGCTATGTCAAGGCTGTTATGGCCCATCCTTATATTTGTTGGGACGCACTGGTCATAGCCCTTGTAGCTTTAGTATGGCTCATGTCGACAACAAAGACATCTCTTGTGCCACAAGAAGATCAAGGCGTCATCATGGTCAACGTCGGCACGTCTCCGGGCTCTACTCTTTCAGAAACCCGGAACGTAATGAAGAAAGTGGAAGCAATCATCAATCCGGCATTCACCATAGCGCAAGCTGTCGCTTCGCTCGTACAACCCATATTTCAAAACGGCAAACTGATAGCCCAGCGCAAAGTGGCAAAAGACGAATTAGAAATAGCATCGGCAAACTTTCAGCACGCTCTGCTCAACGCAGGTAATGAAGTAAACAACTGCATCGACGCAAACCAAAAAGCACGCGAAAAGTGGACCCTATACTTATCCCAAGTGGACGCATTGAAAAAAGCATACGAATCGGTCAGTCTGATGAAGGAACTCAAAGATGCCACATACCTTGAAGTGTTGACAGCACAGCAGTCGCTACTCAATGCCCAACTCGACGAGACGGCAAACCGGTACGATGAAATCCAGTCGGTCATAAACTTATACACCGCACTTGGTGGCGGCAGAGAGTAACTGGATTTCATGTTTTCCACTATGTCCTCCCCATTCCAGTCCGACTGAATAGGGAGGACATTTTTTTGATATATGTTGCACCATACGCTTCCCGTCCGGACCAACATGGCACCAGTAGACCGAGACATGGCACACCACAGCCCCTTGGAAAGGTGCCACTTCCACACCCGTAATCCCAAGGCCTTGGCCGAGTGGATCTTCATAACATTGCATCATTGCGCTATGGCATTGCACAATTATAGCGCACTGAAGAATCACTCCTCACTATATCGGTATGACGAGGAGGGGAAGTCGTCGGAACACTGAGGCGCAGTCGCTGATCTGCGAAGCGCGTGAAAATCACTGACATTTATGAAAGAGGGAGTGTATGGTATGCACGCCCCTTTTTTGCTATGATATGCGGCTCGCTTGATGGAGTTCCACTTGGAGACCCACTCCGGCATCTGTTGCTGACGGATGGTTGGTAGAATACTATATGTCGCAGTGCCATAGACTCTGCCTGCACTTTACTATTTTATGTTTTTCTCCGGGCTTTGCTGGTACTGACTATCCACACTCCGGCGAATACGCAGATGGTGGAGAGGATTTTTTCCCATGTCAGGCGGTCCATACCTGTGCAGATGCTGATGATTACTGCCACGATTGGCTGTAGGTAGGAGTAGAGGCTTACGATAGTGGGACGAAGGTGTTTCTGACCGATTGGAATAAGAAAATATGCTACGAATGTAGCGAAAAATACTATGTAGGCTACTTCCCACGGTAGAACACCTGTCAGCTTGCTGTAATCCAGCTGCAGTGTGTCTGTCAGACAGAATGGTGCACATATAATAGTGGAATACAGGAACATCCATTTCATGAACGTGATGACGCTGTATCGGGATATCAACGGACGGAATGTACCAAGATATATGGCAAAGCTGAGTCCGTTAAGCATCATCAATACTATACCGTGGGGTGACGTTGACTCTACTCCGCCTGTGCTTCTGGCGGAATTAAGTATCAATAGCAAGACACCAGTGAAACTCAGTGCCACTCCGCCTGCTTTCTTGAAAGTGACAGGCTCTTTCAGTACTATAGCAGCTACGAACATCGTCATTATAGGAGTGAACGATCCAAGTATGGATGTATCTATGGATGTTGTCATGGTAATAGCAAGAAGGAAGGTCATTTGGGGGACAAACAGTCCGAGGAATGATGCCACAACGATTTTCAACATATCTTTCTTAGCTATTTTCTCCTTAGGGATGAATAGCGAGACCATCCAAAACAAAGCTGTTGCTCCAACGGCTCTTAACATGAACAGAGCGTAAGGCGACACGACAGCTGAATTTGCCACGTCTTTGTTCATTACAATATTCAGTCCGAATATGGTGTAGCAGGCAGCTGCCGCTAAGTGTCCCTTGAGTTTGTTGTTCATTGCCTGTGTGTTGATTTTGTGTGTATATAAAAATTGAGGAAGGAACGGACAGCCCGCTCCTTCCTGCCATATAAGATGTTTAGTCTTGATTCAGAATCTTCATAACCTCAACCGCTGACTTGCTGACAGGGGTTCCTGGTCCGAAGATGGCTGCTACGCCTACCTTGTAGAGGAAGTCATAGTCTTGTGCCGGTATGACACCACCGGCAGTGATAAGTATGTCCTCACGGCCTAACTTCTTCAGCTCCTCGATAACCTGAGGAATAAGTGTCTTATGACCGGCTGCAAGCGAACTGACACCGAGCACGTCGACATCGTTCTCTACTGCCTGACGCGCTGATTCAGCCGGAGTCTGGAACAATGGTCCCATATCAACGTCGAATCCACAGTCGGCATATCCTGTTGCCACTACTTTTGCACCACGGTCGTGTCCGTCCTGTCCCATTTTAGCTATCATGATACGAGGGCGCCGTCCGTTCTTCTGTGCGAATTCTTCTGTCAGCTTGCATGCTTCCTTGAACATGTCGCTTGACTTACTTTCTGAGCTATACACGTTGCTGATTGTTCTTATGATTGCTTTGTAACGTCCCACAACGGCTTCGCATGCATCCGAAATTTCACCGAGAGTACAGCGGAGAGCCGCAGCTTTTACAGCAAGGTCGAGCAAGTTGTGCTCACTCTTCTTGCCTTCTTTGAATTCTTGAACACATGCTGTGATGTCGGCAAGAGCTTGCTTACAGGCAGCTTCGTCGCGGTTTGCACGCAGTTTGGCAAGCGACTCTTCCTGTTGTTTGCGTACCGCAGTGTTGTCGATTTCGAGAATATCAATAGGGTCTTCGTGGTCGAGGCGATACTTGTTGATACCGACAATGGTTTGTGTACCCGAGTCGATACGAGCTTGAGCACGGGCGGCAGCTTCCTCTATACGCATTTTTGGCAGACCTGTTTCAATAGCTTTAGCCATACCGCCAAGTTTCTCGATTTCCTGTATGTGCTCCCAAGCCTTATGTATAAGTTCGTTGGTGAGAGTTTCCACATAGTACGATCCTGCCCACGGGTCAATTTGCTTACATACAAGAGTTTCATTCTGTATGTATATCTGTGTATTACGAGCAATACGGGCAGAGAAGTCGGTAGGCAAGGCAATTGCCTCGTCGAGTGCATTTGTATGCAGTGACTGTGTGTGACCGAGAACTGCTGCCATTGCTTCGATACAAGTACGTCCTACGTTGTTGAACGGGTCTTGTTCGGTGAGCGACCATCCAGAAGTCTGCGAGTGAGTACGCAAAGCCATTGATTTAGGATTCTTAGCTCCAAAACTCTTCACAATCTTAGCCCACAACACACGTCCTGCACGCATCTTAGCGATTTCCATAAAGTGGTTCATTCCGATTGCCCAGAAGAACGACAGACGAGGTGCGAAGGCATCGATGTCTATACCTGCGTTGACACCTGCACGCAAATACTCCATACCGTCGGTAAGCGTGTAGGCGAGCTCGATGTCGGCAGTTGCGCCTGCTTCCTGCATGTGATAGCCGGAGATTGATATTGAGTTGAATTTAGGCATCTTTTGTGATGTGTATTCAAAGATGTCGGCAATGATTTTCATTGAGAAAGCAGGTGGGTAGATATAAGTATTACGCACCATGAACTCTTTCAATATATCATTCTGAATGGTACCTGCCATTTCTTCCAATTTAGCACCTTGTTCCAGTCCTGAAACAATATAGAAAGCCAGGATAGGCAACACAGCACCGTTCATAGTCATTGAAACAGACATTTTGTTGAGTGGTATGCCTTCGAACAGACGCTTCATGTTTTCAACGCTGCAAATCGACACTCCTGCCTTACCGACATCACCAACTACACGTTCGTTGTCTGGGTCGTAGCCACGGTGCGTAGGAAGGTCGAATGCTACAGAAAGTCCTTTCTGACCTGAAGCCAGGTTACGACGGTAGAAAGCATTAGATTCCTCAGCAGTAGAGAAACCAGCGTACTGACGAATAGTCCAAGGACGGAACGGATACATCATAGAATACGGTCCGCGAAGATAAGGAGGAATACCAGCAGCAAAGTCAAGATGCTCCATTTCCTCCAGGTCTTCTTTCGTATAAACCGGCTGAATATCTATTTGTTCAGGGGTTCTCCAGCTGGCAACTATATGATTGTCTTTTTGCCATTGTTGGCCATTCTTAGCCTTGATGCCAGCATAAATGTCTATATCATTAAAGTTATGTCTCATAATCAGATTCCCAGTTTAGCGTTAAATTCACGAAGAGTTTCAAGTTGGTTGCTGCGTACATGTATGAAGTTTTCTATGCCTGCGGCTTTAAGGTCTTCCATACATGCAGGAGCACCTGCTACAATGTAGATTGCCCGTCCGTTAAGAGCCTTATAGGCAGGGATGGCGTATTCAGCGTACTCATCATCGCTTGAACAAAGGACTACGATGTCGGCATCTGCCTTGACTGCAGCCTCAACACCTTCTTCAACAGTAGCAAATCCCAGGTTGTCGATTACCTTGTAGCCTGCTGCAGCGAGGAAGTTACAAGAGAACTGAGCTCTTGCCTGACGCATAGCAAGGTTTCCGATAGTGAGCATGAAAGCGACAGGCTGTTTTGGTGCGCTTTCGGTAGCGAGACGAAGAGTTTCGAATTCGCTTGCAAGCCGCTCGCTGTTGAGTTTGCTGACAGCTGCTTCACCCTCACCACACTTACAAACAGATGATTCGATTGGGCGTTTTCCTTCACTCCTCTCATTGAAGTTAGGGAACTGGTTGGTTCCGAGCATGAACTCCTTACGCTTTGCAGCGTTTGCATGACGGTTTTTGTTTGTCTCGTTGATAGTATCCTGTATTTTACCTTCGTTGGCTTCCTTAAGGAATCCTCCCTCTGCCTCAACATCGAGGAACAACTTCCATGCTTGTTCAGCTATTGCATCGGTGAGGTGTTCAACGTAGTAAGATCCGCCAGCCACATCAACAATCTTGTCAAAGTGAGCCTCTTCCTTAAGCAGTAACTGCTGGTTGCGGGCAATACGTTCAGAGAAGTCTGTTGGCTTTTCGTATGTCTGGTCGAATGGAGTGACAACGATCGACTCAACGTTTGACAGGGCAGCCGACATGGTTTCGGTCTGACTGCGGAGCAGGTTTACATAACTGTCGAATACAGTCTGGTTGTAAGTAGAAGTAGTGGCACATACGTGCATCTTAGCAACTTCCTCGTTCTCCGTATATTGAGAAACTATTTGAGACCAAAGCAGACGAGCGGCACGGAATTTAGCAATTTCCATGAAGTAGTTCACGCTGATGCCCATATTAAACTTTATCCGTTTAGCCACCTCGTCGGCAGGAACACCTGCATCTGTGATTTGCTGAAGGTATTCATTTCCCCATGCAAGTGCGTAACCGAGTTCTTGGTAGATGTAAGCACCCGCATTGTTTAGCAAGAGTGAATCAACAGTTATGCAACGATAATTAGGAAGTTCAGCAAGAGCTTCTATCAAGTTACTTGCGATAGTAATCTTGTCGCCACAGAGTTTGCCAGCTTTAAGGATCTTAGCAATTGGGTCGAATTCTATAGAGCCCACGCACTTACTAAGATCAGCACCCTTCGACTTGTAGATGTCAACCAAGATGTGAGCAAGTTCAATAACCTTCTTAGGACATGTCTTGAAGTTGAGTTCCACATACTGTGGTTCGATGCCGTCAAGAAGGGCCTCTATGTTTTCCTTAGTAACGAGATCGAAAGGAATTTTAAATCCAAGCGAGTCGATACCTTTCATGAGGATGTCGAGAGCCTTGTCGTGAGCCTGTTTGAGGTCGGACGCGTCAATATTCTGACGGACAAACCACAGGTTGTTATCCTTCTTGTTTCCTCTGATATAAGGGAATTCGCCAGGAAGAGAGTCAACCGCTTTAAGGTTCTTGAGGTCTTCCCTGCGGTAGAAAGGCTGTACGTTGAAGCCTTCGTTGGTTCTCCAAACCAACCTCTTGTTGAAGTCCGCACCTTTCAGGTCCACCTGGATTTTGTCGAGCCATTCCTGGGTGGTAGGGGCCTGGAACTCCGAGAAGAGTTTTTCTTTATCTGCCATAATTAAATGTATAAATTAATAAATTGTATGTAATGTCTGTTTACAGTCTTAGGATTTGAGAGGCTGAGAGTCTATATGCAGTTAGGATATCAGTCTCTTCACGTCACCTCGCACGAGCCCGCCTATGCTGATGCACTTGCATGCCCAAAATGCAAAGTAACACTTTTTTATTCTAACGACCAAATTTATTTCGATTATAAAGAGGCGGTTTGCGCAAAAAGATGCAGGTTGCCCTGTTTTGGACATCCCGAGTTTGCATACGCCGAACGTCGGAGTCTGGAGACGATGAACGTGAGAATTGCCGGTTGTGGCTGGCATAAAAACAAACTTGTTGGTGGTGTTTGTTCCACCAACAAGTTCCGAACGGATTAATTATAGGGTGTGTGCATCATGGTAAAGATTCATTTTAAGGATATTAGATGTAGATTATATAGTTTTATAAAAATGTAATGCCTTTCGTGCCTTCATTGTATTGAAATTTATAGTTTGTAATGACAGTAGTATGTTTAATTTATCTTTGAGCCAGTGTTTCACGCGGCTTTTGCCGTGTGATATTATTTGGTTCAGATGGTATAGTGCCGTAACAAGCCACAGCTTCTTTTGCGACAGTCGGGCATATACCGACAATACCTCCTTTGTTTCAGCCGGGTTGAGTCGCAACTGTGTGAGTGCTTTCGTCTCATCGTATGTGGAGTGCCAACCGAGCTTCAACCGATTGATGTCGATTAATGCGAAACGATATATGTTACCGTCCTTATATGTCAGTATATTACTGTGATTAAAGTCTTGATTGATGATATTCTTTTTGAACAGCCGGTTTGTGAATTCCACGAAGGCAATGGCAAACCGCCGGCGTTCATACTTGTCCGTTATGTCATCGAATGTATCCCGTACATTCTTATAAGGCAGGTAGGTGGAGATGAACCAGCCTGTGTGGAAGAATCCAAATTTATAGTGTTCGATAAATGCAACAGGTTCTGCTGTCAGTATGCCGCGCTCTTGAAGAATAAGGGCGTTACGGTATGCGCGCTGTGTCTTTGGTTTTCTCAGCCACGTGTAGACAAAACAATTGGCAAGGGTAGGCCTTTTATACTGTTTCACTACGTAGTAGTTGCCTTGGAAGCATACGAGCTCTACTGTGTTGCGGCGGTTGCAGAACACCTTCTCCACCCGATAACCGTGAGACGGAATCTGCCGGATATCCGGTTCGAGAAAACTGTATTTTTTATTAATCAGGCATCTCATGACTTCTCACTTTGACTGTCCCATTTTATTTCTTGTTCTCTTTAAGTATCAACAGCATGCCAGGGCGCAAGCCGGTGTTTACACTCTGTGGTCGGGCCCGTATTTCAAAGGTATTCACATCATAACCCTTATCAGGTTTCGTTGCCTTCCATGTAGCATACTTATCCTCACACTTCATGTAGTACACTTCCATTGCATACTCTTTGTCGAATGTGGGAGAGTAAGCAATGATGACGCTCCCTGGCTGAATGCCATTGAGCCTGTCCTCACGTATGTTGAACCTTCCCCAAACATCGTCGAGCAGATTGATGTTCATGATTGGAGAGCCGGTAGCAACGAGTTCGCCGACGTGAGTGTAGATTTTGTCGACTTCACCATTGACTGCAGATACTTGCACAGTCTCCTTGAGAAGTGAATTGACCATGTCGACATTACTTTGAGCGGCTTTTGCCCTTTCGGCAGCAGCACGTTTCTCCTCCTCCCGTGCTCCGTTTAATGCCATTTCGTATTGGCTTTGAGCTGCTTTCACCGCTGCCTCAGCCGCATCGTAGGCCGCCCTGGCCTCGTCGCGTTTCTGTTCCGTAGTCACACCGTCCTCGTAAAGACTTTGCATACGCTTATAGGTAGTCAGTGCGAGAGTCCTTGATGCTTCTGCCTTTTGTACAAGTTCGGCAGCAGTACGGATTTGTTCCTCACGGGTACCGTTATCTGCCATCTCACTCATTGCTTGAGCCGCACCTTCCGAGGCTTGAGCCACACGCTGCTGTGCTTCCATCTCAGGCACTTCAAGTATGGCAAGCGTGTCGCCCACGTGAATGTATTCACCTTCTTCAACCATAACCTTAACTATACGTCCCGACACCTTTGAAGATATGCGGTATTCGCGACAGTCCACTTGTCCTTGTATGTCTTCCGGTTCGTAACCAAACAGGAAGTATCCGATTAATGCCACGCTTACAACGATTACCAGGAAGGTAACGAATGCCACAATGATGTTTAAGCGTTCAGTCTTTTCATTATTCTTGTCCATATTGCTGTATTGTTCTAATTGTTTACGTTTAATATACCCATTGTCTTGTATAGATTTACACGTGCCATTCTGACATCGATCTCAGCGTCAATTTTCTGCGACCTTGCTGATTGCCATGCAGTTTGGGCCTCCATGACATCGGCAGTTTGCATCATGCCCTCTTTAAATCCCACGTTGGCACACCGTAGGTTCTCTTCTGCACTACTGAGGTTGTGAGTTGCCATATTAAGTTTTTTATATGCTTCCTTCATACGGAATTCAGCCTGCTCGACTTGAAGGTCTACTTTTTCTTTCATATCGTCGAGTTCCATCTGTGCAATCAGCGTAGTTGCCTTCGACACACGTGTCTTGTGTTTCCCTTCTCCCCAGTTCCATAATGGCAGACGCAAAGTGACTCCTGCATGGAAAAGGCCCGAGAAGTTTTTGCGGTAGCTGTTTAGCACATTAGGGTTTGAAACGAAGTAGCCACCGGTAGCCAATACTTGCGGAAGAAAGGCCGCGCGTATGATTATGGTGTTTTGTTTACTGAGCTCAACGGTGTTTTTTAGTAAGCGCAATTCAGGACGTCGGTCGTAATCGGCACCATTTCCATGTGTATATTCACCGTATGAAGCAATGAGGTCGGTTTTGTCTTCGTCAGCAAGATGGATATCGCTGTCGAGAGCAATGCCGCATATCCGGCATAGATTCATTCGTGCCAGCACAAGTCCGTCCTCGACTTGTGTCTGTTGCATTTCCGCTTCGTTTACCCGCACAGCCACCGTCAGTTCATTAGCTTTTGTAGCCACTCCCTGTTCGAGCATTTTAGCGACATCATCGTGGAGCTTAACCACAAGCGCAAGATACTGGTCTGCCAGAATTTGTTTCTGTCTGAGACTCACCACCATCCAGTAAGCCTGGTCCACTTCGTATATAGTGTTTTGAGTTGTAAGGTCGATATTGTCATCAGCCATGTTGATGTTGATATCAGCCACACGGTTGGTAGCTTTAATAGCTCCACCCATGTAGAGAGGTTGCCGAATTATTACATCTGCGGCAAAGAGGTTACGGTTGTTGGTCCGTAAGTCTTTACGAAGGTTCTGACCAGCCTTGTTGAGTGCCGATGCCATGCTCGGACTCAGTTGTGCAGACAAGTTACTGAGGTTCTGTGCCTGTTCGGCAGTGATGGTGCCCTGTTCCACCAATGAAGGCAGGGCAGAAGAGAGGTCGTTTTGAAGAGCGTTGCTTATGTTTGTACCGAGGTGGTTGAGTGAGTTCTGCTGGCTTTTGCTCAACAGCGAAACTTCACGGCTTGTCAGCTGGTAAGTTCCCACTGCGTCCACCTTAGGCAGGTAGTCGGTACGTGCTGCACTACGGAGATTCTCGGCCATGTTACGGTTCACTTGTGAAATACCGAGCTGCTTGTTGCCGGAAAGCGCAAGCGAACGGCACGAGTCGAGTGTCAGTACGTGTTGTGCCTTGATTGTCTGACTGCCACCAAAGAGCGTGACAACAAAGCCCAGCACCGTATAAATTATGGAAATAATATGATTCCTTTTCATTGTCATATGTGAATGTATTATATGTTGTTTGTCTGTTTATTGATTTCAATATGTCGTTTATCTGTTGTAAAGCATTTTGCGTATGTTGCGGATATAGATCAGGCAGGATGTTGCAAAATAGAATGCCACCTGAATCCATAGCCCGGTGTAGAGCGGTGCTATATCGTGTAGGTCAGCGCCTGTGGTCATTATGCGCGGAAAGATGTTCATGCCGAGTGTCGAAGGAAACAGGTAAGAGAAGTAGTTCCAAAAGGCAGGCATGGCAGAGCGTGGCCATGTCATTCCCGACAGATAGAGGAATGGCAGTGATGTGAAGATTACAATCAGAATAACATCCTCGCGGCGATATATGAACGAAGATATAGTGATGCCAAAGAAGATGCATGCCAGCAAGTACGGAATGATGAACGCAAGGAACGTCCAGTAGCTGCCTATTTGAGGAAGTTCAAACCAATGGCACACGCATATCGCCATGTAGAATGCCGCTACAAAGTATATAGGCAGATAAAAGAGAGCCTTACCCCACAAGACGGGCATTAGTCGTTTATAGTGGAAATTGAATGGTATTACGCATCCGCGGTATTTCTCGCGTGTGTTGCCCATTTCCATTCCGATACCAAGTAGCAGCGACTGCTGGAGGATAAGCATCAGTATAGGCGGAATTAGGAATGCCGCAATACCGCCTTGTGAGTTGAACAGCTTGACATGATCGTATTTAATCGGCATTTTGGCGATTTGCTCGTCGCGTATGGTTGTTGCTCCCATGCGTTTCACCTTTATATCATTATTCATCTCAAGCGACACATCAGTGGTAGCCATCAGCAGTGCCTTGTAATAGAGCATGGAGGTCATGTTGCAATACAGTCCGATGCTCGTCTGTTTGCCCATGTCAAGATCATGGTTGAACGATTCCGGAATATGTATTATGCCAAAAGCGTTTCCTAACTTAACTTGTTCTTCAGCGTCGGTTATGTTCCGGTAGATGCCAAGTATTTTAGCATCGGGTGTTCCGTCGACTTTACTGATGAACTCACGGGACAGATGTGAACCGCAGTCGTCTACTACGGCAACCGGAACGTCGCGGGCCACTTCGTTGCTGTATATGTAGGTGTAGATCAGCGGATAGAAAATTGGCATAAGTATGACGAATAGGACAATTCCACTGTCGTGCAACACGGTGCGACACTCATCATACCATATATATATAAGGTCTTTCATTTTATGCGATGTATTTGAATTGTTTGAATGCCTTATGATAACGTGACAAAACGAGCAGTGGCATGAATGCAAAACATGCAAGCATGGCAAGAGACAACCATACATAATGGAGTGAATAGCCGTTGAGTGCTGAATTGACGTATATTAGGTAGTAGTGGCGTAGTGGGAACCATATAGACATGAAGCGCAGGAATGGCGACATGGCGGTCACAGGAAAGGTCAGACCTGCCATCGAGAACGAGAGTATGCCCCAAAGCGAACATACGCACATCGCGAGCCGCATCTCACCTGCCAGAATCCCGAACAGGAATGTAGCGAACCCTTGACTTGCAATGACAGTGAGGAACCCGACAGCCATCATAGTAGGCAGTCCGCAATTGCAAGGGAAACCAAGATACTTATAGAACCACACGTCTACGAACCACATTAATATAGTATATATGACAGTCTGAGGCAACAGCTTCCCCAATAGTGCCACTACAGGACTCCGGCCCGAAATGGCATAGAGACGTTGCTGCTGCTCCGTTTTCCATTCGTATCCTATCGTATATGAAGTGGTCAGCAATATCAACAGAATGAATATTCCTGGAACGAACATATTGCTCATGTAGACAGAGTAATCGAGAAACGGATTGTTCAGCGGATGAGTCTCGATGGTAATGGGCTGAAGCAATCCCATTATCCGCTCTTCACGCACACTTTGTCCCCGTATACTGCTTCGGGTGAGAGCAAGCCCGGCAAGAACCGAAGATGTCTTGAAATCTTTGAACATCAAGCTTGCCGGCAGGAAGTACGACTCATTGGCGTAGAACGATATGGTAGGCTGCCGTTGTGACTCACACTCTTCTGTGAGACCGTCAGGAATATAGAAGAATCCGTATATCTTTCCCTGCTGCATAGCCTTGCGTGCCTCGTGGAAGTTATTAAATACGTATTTCACTTCTATCTTCTCGTATGAGTCGAGCAGTCGGCATACTATACGCGTGACGTGAGTCTTATCTTCATCCACAATCGCTGTTGGCATGCGTGTAGGCAGACCATGGTACATCAGTGTTGTGAAGAAGAATGTACACAGCAAGGGTGCGATGACCATGCAAAAAAGGAACACAGGCCGTCGGCTGTACATGTTCAGTTCACGTCGTATGATATACGCTAAGCGGTTGAAAAAACTTTTTATGCTCTGCATTTCATTTTATATTTTAATATTTGTCATTTCAGCAGTATTGCCGATTCGCCTCCGTGCGGACTCTTAATCTTCTTTATCGGAGTGGCACGCACGTCAAAAACTTTGAGGTCGATATCTTCCAAGGCACGAGTAGCTTTCCATGAGGCGAAATCACCGGCGTTGTTGATACGGGTGATCCGTGCATCTGCCGTGTCGCCCGATGCCGGACGATAAACACGCACTACCGATCCGTAGTCGATGCCCTGCAGTTTATCCTCAGTAAAATAGAAGGTAAACCAACTTTCGTCGGTCTCCACGTTCATGATTGGGGCTCCACTGCCGACAATCTCACCTGGTTCGACAAACACCTCAGTTACCACCCCGTCTGTCGGTGCCGTTAAGACTGTCTCATCGACTAATGCTTTCACCTCGGCTGTTTCAGCATCCTTACTCCTTGCAGTGGCATCCGATGCCTTGCGTTCCTCTTCACGAGCACCATTAATAGCCATACGGTATTGTTCTTCTACGGCTTTTGCCTGTCGGGTCGCAGCATCGTAAGCAGCCCTGGCCTCATCACGTTTCTGCTCAGTAGCCACTCCCTGCTCATACAGTCGGGCAATACGCCGGTATGTTTTTTCGCAAATGTCGGCTTGAGCCACCGATTGTTGCCACCGTTCATAATAGTTGCGGATAACTTCCTTGCGCGTACCTTCTTTAATAAGGCGGTCGTTTGCCAATGCAGCATCGTGCGAGGCTTGCGCTGCCAGTTCTTTAGCCTCAACCTCAGGTGCGGAGAGCCATGCCAATGTGTCACCCGTGTGCACACGGTCGCCCTCGCCCACAGCAAGGCGTATCACACGACTCGGCACCTTGGTAGCCACACGGTAGTCGGTCGTTTCAAGCTGACCTTGTATTGTAGGAACATGCCTAGGAAGCAGCAACCCTACGATAGTGGCGATAATAACCAATAAGAGCAGAGCCGAACCAGTGAACAGTACCTTACTCTTTACAATAGTCTGAATTATCTGTTTTTTCTCCATATAGTGTTTTGTTTGATTTCGAGTGCAAATTTCGTACATATGTAGTGATATTGTTTGTTCGAAATTTCCCCAGAATCGTAGGATTGGCGAACAGGTAGCCGTTTTGAACAAAAATGAAGGTGTTTACGATACTATAATTGTGGAATATTACCTACCTTTGCCTGTAAAAAAACAAACAGAAGAGATGGAGAAGAACAATACAACAAAGAATCTCGACCTTGAAGTTCTGGACAGTTTCACACCCCTGGTCGAATACTATGACGGAGATGTAGCCATAATTGACAACATATCCAACCTGACCACTGTTGCCCCTATCTATGCAAACCGAATGAATTTCATCATACTTTGTCTGAAAGGGCGCATCCAATTCGACATCAACGACACGCTGCTGATGCTCAACGAACAGCAGATACTGCTGAGTGCACCGCATGTGCTGCTCGACAAGTTCCTGTTCAGTCCCGATTTCGAAAGTAAGGTGTTGTGTCTGAGCGATGACATCATTCACTCCATGCTGGGTGAACAGGTGAACAGTTGGAACATGTCGGTACACAATCGGCGAACCAACGTAGTCTCACTGCCAGAAGACGACCAAGAACAGTTCATATACTATTATGAACTTATTCGATTCAAGATGCAGCATAAGGACCGCTGCAACAGCACTATAAGCATGCACTCTATTATCCAAGCCATGTTGTTCGACGTGCTGGGTGTGCTTGACAACGATACAGGGAAAGCAAATGAAACGGCGGCACCCTCACATGGTAAGACCCTCTTCAACGATTTCTTGCGGATGCTTTCCGATGAACCGGTCAAACACCGTCCGGTGAAATACTATGCAGCTCGTCTGAACGTAACTGAAAAATATCTCAGCATGTTGTGTACACGCTACAGCAGCCGGCCCGCGTCGAGCTGGATTGCCCAGTTTACCCGTGAGGAAATACGCTACAACCTGTTGCATACCGATTTGACCATCAAAGAAGTCAGCGACCGAATCGGTTTTCCAAACGTATCATTCTTCGGAACCTACGTGCGCCGCCAGTTTGGAATGTCGCCGTCAAAATTTCGTAAGAAAGGGATAGAATAGGACTGAATACGGGGGAACACAACATAACAAGAATCCCCTGCTACGGATGGCAAAGTTGAACTGCACCCCCAAAAACCGGTCCGAAAGTTTCTATTAGATCTTTTAATCCTATCATTGATGATTTGTTTAGCTTAAGCTGGCTCCTTCCTAACGGTGGTTAATAAAAAATGACGCATGACATAAAACAAACGACGTGGAGTCAAACTTTTGTCCGTCAAAACACACAAGCATACAATTACCCCTTTATGTATATGCCAGGGAAACCGTCTGATCGTACTTCCGCTGGCATATAATATATAGGAATAATCTTTGAATTATAATGGTTAATTGAAAGTATTTCTTGCACTTGGCATAAAAAACAGACGACGCGGTAGGTCATTTCCTTCTGCTCAAGAGCATCTCATTCTCAATCTGCAATACGCGTGATATGTCGAAATAGATTTTGTCGTCTCTATACATGTTGCTCTTCTTGCTTACAACGAGTTCGTCACACGGAGGAGTCATTCCCGTCTTGGTAGTCTGCCCCGAAGTGGTAATTTTGAGAGCGTGCCGCATAAATACATACTCGTCGCTCACGCTGGTCACCACAAACGGATGGTGCGCTGAGCCGTCACCAGTGGCTGCTACAAGAAATACCATATCGGCAAGCCTTCCTAAACAGTTCTCAAAATCATCCATAGTGTATGTTTTGGACGAGGTCATTTGCTTTCTTGCGATATTAAAAATCAGCATGGAAGTCGTTTCGAGCGCGCCCAAATCCAAAGGGTTGATGGCAAGAGCCTTTTGAAGGGCACTTAAGGCACTGTCAGCCTGCTCCTGACGTATAAAACTATTAGCCTTGCTTTTCAATAGGAAAAGCTTCGAGTTGTCTGCAAGATACGACTGCCCGTAAAAACCAAGTGCAGCCTCCTTCTGTGTCAGTGCGGCATTAGGTTCCGACGCAAGCACCTTCACGATTCTACGGATAGAGTCAGGGTTGTTCTTCGCTACAAAAGCGATTGAATCCTAATCGACATGCACAGTATTCATGGTGCCGTTGTTTGTCTGTGCCATACCAGCAGCAGTCAGCATAATAGTGGTCATGATAAATAATAATCTTTTCATTCCGGTTGTATTAATATTGGGTAAAGTATGTTCAGGTCAACAAAACCAAACGTTTGTGGCACAAATTTACGATAAAAATATCGAACATAAAAATTTTTCAGTAAAAATGTACTACTGACAGACTTGCGAAGACACTGCGCGTATCGTCACATGCACCATTACGGATCCTAATGGTGGAGTGAACAAGTGGCGGACCTTCACAGGAAGCGGGAGGGCAGCACACAAACATTAAGAGAAATCAAACGGGCACATACAATGTTAAAGAACCGCAAGCAAAACGATGGTTGATAAAATAAATTCCGTTTGATTCACATTAGTGATAATTTTTCCTTAACTTTGCATTTGCATAATATAGATACTGAGTATATTTGAGATTTACAGCAATCATGGCAAACAAATATCAAAAGAAAGGGAAGAAGAACTACAGGGACACAAAGTCGGAGAAAGCGAACTCAGCCAAGCAGGCGGAGAGAAAGGAGCCATCGTACAAATGGGTAGCTGCGGTCGGGCATTGGTTACCTGTTGCCTACGCTGTTCTTTTCGCAGTCTTTGCATTCTACATGCTGGCAATAAAAAATGCGGATTACCTATACGCTGTTCAAGAACGCTCGCTGTTCTTGTTCGACAGTTCTTTCTACGATATGGTAATGGTGAAACCAGGTGCGTTGATGACGTATCTTGGATGTTTCTTCACCCAGTTCTTCTATCATCCTGCTTTAGGCAGCCTAATGTTGATTGGCATTTGGCTGATTATATATTTTTTCACAATAAAGGCATTCCGACTTGACGGATGGTGGAGTTGTCTGGCACTGATTCCAATTGGGGCACTACTGTGCTCGGAAGTCATATTGGGATATTGGCTCTATTATAATAAGGTGTGTGGCTATTGGTTTGCGCCAAGCATCGGATTACTGATAAATATGCTCGCCATTTGGATGGCCGGCACCATCAGGAGAAAGTCAAAATGGGCGGAAGCCGCATTCATCGCCATTTGGTGCATAGTTGGGTATATCCTAACTGGATGGCTTGGACTGTTGGCAACACTCGTAATGAGCTTGCAAGGTATCACAAGCGCACCGAAATCGCGCATACTGCCATTATGCGTCTCCATTGTCTGTATTATCGCGGTGCCAATCATAGCATATCAGTTTTATGACCAAATGCGGATTAACGACGCATGGATTGTCGGACTGCCACTATTCCAGCAAGACGCATATACATCGACCCGTCCACTCATACCATTCATAGCCATAGCAGTTGCTTTGCCAGCATTCGGGGTAATCAGGTTCCATCCTGTACTTGCCAAACCCAAAAAGGGAAGAGTGTGGGCAATGTGCGGACTACAAGTTGCCTGCATTGCGTTAATCACAGGGTGTGTTTGCAAATCGAACTTCAACGACTACAACTACCACGCGGAACTCCGCATATACAGGGCTGCCGAAGAAGGCAGATGGAACGACATCCTTACGGAAGCGGCATCCAACCCTATTGGACCCACCCGTGAGATCATATTGTTCCAAAACATTGCGCTCACTTATCTCGGTGAACTCGGCGATCACATGTTCAAGTACAACAACATGAGCATACCTCCAGTGGTATATGATTCTCTTAACGTCCATATGGTCCAGACAAATGCGCCATTGGTGTACATTCTTTACGCAAGGACGAATTTCGCCACACGATGGAGCATAGAAAATGCTGTTGAGTACGGCTATAGTCCGACCATATACAAGACCCTGACAATCGCGGCCATACTTTCAAAAGAATACGACTTGGCGGAGAAATATCTAAAAACGCTGAAAAAGACTCTCTACTATGGTGAATGGGCAGACAAATACTTGCCTGTCATAAAGGACCACAGTCTGAGGGACAAGATGCCTGAACTTGCCAACATGCGAGAGTACTACGACCATTACAGCAGCAGGTTGGACAGTGACGAAGGACTTGTGGAGATGTATCTGCTGAACTACTTCAGCAATACGATGAACAAGGACAGCAAACTTCTACAAGAGACGACGCTCGTCTACGCCATGCTAAGCAAGGACATACAACTCTTTTGGCCGCGCTTTTTCCTGTATGCCTACCTGCACAAAGGAGAGCAAATGCCAATACACTATCAAGAGGCGGCATATTTGTACGGACACCTCGAACACGAAGTAGACATAAGCACAATGCCTTTCGACCAACAACGCATAGTACAGCGTTATGCGTCGTTCAACCAACTGACATCATCGCTTGCCCAACAAGGCAAGTCGTCAGAGCAGATTGGAGAAGTGGCAAAAGCGTCATTCGGTGATACATTTTGGTGGTTCTACTTCTTCTGCAGAGGATTGTCATCGTATTAAGCACAAATTCAAATAGCATAAAAGTATTGTAAATAACAAAGTAACAAACCGGAACCAAACAGTTGAAAGCGACTATCAGACATATTCGTACAGCGTTGCTCTTGGTGGCAATCATTGCACTGGCAGGATGCGACAATCCTTCAGTCCCTGATTCATACACTACAGTCAACACTTTGCCAACAATACTTCCAGACTACACAGAAGTGACCATACCAGTAAATCTCTGTCCTACAAACTTCATAGTAATGGAGACAGGCAAAAAAGCCGTGACCCGAATTAGTACAAACGATGGCATGTCGGCTGTTTACGGAGGCAATGGCATG
>CAYVNW010000009.1:0-32180 GCA_964452915.1 uncultured Bacteroidaceae bacterium | reverse complement strand
ATGGCATGTCGGCTGTTTACGGAGGCAATGGCATGAAAGTCTGTTTTGACGAAGATGAATGGCGGGCTCTGTGCGAGAGTGCAAAAGGCGGCAGCCTGAAAGTAGAAGTGTTCGTGGAGGGTGGCGGCACATGGACCGCATACAAGCCCTTTAACATATATGTTGCACCAGACAGTATTGACGAATATATATCATACAGGCTGATACAACCAGGATACGTCGCATACGCTGGCATGTCGATCGTACAACGCAATCTGACCAACTTCAACGAGAAAGACATATACAACAACAGCGATTTGTCAGACAACAAAGCAGGCCAATGCGTGAACTGTCATTCGTACCAGAACTATCACACTGACCACATGCTGATGCACTTAAGGCAAAATTTCGGAGGAACAATCATTGTCAATGGTGAGAAGGTTTACAAAGTGGACACAAAGACCGGTGAGACCATTTCAGCAGGTGTATACCCTGCATGGCACCCAACTCAGAATCTTGTTGTTTTCTCAACCGACAAAACGTTCCAAACATTTCATACAAAGAGTATTGCAAAAGTGGAAGTACAGGATCTTGAGTCGGACTTGGTAATATATGATGTGGACAAGAACGAACTACGATACGTGGAGAACGACTCAAACGAGTTGGAAGTATTCCCCACCTGGTCACCCGACGGGAAGACACTATATTACTGTTCGGCTCATTTCGTGCACAACAATCCGGAAGACAAGGCGAGAGAAATAATCGAAAGGTACAAAGAAGTGCAATACAGCATCTATGCTAAAGATTATGACCTTAAAACACATACGTTCGGACCTAAACGAATTGTATTTGACGCTGCAGCCAACGGTAAGAGTGCTACCCTCCCAAGAGTATCACCCGACGGCAGGCACATGGTGTTTGCGCTTGGCGACTTCGGCTGCTTCCACGTATGGCACCCCGAGGCGGACATATATTTGCTAACTCTAACCGATGGAGTGAGAGGAGAAACTACCGACAGCATTCCACTCCGATTAGACTCAATCAACAGCAAACGGTCCGAGAGTTATCCTTCCTTCTCAAGTAACGGGCGGTGGATAATGACTGCGTCAAGGCGAGATGACGGTAATTACACCCGTCCATACATATCATATTTCGATACCGACGGCGTTTGTCACAAAGCGTTTGAACTGCCACAGAAAAATCCCGGCACTTATTTCTCACTGCTCCATTCATTCAATCGTCCTGAATTTATGGTCGAACCGGTCAGAACCAGCGAGAAACAATTCATATCCGCCGCGAAGAAAGAAGCCAAGAAAGTCAAATTTGTGAAATAAAGGAACCAACATGAAGAAATCAATATTCTACACAGTGCTTTTCCCTTTTGCAGCTTATATAGTCTTGCTGACTCAGTCAGACTATCTCTATGCCGTAGAGGAAAACAACACGTTTCTTGGCAACCGTACCTTCATGTTGGAAACCTTGCGACAAGGTGGCGGACTATGGACGTGGATCGGCAGTTTCCTGACACAGTTCTTCTATTACCCTTGGGCTGGCTCACTAATACTCGTAGCTATATGGATCGCCACATATATACTGATTGTTGACGCGTTCGCACTCAAAGGCAACAGCAGACTTCTTGCGTGGATTCCCATTTGCGCACTATTAATATCTGTAACTGACATAGGATATTGGATCTACTATATTAAGACACCAGGTTACTGTTTCGCGCCAAGCGTCAGTTTTCTCGCTACCATGCTGGTCACATGGATTGCCGGGAGAATCGTCAGACTATTCTATAAGCCAAACATCGCATGGATGCTTTTTATATTCGCCTATTTTGCTGTGGGGCAGAACATTCCTGATTGCCAATGGAGAGATTACAGAGACTACACACTGCAAATTCCATTTATAATAGCTCCACTATCGGTTGTTTTGTTGCCACTTGCCAAATTAATAACGGTTCCGCTAAGGTCAAAGTGGAAAAATGAGATACTTACCATAATCGCACTGGCGGCATTTACCAGCTCTGCATATTTCCTTTCGTTCCGCAACTACAATTTTCATGCAGAACTGAGAATGATGCGTGCAATCGACAACTGCCAGTGGAGCAAGGTGATTGATGAGTCAATAAAAGCCAAGCGGCCTACCAACCTCATGGTGATATACAAAAATATCGCTTTGTTGCATCAAGGCCGTATCACCGATATGTTCAAGATCAACAATTGCGGTATGCAACCTGAGCCAGGCGACTCACTGAAAGTGTACATATGTCGGATCGATGCATCAATGATATACTATCAATTTGGACAAATAAATTACGCATACCATTGGGCAATGGAAAACAGTGTGGTCACGGGGTTCAAAGTCAAGAATCTGAAGATGATGGCCCGCTGCGCCATAATGAACCACGAGTTCGAATTGGCAAGCAAATACCTTGCCCTGCTAAAAACCACCCTGTTCCATAAAAATTGGGTTAGGGAACGTGAGCCAATGCTTATCAACGCTGACAAGCTGAGGCAGTCGATAGAGTACATATGCATTGCTCCGTTGTTGACTGATAATGTCAACACTCTCGACGTAGACAACAGCCTGCCTGAAAAATGGCTACTCAACCACTACTCGTCAAAGGCTTTTCCTGCAAACCAAACATTGGAAAATCTCATTCTATGTACATCATTATGGACAGAGGACACATATTCGTTCTGCATGCACTTCTACAGATATGTAAACAAGCATCAAGGAGAGAAAATCCCCGAGCTGTACCAGCAAGCGGCATTACTACTGTCAAAACAACCCGACGCGCCTATCAACACAAATAATTTCCCATTCGATGACATTATAGTTACACGCTACAACCACTTCTGCGAGGAATACAACATTTTGCTTAACCAAGGCATGGAGGAACATGCGATGGGAGCAAAATTGAAACATGCGTATGGCGATACATACTGGTGGTACTATTATTTCTATACAGACTTCAAAATTTATTAAAACAAGAATATAAAATGAACAGACTGATTTACATATTAATGGCGGCATTGATAATGTGCAGTTGCTCCAACCATCCGAGAATTCCCGATTCATACACATCGGAAGACAAAGACCCTGATATTTATCCCGATTACAAAGAGGTTGTGATTCCAAGCAATATCGCTCCACTCAACTTTGGTATCAAAGGGAATATCGACGAGTGTGTGGCAAAACTGTCATACGGAGACGAATCGGTAACGTTCGGCAATGGGCATAAAGTGCAAATCGGCGAAACCGAATGGCGGGAACTGTTGAACAAGGCAAAAGGTAATAGCATATCAGTCGAAGTATATGCACACGCAAATGGCGAGTGGGAAAAATACAAGCCGTTTAAAATTTACGTAGCCAACGAAACAATTGACCCGTACATTTCATACCGACTGATATTTCCTTCGTACGTAGCCTATGAGTCGTTAAGTATCAACCAACGCAACCTGACCAATTTCGAGGAGAAGGATATATACAATAATATGATTATATCAGGTGAACGTGACGGACAATGCATCAACTGCCACTCATACCAAAACTACAAAACGGCTAACATGCAATTTCACATGCGACAAGGGCACGGAGGTACAATGATTGTGCGCAACAACATTCCTCAGAAAGTAGACCTGAAAACCGACTCTACACTCAGCGCCGGCGTATATCCGTCATGGCATCCTACCCTGCCTCTGATAGCATACTCTACTAATCTAACAGGACAGACGTTCCAAACCAAAAGCAACGGGAAGATAGAAGTACAAGATTCAGAAAGCGACATCATTCTCTACGACGTGGAGAAAAATGAGATTAGCAACGTATGCGTTGAGGAAGATGAATTGGAAAGTTTTCCGTGCTGGTCGCCCGGCGGAAAGTACCTCTATTATTGTTCAGCTCACTTTGAATACAAGGACACAGTAGCACACGAGACAGAGCAAATAAACAGGTACAAGGAAATAAAATATGATATATACAGAAAGTCCTTTGATGAGCATACAAGAAGTTTTGGAGAACCGGAATTGCTCTATGCGGCTTCCACAGACAGTCTTAGCGCAACATTTCCGAAAGTCAGTCCCGACGGGAAAAAACTGCTCTTTGCAATGGCTCCATATGGATGCTTCCACGTGTGGCATCCCGATGCGGATCTTTATATGATGGATATAGCCACAAAACGAGTTCACAAACTTGAAGAAGCAAACAGCGACCGTGCTGAAAGTTACCATGCATGGTCGAGCAACGGCAGATGGATTATCTTCATCAGCCGCAGAGACGACGGTAATTATTCACGTCTGTATATAACATACTGCGACAAGAATGGGAAAACCCACAAAGCATTTGAATTACCACAACAAGATCCCGACTTTTATACATACTTCACACGCAGTTACAACGTTCCGGAATTCATGACAGAACCTGTCAGGGTGACGCCACAAGAGTTGGCAAGCGAAGCACGCAAAACCGCCAAGAAGGCAACGTTCCACTCGGGGAAAATCCGGAAAAACAGTACACGGACCAAAACTGTCGAAAGTAAGCACATTATTAATTGAACACACTGGATTCATCAACAATTAAAATATACGTAACACTAAAAAACTAAGTAATCAATGAGAAGACATTTATTTCTTTTAGGCCTGTACGCCATTGCTGTCGGAGCAATGGCACAAGGAACCATCGCTGATTACCAGCGTGCGTACAACCTGCGCAGCAGGTATGGCGACAAGGTAGTCAATGCCAATATTCAATCGCGTTTTGTTGAAAACGATGAAGTCGGCAGCAAAATGTGGTATTCTGTCCAAGAGAACGACGGACAAAAATACTATGTGGTTGACCTCAAGTCAAATAAGCAAGAACTGCTGATGGACGTTAGTAAAGTAGCATCGGAGTTAAGCAAGCAACTCGGAACAGATGCTAAAGACAACCGACTGTGGATTTATCCTGAATTGAAAAAGCTGAACGACGGTACAATCGGGGCACAATTTATTGCCAACGGCTACAATTGGACATACAATCCTAAAACAAGTACACTGACAAAAGGAGAACAAGCACAAAACAGAGACGAAGGACGCCGCCGGGGACGCGGAGGCGAACGGCCTTGGTCGGAAGTTGATGACCAAAGAGGCAGAACAGCAAACTTTGGAGACGGCAAGATACAGGTATATGGGAAAGACAACAACCTTTATATCAGAAATGCCGAGACCAACGAAGAATCAGCACTCACTACCGATGGCAATGAACACTTCTACTACTCCTCATGGGGAAGTTTCTCGACTGACGGCAAATATTATGCTACAGTAAAAATTAAACCTGCGCCAAAACGCTATGTAACCTACGTCAATTCGTCACCGACAGATCAATTACAGCCTAAATACTATAACATAGAATACGCAAAGCCAGGCGACTCACTTGACTATAAAGTTCCGGTGGTTATCGAACTTGCCACTAAGAAAGTTACAATCCCGTCAGACGAACTGTTTGCAAGTCAGTTCGACCTTTCGACTCCTTATTGGGACGAAGGCAAACACACTCTTACCTTCGAGTTTAATGAGCGCGGACACAAGACCTACCGTGTGCTTGAACTGAATGCGGAAACAGGAGCTGTCCGTCCTATTATAGAGGAGAAAGAAAAGAAATATATTGCATGGACACGCCTCAGCCGCAATGACCTGAATGACGGTAAGCACATCATTTGGTTTAGCGAACGCGACCGCTATGGACATCTTTATATGTACGACCGCACAACAGGGAAGGTGGTAAACCAAATTACTAAAGGTAAGTTCTATGTACGCCAAATTAACTATATAGACGAAGACAAGAAGGTGATTTACTTCACGGCTAACGGAGAGGGCCTGCCTAAGAGCAATCCAAATGAAGACCCGTATAATATTCACTATTGTAAAGTGAACTTCAATGGAAAGGGATTTGTTGACCTTACACCTGAAGAGGGAAATCACAGAGCAACATTCAGCCAAGACAGGTCGTACATAATAGATACATACTCCACAGTGGAGAATCCTCCTGTAACAGTACTACGTGACGGAAAGACAGGCAAATTACTCCGGACATTAGCAAAAGCCGATATCTCCGCACTGGAAAAGACCGATTGGCAACCTCAAGAAGTGTTTGTAGCCAAAGGACGTGATGGCAAGACCGATATGTGGGGAATCATACAACGTCCGTCAAACTTCGACCCAAACAAGAAGTATCCTGTCATAGAGTATATTTATTCCGGTCCGGGCGATCAATATGTTCCAAAAAACTTCTCGACAGTAGGAAGTCTTGCAGATCTCGCGGAATTAGGCTTCATCGTTGTACAACTCGACGCAATGACAACATCGTGGAGAAGCAAAGATTTTGAGGAAGTATGTTATAAGAACCTGAAGGACGCAGGATTCCCTGACCGTATAGCATGGATAAAAGCAGCAGCCGAAAAATATCCATATATGGATCTTGACCGTGTGGGTATTTACGGATGTTCTGCAGGCGGACAGGAAGCACTTGCAGCATTGCTGTTCCACGGAGACTTTTACAAAGCTGCATATTCTGCTTGCGGATGTCATGACAACCGAATGGATAAGATTTGGTGGAACGAACAATGGATGGGTTATCCGATCGACGAGTCGTATGTTGAAAGCAGTAATACCGAGCACATCGCCAACTTGAAAGGTAAGTTGATGCTGGTGGTTGGTGAATTAGACGACAACGTTGATCCGTCGTCAACATTCCAAGTTGTCAATCAGCTTATTAAGCACAACAAAGACTTTGAATTTATTTACTTGCCGGGAGAGCACCACACAATGGGTGGAGCTTATGGGACACACAAGATGTACGACTTCTTCGTAAAGAATTTCCTTGGTGTTGAACCGCCTGCATGGAGTGAATTAGAGAAATAATTCCAATTCGGTCATTAGCGTTATGATGATAACAACTATTTTTCATATTGCTGTCCGCTAAAACTTTTTTGAGAATTAAAAAATTGGGCTGAAATCCTCGCTTGGATTTCAGTCCTTTTAGTTACCTTTGTTGTTGCAAATAAAAATAGATAACCATGAACAAAGGTACACATTTTAGCGGACAGCAATATAACCTTATCAACTTATAGGCATAAGCAAGTCAACGTCTGCCAGTAGAACGTCCTGAAACTGTGCCTGACGGACGAGTATTTACCGTACCGCGAGTCTGGGTAACCGAAGGAGTCCCCGTACTACGAGTATTAGTCTGACGGTTCATATTCCGCTGTTGATTCGTATTCGAATAAGAACGTGTACTGGAAGTTCGAGTATTCATCGTGTTGTTGCGTGTATTGACAACCGTGCCGCCATAGTTACGATTAACTGTTGTGCCACCATTTCGGGTAGAAGTCCGTTGATTACCATTGTTGTTCATATCGCCATTAAACCGGTTGTTCTGATTATTGTGGTCAATCTGACGGTTCTGGTTATTACGTACTTCCTGATTGTCTCGGTTGTTTCTGTTTTGAGGAATATTTTGGTTATCTCTGTTCATCTGCCCACCTTGGTTGTTTCTGCCTGGGTCACCTATATGAAAGCCATTACCATTGTAATTCATATTTCCACGTCCGTCTTGAGGAACGAATCTGCCAGGAGCGCCAACTTGCCCCCTTCGCATATCCCCACCACGCATACCATCATTAATCCTTCGCATTCCTCCAAAGAACACTCCACCTCTGTATTCATTAAACCTGCGTGGCGGATTGAAGAAGAAATAATTCATTCTGTGGTCATGTGCATAAATAGCAAAGCGCCAATGATGGTTTGCAAATGCTATCGGACGATAGAAATAATCATATGTCATCAGCAATGCCCATTGACTTTCGTTGAGTAACCGGCGTAGGGCATAATCACGTGCATACAACACTTCCATATAATCATCATAACGATATCCAAGTGCGACTTGGTCCAAATAATCATTTACGCCGCATATATAGTCGTAGTTGATACAATACAAGTCGTCAAGAATTGCAGGATTCAATCCTAAAGTATAAGCCATACGATCGGTTAAGAATCGTGCATTACTGCGCATGGAGTATATTGTCATTGGTTGCGCATTCGCAAGTAATGAAGTGAAAGCCATCGCCATCATTACAACTGTAGTTCTCAAGGTCTTCATATTCTAACTCCTTTCTTTAATAAGTTTGTTATTATCACATCGCAAAGATAATACAGTTTTCGATGCATGCCAAGGATAAAGTTCCTATTAATTGAGGGGAAAATCCTATTGGAAGTCAAACGACAGCTGTCCATCGCCCAGCAAATTGAACGAAAGCCGGTGATAAGGAGACACTCCATGCTTAGCTATTCCATCTCTGTGTTCCTTTGTCGGGTATCCCGCATTGTGATCCCATCCATAATAAGGATATTCTTCATGCAACCGACGCATATAGTCATCCCGATACGTCTTAGCAAGAATTGATGCTGCTGCGATTGAAAGATATTTGCCGTCGCCTTTCACAATAGTTGTATAAGGAACATTACGATAAGGATAGAAGCGGTTGCCGTCTATAATAAGTGCTTCAGGACGAACTGCAAGTTTATCAATTGCCCGATGCATAGCTGTAATACTTGCTTTGAGTATATTCATTTGATCAATCTCCTGTGCACTCACTATGCCAATTGCCCATGCGGTTGCGTCACGTTCAATTTCTTCACGTAATGAATAACGCTGTTTGGCAGTCAGTTGCTTCGAGTCATTCAACTTATTGTTACAATAATCCGGTGGGAAAATAACTGCTGCGGCATAAACACTTCCTGCAAGGCAACCTCTGCCGGCCTCATCACAACCAGCCTCAACAAGTCCTTCATTATAATACGGTAACAACATAATTCATTTTATCACTGATGTTGCAGCATTGCGTATGCCTATGCCACGGTTATAGAAGGCCTTTGCCGTACCAAATTTCAAGTAGAAATCGATGCGTACAGGCAAATTATTCTTGTCATCTGTTATATAAAAACGGAGTAATTCCTTCTCTTTCTTTTTGGATTTATCATCAAGTAACGATAATATGTGGCAACGATAGGTATGACCGTCATTTGCCTTGAATTTTGTTTTTCCCTTGTACACAAGGATCTGATTACTGAGACGTTTACCGGTAACCATTTTAAAGTTCATACGTTGTCCCTTTACACATTTTGAATAATCTCGTGAGCGTGCGATCAGCAGTATATTGAGCATATCATTAACGCAATCATTACTTGTAGACTGCTTTTCTGTCCATTGTCCATCCGGCGCGCGGTATTTTTGTTTCATCAACGTAGTGCCGTTCGGATATTCAAACCAAACTTCATCTACCGTGTACCGTTTCCCTTCAAATGCGCCCTTACGGAAGTACAATGGCTCCAGATCCGGAGTACTGTAGCTTATTAACGTATCTCTCATAGGGAATATGGACTCACATTTCTTGTTACTTTTGAACAGTATATTTGTTTCAAGGGCATCTTTGTCTTTATACGTCGATGACTTCACACTGAAATGAGTTGAACCGACTTTTATCCAGATAAACTTCCAGTTGAAATACAGGTCATAGAACAATGACTCTCCTGGATTGAAAGCAGTATTTGGATATTTACATTGAGAAAAGACAACTATAGAATTCATTAGCAGAAGCAATGAAAACATTATGCATATCTTTATTTTTGAAGTATGTATGGTCATTTCTGATTTTTCTTTTGTTTTAGCCGCTCTGCATTCTTCTTTGTCAAGTTCTTCTCCTTGTCAGGCTTCTGCTTGGTTATCTTTTCAGGTTTCTGCTTTTGTACCGGTACGGCCTTTGGCCTCCAATCTTGACTAATGTCCCAACCTGCACGTACATTGAATGCACCCGGGTAGTAATACACTTCTTCTGCTTGTCTGTGCTCATCATAACATCCCTCATCCCAAACTCCATTTCCATTACGATCGCAAAACATCCTCAGATAATAAGTGCCTGGATCTACATAATAGAAATCAGCTGTCATCCGGCTGTTTACTTTTGCCTGCTTAACAGCCTTGTCGGAAGCATTCAGTAATTCAACCACAGCACAAGAGTCCACACCTATCAAGTGCACAAACATCGCGCCAAAGGAATCGGTATCTCTTACTCGAACCATCTTGGTAAATCCTTCCGACCGTTTGCCGTACACACTTACGAACGCACCGGTGTCCAGTACAATCTCATAGGTGTGGCCCGGCAACCACTCAGCATAAAAACGGTATGTATTGTGCTGTCCATCTACTTTGCGCAATTTAAATTCGCGTGCTTCCTTCACTGAGTCAATAATCTCATTGAAATGAAAGTTCAATGTATCGACAATAGATAGCGGTTCTTCACTTGCAAAATCTATGTTTTGATTCGGAGCGATACTCGAACTTGATGTTTTCAGTTCCAAGAACTCCTCCGGCATAGGTGGAATGACCAAATCCTCATCGTTGTCTTTCGACTTTCTTTTCTTTCTTTTCTTGCCATTCCCCGCTTCGTCATCGGAATCACCTGTATTTTCAGCAGTCACTTCTTCACGTTTCCTGCTGTTCTTCACTTCCTTCTTATATTCTTTGACCCACTCTTCATATGCTTCTTGCCGACGCTTTTCAACTTTTTCCTTGGATATTTTCGAAACCAATTCTACTGCAGAGTCAGTGGTCATGACAAGTTGACCTAAAGTATCTGTCGCCATATATGACAAGTCAAAAATCAAAGTATCAAGGTTGTATACCAAAGAATCAAGAATCCAATACTTGATAGTATCGTTAGTTGGGTTATTCTCTATGAAAAAACAACTGTCAGAGTTGAAATTCAGTCCCTTTATAATTGGTAATTGATCTGAGGAACTTGTAAAAAACATTGAGAACTCACGCAGGTTCGGCCGTTCCATTTTCAAGAAATAACGGTCGGTAACTTTTTCCGTAAACGCCATCAACAATATATCATCAGGAAAAAAATGTGTATAACCTTTAGGGACAATTGAATCATAGTATATACTGTCATGCCAAATTGTATCATAGCGGATATCAGGCCGGCAAGTTGATTTGATGACTCTGTCGGTAAATGCCAACATTTCACTTTTCTGGGTGAAAGAATAACTCTGGTCTTGATCTTTTAGGGCATATATACGGTATAATCCCTTGTTAAGTCCCTTGACTATAAAATGCCCCCGACTGTCCGTCCGCGATATTCTGTCGAATGGTTTTGTCTTGAAAATAGAATCGGGGAACTCCCCTTCCGAAGAATCAGCCACTTCATATAGTCCGACAAATATACCTTTTATAGGTTCGAGATTGCTTGCATCAAGGACGTATCCCGATACTGCCATCGTATCAATTGAGTCGCCTGTAGAGAAAGTAAAGGCGTAATCCCCCATAGGATTACCTTCGTTGTTATCCTCTATTGCATCAGCAAAATCTATGGTATATGTCAGATTGGGCTTTATCGTATCTTCAAGCTCAATTGTTATACGCTTGCCCGATGCATTGATTTCGGGTTGTTCCAACTGGGGAGGGGATACTATAACTTTCTCTGATGCATTCTGTATTTTTACATTCTCGTCAAATTCCAAAATGATCCGTTTAGCTTTCGACTTCACCGCTCCATACTCTGGGATTGTCCGAACGATCTTTGGAGGAGTCTCATCGTAGGGACCGCCATCCGGAGCTCCGATATTTGCACAGGCGCCCACAATGAACGTGGTAATGATAAACAATATTATATATACTGCAGACCTATTGTTCATTATTATTCAATGCGATCAGTTCATCAATATATTCACGATTATTGCTTAAGCGGGGTATTTTATGTTGTCCACCGAGTTTACCCTTCTTCTTCAACCATTCGTCAAAAAGTCCGGGTCTTGCATCGACAATCTCCAAACGCTGAAGTGTGATGTCCTTATAACGCTTTGCCTCATAATCAGAATTTATGGCTTGCAAAGACCTGTCAAGGATTGCAGCAAAGTCTTCGACCGATGCCGGATGTTTGGCAAATTCAATTATCCACTGATGACGGCATTTCGCATTAGCATCCATGAATATTGGTGCTGCAGTATATTCTTTAACCTGCGCTCCGGTAGCTATACAAGCCTGCCCAAGTCCTCTTTCCGCATTATCCACGATAAGCTCCTCCCCAAATGCATTAATGAAATGCTTGGTCCTGCCTGTTATGATGAATTTGTACGGGTCTATGCTTGTAAACTTCACTGTATCACCAATTATGTACCGCCACAATCCACACGATGTACTAATGACCATTGCATAGTTAATATCCTTTTTCACGTTCCACAAAGGCACGACTGTTGGATTTTGGCTTCCAAACTCACTCATCGGTATAAATTCATAGAACACACCATAGTCTATCATCAACTGCATTGAATGGTCGTTTAGGTCAGTCTGAATTCCAAAGAATCCTTCACTTGCGTTATATGTCTCCATATAATGCATATTAGGTAAAGAGATTATGTTCTTATACTGTTCACGATAGGGTGTGAAAGCAACACCCCCATGAAAAAACACCTCCAAATTAGGCCATACATCATCTACCCTTGTCTTCCCTGTGATCTCTAACATACGGTCTAATACTGACAGCATCCACGATGGCACACCACTGATATTCGTAACATTCTGATCTTTCGCCATCTCTGCTATCTTCTCCCGTTTTTCCTCAAAATCACTTAACAGTGCAACATCCTTTGGCGGTATACGGACTAAATTAACCAATGAAGGCACATTTTCTATCAGTATTGCACTTAAATCGCCTACCAAGCTATTGGGCGTATTCAAATTCGGAGCATGACTGCCACCAAGAATCAAACTTTTACCTTCGAATATACGACTTTCAGGATTAATCTTCAGATAACATGCGACACAATCCCTTCCACCAAGGAAATGAATATTCCTCAGACCTTCCTTGCTAACTGGAATGAATTTGCTTTTGTCGTTTGTAGTTCCCGAAGACTTGGCAAACCAATTCACCCGTCCTCTCCACAGAACATTTTTTTCACCCTGACGCATCCGCTGAATATAGTCTTTCAATTCCTCATACGTATTCAAAGGGACACTATGGGCGAAATCCTCATAAGAGTGAATGCCAGAATATCCATGGGTTCTTCCCCATTCAGTCTTTGATGAGGCATTGACAAGATAACCCAACACCTTGTCTTGGATTTCTTTTGCACGACCCTCATAACGCGCTATCGCCTTTTGTCTTGGTGCAAAATACAATTTATTTAATAATGGCGTTATATTCATAATAATTGCAATTATCTTGCAAAGTTACAAAATAATTCACAATCCATTGTGCTTCATATATAATTATTAACAGGAAATGTCAAAAGGAATAAATATACCAAAGAGAGACAGCACGTTCACACACTTGCTGTCTCTCTTTGGTTTGTATAAATCTTTAAAGATTAATTCTCAACGCCTTTCAGTCTTTCATTCCTGCATGCCATTATTTTGTTTACGAAGTTCACATTACTGCGCACCTTTTTGTATGCACTCTGAGCAGCACGCTGATGACTTTCCTTTTTTGTGAAACCTGTTCCCTTGCCACAGACAATTCCTTCTATCTTCACTTCTGCAAAGAATTTAGGAGTATTATTATTGTCCATGCGCTCATCAGTGACGGTAAACTCGAATTGACACTGATACCGTTGAGCCCATTCTATAATCTTGCTTTTGAAGTTTTCCTCCCTCTTTGATAATTTCTCTAAGTTGATATAATTATTTAATATGCGTTCTTTCATAAACATCATACAATATTTATACCCCCTATCAAGGTAAATCGCACCTATAAAGGCTTCAAAAGCATTACCATTCATATAATTATTATGTGAATACACCATATGGTCGGAATGAAACACCAGTTTGTCTAATCCTATGTTTACCGCAAGATCATTAAGGGTTTCACGCTTCACCACCTTGCTGCGTAAAGTAGTCAAAAAGCCTTCCTGCTTATTTTTGTACCGTTCGTAAACGATATCAGCCACTACTGCTCCAAGGACAGCATCGCCTAAGAATTCCAGTCTTTCATTATTTATATGTCGTAATTCACGATTGACAGAAGTGTATGACCTATGTATCAACGCTTCTTTATAAAGAGTCAAATCATGCGGATAGAATCCCATGATATTGTACAATTGCAAATAAGGCCCTTTATCCTTACGGGGTAAGAGCCTTAATTTGAGAATTAGTTTACTGACAACGTTGTCCAATTACTTATACTTTTTGAAAATTGCACATGCGTTATGTCCACCGAATCCGAATGTATTGCTAAGACCGGCATTAACCGTACGTTCCTGAGCTTTATTGAACGTAAAGTTAAGATTATAATCAATCTCTGGGTCCTTGTCTTCTGGATCGTGATTTATTGTAGGTGGAACTATGTCATTCTTTACTGCCAATACAGTAGCCATTGCTTCAATTCCGCCAGCGGCACCAAGAAGGTGTCCGGTCATAGATTTGGTAGAACTGATATTGAGTTTGTAGGCAGCATCGCCAAACACCTCTTTTATAGCCTTAACCTCTGAAATATCACCAACATGCGTAGATGTTCCGTGAACATTTATGTAATCTATATTTTCAGGAGTGAATTCAGCGTCTTCCAATGCACGCTTCATAACCAGGATAGCTCCATAGCCTTCAGGATGAGAAGCTGTTATGTGATATGCATCAGCCGACATTCCTGCACCTGCCATTTCAGCGTAAATCTTTGCGCCACGTGCTTTCGCATGCTCAAGTTCCTCAAGAATAAGAATAGCAGAGCCTTCACCTGCGACAAATCCGTCACGGCTTGCACTAAATGGACGACTTGCTCCTTGCGGATCATCATTACGGGTAGAAAGTGCATGCAAAGCATTAAAGCCACCGATTCCTGAAGCTGTGATTGCAGCCTCTGCACCACCCGACAATATCATATTTGCCTTACCAAGACGGATAAGGTTAAATGCATCAGCCAAAGCATGTGTTGAAGAAGCACAAGCCGATGCTGTTGCATAATTAGGACCATGGAAACCATATTTGATGGAAACCAAACCTGCCGCCATGTTTGAAATCATCTTAGGGATGAAGAAAGGGTTATACTTAGGCCCTTGAGTCGGTCCGTTTATAGCATAATTTGCAACCTCTTCTTCAAAAGAATGTATACCACCTATACCAACGCCAAGTATAACTCCGATATTATCTTTATCTTCGTTTTCCAGATCAAGCCCGGCATCTTCTATAGCTTCTTTTGAAGCGGCGAGAGCCAACATAGAGTAACGGTCCATTTTGCGAGCTTCTTTTCTGTCAATACCATATTTAGCAGGGTCAAAACCCTTAACCTCACATGCGAAGTGAGTCTTAAACTGGGATGCATCGAACTGTGTTATCGGACCACATCCACTAACACCTTTCTTCATGTTTTCCCAAGTCTCTTCTGCCGACAGACCTAATGGAGTTACAGCACCAATGCCTGTTACAACAACTCTTTTTAATTCCATATCCTTTTTATAAAAAATAAAACCATTTACTCCTTTCACTCTACAATAACGCAGGATGGAAGCCAGTAAATGGTTGTAAATTCTAAATAAAATTATTTTGCGTTATCTTCGATATACTTGATAGCGTCACCAACTGTAGAGATTTTCTCTGCTTGGTCGTCAGGAATGCTAATGCCGAAAGCCTTTTCGAATTCCATGATGAGCTCTACTGTGTCGAGAGAGTCAGCACCAAGGTCATTTGTGAAACTTGCCTCAGGCTTAACCTCAGCTTCGTCTACTCCAAGCTTATCAACAATGATAGCTTTTACTCTTGATTCAATTTCAGACATAATCAATGTGTTTAAAATGTTAATGAATTCTGTTTATTTGTAATTTTCCAATTCCGGGTGCAAAGTTAAGAAATAATCTATAATCCATAAGCCTATTAGTCGAATTATTTACTTTTTTAGGCACACAAGCAAGGTCCCGTGTGCAAAAATCGTGGACTTAAGCCTCATTTTTGCCCATACGTTTTCTTTCAAGATGGTCAAGAACTATCTTCCGAATTCGCATGCTCTTTGGGGTAACTTCTACGTATTCATCCTCTTTAATGTATTCGAGAGCTTCTTCCAATGAAAGCTGAACAGGCGGAATAATATGTGCTTTCTCATCAGTTCCTGAAGCACGCACATTAGTAAGTTGTTTTGCTTTTGTCACATTAACCACAAGGTCATTCTCATGGACATGCTCGCCAACGACTTGCCCTGCGTAAACCACATCCTGAGGTGAGATAAAGAACTTACCGCGATCCTGCAAGTGGTCGATTGCATATGCATAGGCCACTCCACCTTCCATTGCGATCATACTACCATTGACACGGCGCACCATATCGCCTTTATAAGGTTGGTAGTTTTTAAAACGGTGTGCCATAATTGCTTCGCCCTGGCTGGCTGTAAGAATATTCGTACGTAAGCCGATGATTCCACGCGACGGGATCTCAAATTCAATGTTCACCCTGTCGTCTTGCGCTTCCATAGTTAGCATTTCGCCTTTACGACGTGTTATCATATCAATCATCTTACTTGCGAATTCTTGAGGCACATTGATAGTCAGTTCCTCAATAGGTTCACACTTCACTCCATTAATTTCTTTATATATGACTTGCGGCTGACCTACTTGCAACTCATATCCTTCACGTCGCATTGTTTCTATCAGCACACTAAGGTGAAGCACACCACGTCCGCTTACAATCCACTGATCCGTCGTACCTTCTTTTTGTTGTACGCGCAGCGCAAGATTTCTCTCCAACTCACGTTGCAGTCGCTCTCCAATATGGCGGCTCGTGCAGAATTTACCTTCCTTGCCAAAGAATGGAGAATTATTGATTGTGAAAAGCATACTCATTGTAGGCTCGTCAATCGAAATAGTAGGCAGTGGCTCTGGATTGTCGTAATCACAGATTGTATCTCCTATTTCGAAATTTGTCAAACCAATGACAGCGCAAATGTCACCACTCGACACACTGTCTGTGGCTTTATGACCCATTCCTTCAAATGTATGCAATTCCTTGATTTTTGTTTTCTCCATCGAACCGTCGCGATGGCAAATCGTGATATTCTGTCCCGAGCGCAATGTTCCGCGATGTACGCGTCCGACAGCAATACGGCCTGTGTAAGTGGAATAGTCAAGTGAGGTTATCAGCATTTGAGGTGTTCCTTCCAGATATTGTGGTGCAGGAATGACCTCAATGATCTTGTCCAGCAGATATGTAATGTCCTTTGTTGGTTTACGATAATCCTCGCTCATCCAGCCTTGTTTAGCAGATCCATACACGACAGGGAAGTCAAGCTGGTCCTCTGTAGCATTCAGGCTACACATCAAATCGAATACCATCTCATATACTTCTTCCGGACGGCAGTTAGGTTTGTCGACCTTGTTGACTACGACAATTGGCTTGAGGCCGATTTCCAATGCTTTTTGAAGTACGAAGCGAGTTTGAGGCATTGGTCCTTCAAATGCATCTACCAACAAGATACATCCGTCTGCCATGTTCAACACACGTTCCACCTCTCCACCGAAGTCACTATGTCCAGGTGTGTCAATCACATTTATCTTTACACCTTTATAACGTATTGAAACGTTTTTGGAAAGGATTGTTATACCACGTTCGCGTTCCAACTCATTATTGTCAAGAATAAGTTCACCCGTTTGTTGATTATCACGAAACAGGTGACCTGCCAATAACATCTTGTCAACTAAAGTTGTTTTTCCATGGTCCACGTGTGCAATAATAGCAATATTCCTTATGTCTTGCATATTCTTTTTCCTTTTTACCTTAAAATCAACTGCAAAGTTACTAAAAAGTTTATTTGCAGTGAAAGATTGAATATAGTTTTTTGCTTTATAGTATGTTATGGGAGCGAAATTCTGTATCTTTGCAGGACGAAAGTACTTTAACAAATAGCGTATGGAAGAACTTATAAGCAGTATGCAGAACCCCAAGATTAAGCAGTTGGCGGTTCTTCAGCAGAAATCATCGGCAAGGCGTAAACATGGACTGTTTGTTGTTGAAGGACAGCGTGAGATTCATAATTGCATGGACTCAGGATTTAGTATTGAATGCATTTTCTATTGCAAGGATATATGTGGAGAAACATCCTTTTTGGCCAACTATAAAAGCATTCCATTAATTCCTGTATCAAAATACATATATGAAAAAATCTCATACCGACAAGGTACGGAAGGCGTACTTGCAGAAGTAAAATCCAGATATTTACACCTGCCGGACTTAATATTAAGCAAGAATCCGCTTGTCATAATATTAGAGAGTGTTGAAAAACCAGGTAATCTCGGAGCTGTACTTCGTACGGCTGATGCCGCAGGTGCTGACGCAGTTATCATATGTGACCCTTTGACAGACTTATATAATCCAAATATCATACGCAGCAGTATAGGCGGCATATTCACTACACAATGTGTTGCATGCGAGAGCGATGAGTGTATCAATTGGCTTCGGCTACATAACATACGCATACTGACAGCCCAACTGCAAGACTCAAAGTTGTACTACGATACAGACATGACAAGAGCAACGGCAATAGTTATGGGTACGGAATCTGTAGGGTTAACTGACAAATGGCGTAAGGCGGCTGACGAACACATACGAATTCCAATGTTAGGAAAACTTGATTCTCTCAACGTGTCTGTAAGCGCATCTATACTCCTTTACGAAGCTGTCAGGCAACGGCTGAAAGCCTAAAACATTTTTCTGACACGTTCGATTCCATCCACTAAAGTATCAACTTCATCCTTATTATTATATAAGGCGAAACTGACTCTTACGGTTCCTTCAATGCCAAGACGGTGCATCAGTGGTTCTGCGCAATGGTGTCCTGTACGCACAGCAATTCCCAATCTGTCGAGCAGGGTTCCTAAATCAAGATGATGTATATTACCGACATTGAAACTTATCGGACCTGCAAAGTCGTCATGTTTCGTTGCGTCAATGCCATAAATATGAATGTCGTGGATAGACGACAACCTCCCGACGGCATATTTTGCAATAGAATGTTCATACTCGTGTATATTATCAATACCTATTTGAGACACATAGTCCAATGCCACCGCCAAACTGTGCGTACCTACATAATCAGGAGTACCTGCCTCAAATTTATAAGGGAGTTCGTTAAACGTAGTATGCTCAAACGACACATTTTTTATCATTTCACCGCCTCCTTGATAAGGCGGCAGCTTTTCCATCCACTCTTCTTTGCCATACAACACACCCACACCTGTCGGACCATATATCTTATGTGCACTGAATGCAAAGAAATCGCAATCCAAATTTTGCACGTCTACAGCTATGTGTGGAATCGATTGCGCACCATCTACCAAAACAGGAACATTATGTTCATGAGCAATCCGGATGATCTCTTTAATCGGATTGACTGTTCCAAGAACATTCGACACCTGAGCCACACAAACCACTTGTGTCTGACTTGTAAACAGACGTTTGTAAGCCTCGATGTCCAGTTCCCCTCCATCCGTCATTGGAATAACACGAAGTGTATACCCGTTTATCTGCCACGGCACAATGTCCGAATGGTGTTCCATTGACGACACAATGACCTCACGCCGCGGATCGGTTTTGCTCATGCACGTTGCGAGCAAGTTAATTGACTCTGTCGTTCCGCGAGTAAATATTATTTCGCCGGCCGAACGTGCGTTAATAAACTTACGGACCCTCTCCCGCGCTTCCTCATGAAGCTCTGTTGCTTGCTGAGAAAGGAAATGCACGCCACGATGCACATTGGCATTTTCGTTATAATATTCATCTACAATAGCATCTACTACCTGATGAGGTTTTTGGGTCGTTGCGGCATTGTCCAAGTAGACCAACGGACGGCCATATACCATTCGTTTGAGTATGGGAAAGTCATTCCGCAACCTATTTATATCGTATTCCATAGTAATTTCACTTTTGATTTCTTACGACATCCATCATGACTCTAAGCTCAGGATAGGTATAGGCAACAGTTATGACCGTTCCTGTCTTATCACCCTTAAACTGATACACAAGGTCCGCCTTCACTTTTATCAATGCCTCCACCATGGTTATCATTGACGGGGTCTTAAGAATCTTATCCCGAGTTGCATTCTTCATATTCGCCTCAACAGCTTTATTGACTGTCTCGTTTTGAAACGTTATAATGCTGTCTTCAACGACAGAATACATGTAAGTCCATTTTCCGTCTTTGAATGATGCGCCTTCAAGTATGTTATGATCACTGGCTTTCACAGGACACGCAGCATTCACTTTGTTTACAGCCTCAATAAGTTCGTTACGCGTCGACTCATCCGACTGCAACTGAATTGCCATAGTATCACGTTGCTGGCGATTACAACAACAGAAACAAGCTAAGACGGCACAGAATATTATAGCATTGCCTTTCATTGTTTATATCATTTTATTTGCGACACAACGCGCAACCTGTACACTTGTCGAGTTCTCCTCTTAGGCGTTTCTCAACCAAGTCCTCAAGGCGGTCACGCAGTGCATCGAGTGGAATCATGTTTACAACCTGGCTTATGAAGGCTTGAATTAATAACATACGGGCATCGGGCAAAGGAATTCCACGTTGACGCAAATAGAACAAAGCAGCATCGTCCAGCTTACCTACTGTGCTTCCATGTGAGCACTTGACATCGTCTGCGTAAATTTCAAGCATCGGCTGTGTATACATGCGGGCCTCATCGCTTGCGCAAATATTCTGATTCACCTCATCGCTGACTGTCTTCTGTGCACCTTCTGCCACATATACCTTACCGGCAAAAGCCCCGACCGATTGTTCATCAACCACATATTTATACAATTCATGGCTTGTGCAATTAGGGTGTTCATGACTTATCAGTGTATTATTATCAACAATCTGCCGCTTATCTGTCATCGCACATCCATTGAGGACAACTTCACCATACTCACCATTCAACCTTACCCTTATTGTATTACGGGTGAGGCCGTTGAAAATAGTGATATTATTATGCTTCACTGTCGCATATCTGCCGACATTGAAATAAACATTGTTGAATCTTGTGCATAACGTATGGGTTTCCTCAATTTCGTACATGTCAAGGTGTGCATTATCACCTACAAACACCTCCACTACCTGGGTTGTAAGAAACTTTACCCTGTCTTGTGCAACATAATGGAACATAACGGTAGCAGATGCGCCCTCGTCGAGAACTATCAGTATGCGCTTATGTTCCATGGTCGGCTCAGCCGATTTCAATACATCAGAAATTTCTATTGGTTTTGAAACAGACTCATTTTTGCCGACATGTATACACAGGCATTCATTTGCCATTGATGTATTCAGAGCTGTTATCGAATCATTAATATCCGCACATCGAGAGTAATAGTCATACATTAATGTCTCATTATTTACCGATACAAGATTATCATTCGATCTTATGGCAGACTTAGGAAGCAAGAAGTCATAATGTCCGTCAAAAGCTTTAGCTACATCAATATATTTATATTCCTCAACTTTACGGCTTGGGAAGCCCTTACTCTCGAACAATTCGATGGCATTATTTCTCACCGCATTCATGATTTGAGGAGAGCATGCGACGAGCCGGTCTTTGTAAGAAGAGTAAAGGTTCAAATACGATTGTAAAACACTCATGACTTTATCCAATCAAATCCCCTATTTTCAATTTCTCTTGCTAACTCCGGAGTACCGGTTTTCACGATTCTGCCATCCAGCAATACATGGACATAATCAGGTTGGATATATTCCAACAAACGCTGATAGTGAGTAATGACTATTGCACTTGTTTCTTTTGTACGAAGTTTGTTGAATCCTTCGGCAACCACTCTCAAGGCATCCACGTCAAGTCCACTGTCAGTTTCATCGAGTATACAGAAAGTCGGCTGCAACATAGCCATTTGGAATATTTCGTTACGTTTCTTCTCACCACCGGAAAAGCCCTCATTGACAGAGCGGGAAACGAGCTTCTTATCGATACCGACAAGTTTTTGGGTATCACGCATCTGTTTTAGGAAGTCTGTCGGTTTCAATGGTTCTTCGCCCAACGCTTCTCTGCGCGCATTAACTGCCGCACGCATGAAATTTGTCATGCTGACTCCTGGTATTTCAACCGGAGTTTGAAAAGACATGAATATACCGGCATGTGACCTTTCTTCAGGTGACATCTGCAGGAGGTCATTTCCGTTGAAGGTAATGCTCCCTTCTGTCACCTCATACTTCGGATGCCCTACAATCACGTTGCAGAGAGTGCTTTTTCCTGCACCGTTAGTACCCATCAAAGCATGTATCTCACCATCATTTATTACAAGATCAATACCTTTCAGTATTTCCTTGCCTTCAACTCTCGCATGTAAGTTTTTTATTTCAAGCATAAATTATCCTACAGTTTGTTCCAACGACACAGAAAGAAGTTTTTGAGCCTCCACTGCGAATTCCATTGGAAGTTTGTTTATCACATCTTTAGCATAGCCGTTAACAATAAGTCCTACGGCCTCCTCCGTTGATATTCCACGCTGATTGCAATAGAATAGTTGATCTTCAGATATCTTAGAGGTCGTTGCCTCATGCTCGACTGTCGCGGAATTGTTATGACAATCAATATAAGGGAAAGTATGCGCGCCGCAATGGCTTCCAAGCAACAACGAGTCGCATGAGCTGTAGTTACGTGCACCTTCAGCCTTGCTTCCTATTCTCACAAGGCCTCGGTATGAATTCTGGCTTCTTCCCGCAGATATGCCTTTGCTAATTATTGTACTCGATGTATTCTTTCCTAAGTGTATCATCTTAGTTCCCGTATCTGCCTGTTGATAATTATTGGTAACAGCTACAGAGTAGAATTCTGCCTGCGAATTGTCACCCGACAGTACGCAACTCGGATATTTCCACGTTACAGCAGATCCGGTTTCCACCTGCGTCCACGACAGTTTACTGTTCACACCACGCAAATGTCCCCGTTTCGTCACGAGATTTAATACACCGCCGTTACCATTGGCATCACCCGGATACCAGTTTTGAACCGTACTGTATTTTACCTCAGCGTTGTTCATCACTACGATCTCCACAATAGCCGCATGTAGCTGATTCTCATCGCGCATAGGTGCGGTACAACCTTCAAGATACGATACATAAGAATCATCGTCACATACAATCAGCGTACGTTCGAACTGTCCTGTATTACGCGCATTGATACGGAAGTATGTCGACAATTCCATTGGGCAGCGCGTGTGTTTTGGAATGTACACAAAAGAGCCGTCACTGAATACTGCTGAATTTAGCGCAGCAAAATAATTATCATTATACGGCACGACGGAACCCAAATATTGGCGGACCAAATCAGGATGGTTCTTGACTGCATCACTAATCGAGCAGAATATTATGCCCTTATCTTCAAGCAGCTTCTTGTGAGTTGTCTTGACAGATACCGAGTCCATCACGGCATCCACAGCAGTTCCGCTCAGTGCCATGCGTTCCTCTAACGGAATTCCAAGTTTGTCGAAAGTCTTTAAAAGTTCCGGATCGATTTCCTTTGGGTTGCCGCTATTCTTTGACTTAACAGTAGGGTCAGCATAATATGATATTGCCTGATAGTCGATCTCCGGCAATTTCAAATGTCCCCATGAAGGCTGTTTCATAGCAATCCAATGCCTAAAAGCCTTTAGGCGGAATTCCAAAAGCCATTCTGGTTCACCTTTCTTTTCCGAGATTAAGCGCACCACTTTCTCATCCAGCCCCTTGTCTATAATATCAGTTTGTATGTCAGTTGAAAAGCCGTATTTATACTGTTCGTTGGCAATTCGCCTGACATACTCATTTGATTCATTCATTCCTGTCTACGATCAAAGTTTTTGCTTCACTTCCACTTCGACAAACGTTTCAAGTATGTCGCCTTCACGTATGTCATCATAGTTAACAATTGAAATTCCACACTCAAAGTTAACACCGACTTCTTTCACATCGTCTTTAAAACGCTTGAGTGCATTGATCTGTCCGGTATAGATGACTATTCCGTCACGTATTACTCTGATTTTATTACTACGCTGAACCTTGCCACTTGTTACAAAAGCACCGGCTACCGTACCAACCTTTGTGATATGATAAACCTGACGTACTTCAAGAGTAGCGGTAACTTCTTCCTTCGTCTCAGGTGCGAGCATTCCTTCCATAGCACCCTTGACTTCCTCTATTGCATCGTATATGACAGAGTAAAGACGGATATCCACTCCTTCTTGTTCCGCAAGTTTACGTGCGGCTTGTGACGGACGGACTTGGAACCCGATTATGATAGCATCGGATGCCGCAGCAAGAGTTACATCACTTTCACTGATTTGTCCCACAGCCTTGTGTATCACGTTAACTTGAATTTTCTCAGTGGAAAGTTTTATAAGAGAATCGCTCAACGCCTCAATAGAGCCATCGACATCTCCTTTCACTACCAGGTTAAGTTCCTTAAAGTCACCAAGAGCTATACGTCTGCCCAACTCGTTCAAATCGACACGTTTCATAGTACGCAACCCCTGCTCACGTTTCAACTGTTCACGTTTGTTGCAGATTTCACGAGCTTCCTGCTCCGTGTCCATCACGTGGAATGTATCACCTGCAGTAGGCGCACCGTTAAGTCCCAGAATCACTGCCGGCTCAGCAGGCAACACCTTATCGATCTTTTGGCCACGTTCATTGAACATCGCCCTTATACGGCCATAATGAGTACCGGCAAGAACGATGTCACCTTGATGCAAGGTACCATTCTGACACAATATAGTTGCAATATATCCGCGGCCTTTGTCAAGTGAAGATTCTATGACAGATCCTGTTGCCTTACGGTTAGGATTAGCGCGCAAATTGAGCATCTCTGCTTCAAGCAGCACCTTTTCCATCAATTCATCCACACCTATACCCTTCTTGGCACTAATTTCCTGGCACTGATACTTACCGCCCCAATCTTCGACCAGCAAGTTCATATTGGCCAGTTGCTCTTTTATTTTTTCAGGATTCGCCCCTGGCTTATCAATCTTATTGATAGCAAATACCATTGGTACGCCAGCTGCCTGCGCATGAGCTATAGCCTCTTTTGTCTGTGGCATTATAGCATCATCTGCGGCAATGATTATAATTGCAATATCCGTCACTTGGGCACCACGGGCACGCATCGCTGTGAATGCCTCATGTCCCGGAGTATCAAGGAACGTGATGTGGCGTCCATCCTTCATCTTTACATTATATGCACCAATATGCTGTGTGATACCACCGGCCTCACCTGCGATAACATTTGTTTTACGGATATAGTCAAGCAAAGATGTCTTACCGTGATCAACGTGTCCCATGACCGTTATAATCGGGGCACGCGGAACAAGATCTCCTTCTTTATCTTTCTCTTCCACAATGGCATTGCTGACATCACCACTTACATAATTTGTCTTGAAACCAAATTCCTCTGCGACAATATTGATAGTCTCTGCGTCCAGGCGCTGGTTGATACTTACCATTACACCAATAGACATACACGTTGCAATAACCTTTGTCACGGGCACATTCATCATCGATGCCAACTCATTAACAGTAACAAATTCAGTCAGTTGCAATACGTGGTCGTTCTGGTGCTCATCCTCTTCCATCTCCTGACGGTGCCGTTCACGTTTTTCCTTACGATTCTTAACACTGCTCTTGACCGACTTTGTCGTCAGGCGCGCCAGCGTTTCCTTAACCTGCTTTGCAACTTCCTCATCAGTAAGTTCAGGCTTCGTCTCCTTCTTACGGTTCTTATTTTTCTTGCCACCCCCTTGTTGCGACTGATTTTGATTGTTATTTCGCTGGTTGTTTTTATTGATGTTCTGTTGGTTCCCGCCCTGTTTGCCTCCATTTCCGGAGTTGTTTTGTTGTTGGTTAGCAACAGCATTTATATCAACCTTACTTTTATTTATACGCTGACGTTTCTTTTTGCCCGGAACAGTTTCTGCAGGCTTATTGTCTCCCAATTCGCGCATGACGGCTTCCTTATATTTGTTTTTAGCGTCCAGTCTTGCACGTTCTTTATCCTCACGTTCTTTCTTTCTTTCTGATTTTGTTTTTTTATCAGGACGAGTTTTTGGATTCAAGCTGTTCAAATCGATATATCCCACTGTTCGCAAGTTCAGTCCGGAATTTGGAGGTGAGACCTTGTATACCGGCTCTGCCGCTGGTCGGGCTTTTATCTGCTCATCTGCTTTTGGAGCATCAGTGTTCGATGAGTCAATCTTTGGAGATTCTGCTTTTTGAGAGTCGGCTTCTTCCTCCTTTATATCTTCTGTAAACTTAGTGGTTTCAGTGGATTCAGTTGTTTCATTTGTATTTTCAGGAAGAGAAGCCTCCTGCTGAGCAGACGTGTTTTGCACTTCGTCTTGTGCCGATTGTTCATCAACAGGTTCTTGCGGAGTAGTCTCACTCTGTGCATGATCGTCATTTGGTGCTTGTACATTCTCGGCAGAATCATCTGCAGAAGTCGCTAAATTAAGGTTTTCAGGTGTATCAACACTCTCTGCTTTCTCTTCTGTTTCAATTACTGCCTCTGCAGTTACAGGCTCTTCGCCATGATTATTCTCCATAGGTTTCTCAGTCACCTTATCCGCGGATTCAGAAGTTTCGTTTTTTTCAGCCTCCGTCTCTTGCGTTACAGATTTATCAGTATTTATTTTACCTACAATTTTTATGTCTGCCTTACGTTCACTGTCAAGGCGGAACACTCCCTGTCCCACTTTGCTCTTTTGTGCCTCAGCCTCACGCTTTGCCTGGTCTTCCTTACCCTTTGCTCTGCGTTCGGCTTTTTCTTGCAATTCTATTTCCTTACGTTTTTTTATATTCAAGCGGGTTTCTTGTTGCTTTTGCATATCGCTGCCAAATTCCTTGAGCAACATTGCATACTGCTCGTCAGAAATCTTGGCATTAATGCTGGCATCCTCCAAGGGATATCCTTTTTTTTGCAGGAACTCAGCAACAGTATTGATTCCCACGTTCAATTCTTTAAGTGCTTTATTTAATCTTGGCATTTAAAATCCTTTCTTGATATTATTTTTTATTCTCTCGTACCTGGTTTCAATGTTTCAGTCTTCAAACTCACTCCTAAGTACTCTCAGTACATCATCTACAGTACTTTCCTCAAGGTCAGCTTTCTCTATAAGCATTTCACGTGGGGCGTCAAGTACAGACTTTGCTGTATCAAGACCGATCTTCTTAATTGCATCGATTACCCATCCCTCGATTTCATCCTTGAACTCATCCAAGTAAATATCGTCGTCGTTCTCATTCTCACCGAGTTCCCGATATACATCAATAGTGAAATTGGTAAGCATACTTGCCAACTTGATATTCATACCATTCTTACCAATAGCAAGTGACACCTGGTCAGGATTAAGGTACACCTCCGCCTTCCTGTTCTCCTCGTCGAGCGTAATGGTGTTTACGCGTGCAGGAGCCAGTGCACGTTGAATCAGCAATTTATTGTTGGCAGTATAATTTATGACATCAATATTTTCGTTATTCAGTTCACGCACAATCCCGTGGATACGCGAGCCTTTTACTCCGACACATGCTCCTACAGGGTCAATACGGTCGTTGTAGCTCTCCACCGCAACCTTTGCCCTCTCGCCTGGAATACGGGCTATTTGGTGTATTGTTATTAATCCGTCAGCGATTTCAGGCACTTCCTGTTCCATTAATCGTTGAAGGAACTCCGGTGCCGTACGGCTGAGGATGATTTTTGGATTGTTGTTTAAGTTATCCACACGGAGTACAACTGCGCGCGCAGTCTCTCCCTTTCTAAAGAAATCGTTAGGAATCTGCTCTGTTTTAGGCAAGAGCATCTCATTGCCTTCTTCATCAAGAATCAAGGTTTCCCGCTTCCACACCTGATAGACTTCACCACTTACAATTTGTCCGACTTTGTCCTTGTATTTATTATAAAGATTGTCGTGCTCAAGTTCCAGTATTTTCGAAGCTATAGTCTGACGCAGGTTCAGTATGGCACGGCGGCCGAAATCCGAAAAATTGATCTTTTCAGCCACATCTTCGCCTACTTCATAGTCAGCGTCTATTTTCTGTGCTTCAGAAAGTCCGATTTGGGTATTCTCGTCTGTTACGTCGGCGTCATCCACAACGACACGGTTGCGATATATTTCAAAATCTCCATTCTCAGGATTCACGATCACATCGAAATTCTCGTCCGAGCCATATTGCTTTTGGAGAACACTGTGAAAGGCATCCTCAATCACACTGATCAGAGTCGTGCGGTCAATATGCTTTGTCTCCTTAAACTCTTTAAAGGTGTCAATCAGACTCACCTGTTCTTCTTTTTTCTTAGTTGCCATTATTTTATATTTTTATTATTTATCTATCATCTACGGCATCGCAGCCTTTATTTTATTTGAAGTCAATGACCGACTTTGCCCATCTGATATCGTCATAACCAAACGTTTTCCCGACTTCGACGATGACAGGACGTTTTTTACCTTCAATCTTTTGCTTCTCCTTATATTTAAGGGTGAAGCCATTCTCATCGGCACCAGTCAGTACACCTGTAAGTTTTTTGCCTTCTGCGGTCATTACTTCCACATCGTTGCCGATATTGTTCACATACTGCCGTTGCACTTTGAATGGTTGTCCGATACCAGCCGACCCAACCTCAAGCTCAAAATCTTCCTCGTCACGGTTAAGTCGTGATTCAATAAAACGGCTCAAATCACAACAGTCATCAATCCACACTCCATCCTTCTGGTCAATCTCAACCACGATCTTGTTGTCCTTGTCCACTGTGGCGTCAACGAAGAAATAGTTCTTTTCCTCGCGTGCGTCAAGCCATTCTTCGACTAATGCCTTAATCTTTTTACTGTCAATCATATTTTCCCGATAAGTTGCAAAAGGGAGGAACTTTTCAGCTCCTCCCTTTCATTCCACGTTGCAAAGGTAAAACAAAAAGTATTAACGACCAAATATCATCACACTTTTTTATGATTTAATTTCATTTTCCCAACCATTTCACGCACGGGAGCATGTCTTTTGTGCAATAACCACATCACATACATTGTTTATTGCATGATATTGAACCTGTACTTGAACGATAAGAGAAAGTAGCGGGTCGTGCCATAGCTGCGGCTTTCACTCCATACGTAGTTATTGGACTGTGCCGTTATATTGCGGCTTTGATTGAATATGTCGTTACATTTCAGACTCAGTTCTGCCAACTTTGACTTTAGGAATTTATATGACAGTTCCAAATTAAGAAGAAACTCGCCGCGGTTGAGTGACGACATTTCGTAACCATGATATAGGGTATAACAGCAATCAGTGCTTACTACAATGTACCAAGGCAGGTTGTATGTAAGGTTGCCGCTCAATCTGAATTGGCCTTGTGTATGATATTGTCCGTACCGCGAGGAATTATTAAAGCTGTTGAGATTATACGACGCTTCCACACTTCCCAACAGGTCATCATTAGAGAATCCTGTCCTCAGGTTTATACGCACGTCATGATAATCCACATGCGATTTTACGCTTTCTACTATCCCAATCTCCTGAGTGTAATTTTCCACATGACGGAACCTGTAATTTACACCGTATGATACATCAATTCCAAACACACGGAACATGGAATTCAGATTGTTGTTCCACGACCAGTTGCCATTGATATTCACCGGGCTTGTCACTTTACGTCCGGTCGTCTCATCATATACCACTTTTGATGCCTGCTGGTTGTGACTGAGTGTCAGCTCCGAATTGAAGTTCAACCAGAATCCTTGTGCGAAACTAAACGAGAATACATGGTCTGCCATCTTGTGAAGGCTGGTAGAACCTGTCCGTATGTTCAAGGGGTCGGAATAGTCTGTTACGTTCATAAACAGCATGCTCAGCGGTAGTCTTTCCCTATAGTCATATCTGAGTCCGTACCGGTTGTTTAAAGAGTCAGTATATGACTGGTTAAAGGAAAAACTGTATAACACTGCGTCATATGTTCTGTCCGACTCCGCACCATCCGCCTTGACTGTATTGACCGTCTGGTGGGTAGGCGCGGCATTCACCGATGCGGAAAGGACGTATTTTTTCCATTGGAAAGTCACATTCGAGCCAAAGTCGTGTTGAAAGCGCTTGTTACGGCTCTTATAGCTCAAGCTGTCCACCATCTGTAGTCCGTCCGTCACGGGAGTGGCAAGCGACTGAACGCCCAGACTGTCATCCATCACGTTATAATAGTGATATTTGATGTTGTCATCATTGAGCGTTAATGTATAGTTCAATCCCCAATGGTGCATTTTGCCAAAGCGGTGGTTATAGCGCGGTGCTACGGAGAAAGTTGCCTTATCCTGCGGGCTGCTTGTCAGACGATCTATTTCAGTCACTGAGTCATTCAACTGATAATACGTCAACCGTATGGTATTGCGCATCTTCATCTTCTGATTCGTATAATCCACACGCATGTCTATCCCAGCGTCATCATTGCCGAAACGCTTCGACAGACCGCCAGACCAATCTAATTCCGTTTGCTTCATGTTCTGATGGGAAGTCTGCCTGCTGCTGTTCTGCCTGATTCCATGCAGTTCTTCCTCCGTCTTCAATTCCCCGTCATGCCCGCTGACGAAAGGATTTGCCGTGTAAGTATCGTTATCACTGTGTGACAAACTCCTGTTATCTCTATAGCCGACATTTAAATTCCAGTTTATGCCTTTCTTGAAATGTCCCGACATTTGCAATAGCATAGGCATTATGAATCCTTTGTTCTGGCTTATCATAGAAGTGTTGCCTATATCAAATTGGGAATGTCCTAACAACATCGTCTCCCGCAACGACGAAGTGCGATCCTCAAACCGTGAATATTCATATTGCGGACCTGCCATGGTGTTGTGCTGGAAATCATTGATCGAGGCGTATACGTATGTTCTGGAAGTCCTTTCATGCGGCATATACGTGATCAGGGCGATTATTCTCACAACATTGAGCGAGTACTTCCTGTTTCCTTTCAAGTGTCTGTGCAAATCCCCACCGAGGTCGTACTGTTTCGGTTTCTGTGTAACGCCCGCTTTTGCGTTGGCAAACACGATATCAGTATATAGTTTGTCGGTCTGCATGTCCATCACGAGATGCTTGTCGCTATTGGCATTTACAGTGTCGTTCACTACCTCATACACCTTCAAGTATTTTATCTTGTCCGACGGCATATTTTTCAGTGCGACAGCCATGTCGTGTTGAAAGAATCTGTCGCCATTAAGCCGTATCTCTTCTATGGTACGTCCGTTGTACGTAAGTCCCTTCTCCTCATCATATCTCAATCCTGGCATCCGTCTCACCAAATCGACCAGTACTGAACCGGTAGGCATCTCCACGGCTCCCGCATTGAAGAACACTGTATCGCCACGTTGAAACATGCGCTGCAGTTCCGCCACTATTTTCGTTTCTTCCAAGGTTATCGGCTTACTGTGAAGGATTATGCTGTCGAGTTCCAATCCCCAATATGAGATCCCGATTGGGAGTTTGATTTCAACTGCGGACATAATGGTATCAAGTGGCTGCATACCAAGATAAGAGACCTTTATATGGATCTATTTATTCTTTAATTTCTTTTGAGATTCCAAATGACATGTAAAAAATCCGCCTTCACGGCTGAATGTGCGGCCTTTAGCGGTGCTGTCGTCCACGCAAAATGCGTTAATTTCAGCACCCTGTAAAACGTATGGTTTCCCTTCATCTTCATCAACTGCATATACATTTCCACTTACACCATAAGAACTTCGTGACTGATCCCCCACGAACAAAGTAAAAGTTAGTAGAACAAGAGTGATTAAAAACAATAGGAAGTTTATCCGCTACGCATGTAAGCGAATGCGTCTCGGCACAGTTCAAGCAGGCTTGACTCTGTTTTGGCGGTCTTTGCCCCTCCTTCAGATTCCCCGTTATCAGAGGACAGAAACGGCTTGCACGTTTACTCGTCATCACTATTTACATATTGGACATATGACACCATAATATAGTTTACTCCGTAATACGACAAAATAGGCACCAATTGTCCCATTATATTACCTCCATTTACCCTATACTCATATTTATATTTCATATAATATTCATACGTACCATCCCTCCTGTATATGAAAGACGTTGGTACACTCCATTAGTAAAAACAATGCTCTGACTTTACCTGAATTTACTTTACACTCTTTGTACTTGTTTACTGATTTGCTTT
>CAYVNW010000008.1:0-69693 GCA_964452915.1 uncultured Bacteroidaceae bacterium | reverse complement strand
GCGCCTCAGCATAGCTTAAACAAGTTTAGCTCTGCGTTCGGCTTGCACGCTTATTTCCATTCAAATAAATAGTCTATTCCGCTAATCTGTACGTTAACGAACAATAGGGTTCATGTGGAAATGCTCTGTTTTTAATCGAGATGAAAGCTTTGTCACCACTATTTTTGTGAAATTTTTGTTGGTTTGTACACAAAACGGGTGAATAACTTGCATAAATAAAATAAACTTTTTATATTTGCCGTAACAATGTATTAGACGCTCATGAAAGCTGTGGTTATTTATGGATGCTGCAAGGCTGAGGACTTGCGGGTGAGCCAAATTCCGATGCCTGAGGTACAGCCGGGATGGGTGCTTGTGAGGATTCATGCGGCGGGCATGAACCATTCGGAGGTCGTGCTGAGGTTGTATGAGGCTGACGAGGATTATATCAACACGCCAGTCGTGCCTGGCATTGAATGTGCAGGCGAGGTGGCGGACCCATCGGACTCGGATTTACAGGTGGGAGACCATGTAGTGGCACTTATGGGTGGCATGGGGCGCTCGTTCAACGGTAGCTATGAGTAATATGCCCTGCTGCCGCGTGACCATGTGTTCAGGGCCTCTGCTGACATGGATTGGATTGAACTTGCTGCAGTGCCGGAAACTTATTTTACTGCTTATGGTTCGCTGCGTGAGTGCTTGCTGCTGGATGAGGGTGATGTGCTGATGGTGCGTGGTGCAACGAGCACTGTGGGACAGGCGGCTGTTCAGTTGGGCAAGGCTATGGGTGCTACGGTGATTGGTACGTGCCGGAGTGAGTTATCGTTCGACAGGCTGAGACTGGCAGGTGCTGACTTCTGTGTGGTGGATGACGGACTGATTAGCAGGAAGCATTTGCCTGTCACGCCTAACAAGGTGCTGGAACTGATTGGTCCTAAAACTTTGCGCGACAGTATGCTTACGGTCTGCCGCCCTGGGTATGTGTGCGATACGGGTATTCTTGGCAATGTGTTCACTGTGGAGCATTTTGAGCCGATCAAGTATATCCCGAACGGGGTGTTCTTGTCGAGCTTTTTTAGCAACTACCCTACACAGGCTGTTATGGATGACATATTCACTCTGATTGCCAAGGCTCATATTCGTCCACACGCTGTCGGTATAGGTGTAGAGGTCGTACGGGGCTACGGCAAACAGGTGTCCGTCGGGTGTCTGTACGATGCTGCGTATGTTGCGTGAGTCGGCACTTTCTGGCAGTCCGGCATTAAAGTCGTAGTAGTCTTCTGCCAGCGAGTCGGTGAGGTATATGCCTCCGGCTCCGTACACTAGTATGCTGTCGCCCCAGCATATGGTGCCGCGGAGCAATCCGTTGTTCCAGTTAGTATATTGAAATTTACTTGGCAAATACTTGCGGCTTACATTTATTTTCCCGTATGTGTTGCGGTGGTTGAGTATGATGCCCGATACTGCAAACATTATAATAAAGAAGCAGAATATTATCCCAAGCCATTTATGCCATTTCTTCCACGTGATCCGTTTCACTTGTGTCGCTTTTTTGAATATATTATCAGCAGCACGATGAGCGCGATGAATGTGCCGAGGATGCTCCACATCTCTGTCTGGTGCTCAAGGGGTGCTACCCATATCTCTTTCATAAATCCGTTGCGTGCCATTACTTCGACAAACGACCAGAATACGATGACCGTAGCGATCGCCATGCGTATGTTGGCTCCCCATGCTCCGATCTTCAGTTCCCGCTTGAACATGAAGAAAGAGCCTACGAGGCATGCCACGGCTACAGCAAGGGTGACCGGGTGTCGGCTGCCAAGGAATACGGGGTCGTAGCAGAACATGAGCACGAGGTAGAGCATCCACATCATGGTGTTGAGTTCCATGAAGGTGACTATACTGGTGTGGCGTGTCATGGGGCGTGCTACAATGATGTCGCGACGTCTTCCAAACAGTTTCTTCTGACACCAGTTGATTGCGTTGCAACCTGTGCGTATGCAGAAGAGGTAGACAAAGGCGAACATCATGAAGAAGCCGAACGATGACGGCATGATGAGGTATTCGGGGCGGCTGCCTCGGATGAGTTTGAGTTCTTCCCGGCTGTAGTCTTCGAGTGGTATGCCATTGATGAGGAACTCGTGACTTACTCCGATCCCGTTGACGTATGTCGTTGTGGTTTGTACCACTCCGTTGCCTGTCAGGTCGCAGTGTACTCCGTAGCGTTGTGCGTAGTAGGCTAACAAAAACTCGACCCATCCAGTCCAGAACAGGAGTCCGCCGAACAGTCCGAAGAGGGTTTGCTTGGTGTCGCCATGGACAAACACACCTACGATGGTCAGTATGAATCCTGCGAAACCCATGAAGAACGCACTGTAGTGCAGCAGGGTGGGCTGCATGAAGTGTTCCATCAGAATCATCAGTGCATGCCCGAGGGGCATGGTCAGCAACACAAGGAAGAATGCCCCAAGTGTCTTACCTATATATAGATGTTGTTTCATAGCGTGTGTGCTTTTATTTCCTATTGCTGTTTGAACAGTTTGTCGATATCTATGTTCAGTCCGATCATGAAGTTGGCTCCATCGGTGAGCGGACAATTCATGTAGTAGTACTTTGGCTTATAGTTGAATATGTTGTCGACAGCGGCTGTCAGCCGTATTGCCTTGCCGAACTGTTGTACTGCCGAAACTTTCCACAATGTGTAGGCAGGATATTTGACGGTGATGGTACCTTTGCTGATATCGTAGTAGTCGGCATATTCCACGTTTTCTACTTTAGAAAGGAAGCGTCCGTTAATGGAGAGACGAAGCCGGTAGTTCTTGGTGAGCTGTTTATCCCAATCAACCCGTGCTGTAAGTGAGTGCTTGCGTGCTGGAATGTACTGGTTGTTGATGGTGTTGCCGTCTTTATCTTTGGCAAGTTTTTCCTTGGTGTAGGAATACGACAGCTTGGCGCTCAGCCCGTTATCCCATCGTGTCTGCACTGTCGCTTCTCCTCCGTAGACTGAGTAGTTGTCGAGGTTGATGTAGTTGAGATAAAGTTGCTTGTCATCCCCCGGACGGTAGTATGGGATGCCTGTTGCGAGTTTGTTTACCACATCGTTGTAGTAAGTGCTGAGGGTGTAATTGAAGTGGCCTTTTGTATAGTCGGCTGAAATGTTAAAGTTATGACTCACTTCCGACTTGAGGTCGGGGTTGCCGTTCACTATCCAGATGCCAGCCATATCGAAGTTGTAATATTTCTCCTTGAGGGTAGGTGCGCGGAATCCCATGCCGTAGCCGAAGCGGATGTTCATGTTACGTATTGGCTGATAGCGTGCAGTGAGCTTTGGAGTAACGTGTGAGTTGTCACCATCTGAGAAGAAGTCGTAGCGCAGGGCTCCTACTATTTCCCAGGCTGGTGTGAGAATCCAGTCGAACTGGCTGAACACGTCGAAGCTGTTTTGCTTTCGGGTGTTGCCTTCGAGGTTGGTGTTCATAAGGTAGTCGTGCATGTAGTCGGCTCCGACGGTCAGTATGCTGCCGCTTTCCCAACTGTGGTTGTATAGTCCGCGTACGATGTTCTGCACATTACTGTAGTCGCGCACGTCGGAATCGGTGATGCGGTGAAAGTCGGACTTGTCATATTGGTCGAATGAGTACGAAAGTTCGATATTGTCGTTTGACGTGATTCCCCAGATGCCCCGCAATCCTGCTGAGAAGTCTCGGTAGTGCTCGGGAGTGTCGGGTGTGCGTGTGAGCTGACGGAAGAAGTAGCCTGCACGCCCAATCAGTTTCACTCCTTCCATTGGACGGTAGGTCAGTTGGTCTTTCACGTTCCATGTGCGGCCTCCGTATATTGTCGACACGACTTGCGTGACGGGGTTGGTTGCGTTGTGGACGTTGTAGTTGTCGGAAGAAACATAATTCACGGATAGCATGTTGCTTAGACTCTTGTCTCCCAATTGCAACGAGCCTCCCATCCGCTGTTCGTTGTGGCGGGCAAGCCGTCCGTTCACGTTGAGCAACCATGGCTGAGTGGCTGTCTTGGTAATGATGTTCACAACTCCTCCGCAGGCGTTGCTGCCATACAATGCGCTGGCTGCTCCCTTGATGATTTCTATGTGGTCCACATTGTCCATATTGAGGCGGGTGAAGTCTACGTCGTCCATTGTTTCGCCTGCCATGCGTTCACCGTCGACCAGAAACAGTATGCCTTGACCTACGAATCCGCTGAAATTCAAATGCACTTGCTGGTTCATGGCGTATGAGAACTCTATGCCTGGCATTTCTTGCTGCAGCAAGTCTTGTATGTTGGTGGCATCCGACTTTTCTATGTCTGCCGAAGTGATGAGTCTCGTCTGTATCGGCGTGTCTTTCAGTAGCTTCGGCGTACGTGTGCCTACAACCACTACATCGCTGAGGTTGAAGTAGGCATCGTAGAGTGAATCTTCGTTGACTGATGTTTGAGCTGCAGCTGCGATGGTGGAAAGACTTATAATGATTGACAGTGTAAGTTGTTTGGTTATCATAATGACTTATATAGGATATTTATAATTAATGGTGAGACAGCATTTCACTCCTGCCGCACTTTGATAGTCGGTGAGCTGGATTGCCGCGTATGTGCCATCGTGCAACTTGATGATGAACACGTGGTTGTTCAGCACGAATGATGGCGGCATAGGTGGTATCTCGACTTTGAGCCATGATGAAAGCACATTGCTTACCTTGATGCCTTGGTTGCCTATCAGTCCCGACAGCATTTGTGAATTGACTGTCCATACGTCTTCTTCGTTCCATTCGTCGGCTGTAAAGGTAAGACCGCTGAACACCGATGTGTCGGACGGTATGGAGTCGATGTTTGTGTATGTGGTTTCAAATACTCCCACTCCGTTTACTCTCACGTTGTTTCGGTGTACGGCAAATGTCCACGATGACGGCTCTGGCTGTGGGTCGGCCGGCGTGTAGCTGCGGAATTCTCGGTTGCTGATCCCTGCTCCGAACACGTCGTACCAATATGTATATATTCCGCTCTGTCCGTCATTGGTGCCGCTTAGTGAGGTAGGGATGTCGTAGGTTTGAAATGCTGACGATGTGTTGTATGTGCTGTCGGCGAATATACTATCAGCCACTGCTTGCAAATCAATATAATGCCAGACTGTCCAACTCGATGCATCGACATACAACTGTCCTTCTACAGTCTGCTTCTTCTTCTCGTCCGACGGACTGTCGTATATGTCATCAAATAAACCTTCACATGCTGAGAGTAAAAAGATTACTCCCAGCATGCATAGTGAAATTCTGAATTTCATTGTATATAGCTCTATGGCTTAATGTTTCAGCCTTGTTTATTTGTTAAGGTATTTCTTTCCGTTTATAATTACGATGCCTTTTGTGTTGGCCGGAACACGCTGTCCTGCAAGGTTGTATGCTGCACCATTGTTCTTGACGGCAGGTTCGCTTTCCTTAACTTCGGTTATCTTTGTTGCGAATGTTCCAGGGAATGTGCTGACGATAGGGAACGGCATAGCACCAGGTTTGAATGTGTTCACGATATTCTGCACGTTGTGGCCGTCAAGGGTTACGAGCAGGTTGCCTTCTGTGAATTTGTAGTCACCATTTAGTGATGCTCCGTTGCTGAAGTACATTGTTAATGTGTCGTTAGCGGCATAATCGCGGTAGTAGCCTCCTTTGGTATCATCATATACGAGTCCGCGTACTGTATAGCTGCCGATTGTCAAGTTGCCCATCACTGTGTTTTCAAGAACATACTGAGGTACTTCTACATCGAGCTTAGTGGAGTCGTTCTCAACGTAGGTACGTACTTTGTAGGTTACTTTGTCGTTCGCGAAATAGTTGAACGAACCGCCTACAACAACATCAAGGTTGTCTGTGTACGACTTAACATAGTAGCCTGTGATGTGGTATGTGAGTGGAAATGGTATGACTCCGTAGGTGAATGTAACGGTGATGTCCAACACGTTGTTGGTATGCTGGAATGTTCCGGTAATTGACGAACCGGTGATTTGCTTTTCCTCACCATCCACCTCGGCTGTAGTTGAGAATGTCTGGTCGGTGAAGGTGGTGGTCATTGTGGAGTAGTCGAAACTGAAGCCTACACTGTCGATAGTGAATGATGGAATAGTCATGCTTGCTGAGTAGATCATCTTTGGTAGTGTAATCTTACCACTTGATGCATTGTTCATTGCAAAGACAACGGTGTCAGACTCTACTTCTGTGTTACCTGTAGGGTTGCCCATGATTGATACATAGAAATTGGCATTTCCGGCAAACTGCATTGCACCGTGATTTTGTGCCATAATTGATGTGGCTGATGCGACCATCAGCATTGATAGTAAAATTTTCTTCATCCTTTTATACCTTATTTATTATAATACTTATGTCTGTTTTAAAAACGGTGCAAAGGTACGAAGTTTTATTTATATGATAAATACTCAAAAAAGAGTAATCGTTGCAATTTAATACAAAAATGCCTGTGGCAGGTAGCCACAGGCATACACATATGTGTTTATGTGTTTAAGGTCACTTTACATAAACTTTCTTGCCGTCAACTATGTTCAAGCCTTTTTGCAGACTTGAGAGTTTCTTTTCTGCTGGAGCGTATTCCTCGATCTGTACAAGCGACCATACACCGATCACTGTATAGTCGTTGATAGCTTCTGCTTTGGTGATTTCAATCTTGACGTCTCCTTCGTTCTGAACCTCAAACTCTATTTCGTTCTTGTACTGTCCTTTCTCAAACCATGCCTTTACGGCTGCTAATGAGTTTGGTACGAAATAGTAGGTGTTTACACTTACTGCTCCTTCGTAGCGGTTTTGTATCGCTACTGAATCTTTGGTACTGTCAAGAATGCATGGTGTGTTGACTGTGATGTCTTGAATTGCTTCATACTCTTCTGCCTCTGATGAGCCGTAGAGCCATGGCTGCAATGACTACCCAGTAAGACCAAGGGTAGTGGCTGCTGATTTTTATTGGCTCACAGTGTGTGCTTTCTTTGAAAAAACTGCGCGACAAACCGTGATTGTCTACAATTGTTGCATGTTCAAGTATCTGTGCGAGGCATGACGGAATGAAAAGTCTGTCTTGTGGCACCAACTTCTCAAAATCTGCTTTGTGGTTGCCTATATATGGCAACAGCAGGTTTAGGTATGTATGAGCTTGTGTGTGGGTTGCATAGTGCCATCGCAAGCACAGTGGTTTCGTAGTCTTCAATGGCTTTCGTGTCAAATACCATTCTGCCATTTATGTTACGTATGATAATATTCATGAGTTGCTGACTGCATCCGTTTGTCACGAAATCATGATAGGGTAGTATGCCAAGCATCATTGTGTCGTCAAGATCTTTCCACAGATGTTGTATTTCTTGTGTTGTGAGGTTCAGTGGATAGGAACGAACTTCACGCTTGCTACTGCTGTTATTGAATTGGTTAAGGTATGTAGAAGTCTCCACTGCCCGTACTCTGACGGTGTAGTTACCGGTAAGGATGTTAAGTGGCTTTTCCCATCCGCTTGTCTCCAAGCTGAAACAGTAATCTAATTGCTCGCTTGGACATTCCATACGTAAAAATGCGTGTCCGTAGGCAGACTGAATGTGCGATTCGTCCGGAACAGCTACCATTAGTGTTGCTGAGACGAAAGGCTTTTCTCTATGCTAAAGCCTCAGAATGACGACGTAGAACATGTGATTGACATTTATTGTCTTCCATATGTGTACAATTCCCCGTGCGCCGTCATTCTGAACATCGTGAGTGGATCTTTGTAGCACTGCATCATAGTACAGTGGATTGTCCATCACTCATGAGACCAGTAGACTTACCGCTTGATGCGTAATCTTACCTTATTTTGCGGTGTAGAAATCGGTAATGCCAATTATGGCTCTGGTGCATACCGGACAGAAGTCTTCTACTTCGTTCACGTTCATCCTGCATAGTTCTGCAGGGCGGTATGCTCCTTTCATTTGGTAGCCAGCACCTTCGTAAACACCAACTTTCTTAGTCTTTGCGTTCAAGTCTTCTTTTTTACCACCTCTTTCAGTATTCACCGGACGCGATATCTGTTCGTCTGTGTTAGTTGTAGTTGGTATAGGAGTACCAGCAGGTATCATGTCTTTCCATTTTTTACTGAAGTCATGTAGAGTCGTTATGTTTGGTTCCCATGGCTCTGTATCAGCCGGATACCATTCTACGTAGCTGTCGCTGTAGGCATATTCGTCGGCAAGTCCTGCGTATGAGTGTCCGAATTCGTGAACAAGTACTTGCTTAAACGTAGGGTGGTCGCTCGAACTGCACATCCATTGGTTGTAGATACCGCCGCCACCATAACGTGGGGTGTTAATCAATACAATGATGTGTTCGAACGGCACACAACTGAGTATGTCGTATAGTTTGTGTACGTTTGATGTTGTGAGATAGCGGTCGCTGTAGAATGTATCGTAGTGTGATCTCAATACTGTGTTATGCCATATTCCTTTGCCTGGTTCTGACGGACCGCTTTCTTGTGACTCACTTGCTACGGCTACTACGTTGAAGCGGCTTTTCAGTGATTTGAACGGCTCGTGGCTGAACAAGGCATCTGCTACTCGCCCGCAATCTTTATAAAACTTGTCCATTTGATCTTTGGTATAGCCTTCTGCCACTATCGCAAGGTCCACGCAATCACTGATGTCGCCGCTCTTTACTATATATTTATAAGGTATGCCATTTTCTCCTATCGGACGTATGAGTATGTCATTCGGATCTACATGGTGGATCATTTTCGATGTGACCACGTTGTGGTTGTTGGTCAGTGTGACTTGTACGTCAATTGGCTTCTTTGGAAACGGAATGTTGTAGCTCGCCTCGAACCCACGTGTCATTTTGGTCGCTTCAATTTGGTTTTGCCATTCCTGGAACAAGGTCGAGAAGGTATGAACGTATATCAATTTACCTGTTTCGCTGTCGAATACGTTGATTTGTCCGTTGCCCTGCAGGTATGTTTCAGCCAGACGGTTTCTGCGGCCTGCCCATTTTGGTTGTTTGTAGAGTTGTTCCATCTGTATATATTGGTTGACGCTGTCGCCGCCCATTATATAGTCGATACGGAGTGTGTTGTCTTCGAAGTAGTCTTCGAATTTCTGTGCCTGTGTGCTTATTGTCAGTGCACAGGCAAATACTGCAAATAATAATTTCTTCATTGTTATTGTTTTAAATATGATTTCAATGTTTGTCCAGTATAACTTTCCTTGCAGTTCGCTATGTCCTCGGGTGTTCCGGCGCACACTAAGTAACCTCCTTCTGCTCCCCCCTCCGGTCCAAGGTCTATGACGTAGTCGGCACTCTTGATTATTTCCATGTTGTGTTCGATGATTAATACCGAGTGCCCTCTGCTTATCAGTGAGTTGAAGGCGTCAAGCAGCTTTTTGATGTCGTGAAAGTGTAATCCTGTTGTCGGCTCATCGAATATGAACATCGTTGGCCGTGTCTTTTCTTGTGAAAGATAGTATGCTAATTTCACTCGTTGATTCTCACCACCTGAAAGAGTTGATGAGGTCTGCCCGAGTTTTATGTATCCAAGTCCCACATCTTGCAATGGTTTGAGTTTCTTCGCTATTTGTGGTTGTTTGTATTTGCTGAAAAACTCTATTGCCATGTTAACGGTGAGCTCGAGTATGTCATGTATGTCTTTACCATGGAACTTTACTTCAAGTATGTCGCTTTTGAATCTCTTACCATGGCACGATTCACATTCGAGCACTAAGTCATTCATGAATTGCATTTCCACGGTTACGGTGCCTTCTCCTTTGCATTCCTCGCATCTGCCGCCTTCAGCATTGAACGAGAAGTATTGTGGCGTATATCCCATTTGCTTTGCGAGTTGTTGTGATGCCATCAAGCGCCGTATGTCATCATATGCGCCGATATAGGTGACGGGGTTGCTGCGTGTAGAGGTGCCAATAGGATTCTGGTCAACAAACTCCACGGCTTCAATTTTGTCTGTGTCGCCTTCAAGCCCGAGGAATTGTCCCGGACGGTCACATACTCTGTCGAGGTGCCGCATCATGGCACGGTAGAATATATCATTCACTAACGTAGACTTACCGCTTCCGCTTACTCCTGTGACAACTGCCATTACATTTAGTGGAATCTTTACGTCTATGCCCTTGAGGTTATTCTCTCTTGCACAGCGTATAATGATAGAGTTGTTCCATGGTCTGCGACTTTGTGGAACTTGTATTATTTCTTTATGTGTGAGGAAGTCGAGTGTGTGACTGCCCAAGCTTTTTCCCATATTCTCCGCTTTCAGCTTTTCATTTATGTCAGGGCTTCCTTGCCATACCACTTCTCCTCCCAACCGTCCGGCGTCTGGACCAATGTCAATTATGTAGTCGGCAGCGCGTATTATTTCTTCGTCGTGCTCCACCACCACAACAGTATTGCCTAAGTCGCGCAGTTCTTTCAGTACTTTTATTAGGCGTTGTGTATCTCTGCTATGCAATCCAATACTTGGCTCATCGAGGATATACAAACTGCCCACCAGGCTGCTGCCAAGACTTGTGGCAAGATTGATGCGCTGGCTTTCTCCACCCGACAGTGTGTTACTGAGTCTGTTTAGTGTAAGATAGGAGAGCCCGACATCCAGTAAGAATTGCAAACGGCTGTTTATCTCAATAAGCAGTCGCTTGGCTATTGTCGCATCATGTTCGGATAGTTCCAAATGCTGAAAAAAGTCGTAAAGATCGCTGATAGGCATCTCTACAAGTTCTATAATGCTTTTCCCTCCTATTTTTACGTAATTTGCCTCTTTTCGCAGTCTTGTTCCATGACATAACGGGCATGTCGTCTTTCCACGATAGCGTGCCAGCATTACGCGGTACTGAATTTTATATTGGTTCTCCCTAAGCATGTCGAAGAATGAATCTATGCATACTTGACGTTTGTCTATACGATGTCCTTGATTGTCTACGTCACCATGCCACAGGTAGTCTTTCTGTTCTTGTGTGAGTTTATAGTATGGTTCGAAAATCGGAAAGTCGTGCGTCGGGGCTTGTCGGCAGAATTCTTTTTTCCATGCACTCATCTTTTCTCCGCGCCAACAGAATATGGCATCGTTGTACACGCTCAATTCCTGATTCGGTACGACCAGCTGTTCATCTATACCTATGATTTTCCCAAATCCCTCACATTCTGGACATGCACCAACGGGTGAGTTGAAGGAAAAGAGGTGCTCTGTTGGTTCGGTAAACTTCATTCCGTCTGCTTCAAACGCTAGTGAGAATGTGTGGATAGTATAATTTGTAATGTTTGTTATACTATTATTGTCTTGTGCGCTTTTGATAAACTTCAACACGCATTGTCCCTCACCTTCGTATATAGCAGTCTCGCATGAGTCGATCAGGTGGCTTATGTTGTTCTTGTCGTTGTGCACTGTCATTCGGGCTATAATAATGTATGTCTTCCCGTCAATTACGTCGGTCAACGACAGTCCTTGTTTCCGGTATGCTTCGAGTTGTTCTGATTCTGTACGGCCATTTCTGCAGATAAGTGGGCATAGCACCATAAATCTAGTTCCTTCTTTGTAGGACTTCATGCAATTCACTACATCCTCTGGCGTGTGTTTCTTTACTTCTTGCCCGCTTATAGGAGAGAATGTGTGTCCGGCGCGTGCATAGAGCATCCTCAGGTAGTCATATATTTCTGTTGATGTGCCGACAGTGCTTCGTGGGTTACGACTGATAACTTTTTGTTCTATGGCAATTGCCGGTGGTATGCCTTCAATGAAGTCGCATTCCGGTTTGTTCATTCTGCCCATGAATTGGCGGGCGTATGTGCTAAGGCTCTCCACGTAGCGGCGCTGCCCCTCTGCGTAAAGTGTGTCGAATGCGAGCGATGACTTGCCTGATCCGCTCACACCCGTAATCACCACAAGTTTGTTTCTGGGTATCTCTACGTCGATATTCTTTAGGTTATTTACCCTTGCTCCTTTTATTCTTATACAGTCATCCATCTTGTTGGTAAGATCAAATGTTTTTAAGGAAGCATGCCATTTGTTCGCTGACTTCCTTCGCGCGCTCGCCTGCCACCTGTGCGAAATGTATAGTTGAGTCGGCATATATAATGGCGCGTGAGGAGTTAACTATGAGACCGCAGTCTTTTGTCATTCCATATTTGCACACTTCTTCCAGACTGCCTCCCTGAGCTCCTATGCCGGGAACAAGCAAAAAATGATTAGGGACAATCTTGCGTATGTCCTCGAACATTTTGCCTTGTGTAGCACCTACAACATACATCATTTTGTCTGTGTCTGCCCATGTTTGACTTGTCTTTATTACTTTTTCAAAAAGTCGACCGCCTTCTTGAAGTTCGGTAAACTGAAAGTCGTGACTGCCTTTGTTGCTTGTCAGTGCAAGCAGAATTACCCACTTGCCCTCGTATTCAAGGAAAGGTGTCACACTGTCTTCACCCATATACGGTGCCACTGTCAGAGCATCTGCATTCATTTCCTCAAAGAAACATCTTGCGTACATTTTAGAAGTGTTACCGATGTCTCCACGCTTGGCGTCCGCTATGACAAAGTGATTTGGATAGTATGACTTTAAGTACTGCACTGTTTTTTTCAGGCTTGTCCATCCGTGTATGCCTCCACACTCATAAAAAGCGATGTTAGGTTTATATGCTACGCAATAGGGTGCAGTGGCATCTATTATTGCTTTGTTGAATTCAAATACAGGATCTTCCGCATTATGAAGATGCTGCGGAATCTTGGTGATGTCGGTGTCAAGTCCAACACACAAGAATGTGCGTTTTTGCTTGATCTGACTTATTAACTCTTGTCTGTTCATCTTTATATTATTTTCTTTTGCAAATATAGTGCAAACCGAGGACAATACAAAATAAACTTGTTGATTTTTACTGTTGAAGTACAGCCTATACGATGAATATAGAGTGCAACTTGTTATTTCCGTAATCTCGAGCGAAGCGAACGGATCTCCAATGCACTGTTTCATGGCAGTGCACTAAGTTGTGACTTGGAGGTATCCTGTCTCGTCATACGTCTCATTTTGGAACAGGATATTGATAGACCACCACGTCCAAAAACCGTGTAGTGTTACTGTCTGATACAGACTCTTATTATGTGTACACTAATTACGGGAGAGTGTCATGGTGAATGTCTGCATTATAACAAAAAAGATTGCCTATCTCACGATAAGCAATCTCATACTAACCTTAAAATAAATCTAATACCATGAAAAACACGTTGCAAAGGTAGGGACTTTTTTTATATCTGCAAGAGTTTAGGAGAGTTTTTTTAGTCCAAAATCTGTTATTGAACACTCTTCGTGGAAAAATGATATAAAAATAATGCTTTTTTATGTGCTCAAAGGACTTTTCCTTATGTTTAAGACATTGTTGTCACTTGCCATAAATGCGTTCGAATATTGATTTTCGTCATGATATAGTATGACATGTAATATGTTTTCTTGAAAAGGGGAGTTGATCTTGTGTGGAGTTGTGGCCGTATTGTCGCAAGATGAGAGTTTATGCTTTTTTCGCTCCTTTTGTTGTGACTTGTCAGTCAGTTTTTATCAAATTTGTTTTGCTGATAAATAAATAAGGAGTATCTTTGCAAAAATATGCAATGCGTGTGATAACAATAAAATAAATATATAATGAAAGGAATCGTTCTTGCCGGTGGCAGTGGCACCAGGCTCTATCCAATTACTAAGGCAATCAGTAAGCAACTCATGCCAATATATGATAAGCCGATGGTTTATTATCCTATTAGCGTACTTATGTTAGCGGGCATACGTGATATATTGATTATTTCAACACCGTTCGATTTGCCTGACTTTAAACGGCTGTTGGGCGATGGCAGTGATTATGGCGTACATTTTACTTATGCTGAACAGCCATCTCCCGACGGATTGGCGCAGGCGTTTACTATAGGTGCCGATTTCATTGGTAATGACAGCGTGTGTCTTGTACTCGGTGACAATATTTTCCAGGGACCGGGACTGACTAAACTTCTAAAGGAGGCCGTGGATGCAGCAGAGAAAGATAAGAAGGCTACAGTATTTGGTTACTGGGTAAGTGATCCTGAACGTTATGGTGTGGCAGAATTCGATAAGCAGGGCAATTGTCTGTCAATCGAGGAGAAACCGGAACACCCTAAAAGTAACTATGCTGTTGTTGGACTTTATTTCTATCCTAACAAGGTGGTTGAGGTTGCAAGAAATGTGAAACCTTCTGCTCGTGGTGAGTATGAAATAACTTCAGTAAACCAGAAGTTTCTGGAAGATGGAGAACTGAAGGTCGCTACGTTTGGACGGGGTTTCGCATGGCTCGATACCGGTACGCACGATTCGCTTGCAGAAGCATCGACTTATATCGAAGTCCTCGAAAAACGACAGGGACTGAAAGTGGCATGCTTGGAAGGCATTGCCTATCGTAAAGGATGGATCAGTGAGCAGCGTATGCGTGAACTGGCAAGGCCTATGCTTAAGAACCAGTACGGACAGTACCTGCTGAAGGTTATCGATGAAGTGAAAGAGACTGGTCAAGAAAATCTTGATTAGTATAGACCAAAAGTGAATGGATAAAAATATAAAGGGAATGAATATACTTATAACAGGAGCTAACGGACAGTTGGGCAATGAGATGCGCATTGTTGCAAAAGGAAAGTCGGACAATTATGTCTTCACTGATGTGAACAATATTGAAGGTGTTGAAACTACATATCTTGATATAACAGACCTTGATGCAATCAAAAAAATGGTGGCTGATAATAACATTCAAGTTATTGTCAATTGCGCTGCATATACAAATGTCGATGCTGCTGAGTCTGCCGGAGAATTGGCAGAAAAGCTCAATGCAGATGCACCTGCTAATCTGGCTAAGGCAATGAAAGATGTCAGTGGCTTGTTAATACAAATCAGTACTGACTATGTCTTCGGTAAAGAACCTTATAACGTGCCTTGTAGAGAAGAGCAAAAAGGGACACCTACCGGAGTGTACGGACTGACGAAATTGCATGGCGAACAAAAAATCATTGCTTCTGGATGCAGTTATGTAATTATTCGTACTGCATGGCTCTATTCGGAATTCGGCAAGAACTTTTGTAAGACCATGCTTGGTCTTACTGCCACCAAGCCCCAATTGAAGGTTGTGTTCGATCAGGCCGGTACTCCCACATATGCGTTTGATTTGGCTAATGTGATTGCAACAGTGATAGATGACTATAAGGTTACAGCACAAAAGGATAAAGGTGCATACGCCAAGACAGGTATATATCATTACAGCAATGAAGGTGTATGCAGCTGGTTTGATTTCACTAAAATGATCGCTGAATATAGTGGAAACACCAACTGTAACATACAACCATGCCATTCTGATGAATTCCCTTCTCCTGTCACTCGCCCGTCGTATTCTGTACTTGACAAGACTAAGATAAAGAATATTTTTGGAATTAGAATTCCTTATTGGACCGATTCTCTGAAGGTTTGCCTGCGCAACCTCGGCAAAATGAAATAAAAAAGATTGATATATGAATGTTATAAAGACGGATATAGAAGGCTTGTTGATTATAGAGCCAAAGGTATTCGGTGATGCCCGTGGCTATTTTTTCGAAAGCTACTCAGAACGGGAATTCGATGAGAAGGTAACGCCTATATTAGGCCATAAAATTCAGTTTGTACAGGATAACGAAAGTATGTCGACTTATGGTGTCATGCGTGGACTGCATTTCCAAGTTCCTCCATTCACTCAGAGTAAACTAGTTCGTTGTGTCAGAGGACGTGTTCTCGATGTTGCTGTTGATATACGCAAGGGAAGCCCGACGTACGGAAAACATGTCGCTGTAGAACTTACGGAGGACAACCATCGTCAATTCCTTATTACTAAGGGTTTTGCACATGGCTTTTCTGTATTATCAGAAACTGCGGTGTTCCAATACAAATGTGATGAGTTTTATCATCCGGAGGCTGATGGTGGCATCTCAATACTCGACAATTCATTGGGCATCGATTGGATGATTCCGACTGAGCATGCTCTGTTGAGCGAAAAAGATACTAAACATGTGTGCTTGAAAGATTTCAACTCACCATTCAAAATTTAACTCCATTCATCCGATAAAAAAATTCATTTATGGACAAAAGAACTATTGTTATTACTGGTGGTGCCGGATTTATAGGCAGTCACGTTGTCAGACTTTTCGTAAATAAATATCCTGAGTACAAGATTATTAATCTTGACAAACTGACTTATGCTGGCAATCTTGCCAACTTAAAGGATGTGGAGGATAAGCCGAACTACAAGTTTGTTAAGATGGATATATGTGATTTCGACAGCTTCTATAAACTGATTCAAGATGAGAAGGTAGATGGTATTATTCACTTGGCAGCTGAAAGCCATGTCGACCGCAGTATCAAGGATCCATTTACTTTTGCACGTACTAACGTGCTTGGAACGTTGAGTTTGCTTCAAGCTGCTAAGTTGTATTGGGGTGAACAACCAATTCCTTTCGTGATGAAGAATGCAGATGGAAAGGATATTCCTTGTCGCTTCTATCATATCTCTACTGATGAAGTTTATGGAGCATTAAAGATGACTCATCCTGAGGGTATTGAACCTCCGTTTTCAACTACAGCGTCAAGCAGTAAGCATCATCTTGCTTATGGCACGGATTTCTTCTATGAGACGACAAAATACAATCCACACTCTCCTTATTCTGCATCGAAAGCTAGTTCCGACCATTTTGTACGGGCCTTTCACGATACTTATGGAATGCCTACAATCGTGACAAACTGTTCAAATAACTATGGCCCTTATCAGTTCCCCGAAAAACTGATACCATTGTTTATCAACAATATCCGTCATCGCAAACCTCTGCCTGTATATGGTAAGGGTGAGAATGTTCGCGACTGGTTGTATGTTGAGGATCATGCACGTGCTATTGATGTAATATTCCATAATGGTAAAATTGCCGAGACTTATAACATCGGTGGCTTCAATGAATGGAAGAATATTGATATAATAAAGGTTGTCATCAGTACTGTTGACCGTTTGCTGGGTCGTAAGGAAGGGGAGGATTTGAACCTTATCACTTATGTTACCGATCGTCCAGGACATGATGCCAGATATGCCATTGACTCCACAAAACTTCAGCGGGAACTCGGATGGGAACCTTCATTACAATTTGAAGAAGGAATAGAGAAGACTGTCCGTTGGTACCTTGACAATCAGGAGTGGATGGATAATATAACATCGGGTGAATACGAGAAGTATTACGATAGTATGTATAAAAAACGATAGTTCTCGCTCTCTTGTCTGAAAAATAAAAGTATGATTTGCCCTCTGTCATTCTCGCTCAGTATACAGGGGGCATATTTGTATCATCTACGTCAAAAAATAATTTCTATATGTTGCACAATGCTAATGAATATGGTGCAAAATGTGTCGGTTGATAGTCTGTCACAATGCGAATGCGACTAAATGTAACTCAATTTATTTTGCTATTGTTTTTAATCTTTGTATCTTTGCAGCGCAAATGAAGAAAATTATAAATTATGATAAGTGACTTAAACGATACTTTAGAGGTTCGAGTACCATTACTTGATGACAAGTTATCAGAGCCGAAATTCTGTGAGGACATGACAGTTCCCAATGCTATTCAAGAGACTCAATCCCATATAAAACACTACCATGAGGCGTCTGAAAATGTTTACTTGAGTGTTTCCAAGGATACTAATGCCGACAAGCCTATGGTACTTACTCCAGAACACAAGCAGTCGGAATCATTCATTTCATGCGTATTAGTAGAAAATCATAAGCAAGAGATAATAAGTACTTTGCATATTCTCCTTGATGGCAAAGGAGGTCGGGACCTTGTTTATACCTTACGTGTGTTGGTTGATATGGGGATATTAGAGAGGCCGACATTCTCGCAAATCGAATCCGAATTTGACATTGTGTTTTCCAGAAGTGCATACGAGAAGTATTATAATGGAGCAAAGGATATGCCGGAAGTGCATAAAGTGCATAATAGGATAATCTCCTTTACATTTAGCAAATATATATATAACCTGTCTATGCAGTAATAGACAGTGTTACTAAACGGGGAGTCAACTGAAATCATAATGTACATTGCTATTATGATTCACAATGTATGCATCACTATGTAATTTCTGAATGATTGGATGGATATACCTTGGAATGATGAGACATGAAAGGATGACAAGACGGTTAAATATTGATTACGTGTGTTTTTTCATATAATGCAATGTTGAGCTCGTTTATTTTTATTATCTTTGCAAATAAATTCAGTAATTACAAAGATGCAAAAAATCATTATTCTTGACTTTGGTTCGCAAACCACGCAGCTCATTGGACGCAGAGTACGTGAACTCAACACTTTCTGTGAAATTTTTCCATATAACAAGTTTCCGTATGAAGATGATTCTATAATTGGGGTAATACTCAGTGGCTCTCCATTTAGTGTCTATGATGAGAAAGCATTCAAATTAGACTTACAGCCAATAATTGACAAATATCCGGTGCTCGGAATATGTTACGGGGCTCAATTGATTGCTCAGACATTTGGCGGAAGGGTAGAGTCTGCGGGCTCACGTGAGTATGGACGCGCTAATTTGCAATGGATAGAACAGAGTAATCCGCTATTTAAGGATATTGAGATCAACAGCCAAGTATGGATGAGTCATGGTGACACAATTGTTGATGTGCCAAGTAATTTCCGTAAAATAGCATCAACGGACAGAGTAAAATATGCGGCATACCAGATAGAGGAAAGAAAAGTATGGGGTGTACAGTTTCATCCGGAAGTGTTCCACTCTCTTCAAGGAAAACAATTGTTGAAGAATTTTATTGTTGATATATGCGGAGGCAAACAGGACTGGAGCAGTGCTTCGTTTGTTGAATCGACAATTAAGGAATTGAAGGAACAGATAGGTACTGATCGTGTCATACTTGGATTGTCTGGTGGTGTTGACTCATCGGTAGCTGCTGTGTTACTAAACAGAGCAATAGGTGATAAGTTGACATGTATATTTGTGGATCACGGAATGTTACGTAAGAATGAATTCCGTGATGTAATGCACGACTACGAGTGCCTCGGATTGAATGTGATTGGGATTGATGCAAGCAAGAAGTTTTTCTCAGATCTTGCGGGCGTAACTGATCCGGAACAAAAACGTAAGATTATAGGTCGTGATTTTGTTGAAGTGTTTAATACAGAGGCGAAAAAAATAAAGGAAGCCAAATGGCTTGCTCAAGGTACAATTTATCCAGACAGAATTGAAAGTCTCAACATCACGGGAAAGACTATTAAAAGTCATCATAATGTAGGTGGTCTTCCTAAAGATATGAATTTGTCGCTTTGTGAACCATTAAAGTGGTTGTTCAAAGATGAGGTTCGTAGGGTGGGGCGCAGCCTCGGAATGCCGGAACACTTAATAACTCGCCATCCATTTCCTGGTCCAGGACTGGCTGTACGGATATTGGGGGATATCACTCCTGACAAAGTGCATATATTGCAAGAGGCAGACGATATATACATACGTGGATTGCGTGAGTACAAGGTTCGGCTTTCGGGCGAAGAGGCGCGCAGAGTACTTGCCGCAGGTGTACCTGCAAGCATGACTGACGGAGAAATAGAGGTCAGTTTGTACGACCAAATATGGCAAGCTGGTGCAATCCTGTTATCTACAGTACGCTCGGTGGGTGTTATGGGTGATGAGCGGACATATGAGCATCCTGTAGCTCTTCGTGCCGTTACATCGACTGATGCCATGACTGCAGACTGGGCTAAATTACCGTACGACTTTATGGCAAAAGTTAGTAATGATATAATCAATAAAGTAAAGGGTGTGAACCGTGTATGCTACGATATCTCTTCGAAACCACCTGCTACTATTGAGTGGGAATAGTTGATAGAGAAAATATTAGAGAATAGTAATTAATATATAAACTATGAAAGTAAAAAGTCTTTTATTGTGTCTGATGATGGTTATGTCTACGCTTACTTTTGCGCAGACAGATCAGTTATCAAATGATGTTATTAGCACCATTATGGCACGACGCTCAGTGAGAAAATACTTGGATAAGCCAGTGGAGCATGAAAAACTTGAAGTTATCGCGAAGTGTGGTATCAATGCACCAAGCGGTATGAATGCTCAACCATGGGCTGTTACTATTGTGGAAGACTCGAATTATATTAAAGAGACAACCAATCTCTTTGTTAAAGCGAATGCTGAAATGTCAAAACGCGACCCTAATTTCAAAAACATGTACAGAAATGCTCCTGTGATTATTTGTATTGCGACTCCTGGAGGTAACGGGTCGATTGATTGTGGTTTGCTTGGAGAAAACATGGTTCTTGCTGCACAGTCAATGGGCTTGGGCACGTGCTGTCTTGGAGGACCTGTAAATTTCTTAAAACACTCTGAAGAAGCTAAGCCGTACATTAAAAAGTTAGGATTTCCAGACGGATATGACCTTTGCTATATTATTGCAATTGGATATCCGGATGAAAGTCCAGAAGCAAAGCCAAGAGATCTTTCTAAGATAAAATATATTCGATAGTTGGAGTATAAGTTAATGCTTAACTGGAATTTGAGTGGTGGGCTGTATGCTGTGTTTTAAGTGGTCCCATCACTCAAATTTAGTATGACGTTAATGAAATACCAGTTAAGATACTATATAAAATCAATAATTTTAGGTATTGGCTATATGAATTAATGGTCCTAACTTTGCATTGAAAAAAATTGGTACGATGCAAGAAGAATTAGTTCCCGCTGACATAAGAGTTCTTTCCGAACAAATATATCAATATAAGAAAGGTGTGAGACCAATGGTCCTCTATACTTTTCCACGCCAATATGAACCGTTGGCAGTAAAGAAACTTGAAAGCCAAGGTATAGACTATTACATACAGTATCTAAGTAACGATAACATCAACTTGTTTTTTGGGAACAAGGCTTGCATGGACACAATTCATTATATTGTGAACCGTCCACTGAACTCTCTTAGTCCTGAAGAAGACTTTATTCTTGGTGCTCTCCTTGGATATGACATTACAGAGCAGTGTCAACGTTATTGCAAACTAAAAAATATGTGTGTTAATAACACAGAGCGTAAATAAAGAGTTCGCATACTTTCCTGTTAATTCATGATGTAATGCATAAATAAAAATTTCTATATCTTGTCCTTTTGAAACTGATTGTGTAACTTTGCATTGTTATTATTTCAGTGGCATAAATGATAGATTCATGGCAAGACATAGAAAATGTGTATTTTTCTCAGAAATTCGGATTGAGAGAAAAATATGGCTATTTCTATGAAGTCCTTCACCGGTGTTGTACACAATGTACTAGTGGACAAGGTATTGTGTATAATGATTTTTTCTCTCAGCTTGAGGCTGTATGCAGACATACAAAATATCGACTTTATGATGTCGACCGGTTCAGATGGAGGGCAAGGCGTGTGATAAATGATGATGAGCAGGTTAACGAAACAAATTATTATATTGATATTGCCTCGTTTCTTGATGCATATGCGCATTTTACAGGAACTCAGATTCCAAATAATATAAGACAGGACATAAAAAAGCATATTGATGCATGCCAGACGGTTGTGGAACAAAAGAAAGTTGTTTTGCAAACACACATGAAATTTGTTGCTTCAATGCGCTTTGTGTGCCGTAGAAAAGAGAAAAATATTATATATGCGGTATCAGGCCAGTATCAGCGTAATAAACAATGGAAAATTGATTTCTCTTCGAATGATCAGACACAAGACGCAGCTGATCATTTGAAAGTTGGTATGCAGTTTAATGTAGTTTCATCAAAGGTGAATAGTGACGCTGGCGTAGTAATTCCTGAGATGATAATCATAGAACCAGATTATCTGATAGATGTTACCGCTGTTTGCAGTTGTATAAAAGATTATGGAGACTCTCCATTAAATTATCTCCTGCGTAAAATAGCTCCTTCACCAACAACTAAGTACACCATTTTAGGAAACATAACAGGACAATTCCTTGATGACCAAATCAACAATCCTAATATAACTTACCAAGAATCTATCCGTAAAGCTTTCAAGTCTAATCTGATTGGCATATCTGCTTGTGATGATATTGATGCAAGTTTTTTTAATGAGTGTGAACATCAGTTCGACAACATCCGACGGACTGTAGCTCAACTATACTCCGATACAAATTTTATTGGAGCAGAAGGTAATGTGCTGCTCGAACCATCTTTCTTTTCTGAGGCTCTTGGCATTCAAGGTCGTTTTGATTTCCTACAAGGTGACTACAAGAATCTGATAGAAATGAAATCTGGACAATGGGATAAATTCCATCAGACTGCACGTGAGGAACATGTGATGCAGATGATTTTGTATAAAGAAATATTGTTTTACAATCTTGGTATATCAAGGCAGTCAATCGGGGGCTACTTGCTTTATTCAAAGTATCCAATGTTGTTGGAACAACGTACTGCACAAGCAATGGTACATCGTATGATGATGGTAAGAAACAGCATTATACTACTTGAGCAAAACTTGAAAAACGGCAGAATAAAGAAGTATCTTGATGGTTTGGAGGCGGACGACTTGAATACAAACGGTGTGAACGGTAAACTATGGACCGACTATGAGAAACCGGAAATCGAACGTATGATAGAACCGTTACATACATCAGATAGACTTTCAATGGAGTATTTTTACTCTTTCTTTACTTTCATTGCCCGTGAACAATATCTTGCCAGGGTAGGAGATGGTAGTATTGATTCAACGAGAGGTATGTCGAACTTATGGAATGCTGACTTAGACACAAAGTTGCAGAATGGAGATATTATGATTGACCTGAAATTTGACAACATAAGCAAGGATAATGGCTTTATATATTCGGAAGGCAATGAAATTTCATCTGTACGACTGTTGAAGCCAACTGTCACGGGAATTGCATCTCCTAACTTCAGAAAAGGAGATTCGGTAATATTATACGAGAGGAACACAGGTGCAGATTCGGCTACAACACGTCAGGTGATACGTTGTGGCGTCGAGTCGTTTGATAATGATTCTATAACTCTTAAACTGAGACATCCTCAAAGTAATCCTAATATATTTCATATAAATAGTATGTATGCAATAGAACACGAATATATGGACTCTTCTATGCGTACGCTTTATCATGGGTTGTATTCTTTTCTTAAGACTTCAAAACGAAGGAGGGAACTTTTATTGTGCCAAAGAAAACCGGAGATTGATGCGTCTGTAATGCTTAAAGGGCAATATGGCAATGCATATATGACAAATATCGTTCTACGGGCGAAGCAAGCAAAAGATTATTTTTTGCTTGTAGGTCCGCCTGGTACTGGTAAGACTTCTGTAGCATTGAAATCAATGGTTGATGAGTTTCTTCTTGAACACAACTCTATGCTACTTCTTGCTTACACTAACCGCGCTGTTGATGAAATATGTAAGGCATTGGTGGACAAAAAATATATACGTGTCGGACGAGAGCTTTCGTGTGATCCAAAATATCATTCGCACTTAATTGAAAATATGGCAGGTGACGACATACGTAGGACTTCGTTCGTCAAGCTGATTAAGGACATGCCTATAGTAGTGGGTACTGTAAGTGCTATCTCCTCGTCAATAGAACTTTTCAAACTTAAATCGTTTGATGTGGCTATATTTGATGAGGCTTCGCAGATATTAGAACCTCAGTTGTTGCCTTTACTCTGCGATGAACGCAATGGAGTTCCTTCAATAAGGAAGTTTGTTATGATTGGTGATCACAAACAATTGCCTGCTGTTGTTGTGCAAGGTGAAGAGACTTCCAAGGTCAAGTCAACGATCCTTCATACAATAGGACTGTTCGATTGCCGTAATTCTTTGTTCGAGAGATTATATGATTATGTTACCGCTCATGCTGATACTGCAGGGTCTTGTGCATTGCTTACCTTTCAAGGGCGTATGCATCCTGATATTGCACAGTTTGCCAGCTCTACATTTTATGACAAAGCACTCCAAACGCTTGGATTAGAGCACCAGAAAGAAGAATTGCCATATAGGGTATTTGACAATAATGAACGTTTCGTTGCCACAACACGGTTTGGCTTTATCAATGTTCCGTCACCGCCTGTGTTGGAAAGAACTCCTAAGATGAATGTTGCTGAGGCAAAACAAATTGCTCAGATTGTTGTTGAACTAAATAATTTGGCTCTTAAGAATGGACTGTCATTCGATGTAGCATCAGAAATAGGAATTATAGTTCCATTCCGTCGCCAAATTACGGCAGTGAGGAGCGCCTTATATTCAGTCGGGATCATGGCTGATGATATATTGATTGATACTGTTGAGCGGTATCAGGGCAGTCAAAAGAATATTATTATATATGGTACTACCATAAGTCAACGATATGAACTGGACTTGCTTTCCAATATAGTTGTGCAGGATGGTGTGGCAGTTGATAGGAAGCTAAATGTAGCGGTTACACGTGCAAGAAAACAAATGTTTGTTGTGGGAAGCAAAAGTTTGCTGTCACAGAATCCTGTATATAAGAGGTTGATTGAATATGCTGCAGTAAAAGACTAAAAATGGATGGCAAATGCATTAATTTACCACCCAATATTCTTTTTGTCTGTGTTTATTAAACATTAATCGAGAATGTCCAATGCTTCTTGGTCTGATTCATCCTTGCCAGACAACTTTGCCATGATTTTATTCTCTATTTCCTCTGCAAGTTCTGGGTTGTCTTCAAGAGTCTGTTTTACAGCTTCACGACCTTGCGCTAACTTACTGTCTTCATAACTGAACCAACTGCCACTTTTCTTTATAATGCCAAGTTCTGTACCCATGTCAACCAATTCGCCGGTTTTTGATATTCCTGTACCGAACATAATGTCGAACTCACATTTTCTGAATGGAGGAGCTACTTTGTTTTTCACTACCTTCACCTTAACTGTATTACCGATGACTTGGTCGCCATTTTTTATTGCTTCCTTACGGCGGATGTCAATACGTACTGACGCATAAAATTTCAAGGCATTGCCTCCTGTCGTTGTTTCCGGGTTCCCAAACAAAACTCCTATTTTTTCTCGCAATTGGTTTATGAATATACACGTTGTCTTTGTTTTACTAATTGTGGCAGTGAGTTTTCTGAGTGCCTGACTCATAAGGCGAGCTTGCAGACCTACTTTGTTTTCCCCCATATCGCCTTCAATTTCGGCTTTTGGCGTAAGTGCTGCTACGGAGTCAATAACTATAATATCAACTGCGGCCGAACTTATGAGCTGATCTGCTATTTCAAGTGCTTGTTCTCCGTTGTCTGGCTGCGATACTAAAAGGTTGTCTGTGTCCACGCCGAGATTGTGTGCATAGAAACGGTCGAATGCGTGTTCTGCATCTATGAATGCTGCGATCCCTCCATTTTTTTGGCATTCAGCTATTGCATGAATGGCAAGTGTTGTCTTTCCTGATGATTCAGGACCATATATTTCTATAATACGTCCTTTTGGATAACCGCCAACACCAAGTGCTGCGTTAAGACCTATTGAACCAGTAGAGATAACATCAATTTTCTCTATGTTTTCCTCGCCCAGTCTCATAATTGAGCCATGGCCATAGTTCTTTTCTATTTTAGTCATTGCGGCTTGTAATGCCTTGAGCTTTTCTTCGTTTGGTTTTACTGTATCCATTTCTGTTATGATGTTTTTATTTTATACTGCTTTATATATGCTGTTTCTTTAATGCAAAGATACAAAAATATTTGTTTCCATACATGGATGGTTGTTCTTTTTTGACTTTGGCTTGACCGTTTAAATGATGGTTAACAGATTGCGCCTATGCTTTGTGCTAACATCTTTGCGCAGCGCTCGCCATCAATGCCTGCTGATACAATGCCTCCAGCGTAACCGGCTCCTTCTCCGCATGGAAACAGGTTTCCGATATGTATATGCTGTAGAGTCTCACTGCTTCTGATGATGCGGACGGGAGCTGAAGTGCGTGTCTCTATGCCAATCATGACTGCTTCGTTTGTGAGAAAACCATGGCTCGTCTTTCCGAATTGACGAAATCCCTGTTGTAATCGTGTGGTTATGAAACGGGGCATCCAAAGGTGGAGTGGTGAGGTTATAAGCCCTGGAGTATATGAGGATTTAGGAAGCGATGCCGACAACCGTCCATTCACAAAGTCAGCCATTCGTTGTGCAGGAGCTGTTTGCTTATTGTTCCCCTGAATCCAGCACAGTCGTTCCAAATATTCTTGAAATTCGAGCATACATAGTGGATTCGTTTCATTGTCGGTGGAATATAATCGTGTTTCAACGGGTTGGTCTTTTTGATAGAAACCCTTGATTTGTTGCATGTCCTCTGTGTGGATTTCTACAACCATACCACTATTGCTCCATGGACCGTTACGTTTGCTTGACGACATGCCGTTGACTACTATTTGTTCCGGTCCGCTTGCTGCTGGTACAACGGTTCCGCCTGGACACATACAAAAGGAGTACACTCCACGTCCTTCTACTTGCGTAACGAAGGAATATTCGGCGGTAGGCAGGTAGAGCCCTTTACCTTCTTTATTGTGGTACTGTATTTGGTCGATGAGAGTAGCAGGATGTTCCAACCGCACTCCTATTGCAAGATCTTTTGCTTCGATCTCAACTTTATTATTGTTCAACCAACGATAAACGTCACGTGCAGAATGACCTGTCGCTAGAATTACAGGTCCACTAAAACTGCATTCATGTTCTTCGTTGCCTATGGTTTCAATTGCTTCAACTCCGTATACCTTATTATCTCTTATTTGGAGTGCCGTCATCTTTGTTTGAAACCGCACCTCACCACCATGTGAAATGATCGTCTCACGCATGTTTTCTATAATGCGTGGAAGTTTATCTGTACCAATATGGGGGTGTGCATCTGAAAGTATATTTGTGGAGGCTCCATGTTGACAAAACACATTTAATATGTGTTCGACATTGCCTCGTTTCTTACTGCGCGTGTAAAGTTTGCCGTCAGAAAATGCACCTGCTCCACCTTCTCCAAATGAGTAATTTGATTCTGGATTGACTATATTGTCTCTCGTAATTTTTGCAATATCCTTACGACGCTCATGTACATCCTTTCCTCGCTCCAATACTATCGGACGTATGCCCAGTTCTATAAGTTTAAGTGCGGCAAAGAGTCCGCCTGGACCAGCGCCTACGACGATGGCCTCTGGCTTGCCTTCAACATTCGGGTACTCTGTTCTTATTATTTCATCATCTTGAGGTTCTTCGTTAATGTAAACTCTTATTTTCAGATTTACCATTATGATCTTTTGGCGTGCGTCAATGCTACGCTTTAAAACTCGTATATGGCGTATCTGGTTTCTGTCGATTCCCTTGTCTGTTACGATGAAATCTTTTATGCTTCCTTCGTTGGCTGCTTGTTCAGGTAGAACGCGTATTTGATATTCTTGAATCATGTAGGATCTATTCGTCTTTCATCATTTTTGTAAGCCATGGACTTATGACCAGCAATACTATTCCCGCTGCTCCTGCCATTATCACAAAGAGCAGGAAGAAGTCGAACAAACTTGTTATTTGGTGTCCGAACAGTGAGGATGTCTTGATAACCTCACCTGTCGTTTTATCAAATTGTGGCATCAAACTACTGAGTGTTCCCGCCAATTTGTTTGCAGCGGCATTACTGAGATACCATACTCCCATTAACAGGCTTGACATACGTACCGGTGACAGTTTTGTTACCATTGAAAGACCTATAGGTGATAGGCTTAATTCGCCACAAGTGTGTATGAAATATAATGACACAAGCCAGAATATACTGATTTTCGTAGTAGAATCAACTCCGTGTACTCCGATGGCGATAAATCCGTATCCGATGCTCAGCAATAACAAGCCAATTGCTTGTTTTGCAGGTGATGATGGCTCCATGCGGTGTTTGTCAAGCCATGTCCACAATGCTGCGAAAATAGGGGCAAGAACAACTACAAACAGTGCGTTGAATGATTGTGTCCATGCTGTTGGCATGGTCCATCCCCAAAATTCACGGTCGATATTACGGTCTGTGAATAGCGTGAGTGAAGCTCCGGCTTGTTCGTATGCACTCCAGAAGAATATGACGAAAAATGCAATAATGTATATTACGATTATATGACGCCGTTCAATGCGGGTGAGCGACTTGTCGATGATTATGTATACAGGCATCATCACACAGGCAGATAATATTGCTCCTTGGATAATGTCATCTGTGGCATATGTTATTGCAGCGCAAAGGATGATAAAGCCAATGATACAAAATACGGCCTGCATGGTTGATGATTTCTTTTGTGAGTTTCCTTTCGTAACTGCTTTCTTCACTTTCTCTCTGACTGGTGGTATGCCGACTTGACGTCCGTCGGGTGTGACGAGCAGTTTGCTTTTCAAAGTGGCAAAGATGACCAATGATATTAAGATAGCGATTGATGAAGCGAGAAATCCCCAGCGATAGTCTATTTCCGCTAATTGTCCGCAAACCAATGGTGCAAAGAATGCTCCTATGTTGATGCCCATGTAGAATATAGTGAACGCTCCATCACGTCGCTTGTCTTCCGGTGAATAGAGGTCACCTACCATTGTACTGATGTTTGGCTTGAAAAATCCATTTCCACATATTATGAGCGCAAGTGCGATGTACATCAGAGCAATGCTTAGGTGTATTTGCTCTGTTATGCTTGCGCTAAGGAACATCATAAATTGTCCGCCTGCCATTAGCAACTGACCGACAAAGATGGAACGGCGGTTGCCCCAATAGCGGTCGGATATTATTCCACCGATAAGGGGTGTGAGATAAACGAGACCTGTGTAACTTCCGTATATTTGGTTTGCCAAAGCATCGTTCATCATGAGTATCTTTGTCATGTATAGAATGAAAATGGCTCGCATTCCAAAATAACTAAAACGTTCTGCCATTTCGGTTGAAAAAAGCAGGTATAAACCTGCGGGATGACCTGTTTTCTTTGTCATTGTTTCGTTTGTGTAATAGATTATGCTACAAAGGTAAGCATTTATTTTGATATGTGGATTGTTTCAGATACAAAAACGCACCTCTCTATTATTTAAGGTGCGTTTTGATATGAATATGTTGCCTCGTATTATGCAGTCATTTTTTTCAGTTTCTTCAGTAAGGCAAACATTACGACGGCACTGATAAGGCAAAGGGCAATGAGTATGCCCCAGTTGTACATCAATGGGATCTTATTCCATAGCATGGATGGAATGGCACTCAGATAATTACCAATAGCGGTAGCTACAAACCAGCCGCCCATCATCAGACCTTTGTACTTTGGCGGTGCTACCTTTGAGACAAATGAGATACCCATTGGTGAAAGAAGCAGTTCGGCAAGTGTCAGCGTAAAGTATGTGGAAATCAACCAGCCTGGAGACAGTATGCTTTGTGTATTTTTCTCTCCAAGATCCATTGGTGAAATTAGGCCGGTTGATGCCATTGTTATGACGCCAAAGCCTATTGCTGCAACTACCATGCCCCATGCTATTCTGGTTGGTGCACTCACTTCCTTTCCTCTCTTAGATAATGCTCCGAAGAAAGCCATACTAAATGGTGTGAGGGCAACAACAAAGAATGGATTGAATTGCTGGAAGTCTGATGGCTGGGCTGCTGTTGGGTTTGCCATACCTTGATATAGAAGAAATGCACCGCCCCATAAAACCAGTGTTACAATCATACATATGATGCGTGTATTCTTTTTCTTTGCCTGAAATGCTGAGAATCCTGTGTAGACGGAGATGGCAATGAGTGCCAAGCTGAATATATTGAATCCTATACGTAGTGGACCTGATACCGACAGGTTGGTGTATTTCTTAGCAAAGAACGTAAGTGCCGAACCGTTTTGGTGGAATGCCATCCAAAAGAATATTACTACAGCGAAAACCAAAAGCAGTGCAACAATACGGTCTTTTGTTTGTTTCGGTGTAAGTTCTTCAATTGCGGCATTAGATTGTTCTGCCTGCTTGGCCGTGACATCAGCATGACGGAACCAACTGCGGCATGAAAAATATACAATTGCCGATAGTATCAGCGATATACATGCTACTCCAAAGCATAGTCCGTATGAATTATATAGTGCCTCCAGATAACCTGGATCGTGGTTTGCTGCATCATATACATAGCCATATTGTGCCAGGTGTGTATTTGTGATCCACTTTGCCATTGCAGGCGCAAACATAGCTCCTATGTTTATTGCCATATAGAACAGACTGAAAGCAGAGTCACGGCTGGCAGAATATTTAGGGTTGTCATATAAATTGCCTACAAGTACTTGTAGGTTGCCCTTGAACAAGCCTGTGCCTAACGATACGAATGCTAATCCGACAAACATCACTACCATACCTGTTGTGTCGGCGGCTGTTGGCAATGCTAATCCAAGATAGCCAAGGAACATGACTATAAATCCGATGACTACGCATTTGCCGTATCCTATTCTGTCGGCAAGCATGCCACCAAAGAATGGTGCGAAGTACACTACTGCTAAGAATATTGAGTATACTTGTCCGGCTTCTCCTTCATCCCATCCAAATTTGGCTTGCATGAACAAGGTGAAGATGGCAAGCATGGTGTAATAGCCGAAGCGCTCACCTGTATTGGCTAATGAGAGGGCGTATAGTCCCTTCGGTTGGTTTTCAAACATATTTACCTTTTGTTATTTATTTATTTATCTTCTTCTTTCTTTATGTTTGCTTGCTGCAAGCCGTATCCTTTTTTCTTGTCTTCTATTTGCAACAAAACAGCGATGATTATCGCAATTATGCCAAAAGTAGCGAAGATTGACATTGTTTGTGTATAGTCAATAACTCCTTCAGCATTGGTATTTGCTTGATTTACCTTACCGATGAGGATTGGTACAAGAGCCAACCCAATGTTCTGTATGAAGAAAATTACAGAATATGCGGTTCCAAGCAATTGCATTGGGATGATCTTCGGCACAGATGGCCACATGGCTGACGGTACAAGTCCGAATGCTATACCCAGTAATACCATCATTGCGATAGCTACGGCTACGTATGTGATTCCTGAAATGGCAAACACTACGTGGACAATTGTCAGTAGTACGGACCCTATTACCATAAGTGTGGCGCCTTTACCAATTTTGTCGTAGACGAAACCGAAGAGTGGGGTAAGGATGATTGTGCCGTATGGCAGCATTGATGGAATCCAACCGGCGGTATCTTCAGCAACTCCATATTTTATGATCATGAATTTAGTAGCGAATTTTAGGAATGGGAATACTCCTGCATAGAACATAAGACATAGCAGTGTAATATACCAGAAACCACGGTTTGTAAACAGTGAGCGCAGGTCGGAGAACTTGAATGCCTCTTCTGGTTCTGTGGCTACTGTTGCTCTTGCCTTGTCTTCTTTCTTGTCCATAATGCAATAAACCAGGAAGCTTATCATTGCTATGCAAAGCATTGCTGCTCCAAGTCCTACTGATGCACTTACTCCTCCCATACTTTTGGCAAACGGGAGTGAGAAACTTAAGGCAGCTGCTGTTCCGAAACGTGCAAGTGCTACTTGAGTGCCCATCGCAAGTGCCAGTTCGTGTCCTGTGAACCACTTGACTAAGACTTTTGATACGGTGATACCTGATATTTCGCATCCTACGCCATATATTGCGAAGCCGAGGCATGCTACTATAACTTGCATCTTGTAGCCAAAGAGTTCTCCCTCTATGTCGTGGCCTACAGCGTACCATTTGATTAGTGCACCTGCAACCATCAAACCTGTGGCCAAAACTCCGGTGAAACGTATACCAAACTTATCGAGAATGATACCCCCGAAGAAGAGCATTAGGAGAAATACGTTGAAGAATCCGTATGAACCTGAGAAGAATCCATATTCATCGGATGTCCATCCAAGCCCAAGTCCTCCATCTTCTTTGGCTGCAGTAAGAAGTGGTTCAAGGGGCGACATTACGTCGGTGAAGAAGTAAGCGAACATCATTGTGAACGACACGATGATAAGTGCAGTCCAACGTGCGGCAGCTGAATCGCTTAGTTTTTTTCTAATTATTTCAGTCATGTGTTTATTGTTTAGGTTGTATTTTATTATTTGTTATAGTCTTCGATTTGTTTGCTTTACATTAGTCCTTGAGCCATTTGTCGAGCCATGCAAAGAACCTGCGTTGCCACAATATGCCATTTTGTGGCTTTAGTACCCAATGGTTTTCATCTGGAAAGATAATTAGTTCTGCCGGAATCTGACGGTAGCGCGCGGCATTGAATGCAGCAATGGCTTGTGATGTGAGTATACGATAATCTTTATCGCCCGAAATGCACAGGATAGGTGTATCCCATTTATCTACAAACAGGTGCGGAGATGCACTGAATGTACGTTGTACTGCAGGGTTGTCTTTGTGCCAAAAGGCTCCTCCCAAATCCCAATTGGTGAACCATGCTTCTTCTGTTTCAAGATACTGCTGTTCGAGATTAAAAATACCATCGTGTGCTATGAAGCATTTGAAGCGCTTGTCGTGATTGCCTGCGAGATAGTATACGCTGAAGCCTCCAAAACTAGCTCCTACACATCCTATACGGTCTTTGTCGATGAAAGGATAATATGCTGTTGCATCATCAATAGCTGACAAATAGTCTTTCATGCACTGACCGCCATAGTTCGTACTTATTTCTTCATTCCACTTCGATCCGAATCCTGGAAGTCCTCTTCGGTTTGGAGCGACTACCACGTAACCGTTTGCTGCCATGATCATCATGTTCCACCTGTAGCTCCAAAATTGGCTGACAGGACTTTGTGGACCTCCTTCACAGAATAGCAGGGTAGGGTATTTTTTACTCTTGTCGAAATTAGGCGGCAGTACTATCCATGACAGCAGTTCTTTCCCATCGGTTGTTTTTGACCACCGAGGTATAACGTCTCCCCATGCAACGTTATCTGTGAAATACTTGTTCTCTGCTGTTATTTGTCGTGCTTCTCCACTGTAGCCGTCAACAAAAAACAGTTCTGGTGACTCCTTCATTGATTGTCTTGGGCATACAAGGTCTTTTCCGCAAAGAGCTACACCTGTGTAGTCGTACTGCCCGTTAGTGAGCCTGTAGACTTCTCCATATAAATTCGTGCGATAAATATTAGTCTCCCCATGCCATACACCATTAAAATATATGACATCGGTTGTTGTGCCCCAGCAATACGAGTCAACGTTGCTGTCGAACTTCTCTGTCACATATCGTTTCTTACCTGTGGCAATCTCATATACACACAACCGGTTACGGTCACTTTCGTAGCCGTCGTGCTTCATACTTTGCCATGCGATATATTTACCGTCGGGTGAGAATTGTGGATTTATATCGTAGCCAAGACTCAGATCTCCGTTTTGTTTGTTTACCTCTTGATCTTTCAATGATAGAGTGTAGTCGTAACTTGGTGCCGCGTACCCGTCTGGCTTGCACAGGTTCTTTGTCTTCTTAGTCAGCAAGTCATACAGATATATATCGGAATCTGTACTTACAGCATAGTCCAGCCCGGTTTTCTTCCTGCAAGTATATGCGATTTGCTTTGAGTCATTACTCCATGCAAGCTGTTCAATACCTCCAAAAGGTTTCATAGGACATTCATAAGTCGTGCCTTCTAACAAGTCTGTTAGTTTGTCTGACACTGTCTGTCCGTTGAAATCGGCCAAAAACGGATGTGGCACACTTTCCACATATTCATCCCAATGGCGGAACATAACCTCGTCAATCACTCTTCCTGATGCTTTGTCAAGGTCAGGGTACAGGTCGGTGGTGGTAGTTCCTGATTTCACAGATTGTATAAGGATTACTTTGCTTCCATCGGGTGAGAATAGGTAGTCTTCTATATCGTTCTTCAAAAATGATATTTGTTTGCGTTCGCTGCCGTTTGTATTCATCATCCACAATTGGCTTATTCCGTCTGTGTCAGCACTTAGGAAAGTGATCTTTGTCCCTTTACTGTAAAATTTGGGAGAACTCTCACTGTTTGTGGTACTGGTGAGCAATGTCTCACCTGTTCCGTCTGTATTAATCCGGTATATTACGGTGTGACTTTTGTTTTGTTTTACACTATAATAGCTGACGTTATATACGACAGACTTCCCGTCGGGCGATACATCATAGCTTCCTATGCGTCCCATTGCCCAGAGAATCTCAGGAGTTAGTTTCCCATCCTTGATCTCTGGCTTCTGCCTTCCAATAAAATTATCGTCTGCTTGTATGTTGATAATTGCCATTGTCAGAAGAACTATTGTTGATAGTATCCTGTTCATATTATTTTTTATGTTGTTTGCGTTGCTGTTCTTCTTGCTGTTGTCTGACTATTTCCTGTTGCTTTTCAGCCATTGCTTGTAAACGTCCCATCAGTGATGATGTCTTTTGCACGCCGCTGTTGTTCGCCTTTCGCTCTTGGTAACGTTTTTCCAATTGTGCAAGCAACTTAGTGTCGTCGGTCGTTTTGCGCAGATACCACATCATGAGTATGGAGATGAGTCCTGATATGAAGTAATAGTAGTTCAATCCTGCTGAGTAGTCATTGAATGTGAAGAAGAAAATAATTGGCATAAGATATGACATCCATTGCATCATCTTCATTTGTTGCGCCTGGTCCGGACTCATACTGTCTCTTTGCTGCCGCATGCTTATCCATGTGTTGGCAACAGTCGACAGACACCAGAGTACGCAGAACAGACTGAGGTGGTCGCCGATTCCCCAAATGTATGTCCCCCAGTTTATCACATCATCGTATGTACTGAGGTCATCTGCCCAAAGGAATGATTGTCCGCGAAGTTCGATTGCGTTAGGTATGAAGTTGAAGAGTGCAATCCAAATAGGCATCTGTATAAGCATAGGCAGGCATCCGCCCATTGGACTTACACCGTATTCAGAATATACTTTCATCGTTTCTTGCTGGCGTTGCATTGCATCCTCTTGCTTTGGATATTTCTTGCTTATTTCTTCAATCTTAGGCCGCAATACCCTCATTCGTGCTGAAGACAGATAGCTTTTGCGCATGAGAGGAAATACGGCAAATTTGATAACAAGTGTAAGTATCAGCAATACAATTCCCATGTTTATTCCCAAACTTGTAAGGAAGTCAAAGAAGTAAAGCATGAAGAAGCGGTTAATATACTTTATGAGTGGCCATCCGAGATATACGATGCTTTGCAGGTCAAGGTCTTTTTCTGATGTGATGAATTTCTCGTTTTCACTCAGGGTGGAGAATTTATTCGGTCCTAAGTACATGTGCAGATGAGTCGGTCGCTTGCCCTCCGTATCGAATTCGGTGGTCAATTCTGCACTATATGATTTAAGGTAACCTTTTGTCTCTTTTTTATTGAACCGTTTAGATGCTAAGTGGGTTGGGACGAACTTTGTGTCGGCAATAAGAATTTGGCTGAAGAATTGTGTCTTGAATGCTACCCATTCGTAGTCTTCATCGTCGTCAAATTCGTCTTTGTCCTTGTCTGAACCGGACGAACTTAGTTCGTCAGTGTCATCATCTGTCGACCTGGTCGTAATCGTGCTGTATCGGTTCTCAAACTCCCAACCTTTTTCTTGCTGACGCATGTTCTCATCCCATATAATGTCAAACGTCTTCGTCTTTGTCGAGAAGAAGCCGTCAAGGTTGTTTGCCTTGATGTCCATTTTCAGGATGTACGAGTTTGGTATGAGACAGTATGCAATGTCGATACTTCCTTGTCCTACAGGAAGTGACATGACGACTGATGAGTCTGTCACATTCGATGGCGCAAAATACAGTTCGTCGGTCTTTATGTTGTTTTCTTTCCCGTCAAACAGAAAGCACATGTTGGAGTCGTCTTTATCGAAGAGAGCGACCTGACCTCCTTGTTGATTTTTGTAGGTCTTGTCTTTCAGTTCCACACGCGTCAATTGACCTCCCTTGTTTTTGATTGTCACCTTTAACAGTTCGTTCTCAATGATGGTTGATCCTTCGTTTGCTTGGCGTGCTTGGAACAGGACGTTTGAGGAATCTGTCAGTTCCTCCATTTCCTTCAGGGCTTTCTTTTCTGCGACTTCATTTGCTATGCTGTCCGATTTCTGCTGGGCGATGGCTTCTACCACCTGTTTTTTTTGTTGTTCAATTGCTTTGTTCTTGCGTGCAGAGTTGTCATATACCATAAACAATACCAGCACTAATGCCATCAAGACAAAGCCTATAATAGTTTTCTTATCCAAGTTGCTTCTGTTTTAATCACACTATTTCCCGACAAACCAGGTTATTTCCTGTTGTTGTCGTGTCGGTGGTTGGTTGTATTATTATTCTTTTATATCTATCTTAATGCTAAGTTCATCAAGCTGTTTCTGATCTAACGCTGCAGGCGCATCGAGCATCACGTCCCTTCCGCTGTTGTTCTTAGGGAATGCAATGCAGTCACGGATGGAGTCGAGACCCGCAAATATGCTGACCCAGCGGTCGAGCCCGTATGCAAGTCCTCCATGTGGAGGTGCTCCATACTTGAATGCATTCATGAGGAATCCAAATTGTTCCTGTGCCTTTTCTGGAGTGAAGCCAAGAATCTCAAACATTTTTTCCTGTAGCTTAGGATCATGGATTCGTATTGACCCTCCGCCTACTTCTATACCGTTGCATACCATGTCGTAGGCGTCAGCTCTTACTTCTTCTGGTTTTGTGTCAAGAAGTGCTATGTCTTCATCCATAGGGTGGGTGAATGGGTGATGCATCGCCATTAGGCGGTTCTCTTCATCGCTCCATTCAAACATTGGAAACTCTGTAACCCAAAGAAGGGCGAATTTGTTTTTGTCACGCAAACCAAGCCTGTTGCCCATTTCAAGTCGAAGTTCGCAAAGTTGTTTGCGGGTCTTCATGGCGTCGTCGCCACTGAGAATCAATATGAGGTCTCCTGGTTTTGCTCCCATTTTTTGCTTCAGTGATTGAAGCTGTTCTTGAGTATAGAATTTGTCAACACTCGATTTTACGCTTCCGTCATCCAACACACGTGCGTAAACCATACCTTTTGCTCCGATTTGCGGACGTTTGACGAAGTCGGTGAGTTGGTCAAGTTGTTTGCGTGTGTATACAGCACAGCCTGGAGCACATATTCCTCCGATATATTTGGCATTGTCAAACACTGCAAATGTTCCGAGCTGCAAGATATCCATCAGTTCTACGAATTCCATACCAAAGCGCATATCAGGCTTGTCACTACCAAAGCGGCGCATCGCCTCTATCCATGGCATGCGCAAGAATGGCTCTTTGAACTCAACGCCACGAATGACTTTAAACAGATGTTTTGCCATGCCTTCGAATGTCTGAATAATGTCTTCTTGTGTGACAAACGACATTTCACAGTCTATTTGAGTAAACTCAGGCTGACGGTCGGCACGTAAGTCCTCATCACGGAAGCATTTTGCTATTTGGAAGTAACGGTCGAAGCCTGCCACCATAAGTAACTGTTTCAATGTCTGCGGGCTTTGTGGAAGTGCATAGAATTGTCCTTTATTCATTCGTGAAGGAACTACAAAGTCACGTGCACCTTCAGGCGTACTGCCTATTAGCACAGGTGTCTCTACCTCAATAAACCCGAGGTTTGAGAGATAGTTGCGTATTTCGATACACATGCGATGGCGTAACTCCAGATTCTTGCGGACTGCTGTACGGCGTAAGTCAAGATATCGATATTTCATACGTATGTCATCGCCTCCGTCTGTGTTGTCTTCTATGGTGAAAGGTGGTATTTCGCTTTCGTTGAGAACTGTAAGCTTGTCAACGATTATCTCTATGTCTCCTGTTGGAATGTTATGATTCTTGTTGTATCGTTCGTTAACTGTTCCAATTACCTGAATTACGAACTCACGGCCTAATTTGTTGGCTTCTTCACAAAGCGACGCATTGATTTCTTCGTTAAATACAAGCTGGGTTATACCGTAACGATCGCGGAGGTCAATAAATGTCATGCCTCCCATTTTACGTGTGCGTTGTACCCATCCTGCAAGGGTGACGGTTTGTCCTGCGTTTGACAGGCGTAGCTCCCCACAAGTGTGTGATCTGTACATAATTATACTGTTTTTGTCTTTTCCTTATTAATATAACGTATATAGAACGTGCAAAGTTAACTAAAATAATCGGTTTCAGTTGTATAAATATGGGAAAAAGCGTTTCTAACAGATGATTTTCCTATTTGAGAACGTTGTGATTGTTCTTTGTGAATATGTGTTGAGAGGCTATGATTGAACTTGTCTGTAATTAGAATGGGAGTCCGACTGCAAAGTGGAGAGCAAAGTCTCTGTCGAAGTTCGGATGTATAATTGGATAGTGATTCCGTCCGGTAAAGGCTGGATTGATGGCTTTCATTCCTGCGTCAAAACGTAAGATAAAGAAATCAAGGTTCATGCGTAAGCCGACGCCATATGAGAAAGCGAGTTGCTTGAAGAATTCATTAAATTTGAATTCTCCGCCAGGTTGGTCTTTGTAGCTACGTATAGTCCATACGTTTCCTCCGTCAATAAATAGGGCTCCGTTCAGTTTCCAAAAGAGGAATGCACGGTATTCTAAGTTAATGTCAAGTTTGATGTCACCCGATTGGTTGATGAAGTTTATGCCTTTGTCTGCTCCGTTGTATTTTCCTGGACCTAATGAGCGTACCGACCAGCCTCGCACGCTGTTAGCTCCACCGGCAAAATAGCGTTTTTCAAAAGGCAGTATATCCGAGTTTCCGTAAGGATAGGCTATACCGCAGGCAAAATGCAATGCCACGGAATTATTCTTGTCTATTCTGAAACTTTTTGCCCAGTCGAAATCTCCTTTCACGTATTGTGCATATGCTATACCGCAAAAGGTCCGTTGTCCTTCGTCGTTAGTTTTTGTGTCAATCCAGCGTGTGAGCAGTCCCAATACATTACCAGAAGTCTCAAGATTGATTTTTAATGTATATGCGTTCTTGCCATAAGTGCTGGTGGTAGAGCTTCCTAATGAATTATACGAATATGTATAGCCCAGTTTTGTTATAAGCAGGTTCTCATAATTATATTTTAATATGGCATTAGTCTTACCTAATGAGTCAAGATATGTCTCCCTGAATGTTCGTGACATCCACGGCATGTACACGTAGTTTACTTCGAGCAGATCAAATCTGTGTGATTCTTTTTGGTCGATGCTGTTCCATCTGTATCTCCATGCTGCTGTCAGTACTCTGCGGTTGAACTCTGGACGGTTTTGTAAGTTGTATTGCAATGATATTTCAGAGGTGGCATTGTGGACTGCTCCAAATTCCTTGCTGACTATTGGAAGCAGAAAGCCTGGAAAGCCGAGTGTCGCCTCGCCTCCAAATTCAATATAGTTGTGACCTTCATATCCCTCCAGTCCTGTTATTGCCTCATATGCTCCACGAAGTTTAAGGGTCAAAGTTTCTGATCCTTTGAATAGATTCTTGTGTTGCAACGAGGCACTTGCTGCCACTCCAAGGTCTCCTGCTGAATTCGTGCCTTCTATGTCGAAGCTTATTGATTTGGATGCAGCATGATTCAGTATGATATTGCAATCGAGTATGCCGTTGCTGTCTTGTGCACTGTCTGCTTCGTTAAACTTTATATTTGAGTATGTGATTGCATGTAGGCGGGTAAAATATCGGTATGTGAGTTTTTGCATGTCATCGTTATATATATATCCCGGTTTTAATAGCGTATTGGATGTGAGCAGACTTGGTCGGAATCGTAATTTGTTGCTATAGAATATATTGTAACCATTATGCTTTACTTTTTTGAGCGAGAGTGTGTCAGTTACTCCGTTTGTATCAACAAAATAATTTATCTTGCCAATATGATATTTTTGGTGTAATTGAGGTGTTGAGCGTCCGTTTTCAAGTTGTAGGCGTACATTCATCGTGATGTCAACTGCTGTACTGCCTTCACACGTATCGGCCATGAATGTGATATATTCCTTGTTAAATTTGAAATACCCTTCATCTCTGAGTTTTGTGGTAATGCGGTTGCGCTCTTCATTGAGCCGGTTGATATTGAATGGCATGCCTTTTTGCAGTAACGACTGTATGGTGTCGGCTCCGCAGATAATTGTACGAAGTTCGGTGTCAAGAACATTGCGGTGTATGTTGTGGATTGTGTATTGATTGCCTGGTTCTACATGATATGTAAGCGTTAGTTTCTTGCCCTTTATTTCTTTTTCTTGTACAACCGATGATTGCATATAACCTTCGTTATACAACACCTGCTTAATGTCGAGTTCTGTCTTTTGCGCTTTCAGGCTATCGTATATTACGGGTTGTTCTCCTATCTTACGGAAGAAGCAGGTTGCCCAATTTGTGGTGTCGACACCACTTAAGCAATAGATTTTTAATGGCACTTTGGCACCGAACCATTTCCTGTTTGGATTTTGCAGGACATAGTCGGACAGTGACAGGTTCTTTGTTGCCTTGTTCTTTGTTGATACTACACTGACATCTTTGAGGAATAACTCATCGTCGGAGATGAAACGTTCCACTGAGCATGATGTGACAGATAAAATCAACAGCTGTATTATAGCAATATGTGAAACTGTCAATTTTGTATTGAATATGTGAAAGTGCCTTGTCATAATTATATTTTAGTAACTATGTTCCTCCTTCTGAATTCTGCACAGACTATCGCAGTTGCTACGGCTACGTTTAATGAGTCGCTTGTTGTGCGGCCCAAAGGATAGTTCGGAATTAGAACGTGGTTGGTTACCAGTGATCTGACTTCATCAGATATTCCGTGACCTTCGTTTCCCATTACGATTAACCCGATTTCTGACAACTCAGACTCGTAAATATTCGTACCGTCAAGGAATGTACCGAATGTTGGAACCTGTTGATCAAGTTGCATGATAAGTTTTGCAAGGTCACAATATGTTACATGTACTCTTGCCAGTCCACCCATTGTCGCTTGGACCACTTTGGGATTGTATATATCGGCACAAGCCGGAGAGCAGAAAATCTGCTCGATGCCGAACCAATCGGCAATTCGTATGATTGTGCCCATATTGCCTGGGTTTTGTACGTCATCGAGTGCGAGGCATAATTCTGTGTTGGGCTTTGCTTGGCTTTCACTGTCTTCCATTCTTTGCTTAAAAAGAGCGAATTGCCCTTGTGGATTGTCTAATAGGCTGATTTTCTTTACATCGTCACCTTCATAGAGATCCATGAGCTCGAATTTGTCTTTTAACTCATTAATAAGTTTTGGTCCTTCGGCAATAAAAACACCATACTTGTCTCTGTATTTTTTCTGCTCGAGACTGCGAATGAACTTTATTTGATTTTTACTAATCATCGGTTTTTGCCTTCCATGTTGTGATAGCGTCAAACATCAGTTGAAAACAGGTGTCGTCTTGTGTGTCGTGGATAAAGTTGTCGGCTTCGTTCCAGAATATTTTCTTGAATGTCTCTTTGTTATGCATCCGTTGGTAACACTTTAAGTATGTGTCGAAAGCCTCCTTCTCTTTTTGATTGTATAGTAACATGTGACCCAAAGTGATCAGGCTTTCAGTCGTAGGATTATGCTCTACCATCTCTTTTGCGACCTTTTCGCCTTTTTGACTGTTGCCGGTTTCAATTAGTGAGTAAATCAATAATTTTTGTGCGTCATTTGATGTCTCATCAATGTATACTGCTTTGTAAAGCACAGGAATGCTTCCTTCATAATCGCCTTGTTTCATATAGCACTTTGCCCTCAGTAACAGCCATTTCAGATTTTTGTCGTCTCTTTCAAGTATCATGTCAATGTGTCCTGCTGCCTCTTTAAACTTGTGGCTGTCAAATTCTGTTTGGGCAAGATGTTTTAATGTCCAATCAGAGTTAGGTTGAAGCTTATATGCTGTTTCATATTCTTTTACTGCCATGTCTAAGTTTCCTATTTTCTGATAGCAGAACGCAATTCGTTGCCATATGTATGCATCCTCTTCTCTTGCTTTAGGATCAAGTAAATTATACATTTCGATGGCGTTCGTGTAATGTTCCCATTTCATCATGAAGTCTGCCATTGCAAGTACTTCATCGTAATTACCAGGAATTAAACGGCTTAGCAAGTGATACTTGTTAGGTACAAAAGGCGGAAGGCCTTTGCGGAATGGATCGAAGAATTGCGATTGTAATGGATATATTTTGAAAAAACGATACAGGTCCTGAATGTAGAATCTTGACGTATTTTCGGCTGTAATTTTATTCTTGCCAATGTCTTGTGATGCCTCTGGGTCAATGTCTCCGAGTTGTGATTGTATTTGGTCTACAGTGAAGTCTTGGGTGTTAGAGTCCATAGCTTCTACCATATTTAAAAAGGAGTATTTGTCACTATCACAAAATGTGGGTATTGAGAACAGTCGTTGAATTATACTTATTGTTTGAGGTCTCAAATTCTTCAAGATGTTTTGGACTGCCTGCATATTGTTGGCGAACGGAACGAACCAATGATGCATGCTATTAAAAAATGGGAGGCGTTTGAGGTTTCTGAATGTACTCCAATAAACATCAGCTCCATCTTGCTGCAGTTCTGATATCTGTTGTATTTTCTTTTCTGCCTTGTTGTCCTTTTCTGTATTTGCTGTCCATTCGGGATTCTCCTCGTTTTCATCAGTCTGTTTGTCAAGACGAATGTGCTTGATTGGTGTGTATTTTGGAGAATTCATTATTGCAGGTATGATGTCGGTTGCCATCTTCATGGCAACGATATCAGTAAAATTACTATATTGTAATTGTTTCAGAATACGGAAGCAATCGTGTACGAATTGTTGGTTTTCTGCGTACAGATCGAATCTGGTTTCTATTTGTGGGTAAAAAAGTATACGACTGTCGTACCTCACAATCAAGAGTAGAAGTCCTACCAAGGCTCTTTGGCTTATCTGTGTGTCTTTGTCAAGGTATGCGTCGAACAAAAGCATTATCTTATTCTGATCGAATATCTCGAATGCCGCAAGTGTTACTGCACTTATTATTATTGAACGGACTAGCGATGGAATTTTATCATCGCTAATTATACTAAGATACATGGAATAATCGCTTTGGTCCCATAGTTGTGAAGTCCATATCCGGTCAAAAATCTGTCCTATCAGTTTGTCTTGTGGGAAAAAATCTGTTGATAATGAGCTTTCGTTAAAACTCTTGTCTGTACTATGTTTTACATTATCAGTCTCTTCTCCAATGTTGTCGAGTGCCTTTTGTATTCCTGCATTATCCAACGGCTCTGACATGAATTCGGCGATTTTTTTACAATATCTGTCTGCTGGATGTTTTTTAAGTCGGATTTCAATGTTTGCCCTGTCATTAATGGAATATGCAGCCCTAATAACCCCGTATAATATACGGTGCCTGTCTGGGTCTTTTACTCCCTTCGCAATGAAAGAAAGCATGTTGTTGTATGTAGATTCGGCTTGCTCAAGCTCTTCTTGAAGTTGCCAGTCGTTTAAACTGTTCACTTTTGTTGTGAGCATGGCAAACGCCTCGATCATGTGTTTAGACTGTAGTTCGTTGTAAATGCTGTTGTTAGCCATGTGTTTGGTTATATGCAAAAATGATTTTATTCATTTTTTCGTTATATTTCTCGTATGTTGTTTTTTTGACGATTACTCGCATGACCGCTTTTGTAGATGTAGCGATGCGATTTGCTCCTTTCTCTGCACATTCTGTGGCGAATGGCTCGGGTAATATTGCTCCGTCATATTGGTTGAGGTTAAGCATTTTCGCTCTTAACACTATGTCGTTTATTTGAGGCCGGTTAAGGAATTCTCTGTTGATCTTTGCCCGGTCCATTATCTCGTCTGCATAATTGTCGACAGCTGAGTTGCGCGTCACCGCAATTATCCGTTCCTTCAAATTCTTAATTGATTTTATGCGCGATGTTTTTGTTGTCATCACCGACAGTGTAAGACTGTCGGAAATAACTGATATAATTGAGTCTTCTTTTAATTGGGCTTGTAAATACATTGTCTTAATAGAATCGGTGACAAGCATGTGGGCACTACCGTTCATGAAGGCTGTATCGGCATCCATGGCTGACATAAATGTATCAAGACACACTTCGACTCCCAACGAATCAAATAATCCTTGTTCCATCGCGTTGCGGAATGGCTCGCATTCTTTTGTAGGCAATATAGCTATGTGGATTGCCAGCGAGTCAGAGTCGGTTTGTTTATTATTAGTGAAACTGCCGTACTGACACGAACAAAGCATGTACAGTACGACAGTATAAAACAATGTATGTATAAATTTCATGTCAAGTTGTTACGTGCATGGAATATGTACACTTTTGGTTTTATTCTTCGCCTGTGATGGCTGCAACTCCTGGAAGTACTTTGCCTTCAATGGCCTCTAACAGTGCGCCGCCTCCGGTGGAAATGTATGAAACCTTGTCTGCAAGACCGAACTTGTTGACGCAAGCTACTGAATCACCACCGCCGATGAGTGAGAACGCTCCTTCGGCTGTTGCTTCGGCAACTGCTTCGCCTACTGCACGTGAGCCTGCGCAGAAGTTGTCAAACTCAAATACTCCTGCCGGACCGTTCCAAAGAATGGTTTTTGCTCCCTTGATCGCTTTTGCAAATGCTTTCTGGGTCTCAGGACCGGCGTCGAGTCCTTCCCATCCGTCAGGTATGGCATTTGATGGACAAATCAGTTGTTTTGCATCGTTGCTGAACGAATCACCGCAAATGGAGTCTGTACCCAAAATGAGTTCTACTCCGTTTTCTTTGGCAAGTTTCTCTACATTGAGAGCTACATCGAGTTTGTCAAGCTCTACGATTGAGTTACCTATGCTGCCACCATGCGCCTTAGTGAATGTATATGTCATACCGCCACAAAGAATCAGTTTGTCAACTTTGCCGAGCAAGTTTTCTATGATTCCTATCTTTGATGATACTTTTGAGCCTCCCATGATAGCTACGAACGGACGCTTGATGTTTTTGAGCACATTGTCTACGGCCTGTACTTCCTTCTCCATGAGAAGTCCTAACATCTTGTTGTCTTTGTCAAAGTAGTCTGCAATTACTGCTGTTGAAGCATGTTTGCGGTGTGCAGTACCGAAAGCATCCATTACATAACAGTCGGCATAGCTGGCGAGTTTCTTCGCAAATGCCTTCTGGCGTTCTTTCATTTCTTTTTTTGCTGCTTCATAGCCAGGATCTTCCTTGTCTATTCCGACAGGTTTTCCTTCTTCTTCAGGATAGAAGCGAAGGTTTTCAAGGAGTAATACTTCACCTTTCTTCAAACTTGCTGCTGCTTCATCGGCTTTTGCGCAGTCTGAAGCGAATTTTACAGGTACTCCGAGAGCTTTGCTGACTGCATCGACGATCTGTGAGAGTGACAATTCAGGCTTTACTTTGCCTTTTGGCTTGCCCATGTGCGACATGATGATAAGCGAACCTCCTTTATCAAGAATCAGCTTGAGTGTAGGCAACGCTCCGTTGATACGTGTCATGTCTGTGATTTTGCCATCTTGAATTGGCACGTTGAAGTCCACGCGTACGATGGCTTTCTTTCCATCGAAGTTGTAATCTCTAATATTCATAGCTTATTGTGTTTAAAAAATAATGTTCGTTTATTCGCATATTTGTTTGCAAAGATAATGAATTTCTGTGACATGTAGTTTATTGGAAACTGCTTTTTTTGCAAAACTGACTTTTCTGCGTTTCATTGCTGTGACAGTGTGCTTGTTTTTGTATTATTCAGATTATGTTTGTGTGCTTTCTCGTATGTCGTGCAAAAGTATCTGATGCCGCATTGGTCACACTTTGGCTTTATGGCATTGCATACGTATCTTCCGTGAAGTATCAGCCAATGGTGCATCAGCGACATGAGGTGAGGCGGCAGAATCTTTGTCAGTTCTTTTTCTACGCTAAATGGTGTGGTGCACCGTCTTGGCACTAATCCCAAGCGATGGCTGACTCTGAACACATGTGTGTCCACGGGCATAGTCTCTTTTCCGAATGCCACGTTCATAACCACGTTCGCCGTTTTCCTGCCTACTCCTGGCAGTTTGGTCAGATTGTCCATGTCCGATGGTACTTCTCCATTGAAGTCGTCAATCAGCATGCGTGACAGTTTTATCAGATGTATTGCTTTGCTGTTGGGATAACTGACACTGCCAATATAGTGCAATATTTGGTCTGTTGTTGCCGAGGCAAGTGATTGTGGAGTAGGGAAGGCTTTAAACAATGCGGGGGTAATCATGTTCACTCGCTTGTCTGTGCATTGTGCACTTAGTACAACAGCTATCAACAACTGAAAGGTAGAATCGAAGTGCAGTTCTGTTTTTGCGTTTGGCATCTCACTTTGGAAATATGCGATAATGTTGTCAATTCTTTCTTGTTTTGTCATCTTAACTCTTTATTTTTTACAAAGTAAATAATTTTTTTCGAGACAATCACTCACTGAAAGCATTTTTGTTGTAAATTTGCACGCTAATTCGAACATGTAAGAATGAGACAATTAAAGATTACAAAGAGCATTACCAATCGTGAAAGTGCGTCACTCGATAAGTATCTTCAGGAGATTGGTCGTGAGGAATTAATAACGGTTGAGGAAGAGGTTGAACTTGCCGCACGTATCAGAAAAGGCGACAGGAAAGCATTAGAAAAACTCACCAAAGCAAATTTACGTTTTGTTGTTTCTGTTGCGAAGCAATATCAAAATCAAGGATTGAGCTTGCCTGACTTGATCAATGAAGGAAATCTTGGTCTAATTAAAGCTGCTGAGAAATTTGATGAGACACGTGGCTTCAAATTTATTTCTTATGCCGTGTGGTGGATACGACAGAGTATTCTGCAGGCGTTGGCAGAGCAGGCGCGTATTGTGCGACTCCCTTTGAACCAGGTAGGGTCGCTTAATAAGATATCGAAGGCTCTGGCCAAATTTGAGCAGGAGAACGAAAGGCGTCCTTCTTCAGAAGAACTCGCCGGACTGATAGGTCTGCCTGTAGAAAAAATAGGTGATACATTAAAGGTACAAGGACGTCACATCAGTGTAGACGCTCCGTTCGTGGAAGGTGAGGACAACAGTTTACTCGATGTGCTGGTCAATGATGACAGCCCTATGGCAGACAAGACTCTTGTTAATGAGTCGCTCTCAAAAGAAATCGATCGTGCGCTTGATACTCTGACTCCTCGTGAGAAAGACATTATCCGTATGTTTTTCGGTATAGGTGGCCCTGAACGTACATTGGAAGAAATCGGACAGGAGTTCGGCCTGACACGTGAGCGTGTACGCCAAATAAAAGAAAAGGCTATTCGCCGGTTACGACAGAATTCACGAAGCCGGCTGCTTAAATCTTACTTGGGATAAGACGCTTATGAGGACATCACTGAAATTTTCCATAGCTGTTTTGATATTGATGTTGGTGTCAATGCAGTCGTACTGCCAAATATCGGAGGAAAGTTCTGATATGATGCCTCCGGCAGAAGGTAACGTTAAAGGCAATGACAAAGCTGTCAAACAACCAAAAAAGAAGATGACTAAAGAGGAGAAAATAAAGGCAAAACAGATCGAGATGAAGAATGCCGCTGTTTATCTGACTCCTGTTTACATGTTCTGTATATCGGCTGAATTCGGTGATACCATTGTCTATTTTACAAGCATACAGGAAGTCGATAGTGTGCAACTGACAAAGAAGTACGACTTCCTTTACTATCGTTCATACTATAGCCGCCAGTTTATAGATTGGCTTGCAACTGCTTATGGCACACAGAACCAAACCTGTGCCGTGTTCTTCGACAAGGACAAAAAGAAACTTATGAAGCGTTTCACTAAACTGTTGAAGAAATACGAGAATACCAAGAGTGGTATGCATGTTGTTTTTGTTACGGAGGACAGATTTAAACTACAATCGGTTACGGACTTGACAAATGTCGTTATCTAAACTTCATGGTTGCTTAAATAAATATTTCATTACCCTTTCTTGCTGGATCACAGTCGCTGTTTCTTTGGCTGTAACCAGTGCGTGCAGCAAGGATGAGAATGATGATGAACCTACGTTGTCTCGTGCTGTGCTGGTATATATCGTGGCGGAGAATTCGTTGAAGGATTTTGTACAGGCCGATATCAATGAAATGCTGACGGCCAAGGCTCAATTGGGGAAAAACGATCGTTTGGTTGTGTACGTTGATGATACCAGTTATCCACGTATTTATGAGATAACCAATAAGACTTCTGCTGTTTCTTATACATCGTTACAACCAAAGTTTACATATTCTAATGAAATGGACTCTGCCTCACCCGAGACGTTTTCCGAGGTGCTTTCTTATTTCTTCAGCAACTACAAGACTGACAGCTATGGACTTGTGATGTGGTCGCATGGTTCTGGTTGGATAAACGATCCGCAAAATTCCAGTGAAGAGTCTGCACAAATACGTCATCGCAAGACATTTGGAGTTGATAACGGTCATAACTCGACATCTAACTCAGGCAGTCGCATGGAAATCAAGGATATGGCGTCTGTACTTTCTAATTTCCCTAAGTTGGAGTTTATATTGTTCGATGCGTGTTTCATGCAAACAATGGAAGTGGCTTACGAATTACGCAACACAGCCAAGTATATTATTGGCTCACCTGCTGAGACTCCTGCACAAGGTGCGCCTTATCAGAATGTCGTGGCAACTATGTTTGCTACATCTTTCTCTCCACAGGCGATGGCTTACAACTACTATGCTTATTATGGGACCGGTCCTTATGGTGTTGTGATTTCTGCTATAAAGACTGAAGCGTTTCCGGCTTATGTATATGTAATGTCCGACCTGTTCGCACGTTATGAATTTCTTGACGATTCACTGTACACAGATTGTCTCGATTACTATTTGTACCAATGGAATTCTTTATCTTATTCGGATGCCATAAACTATCCAGACTATTACGATGTACAGGCTATAATGCTTAAAGTACTTTCATCGGCTGACTATGTGCAGTGGAAGACTGCGTTTGACTCACTTGTTCCATACAAATATGCATCGTCCGGATGGTACAGTGCATACAACCGTGACACTATGGAGGTCATCCAGGACCAGTGTGGTGGCGTCAGCATGTACCTGCCACTTGAGAAATATAAGTCACAGCCTTTCTATCAGTACTATTATAAAACAGCATGGGGCAGTCAGTTTGATATAAAATAAATGAACATACTGTCGGGACACTCCATGTCTGTCATCTCTTACACAGTAAGTTCCAAATGGTGCAATTTGAGAGGCAAGTCAAACTTGCGTGGTTTTTGAGAAATCACCCATTCCGAATGTAGGCAAATTTCTGTAAGTACTGTACATCGTGGCATTATGTACAATAAATAATATAATTAACAATTCATCGTGTTCAAATCAAATTATAAAAAGTGCAACTAAATGCGACTGGATTAATTTTGTGGTTATATGAAACATGCGTATCTTTGCAGTGAAATAAATCAAAGGCAAAGAGATGATTGAAATACGGACTCCTTTAATGGAAGAGAAAGAGTCAAAGGTAGACATAAATGAAAAGTGGGCTGTCACCGAAATTACCACAAAAGTCCAATCTTATGTGGAAAATAGTGTTAAGGTATTGGAGGGTACTTACATACATATTTCTAAGGATACAGGTGTAGACCAGCCAGTTGTCGTTCTACCAAGGCATAAGAAGTCTAAGCCGTTTGTTGAATGCATTTTGGACGAGAATCATAAAGATGAGATAATGGGGATTTTACATACTATTGTTGAAGAAAAAGGAGGCAAGAATCTTGGACATATATTACATGCAGCGGTTGAAGTGGGAATAATAAAAAAACCAACACTGACACAACTGAAATCAGAATTTAATATCATGTATACCAGAAATGCGTACGAGAAGTATTATAATGGCATAAAGGACATGCCTGAGACGCTAAGACAGGTTGTAATCGACAGGTTTAGCCAATTTATGTACGGAGATTAAAATGATAAGTCCGCAATGCCCATGATGGTGTGGTGGATTGTCAGGTTTTGAAATGACAAAATAACGTATAAGGTGGAAGGATTGTGGGTCAGTAGAGTGTGTCGGTAATGATTTGGCACAATTGTTCCATATAGTGTCGGTCGGTTTCGTCAAAGAATGCGAGGTGATCGCTGTCAATATCAAGGACCGCTACCACCTCGTTTTTTCTATTAAATATAGGAACTACAAGTTCAGAACGTGACAAGCTGCTGCACGCAATATGTCCTGGAAACAGTTCGACATTAGGTACTACTTGCGAACGGCACTCTCTCCATGCCGTTCCGCATACGCCTTTGCCGTATGCTATTCGATAGCAGGCTGGGCTGCCTTGGAATGGTCCAAGTATGAGACATTGCTCTGTAGCATTTTTTTGACGTACAAGATAGAAGCCGACCCAAAAAAAAACGAACTCTTCGTGCAGGGATGCGGCTATGTTTGCCAATACACTTACTTCTTCATGCTCATCGCTTATGAGTAGCCGCAAGTCGTGTATGAATTGCTTGTAATGTTCCTGCTTTTCCATTTATATTTTCTCAAGTACCAGTTGGATTAAGTCACCAATCGTGTTTTTATATCCTGTGTTGGCTTCATGTGCTATACGGTTGGCTATGACCATACATACAGTCAGTGAACGATGGCCAAGGTGCTTGCACATACCTGCAAGGGCCGCACTTTCCATCTCGAAGTTGGTTATTCGATATCCGTTCCATTCGAAATTGCAGATATGTTCGTTGAGGTGAGGGTAGGCGAGTGGTATACGGATTTCGCGTCCCTGAGGTCCATAAAAGCCTCCACATGAGATGGTCACACCGCGAACCATGCCACGATCGGCATCGAATATTTGCTCAAGTAACGACTGGCTGTTGTCAACAACATAAGGTGCCGGCAGATAGTGGTAGTCCCATCCTACATAATCGGTGAACGCTTTTTCAAACTCAAGGTCACATATTTTATCACGGTCGGCATAGTAGTTCAGTAGGCCTTCTATTCCTATTGATTTCTCACTGCATACGAACGTACCGATGGGAGTGTTTTTCTGTAAGCCTCCGCATGTGCCGATGCGTATCATGTCCATGCTCGTCTGTTTGTCCTTGAGATGGCGCGTCTTGAAGTCAATATTCTTCAGTGCGTCAAGTTCGGTAGCTACAATGTCGATGTTGTCACATCCAATACCGTGTGATATGGCTGTGATGCGCTTTCCTTTATATGTGCCGGTGATTGTATGGAATTCTCGGCTTTGAACGTCACATTCCTTACTGTCGAAGAATGAGGCGATCAATGGAACCCTGTCGGGGTCGCCACACATTACTACTTTGTCTGCCAGTTGTTCCGGAGTTATGTGCAAGTGGAATGAACTGCCATCATCGTTGATGATGAGTTCGGATGGTGCGAAATAAGTTGCCATAAGCCTATTAATTTTAAGGGGCATACTCCGGCTTGTGAATGTCCGGAGTATGTCGATTATTATTTTTGTAAATTCTCATTCATATATCGTGCCGCACGGCGTCCGTCACCCATGGCAAGGATTACAGTTGCGCCTCCGCGCACGATGTCACCCCCTGCATAGATGGTCGGGATGCTTGATTGCATCTCGTCGTTCACCGCGATGGTGTTCTTACGTCCGAGTTCAAGTCCTTCAACTGATTTCGGTACCAGCGGATTTGGTGACACACCTACTGCCACGATTGCCATGTCAATATCAATAGTCTCGATTGCGCCTTCGATAGGCACCGGACTGCGTCTGCCCGAGGCGTCAGGTTCACCAAGTCTCATTTTCTGAAGTTTTACTTGGCATACCTTGCCTTTTTCATCGGCTATGTATTCGATCGGATTGTGGAGGGTCATGAACTCAATGCCTTCTTCCTTAGCATGTTTTACCTCCTCAAGCCGTGCCGGCATTTCAGCTTCGCTACGTCTGTAGGCAATAAATACACGCTCGGCTCCCAGTCGTTTTGCTGTACGGCATGAGTCCATAGCTGTGTTTCCTCCACCTACAACCATAACACGGTGTGCTTTGTTGATTGGTGTATCGCTTTCTGGATTTGAAGCGTCCATCAAGTTAACGCGTGTGAGGTATTCGTTTGAAGACATTATGTTGATACTGTTCTCCCCTGGAATTCCCATGAAGTTAGGCAATCCGGCTCCCGAAGCCACAAAGATACCTTTATAACCCTTATGTTCCAATTGGTTTATGGTTATTGTCTTGCCTACTATGCAATCCTTAACGAAGTGTACACCTATTTTTTCCAAATTGTTTATCTCCACGTCGACGATAGCATTTGGCAGACGGAACTCAGGAATACCATATTTCAGTACACCGCCTATTTCGTGAAGGGCCTCGAACACAGTCACATCGTAGCCGTTCTTTGCCATATCACCTGCAAAACTGAGACCTGCAGGTCCCGAACCGACTACAGCCACTTTAATGCCATTCGGCATTTTGCACTCAGGCAGTGCCATTTTACCTGAGTTACGTTCGTAGTCAGCAGCAAAGCGTTCAAGGTTACCAATTGCGACCGCAGGCTGTTTCATCTTTACGTGGATACATTTGCTCTCGCATTGTTTTTCCTGAGGGCACACACGGCCGCATACAGCTGGCAGGGCACTTGTGGCCTTAAGTACTTTTGCAGCTTCAAGGAATTGCCCACGTTCGATGTTTTTAATGAATGACGGAATGTTTATGCTTACCGGACAACCTTCCATGCATGTTGGTTTTGCACAGTCAAGACAACGTTTAGCCTCAGTGAGAGCTTGTTCGGTAGTAAGTCCTTGGTTCACTTCCTCGGTACGAGTTGTAGCACGGTAAACGGGGTCAAGTTCCGGCATAACACACCGTTCGATAGCAGATCGTTCACGAGGCTTCATAGAGGCTTGCAGTGTTTTACGCCATGCAGAGTTTCTGTCGAGCAGTTCGGCAAGAGGCGTATCGGTTGTCATGCCGGAGGAATCTTCTTTGATCGGTTCTGCCTTTAAATCAACTGAGATACCATTGACATGAGCCTCCAGCTTTTTCATTTCCTCAAGTTCTATATCCTTGAACGCACCAGAGCGCTTGAACATCTCGTCGAAGTCGACCTCGTGTCCATCGAACTCTGGTCCGTCTACACATACGAACCGTGTCTTGCCTCCTACGGTGATGCGGCAAGCTCCGCACATTCCTGTACCATCGACCATGATGGTGTTGAGTGACACATCGGTAGGAACGTTGTACTTCTTTGTCAGAAGGCAACAGAACTTCATCATGATGGCAGGACCGATGGCAAAGCATTTGTCTACTTTCTCACGCAGGATAACCTGTTCTATCCCTACCGTAACCACTCCCTTCTGTCCGTAACTGCCGTCATCGGTCATTATGATGACCTCGTCAGAGTGCTTTCGCACTTCGTCTTCAAGGATGATCAACTCCTTTGTCCTTCCGGCAAGCACGCTGATAACTCGGTTGCCCGCTTCTTTCAGGGCCTTTATGATAGGCAGCATAGGTGCGACACCCACGCCGCCCCCGGCACAAACGACTGTACCGAAGTTCTCTATTTTTGTAGCCTGGCCCAGTGGTCCGACCACGTCGGTTATGTAGTCTCCTACATTAAGATTGCAAAGCTTGGTCGTGCTATAGCCTACAGTTTGCACAACTAAAGTGATTGTTCCGCGTTGTGTGTCGCTGTCTGCTATGGTGAGTGGAATTCTCTCTCCTTTATCTCCAGTGCGTACGATTACGAAATGTCCCGCTTTGCGTGATTTTGCGATGAGAGGCGCTTCAACTTCAATTTTAAACACCTTCTCGCTAAACTGTGTTTTCGAAACGATTTTGTTCATTTGTCGTTACATATAATATCAAAACCTGTATATTTGCGCAGGGCTGCCGGAATCACTATGCCGTCGGCAGTCTGGTTGTCTTCAAGTATTGACGCAAGGATGCGCGGCAGGGCAAGGGCCGAGCCGTTCAGTGTGTGGCACAAGTGTACTTTCTTGTCTGCTCCGCGGTATCGGCACTTCAGCCGGTTTGCCTGATATGTGTCGAAGTTGCTTACCGAGCTGACTTCGAGCCATCTGCCTTGTGCCTCGGAATATACTTCGAAGTCATAGCAGATTGCGGAAGTGAAACTTTGGTCGCCACCGCACAAACGGAGTATTCTGTAAGGCAGTTCCAACTTTTTAAGCAGTCCTTCAACGTGATCGAGCATCTCCTTATGGCTTTGCCTTGAATGTTCTGGGGTATCAATTCTCACGATTTCAATTTTACTGAATTCGTGCAGACGGTTAAGTCCGCGCACGTCCTTTCCATAGCTGCCTGCTTCACGGCGGAAACACTCGGTGTATGCGCAGTTCTTTATCGGAAGGTCTTTTTCGTCAAGAATGACATCACGGTAAATATTTGTTACAGGCACTTCGGCTGTAGGGATGAGATAGAGATCGTCGACTTCACAATGGTACATTTGTCCTTCCTTGTCTGGCAGCTGTCCTGTTCCATAGCCTGAAGTGGCGTTTACCACAGTTGGTGGCATTACTTCTGTATATCCGGCGTTACGTGCTTCGTCAAGAAAAAAGTTGATGAGTGCGCGTTGCAATTGTGCACCCTTACCTATGTATACAGGAAATCCGGCCCCGGAGATCTTCACACCGAGGTCGAAGTCGATGAGATTATATTGTTTTGCAAGTTCCCAATGTGGTATCTTTGCGTTTTTGTTTGTCGGTACGGTTGTCCAGTTGCCTACCGTATCACCTTCTTTACATTCACGCAAGCTTGACTTGACAACTACATTGTCAGCCGCACCTGTTCCCTCAGGCACTTCATCGTAAGGAACATTTGGAATGGTGCAAAGGTGTGCCACCAATTGTTCCTCTGCCTTGTTCATTCGTGTTTGCAGCGCTTGTGATTCTTCCTTCAACTTTGCCACCTCTGTCTTGACCGTTTCTGCTTCGTCGCGCTTACCTTGTTTCATAAGCATTCCGATTTGCGCTGAGTATTTCTTTTGTTCGGCAAGACATGCGTCGAGACGTGTTTGTGCCTCACGTCTGTCTTTGTCGATTTCTATAGCTTTTTCAATAGCTTCTTTTGCTCCGTCAAAGTGTTTTTTCTCCAAGCCCTTGATGACCTTGTCTGTCTGTTCTGTGATCTGTTTTAATGTTAACATATCGTTTGCATCCTTTCGTTACTTTTTCCTTTGGGTTTTCCTTGATCTCACCCGTTGTTTAATTTCTGCCTTGTGTTTAGCAGCTCCTGAGCTGTGTGCGCCGGTTTTGTATTGTTTGATTTTGGCTTTGGTTCTCACCTTGTCAGCCTTGCCTTCCTTCTTGTTGTCGAAGTTGATGCCATTCATCATGGCGTACATGATTTCCTCGTCTGATGCCATGAGCGGAGTGATTAGTGATGGAACAATCTAATTCCTGTGAATGCCATTGCTATGCCATATTTGTCGCATGTGGCAATTACATTGTCATCGCGGACAGAACCGCCTGCTTGAGCAATATACTCTACGCCGCTTTTGTGTGCCCGTTCTATGTTATCTCCAAACGGGAAGAAAGCGTCGCTGCCGAGAGCCACTTTCGTGTTTTTTGCCAACCATGCTTTTTTCTCCTCGCGTGTGAGAGGTTCGGGTCTTTCAGTAAAGAAGTTTTGCCATACACCGTCAGCAAGAACGTCCTCATATTCATCGCCCATGTAGACATCGATAGTGTTGTCTCTGTCAGCTCTGTGTATGTCTGGTATGAATGGGAGTGCCATCACCTTCGGGTACTGGCGCAACCACCAGAGGTCAGCCTTGTTGCCGGCCAGCCGTGTGCAGTGGATACGGCTTTGTTGCCCTGCACCGATACCTATTGCTTGTCCGTCCTTAACGTAACAAACGGAGTTACTTTGAGTGTACTTGAGAGTTATCAATGCAATTTTGAGATCCCGTTTTGCATCTTCTGTCAAGTTCTTGTTCGCTGTAGGAACATTGTTGAATATTGAGTCGTCAGCGAGGTTTATGTCGTTCCTCTTCTGTTCGAAAGTGATTCCGAATACCTGTTTGTGTTCAATCGGTGCAGGATTGTAGTCGGTCGACATTTTGATGATGCAGTAAGTTCCCTTGCGCTTTGATTTCAGTATTTCAAGGGCTTCGGGTGTGTAGTCGGGAGCAATAATGCCGTCGCTTACTTCCCGCTTTATCAGTAGGGCAGTTGCTTTGTCGCAAGTGTCGCTAAGGGCTATGAAGTCTCCGAAGCTCGACATGCGGTCGGCACCTCTGGCTCTTGCGTAAGCCGTTGCTATAGGAGTAAGTGGCTCTGTGATGTCATCAACAAAATATATCTTTTTCAGAGTATCACTTAGAGGAATTCCAACTGCTGCTCCCGCAGGGCTGACATGTTTAAAAGACGCTGCAGCAGGGAGCCCGGTGGCAGCACGCAGTTCGCGCACAAGTTGCCAACTGTTGAATGCGTCCAACAAATTGATGTATCCAGGACGTCCGCACAACACCTCGAAAGGCAGTTCTCCTTTCTCCATATAAACTCTTGATGGTTTCTGATTCGGATTACAGCCGTATTTAAGTTCTAATTCTGTCATGATCTTGTACAATTACATTATGAAGACACAGCCTTCGTTATTATTATGATTTTATGTTTGATTGACTGCATTTTTATTTCTGCAAAGATACATATAAATTCTCATTAGACAATTGCCTTCGTCCGTTATTTTTCATTCTGGCTTAAAAGATATATAAAAATACACGGCATGTACAAGTACAGTGCCGTGCCGAATTTAATTTGTTGTGTTGTTTTCGAATGTCTTGTGACTTATTTGAATGTCTCAACCCATTCTTTAAGTGATGACTCGCTTGCGGAGTTGAGAAGTTTTGCAGCCTTGAAGTTCAGTTCCGGATATGTGGTCTTCAAGTCCTTAAGTGCTTTGTCTGCGTTGCTTCCGCCTGAAGTGGCAAACAACACAATGGTCTTTCCTTTCAGATTGTAGCTTTCAATGAATGTGTTGATGATAGTCGGAGCGGTGTACCACCATATAGGGAATCCGATGTAGACTGTCGTGTAGTTGTCCACATCTTTCAGGTCTTTCACAATGGCAGGACGGCTGTTCTTGTCTTTCATTTCCAGTGTTGAACGCGACTGTTTGTCTGTCCAGTCAAGGTCGGCTGTAGTGTACTTTTTCTCTGGTTTGATTTCATAAATGGTAGCGTCAGCGGTTTTGGCTAGTTTCTTGGCTACTGCCTCTGTCGTACCTGTCGCACTGAAATATGCGACTAATGTCTTACTTGTTCCCATAGTTTGGTCCTTGTTTGCTTTTTTCTCGTTTTGTGCGCATGCTACCAATGTTGGCAGTATGGCAAGTAATAAAAATAGCTTTTTCATGTTTTGTTAGTTGTTTTGTATGTATTGATAAACTTCCAGTACGTCCTGGGTATCCACTTTGCCGTTGCCATTGACATCCTCCACCGGCGATGCTGTTTCGGTTCCCGTGCGTATATATTCATATATTTGCAGAACATCCAGTGTGTCTACAGACCCGTTTCCGTCCACGTCCTGCGGAAGTCTTGTCGGGTCGTCGTAGTTGATGCTTGCCAGTTCATAACCAGTGCGGTTGCTGTTGATGTGCACGTTGAACACAAATACAGCTTTAGCCTCGTCGGTACTACTTTGTTTGTACCGCAAAGCCTGCGCTATGGTGTAGTTCCTGCCGTTTGAACACCGGTTTGGATATTGGCCTATATAGAATGTGAAAATTGAAGGGGTGAATTCGGAATACAAGTATGGTGAGTTGCTGTAGCTTACTACGTTGCCGCTTGCGTTAAACCAGTGGCCATAGCCGTTAGCTGTGCTGCCGCTGTTTATCAATGTTCCGTCGGACTTTGCCGCATAGAACATCACCTTGCCTGTGGCTGGTCCACTCGCGCTGTAACTGACCACATTGCCGGTGATGTCACTTGTCTGGAGTTGGAATGCTGTGTTCAGCGAGGCAAGTTCTTTGCCGCCTACAGCTACTGTGACGGCGTCGTATGACGAGCGGGCCGGCATGTATACGTCGTAGGTAAATGTTATGTTGCCGACCTTGCGCCCGTCGATCTCTGACGGGTAGTATACAGTAGTGTTACTACTTAAGTCTGTTCCGCTGAACTGTACTTGATATGGCCACATATCGTCATTCTCAATGTTGTCGTCCCAACGATGTTGGAAATAGCGTTTTGGAGTAGGGGATACTACCATCCACATACGGTCTACGTTGGCAGGTACGGTGAATCCTGTTTGCGCTGTCTTCTTTACTGATCCTGTACAATATATGGTGTCTTGGGTGAAATATTGGCGTGAGCCGTCTTTCATGAGGCACACGAATCCAAGGCGGAATGCACGCTGTGATGCGTTGGATGTTACGCGGTTATAATTGGAAAGTCCCGATGCCACATATTGTGAGTTGCCATCAACATATTCACCAGGGTCACCGTTTGCAAGTGCTGCGCCGTTTGCAAGTGCCGTGAAGTCTACCTTGACTTCTGTTCCGGCCGTTGGTACTTGTAATGGTATGACGTTGAATCCGGAAGCTTGCGGACAACTTGACAAAGCAACTTGGTAGGCATGGTCGCCTACGTTGACGCAGTTGTACTTGAAGTTGCCTATGTAGTTGCTGCCTCCGTGCTCTCTGCAAGCCTCAAGGTCCCATGTGACGGCGTGCATGGCAAAGTCGAAGTGCAGCTTGTACAACTCGGATGCTGTGAGTCCTTTATAGTCCATCAATACTTGGTTGAAGTCCTTTACCGTAGTTTCATGATAGTTCCATACGTTAGCCACTGTCTGTATGTCATCATAATGCTCGCACAAATACACAAGGAACATGTATGCCTGGTAACGTTGCCATTCGTGTGTGAAGGCGTAGTTGTGAGTCATGTTGAAGATGGTGTGGTGATAGCTCATGGTCATGATTTCGTCAGGGTATGACTGCAGCGACTGCCAGTTGGCTGTTGTCTCCCAAATGGTTGCACCGCTTCCAACCGCTCCGTGGAAACCAGTCTGCACGTTCGACAAGGCTCCGTGATTGGAATCCTCAGCATAGCACATGTAGTGGAACGAGTGACCTACTTCGTGGGCCACAGCGCTTCCTACGGGCTTGCATGTGCTTGGCGACAGCCATAATGCAGGGACTTGGAAGTCGTAGCCACCACCATAACAAATCCATCCTGTGCTGTGGTTCAACAACACCATGACTTTGTATTTGCTAATATTAGATTTCTCAGGATCTACAAACCCGAGTTTGCTGCATTCGAGTTGATAGAATGCCTCGGCTTTTTCAAGCAGATCATCGACGTCCACCCTATAAGCATTCGGAGCGTTCTTCGGATTTGTGCTTCCATAGCCGTTGTCCCACAAAACTATTACGTTGTCGGATTCCACCGACCTTGATTTCGACCATGTGTACTTGTTTTCCGTATCGGTCTCCGACCAAATAAGAGTGTCTGTACGGTTGCGCCATTCCAATGGTATATACATGGATTTCTGCGCGGTCGCACATACAATATTCATCGTCAGTACTGTAAGTACCGTTAGCACGAGCGTGATTTTCTTTTTCATTGTTATCGAAGTTATTAGTATATTTCTTGATTCGTAATTTACGGACAAAGATAGTGCAATTTAATGAATGCGCCAACTTTGATTTGACTTATTCGTGTTTGCCTATCATTTTTTCCATCCAAATCATGTCAAACCAAAGCCCGAACTTGTAACCGCACTTATGAAAATGTGCGCATCGCTTGAAGCCCAGGTGCTCGTGGAACAATGGACTTTGGTGTGTGAGATATCGGTTAGGTTTGTCGGTCCATGATATACATGCGTTGAGATTGAGGATACCCATTTCTTTCAGACGCTTTTCCAACTCTGAGTACAACGCCTTCCCGATTCCTCCGCCGTGAAGTCCTTCCTTGACGTATATGGATGTCTCGACCGAACGGCTGTACGCGGCACGTTCCTTGAATGCTCCGGCATAAGCGTAACCTACGATTGTTCCATCTGCCTCGGCAACAATATAGGGGTAGCGTTCAAGAGTCGATACAATTCGCGCCTTGAATTCAGCCGGCGTCGGGACGTCGTACTCGAATGTGATGGCGGTTGTCTCTATGTAAGGTGCGTAAATCCCAAGTATAGCCTTTGCATCGTCGGGGCGTGCTGTTCGAATGCTGATGTCCATAATCTTTTAAACTGCAATTTTGCTTCTATTACAGGAAATAACGCCTTGCGTCACATTGCGGATCCATTACACCTTATTTTATATAGGTTATAAAAAAGGGAACGTGCACGTGTGGGTGGTGTCCTGCAATGAATGCTATCCGGTTGCAAAGATAGTGTAAAACGAATACAAGAGAGAATGATACTTGTTTTTTTTGTGCGTTTGATGAAAAAAAGAGAGAATAGTCATGGGACTCCTGCGTGATAAGTGATTTTTTTAAATCTTTTAGTGCTTATTACATTGCCAATTCAATTTTTGTTTTATATCTTTGCAGCACTAAAGGAAAGAAAGCCCTTTTATATAACGGATGAAATATAATAAATGAAGTATTAACTCTTAAAGATATATTATTATGGCAAAAACAAAGTATTCAGGTACACAGACCGAAAAAAATCTTGAGGCTGCTTTTGCAGGAGAGAGCCAGGCACGCAACAAGTACACTTACTTTGCTTCAAAGGCAAAGAAGGAAGGATTTGAGCAAATCGCAGAAATATTCTTAAAGACTGCTGATAACGAGAAGGAACATGCCAAGATGTGGTTCAAGGAACTCAACGGCATTGGCGACACTGCCCAGAATCTTGCGGCTGCGGCTGATGGTGAGAACTACGAGTGGACCGACATGTATGAAGGTTTCGCAAAGACAGCTGAGGAAGAGGGCTTCAAAGCGTTGGCAAGAAAGTTCCGTCTTGTCGCTGCCATTGAGAAACGTCACGAGGAACGCTACCGTGCGTTGCTTAAGAACGTTGAGATGCAGGAAGTCTTCGCCAAAAGTGAGGTAAAAGTATGGGAATGCCGCAACTGCGGACACATTGTAGTAGGGGAGAAGGCTCCTGAAGTTTGTCCTGTATGTGCTCATCCTCAGGCTTACTTCGAGGTGCATGTCGACAACTTCTGATACGTTACTCCCTTATGCGGGAGGCGATAATTATTAAACATTAGTTGATATGGAAAACATAAAAGACCTGACTCGCAACTTGAAGGGTTGGACTTTCACCGGTGATAAACCCGTCATTATGGACTTCTATGCCACGTGGTGTGGTCCGTGTAAGTATCTCTCGCCGATAGTTGAGGAAATTGCACGCGAATACAAGGACAAGTTGAGCGTAGTGAAGGTTGACATTGACCGTAACCAGGGTTTTGCCGCAACATGTGGCATACAGTCTGTGCCTACGCTTTTCTTTATACGGAAGGATGGTACCATCACCCGTATGGTAGGGGCACAGCCTAAGCCTCTGGTTGAGGATATGGTCCGTCGCACGCTTCTCTCTGAGTAGAAGTCGCAGATATTTATCCTTTCCATATACACAAAGAAAAAATCTGATTATGACAAAGACAAACGAGATTTATAAATGCAAGGTTTGTGGCAACATCGTCGAGGTTGTCGGAGCGGCAGGCGGCACTCTTTCATGCTGTGGTCAGCCAATGCAACTGATGAAAGAGAATGATACTGATGGTGCCAAAGAGAAGCACGTGCCCGTTGTCACTAAGATTGACGGTGGTTACCGTGTGGAGGTTGGAGAAGTGGAGCATCCTATGCTCGACAACCACTACATCCAATGGATCGAACTTGTTACACCCGACAAAGTCTATCGCCAGTACCTTAATCCGGCAGAAAAACCTGTGGCAGAGTTTAAGACTGATGCTACTGATGTTTATGCCCGTGAATATTGTAACTTGCACGGACTTTGGAAAAACAAGTGACAGAAACTGTCAGATAAATAAAAGGAGGCTGTTTTTAGCCTCCTTTTTTATTAATGTAGAATGTTCTGTCAGTTGTCAACCTTTCGTACGTACCCATCAATAAACTCACGCAGAGTTTTGTAGCGTTCTGATTTGAGAGTATGCTTAAGGATGTTAGTGAAGTCATTTGTGCGTATCATGTATAGATACTTATGATCATGACGGTTTTTGTCCGACACATAGCTGAACTGAGGAGCTGCGCTCGGCTGCAGGCGGTAGAAGTCGGCCAGCAATAATGCTTTCGGCAATTCTTTGAATACGAATTTGCTCTTGTGCGTCGTGCTGTCTGTCATTTCCGTTCCTTTTGCTATAGCCCGACTTTTTATACTGCCGTCTTTTTCTGTCTCCCACGTACGGATAGTAGTATCGTATTTGTTGCCCTCGCCGGTTTGTGCCACAAGGGTGAAGTGAATCATCAGTTGCTTGTCTTTGAATACAAGTCCTATCTCGCTCACCTCCTTATTTGCAAATTGCATGTTACTTTTGTCCGATGTCGTGATGGCAAAGGTCTCAGTGTCGGAACTTTCGTCCGCCTCGATCGGTTGTGGAGCCGTGCCTGTGCACGAAAGCAGCATAATAGCCATCAGTGAGGTAAATAGGGTAGTGATATTTGTTCGCATAAAATAAGTTGTTATTCCGTTATTTACTTTCTTTTAAATAATCTATTGCACGGTTGATGTATTGCAGGAACGGGTAGGTGGTCCGGCAGAGCTCTGCGATGTTCTGCGGCAGTTCTTTCGATGTCATGAATTTGTTGTCCGGTTCATAAAACAAACAGAAGTACTTTAGTTTCAAGTATTCTGCATACGGAGAGTCTGCCGGAAATCCGGCCGGAACCCGCTTCGTTGCGTTATCTTCATCCAGGTGAAACAAAGGCGACACTTTATGTTTTATGATGTCGTCGAAGTCTCCTCCGCCGTAACATATATCCTCACGCAGGATTTTCAGTACTTTCGGATCAGCACAATAGTCGCCAACAGCAATCATGTGAGCATTGGGATAGCCCTTACCCCCGACTCCTACGTGGAAATAATAGCCTGAGTAGCCCGACTTCTTACCTCCGCGGCAGATGTATGCCCCAAGGTGTGTCTTGTAGGGCGATTTATCTTTTGTGAACCGCAAGTCGCGGTATATGCGGTACGTACAGTCCTTTGCCGTCAGTCCCGCCACAGTCGGGTCGAACTGTGAAACACCAAATATCACCTGTTCCACCACATCGTTGAACTCAGCCTGCGCCTTTAAGTATCTATCCTTATTAGCATTAAACCACTCACGGTCGTTATGATTACTCAAATCCTTGAGAAATGCTATTGTTTCTTTCATCTTTTTCTTTTTGCAAATATAGTGCAAATCGAACACAGTACAAAATAAATCCATTTATTTTTAATGGTTTCACCCGTAAACGGGCTGCGTCACGGCATAGCCCAAGCTGGGGTTTGGCTCTGCCCGTCTGACTTGCACTGTTTGTGTTGAGATTGCCGCCTATATATATTATGTAAAAGTAGTGATTTATTTTCGAATCTTAAGTCCCAAGTGCCAAATATTTCGTAACTTTGCATCCGTTTTCACTAATAATATTAAACAGGCAAGTTCAGTAAGTATAATGATAACAGTATCGAATCTATCAATTCAGTTCGGAAAGAGAATCCTCTACAAGGATGTAAACCTCAAGTTCACTAACGGCAATATTTATGGAGTCATCGGAGCAAACGGCGCAGGCAAGTCCACATTGCTCAAAGCGATAACGGGCGAGTTGGAGCCTACCACAGGCCAAATCACACTCGGCCCGGGCGAGCGTCTCTCAGTGCTAAGCCAAGACCACAATAAGTTCGATGCCTACACCGTAATGGATACGGTCATGATGGGACACTCGGTGTTGTGGGACATCATGAAGCAGAAGGAGGCTATCTATGCCAAGGAGAACTTCACAGAGGAGGACGGCATTAAGGCTGCCGAATTGGAAGAGAAATTTGCCGAACTCGACGGATGGAATGCGGAGAGCGATGCGGCCATACTGCTGAGCGGACTTGGCATCAAGGAGGACTTACACTACCGGCAGATGTCGGAACTGTCGGGAAAGGAAAAGGTGAGGGTCATGTTGGCGCAGGCTCTTTATGGTAATCCAGACAACTTGTTGCTCGACGAGCCGACCAACGACCTCGACCTCGACACCGTGGAATGGCTTGAGGACTATTTGGCTAACTTTGAGCACACAGTGCTTGTAGTCAGCCACGACCGTCACTTCCTTGACGCTGTGTCAACACACACCGTTGATATTGACTACGGAAAGATAAACATGTTTGCCGGCAACTATTCGTTCTGGTATGAGAGCTCGCAACTTGCCTTGCGTCAGGCTCAGAACCAGAAAGCCAAGGCAGAAGAGAAACGTAAGGAATTGGAAGAATTTATCCGCCGTTTCTCGGCTAACGCTGCAAAGAGCAAGCAGACCACGAGCCGCAAGAAGATGCTGGAGAAACTGAACGTGGAAGAGATACAACCGTCTACACGTAAGTACCCTGGCATCATATTCCAAATGGATCGTGAGCCGGGCAATCAAATTCTGGAAGTCAGCGGACTCAAGGCTGTTGACGATGATGGTACGCTTTTGTTCGACAACTTATCATTCAATGTGGAGAAAGGGCAGAAGATTGTATTTCTCAGCCACAATCCAAGAGCGATGACTGCTCTGTTTGAGATCATCAACGGCAACCGCCCCGCTCAGGCTGGCACCTACAAGTGGGGAGTGACAATAACCACGGCATATCTGCCGCTCGACAATACAGAGTTTTTCAAGTCCGACAAGAACCTGGTGGAATGGCTCAGCCAGTTCGGTGAGGGCAACGATGTTTTCTTCAAAGGTTATCTCGGACGTATGTTGTTCTCAGGAGAAGAAGTTTTGAAGAAGGTGAACGTACTTTCCGGAGGCGAGAAGATGCGTTGCATGATAGCCCGCATGCAACTTAAGAATGCCAACTGCCTCATTCTCGACACACCGACCAACCACCTCGACCTCGAGTCCATCCAGGCATTCAACAACAACCTGAAGACATTCAAAGGCAACATACTCTTTGCGAGCCACGACCACGAGTTCATCAACACCGTGGCAAACCGCATCATCGAACTCGGTCCGAAAGGAACGATCGACAAACTTATGACCTACGACGACTATATCGCGTCCGACCAAATCAAGGAGATGCGTGCCCGTTTGTGGTAGTAGGGCGGCAGAGACACAGGAGTATCTCTGCCTGCATATCTACTACCTCTTTGTCAACCCCACGTGTATCTTCTCTGTTTGAAATATCAGAAGAGATTGTAATAGTTATTGATTTACTTTTACAATATAATAAGCTTTAATTATCTATTCAGACTTTGCATTTCTGCAAATTTATTTGCAAATACAAACATAAAGACTTATCTTTGCAAATGAATAATATGAAATGAATGATTATAGCGAATAAGATTTTACTCGATGACTTTATACAAAGCCATGTACAAGCGTTGAAGCCTTTAAACAAATGGCTTGCGTTGGTTGCAGAAGCAGAATGGAAATCTCATGCAGAACTTAAGAGGCAGTTCCCATCTGCAGATTACGTAAAGAATGGCAGATATGTATTCAATATCGGTGGCAACAAGTTCAGAATCGTGACGGTAGTTGTTTTTGTCGGAGGAGTAATGAATATACGGTTTGTCGGTACGCATGTAGAATATGACAAAATAGATTGTACAACAATATAAAAGAGGAACTATGATACAGAAGATAATGACGCAAATGGAATATGACAGTGTAAAAAATCAAGTAGATGCACTGATAAATGAGGCTACCCAAAAGGGCCTATTGGAACCAGGCATGGATAATGAATATACTCGTAATATTGCAGAACTCAGCCGTAAAATGGCTGACTATGAAAATGATTATCTCGGACTTCAGACGCTTCGGGTTAAAAACCCCCTTGTACAAAGCATTGAGGATTATGGCTATGCCCATAACATGCGACAGAAAGACATTGCAAACGCATTAGGTGTGAATGAGTCTGTTTTCAGTCAGATTATGAATGGCAAGCGGAAAATCACAATGACAGTTGCCAAGCGTCTCCATACAGTTCTTGGCATTGATGCAAGCACAATTCTTGAATTTGCATAGTTGTAAAAGTGTTCCACACGTCCAGCTTTTTGGGATATAGTTCGCCAAGTGTACTGAGGATACATTCCTCGCTTCGTTCGCCGGTATGACGGTGTTGGGCGTGATTATTGTGGAGTAATTGTCACTCCATGTTCCGTATGACCTCCAACAGCTCATCGTAGCCGCTGACTTCGTGGTAGCGGACTTTGCTGGTCGACATGTCGTTGAATAGCTTCTTTGCACATTCAATCTTTGCCTTTTCAATTCCTCTCAGTTGCATGGAGTCCATACTGCCTTTGGTTTCCGCAATGAAGAATATGTGTTTAATCCCCATATCATCGTGGAAGGCTATAGCCCAGTCGGGTGCATAGTCGCCCACAGGTGTCGGTATTTGAAACGAACGTGGCAGTTTAGCATATACGCACACTTCGTCTGCCATGTCCATATCCTCAGCAAACTTCTTTTCGTTGCTGCTGTCGGTAAACACATAGTCAAGAATATGTTTCTTGGCTGAATACGCCTTGTCAACAGTCTGGCGGCTTTTTTGCTGAGTAAAGATGTCAGTGTCGTACGTTTGCTCCGTTCGGTTGTAGCGGATATGCTCAACAATCATTGTAGCTTTCTGTTCCTTAATAAGCCTTATGACATTGCGTATGAACTCTTCAGGGTTATTTTTGAACAGCAACAGACGGGCAGGTAAGATGCCTCGCAGTATGCATACCGCTGTATGTCTTGTGAGAGTAGCTCCACGTGCAATGTCACCAACAAGGTCGTACGGCACGGTAGAAGTAGATACCTCACGCATCGTATTCCTATGAGTGGATTGTTTGCCATCGAACTCCAGACCCTCACCCTGTTCACCTGTAGTGACCACATATTTCATTTGCGTAACCGACAAGTTCATGTTGATTGCATTGATTGACTTGCTTATCAATTCCTCGCTGTCATAATTCACAGTGTACACATATTGATGATTGATTTCCGCCCACAAACGTTTGAACTCATCCTTTTTGGCATTATCGTTCAATCTGTCATTAAACACTTCAGCCCCTCCGTTTGCATCCTCAGTCATATCATTCAATGCAGAAGGATCAAATATGCCTTGTATCAACTGGTGTACTTGCACGCTGATAGGTTTCAGTTTTATGTCGTTCATTGGAATGAGAGTACCTCGCTCCAAGTCCGTATGATAACTCTGCATGATATTCCCTTTATCATCAATATAATTGTTGTCTTCCAAATATGTCATGATACGTCCGGCTTCCGATTCACTGACGACATGCTTTTCATCACCCACAAGGAAGACCTTGCCCTTGAAATATTCCATGGTAGCCTGTTTCGGACGCTCACGCAGTGCTTCGCGGGTATCTTTCTGCAGGCCTTCAACAAAGGTGGAGTAACTCTCGTTGGCAATAACTGTCAGTTTGTTGATGTCGTGAACAGCGTCGCCCAGTCTTTCGGCATCCATACGGTTGCCCTGCTGGTCAACGCACAGGCGCAACCCTCGTCCCACCTCCTGCCGTTTGGCTATAGTGCTGTTGGCATGACGCAGTGTACATATTTGGAACACGTTTGGATTGTCCCAGCCCTCACGCAGTGCCGAGTGCGAAAATATGAACCGTGTCGGTTCGTCGAAACTCAGCAGTTGCTCTTTTTTCTTTAAGATGAGTTCATATGCCGACACATCCGATGAGAATGTTTCTCCTCGTTTCACTACACTATTTGTATCGTGTCCCTTCTTGTCGATTGAAAAATACCCCATATGCACTTGCCGTGCGTTGAACCGCCGCAGATACTGCTGATAATCGTCTTCGAAAAGCGAGAGATTCTCGTTCAGGTAGTAGTTGTATTCTTGTTCGAACATCTGCCATAGCGGACCATGTACCTCCTCTCCCTGTTCGTCATAGCTTTTGTAGTTAGCCACCTCATCGATAAAGAACAAAGACAATGTCTTTATTCCGTAACGGAACAAGGTGCGTTCTTTTTCGAAATGGCTTTTTATGGTCTCACGAATCTGAACACGTTGCAATGTCTTTTCGCTCACGTCGCCCATTACCTCGCCGGCCCTTATCTGGTCACCGTTACGAAAATAGACGGTGTTGGTGAATGGGTCAATATCAGTTATGACGAATTCCTTGTATGCCGGCAGGTGCGACCTGTCGTAGAGAGAGTCATCTTTATCGAATGTGCATATTTGCCGTCTGGTACTGTTTTGCCCGCTTACCTCTATTTCCAGTTTCACCTCAGGTGCATGATTCTTTGACAGTACAATGCTATCGAAGTAGATATAAGCTTGCGACCCCATAAGATTTTGCAGTGTGATGCCTTTCACCTGTATTTTCTTCACCAACCGCTGTCGGTAAGCATCGTAAGCGTCGAGTGCATAAATACAGTTGTGCTGATTCTTGTGCGTGGCTGAATAGTTCAGAACAAACAGTGGTTTGAAATTGCGCAGGGCGTTCTGTGTAGCCTCACCACCCATCTTTTGCGGCTCGTCCATTATGATGATAGGGCGGTTGGCGGAAATCACGTTGATAGGGCGGCGGCTCTGGAAGTCGTCACGCTCCGAATAGATTATACGGTTCTCCTTATTGCTATACCTTATGTTCCCGTCCGCCTGTCTTGTTCCTTCCTGGAATGAAGTGTTGAAGGCTTGCATGTTGATAATCATCACGTTGATATTCGCATCGCTACTGAAGGTGTCGATCTCTGTAAGGTTACTGCTACCTTTGTAAATAAAATACCGCGCCTTCTTGCCATACTGCTCCATGAAATGATCCTCAAGCATAGAGAAGCTCTTGTTTACACCCTCACGTATGGCAATGCTTGGAACCACGACAATGAATTTAGACCACCCGTACCGTTTGTTCATCTCGAACATGGTCTTGATGTAGACGTAGGTCTTACCCGTGCCCGTCTCCATCTCTATGTCGAGAGAGCAGGCGCCAAGTCCTTCTGGTTTGCTCAGCGACTTGCTGAGTGGAATGTTGCCCTCGGTCTGCATTCTATGTATGTTGTCGAGCAATTCCTCGTACGTCAGCTCAACGCTGCTGTTGCGCCATCCGGCGTATTCCTCCTCGTAGGTGAGTTCTCCGTTGCGGTCGCCCAAGTCACGCCGGTACAGGGAGTTTGCCTTCGATGGCTGTCCGGCAAACACGCCGATGGTCTGTTCCACAGCCTCAGTTTGATATTGTTGTATCTTGAACTTGAATTTCATTTGCTTCTTCTGTTATAATATTTTGCGGATAGTGTCTTTGCTGTAGTGCTCGAATATCTGTTCAAAGTTGTCTGCCACCTGGTCGCTACGAAGGCTCTTGTCACGCATCACGAAGTAGTATGGCCGTTTACGTGCTATTTCGGTTATTGTAGTTTCGTTCACGTCCTCATCGAAACAAGCCAGCAGGTAGCCGTCGTCCACGTTCCACACCCGTTTGCCGGCGATCTCTGTCCGCTCTATCTTGGCGGACAGACTGACACCAAGTTCTGTCATCATCTGGAACAGCAGGTCCTCGTCGGTACGGTCGGGTTTTATGTTGTCTTCGAACAACGTATGCTGGGTGAATTGTTCCGGAGTGTAATACACATCCTCCATATTCGACGAGTCGAGTTTCAGTACACGGAAACCAATATCAAGGTCTTTAGCGTCTGGATGTTCCTCCTTTATCTTCATGCCTGCACGGCGGATGCGCTCCTTGCCGATCTC
>CAYVNW010000007.1:0-78283 GCA_964452915.1 uncultured Bacteroidaceae bacterium | reverse complement strand
GTCTTGTAAATATCGTGTCCGACCAACGAGAAAAGCGGAAGAACCAATTTTTTTCAGAGACTCGGTACAGGGTTTCACGACACTCGAAAGCTCCCGTCGTTCCGTTTCCGTCCAATTTTGAGATGCAGTTCATTCTCGGAGGACGGAAACGGGACGACGATGGGGTTTGGCTCTGCGTTCGGCTTGCACACTTACTTACCAAGCGAGGCAAGAATCAAACGATTGGCTTGGTCTACCGCCATATTATCGAGCGAGGCAAGATATATACGTGTGGTCCGCTCTGAATCGTGCCCCATACTCTCCTGGATGACCGATACAGGGATCCGTTTACTCTGTGCTATACTTGCCCATGAGTGACGCGCTACATACATGGTGAGTGGAAGAGACAAATGCAGACGGACACCTATCGCCTTTAAGTTATGGTTCACCTTATGCCTCATATAAATATATTGTTTCCGTCTGTCACGGCTTTTATTTTGGTCGATTATGGGTAGCAGATAATCAGACTGAGTGCGCCCAACATACTTGTCAACGATGTCCTGCATACACGCCTCCCACCTGACGAGCAGACGCTGTCCGGTCTTGCGCCGGCGATAGGAAAGAATACCACCGTTCAAGTCACTTTTTCGCAGGTATGCCATATCAATGAACGACATTCCACGGGTATAGAACGAAAACAGGAACATGTCGCGGGCAAAACTCTGTAGCGGATGCATCGAAAGATCTATTGACTTAATCTGCCGGATGGTCTGCAACGACACGGCTCGTTTAACGGTTTTCCCTACTCCTGTATAAACATGCTTGAAAGGGTACTGCTGTGCGGTGAGCCGACTTTCTACAGCACGGTTGTATACTGCCCGCAGGTTGCGCATATAAAATGATGAACTGTTTGGACTGACACCGTTCGATTTTAGGTAAGCCTCGTATGCCATCATTATATCTGAATCCACATCATCAAGAAAAATGTCATTCAAGACTGCTACATTTTCATCTGCCCTCCTGCTTAGCCAGAAACGTCTGAAACTGTTCAATGCGGATGTATAGGTCTCTGAGGTACGAATCCTGCCCAATTGTCTCTGTTGGGTTATGGCATCCTTCATGAATTGGAAGAATGTCTTTTGTTCCGACTCATGCACACACAGCCCTACAGTCTCGCGCTCCGGCGAGAGTCCGGTTCCGGTCGCGACCTTCCCGACTGCGTCTGCCACACATTCCGTCTGTTTTGTTTGCAAATCATCTATTACATTTTTCATGCCGTGGAGCATGGTTCTGATTTCCTCAAAAGGAAATAACACATTACTGTTATCAGTCATAACTACTTACTGTTTTATTACAAATATCTAATTTAATTATCGTCTGTCGTAGCCTCTCCTCACTGTGTTCACCGGTATGACGGAGAGGGGCCGCCTACTATCTGCGAAGCGAACGGTATTCGGAAAGAAGGGAGATCCTACACATCTTTTACTCTTTTAATGATTTAACTTCACCTTTTTATATATAAATGATTGCCCGTTTCGATTTTATTTCCTATCTTTACGGCAAAATTAGTAAACTAACAATAACAAATACTTACTGTTATGCATTTTTTTGCAGTTGATTTAGGAGCAACAAGCGGACGCACCATACTCGGTACAATAAATGACGGACGGCTGACCACACGCGAACTTACACGTTTTCCCAACAGGATCATACATGTTGGGAAACATTTCTATTGGGATATCTTCGCTCTTTACGATGAGATTATCAAAGGGCTGACGGTATGCGCGGACGAACACATTCATCTGACTTCCATAGGCATCGACTCTTGGGGATGTGACTTTGTGTGTATAGGTGATGACGGCATAGTTCTACGTAACCCTATATGCTACCGTGACCCTTATACGGAAGGAGCAATGGAACGCTACTTCCAACTCATACCGAAAGAGAAGGTATACGCACTGACGGGAGTTCAGTTCATGAATTTCAATTCTCTCTTCCAATTAGCTGAACAGAAACGGATTGGCGACTCTGCGCTGAAAAACGCAATGAAGGTGCTGTTCATACCCGATGCATTGGTATATATGCTGACAGGAGAGTTTGTCTGTGAATCCACTGTTCTGAGTACCGGTCAGCTGCTCGACCCGCGCCGGCAGGCTGTTGCCACCCAGCTGCTTGAAGCCGTCGGACTGAAGCAGGATATATTAGGGAAGTTTACACAGGCACCGGCGATTGTGGGGAACTTGACACCGGATATCAGGCAGCAGACAGGACTGACCGACGGAGTGAATGTGGTTTCGGTAGCCGGTCACGACACGGCAAGTGCCGTGATTGCCATTCCGGCAAACAGCGAGAGATTCGCATACCTCAGCTGCGGAACATGGTCGCTTCTCGGCATCGAGGTCAGCGAACCGATTATCAACAAACAAAGTCTGGAATACAACTTCACCAACGAAGGTGGCATAGAAGGCACAACCCGCTTTCTGAAAAATATTTGCGGAATGTGGCTTCTTGAAAGGTGCAGAAAAGAATGGACTGATGTACCGGAATCAGTCAACCAAATCAACTGCGATGCAATGGAGGCTGAGGAGTTCAAATCGTTCATTAACCCAGACGACCCACGATTCGCAAACCCCGACTCTATGGTTCGTGCCATACAAGACTATTGCAAGGAGACAGGACAATACGTGCCACAGACATACAAGGAAATAGCACGTCTGATATTCGAAAGTCTTGCACTGCGCTACCGGCAAGTGATGGGCTATCTACAAGATATTGCACCCTTCCCAATAGAACGTTTGCACGTGATCGGCGGAGGTACGCTCAACACATACCTTATGCAAATGACCGCCGACTCAATCGGTATGCCTGTACTGACAGGACCTGTAGAGGCGACTGCAATTGGAAACATCATGGTTCAGGCAAAAGCTGCAGGATTGATGGCTGACAGGACCGAAATGCGGAAGATTGTGGCAGGGTCGGTGGAGATGAAAACATATACTCCCCACGACAAGGCAAAATGGGACGAGGCATACAAGCGGTTTTGCAGGCTGTGTGTGTAATGCGCTTTGCAGAAGTATAATATTAACAATGTAATAATAACGATCTATGAAAGAAGAAAACGTAAGGCGTTCGTATGAAATCGCCAAAGAAATTTACAGCGCAATTGGTGTCGATACGGAGAAAGTATTGGGACAGATGCAGGATTTCCATCTCAGCATGCATTGCTGGCAGGCTGATGACGTGTCAGGATTTGAGTCGGCAGGCAGCCTTACCGGTGGTATACAAAGCACAGGGAACTATCCAGGGAAGGCCCGCAACATCGATGAGGTCAGAGCGGACATTCTGAAGGCAAAGAGTCTCATACCGGGCACCCACCGTCTGAACCTTCATGAAATATATGGAGACTTTGGCGGCAAGCATGTCGACCGCAACCAATGTGAGCCGAAGCATTTTCAGTCATGGATTGACTGGGGAAAAGAGAACAACACAAAGCTCGACTTCAACTCAACAAGTTTCTCCCACCCCAAGAGCGGTTCACTCAGCCTTGCCAATCCAGACAAAGGTATCCGTGATTTTTGGATTGAGCATACAAAACGTTGCCGTATCATAGCCAACGCTATGGGTGAGGCTCAAGGCAACCCTTGTATGATGAATGTGTGGGTACACGACGGATGCAAAGATTTGTCGGTCAACCACTACATGTACCGCGCACTGCTCAAAGACTCGCTCGACCAAATATTCCACGACCATTTGCCAATGATGAAGGACTGTATTGAAGGTAAGGTGTTCGGCATAGGTTTGGAAAGTTTCACTGTCGGCTCACACGACTTTTACACTGCCTACGCAGCCCAAAACGGCAAGATTCTTACCATCGATACAGGCCACTATCACCCTACGGAGAGTCCGGCAGACAAAGTCAGTGCCGTCCTGCAATTCATACCGGAACTTATGCTCCACGTAAGCCGCCCTGTCCGTTGGGATTCCGACCATGTGACCATTATGGACGACAACACGCTTGACCTGTTCTCTGAGATCGTACGGGCAAACGCTCTTGACCGTGTGCACTACGGCCTTGACTATTTCGACGGAGCCATGAACCGCATCGGCGCATATGTAATCGGCAGCCGCGCTGCACAGAAGTGTATGATCAGGGCTCTGCTTGAACCGACTGACACAATCCGCAAATATGAACTCGAAGGCAAATCGTTCCAAGTACTTGCAACGTTAGAGGAGTGCAAGGCTCTGCCATGGAACGCCATATACGACGAATTCTGCCTACGCAATAATGTTCCGGTAGGAACCGACTTCATACCGGAAATCGAGAAATACGAGGCTGAGGTGACAAGCAAGAGAGGATAACTGACAAATAAGAACTATCATGGCTGATAATCACGGAAGTCTTAAGAGCACTATTGCAGTGTCTCTTACTAATTATCTGGACGCCGGTGCCATTGTTGCCGGTGCAAGCGGACTGACACTGTGGCAGAAATACCTTGGACTCACCGAGGTGCACCTTGGTTGGCTCAATTTCATCAGTGCCAACTGCCTTGGCGCAGCTCTCGGTGCCATCATCGGAGGATTCCTCGCAGATAAATACGGAAGGAAGTTCATCTACACATACAATCTCATCCTGTACATGACAGGCGTAGTGATCGTCATGTGCTCGGTCAACTTCCCCATGCTGCTTGCCGGTTTTCTCATAACCGGCATATCAGTAGGTATCGGCGTTCCTGCATCGTGGACCTATATCTCTGAAAGCTCGGAAGTGAACAACCGCGGTCGAAACATATGCATATCACAAATGTCATGGGGCATAGGTCCGATGATTATACTTTTGCTCGGCATGTTCTTCGCTCCCGGCGGTTATTTGTTCAGTTGGGTGGAAGCACTTGCGCACTTCATTGGCGGACCAAACATTTCCACAGAGGCACTCAATGTATTCTCATCACGTGTAGTTTTCTTCTCTCTCTTCATTGTGGCATTTATAGCATGGAACATGCAGCGCAAGCTCGAGGAAAGCAAGGAATGGGAAGTAAGCCGCAGACAAGCAAAAGCCAAAGGTGAGGATACAGGGCTCTTACATGCGTTTAGAGTCTTATTCTCAAATCATACAGCAGTTAAAACAGCCTGTTTCCTTACAACCATATATCTTACATGGAACCTCGTTGCATCAGTCATGGGATTCTTTCAACCTCATATCTACGAAACTGCGGGAGGTGTCAGCAATGAGGAAGCAAACTGGATGAACTGCATACAGTGGGCTATCATTGTGGCTACCACATTCGTAGTCTCTAAACTGATTGACCACATGAGTCACCGGATTCTATATATATTCGGACTTCTTGCCGCAATCAGCGCATGGCTTATAGTAGTCGGAATAGGAGTTAACGGACAAGCCGGATTATGGGCATTCGCTATTCTTTGGGGCATTGAAGGCGGTGTGTCGGTACAGATTTTCTACGCATTGTGGGGCACGGAGCTCTTTCCTGCCAAATTCCGTGCAGGAGCACAAGGATTCATGTTCTTCATTGTCCGTGGACTATCCGCCGCATGGGGGCTTATATTCACTCTCATTTATGGCGAAAACGGCGAGGGTTTCACAATCGCAGCCTACTGCATGATAGCACTACTTGTCATCTCGCTTGTGGTTGGAGTGATCGGTTGCCCGAATACGCGCGGCAAATCGCTCGATCAAATCACGAAGGAACGCTATGGCGACAAATATTGAACCCTGACTGTGTATATATATAATAAGGTGTAATCGTAAACCAAAAAACTAATGAAAAGTATATTAGATAATCGACCTAAACTGAAGGCTGTAATCGACCAGGTTGCCGAGGTAGCCGGCTATCTGTGGGAAAAAGGCTGGGCGGAACGTAACGGAGGCAACATCACCGTAAACATCACCGAACTTGTTGACGATGAGATTCGGAATCTACCTGCCATTGCACCAGCAAGGCAAATTGGCAAAGTGCTGCCACATCTGAAAGGAACGTACTTCTACGCAAAAGGGACAGGCAAGCGCATGAGAGACCTGGCCCGACACCCTATGCAAAACGGCAGTGTCATACGCATAGGTGAAGGTTGCGACACATACGAGATAATAGCCGACGAGCCCGTACTGCCTACAAGCGAACTACCATCGCACTTGTCTATGCAAAACTATCTTTTGGAAACAGGCAGTAAATACAAAGCAACACTACATACTCACCCAATAGAACTGGTAGCCATGTCACACAACGACAAATACCTCAACTCCGACCGGCTGACACACATCCTATGGAGCATGATTCCGGAGACTCTCGCATTTGCCCCTCTTGGCATTGGTGTAGTACCTTACGCACTCCCATCGAGCATCGAGCTGGCGGATGCCACTCTCCAGCAGATAAAGAAATACGATGTTGTATTATGGGAGAAACATGGTGTGTGTGCCGTAGGTCAGGACATCATGGACGCCTTCGACCAGGTTGATGTTCTCAACAAAGCCGCAACAATATACATAAAGGCAAAATGTATGGGATTTGAGCCCGACGGAATGTCAGACGACGCTATGAAAGAAGTTCAAGACGTATTCAAATTACCAAAGACCAGACCTTGCTGACATACAAGACATTATTCAGCCACAGGGGCTGTCGCTCAACAACAATGAGGGTGCCATAACAGGACACCCTCATATTGTTTGCATACATATTATTTAATGATAATCAGATTACCATCTACAAACCCCGTTGCAATATGCTCCACTTTAAAGAGGCTTAAGCCCGCGAGTTCCTTAGTTAAGTCTTTGAGAATCGCCACAACTATATCCAACACCTCTTCCCAATACATACTTTCTGAGAGTTGAAAGCCAGGACAACTTCTCTGGGCTGGTACAAAGCTTTCAGCATCATCACACGCCCAATCCTCATCCTCTTCATCAAACTAGGTAGAACCTATCATTTCCAAGCCGTAATCTTCGTAAATATTGAAACACAAAGCCACAATGTTGGAAGGCAGCTTCTCTGTTTTGTCAATGCCGACAATCCAATTTTTGACAACCTCCTTCAGGTCGTTGATTTTAGTTTGTTTATCAATCATATTATTCTGAGTACTCTGATGGCTATCCATGCGCAATTCGCTTTTCATCACTTTTTTATTTTATACTCTCTTGAATCCGGCCCTTCACCTTCTCAACATAGGCATCGATGGCTGCCACAGCTGTGACGTTCACAATATCATGAACCGACGCCTCGAAGTCGGTGAAATGTATCGGCTTGTTAAGTCCCATCTGGATCGGGCCTATTACCTCAATATCCGATGCAAGTGCTTGCAACAGTTTGTAGCTACTGTTTGCGGCAGACAGGTTCGGCATGACAAGAGTGTTGACATCCTTTCCCTTCAGACGTGTAAAAGGATACTTCTCATCACGCAACTCACGGTCGAGCGCGAAATTCATTTGCATCTCACCATCTATAGGAATGTCGGGATAGTCCTTCTGCAGCCTCTCAACAGCATGGTGGACGGCTAACGGTGAGCCGGCTTCATCGCTGCCGAAGTTAGAGTAACTGATCATCGCCATCACTGGATCATCGTTGAAGAATTTCACTGTGTGATAGCTGAGCTTGGCTATATCGATCAGCACCTCCTCGTCCGGATGACGGTTGATCAAAGTGTCGGCAAGATAATATGTGCCCTTCTTCGTATTAAGTATGTGCATCGTACCGAAATGCTTGTATTGCGGACGAATACCAATCACTTCTTTAGCGACCTTTATGGTATTGCTGTATTTTGTGTAAAGTCCGGTGATAAAGGCATCTGCATCGCCCGTCTCTACCATCATCATACCAAAATAGTTACGCTCAAACATCTTGTCGTTTGCCTCTTGGAAAGTATAGCCCTCACGCTGGCGTTTCTCGGCAAGAATACGGGCATAACGCTCACGTCGGGGTGCTTCACGGTCATGACGCAGATTGACAATCTCTATTCCTTCGAGCGACAATTCCATATCTTTCGCCTTCTTCATGATCATCTCTGTGTTACCAAGCAAGATAGGATGACATATACCCTCAGCACGTGCAGTAACAGCCGCCTTTATCATCGTTGGGTGCAGACCTTCAGCGAACACGATACGCTGCGGATGCTTACGGGCTGTGTCGTACAGTTTCTGTGTCAACTTCGACTCCTGACCAAGCATTTGGCGCAGTTTCTTCTTGTATGCGTCCCAATCTTCAATAGGCTTACGCGCCACTCCACTCTCCATAGCAGCACGGGCAACAGCCGCACTGACCTCGGTAATGAGGCGTGGGTCGACAGGTTTCGGGATGAAATACTTCGGACCAAAGGTGAGGTCGTTCACATGATAGACTTCGTTCACCACGTCAGGCACAGGCTGTTTGGCAAGATCTGCTATAGCGTGTACTGCCGCCATCTTCATCTCCTCGTTGATTGCTGACGCATTCACGTCGAGAGCTCCACGGAAGATGTATGGAAAACCTATGACGTTGTTTATCTGGTTCGGATAGTCGGAACGGCCGGTCGACATAAGTACATCGGGACGACTTGCCATCGCATCCTCGTAAGATATCTCCGGCACAGGGTTGGCAAGAGCGAAGACAACAGGATGTTCAGCCATCGAACGCACCATGTCCTGACTCAGCACGTTGCCTTTCGACAGACCGACAAACACGTCGGCACCCTTGATGGCATCTGCAAGTGTGTGCACATCACGGCGGTCAGTGGCGAAAAGTTTCTTTTCCTCAGTGAGGTTCTCACGGTCAGAAGTGATCACTCCTTTAGAGTCGAGCATCACAATATTCTCTTTCTTTGCACCAATGGCCATATACATTTTAGTACAAGAGATGGCTGCGGCACCTGCACCGTTCACCACAATTTTAACCTTGCTAATATCCTTGCCGGCAACCTCCAAAGCATTTTTCAGTCCTGCGGCTGAAATGATGGCGGTTCCGTGCTGGTCATCGTGCATCACCGGAATGTCAAGCGTCTTCTTAAGCCGGTTTTCAATATAGAAGCATTCAGGAGCCTTGATGTCCTCAAGGTTGATACCGCCGAATGTTGGCGCAATCTTCTCTACTGCTTCGCAGAATTTCTCAGGGTCCTTCTCGTTGACTTCAATATCGAACACATCAATGCCTCCGTAAATCTTGAAAAGCAAACCCTTGCCTTCCATCACAGGTTTACCACTGATGGCACCAATATCACCCAATCCAAGGACTGCTGTTCCATTTGATATGACAGCAACAAGGTTACCCTTGTCCGTGTACTTGTAAGCGTCATTAGGATTCTTCTGTATCTCTTGACAAGGAAACGCCACGCCAGGCGAATAAGCCAGCGATAGATCGGTTTGTGTACTATGAGCTTTTGTTGGAATTACTTCAATCTTACCCGGTCTGCCCGATTCGTGATATTTTAGGGCAGCCTCTTTTGTTATTTTTACCATATCAATACTGTTTGTCGCATTATGTTTGCAAGTTGCAAAGATAATACAAATTAAGCAGAACACAAAGCAATACTTCGTTTTTATAATATCGTCATAAAGATATTATCCTAATTTTGTGGACTTGTCAATCAGAGCACTCTAAATATTCTGAATACTCTGATGGCGAGAAAAAGTGGAAGGACAAAAAATAATTCTATTGTTTTCTGCGCTCATTAAAAAAATTAGTCGTACCTTTGTTACCAAATCATGGGACCTTCACTTCATTGGTGGCTGTGGTCCAACACGGGGCGATGTGCTATCTGCACTGAGTCTGAGACACACTGGAATCTGGAAAATTTCATCATTCAGTCTTAACTCGCAAACACGCGCTTTTCGTGATTACCTACGACATATCGCAGAGACGTGACTGCACGTATTGACGGCCTACGTTCCGCAAAAGGTACTGTTCACGAGTCAATCTGGGGCTACAGTCAGGCTTCACACCTCGTCGTATGCCGTATAAAACAAAATCCATAACCGTCAGCAAGGAGCCTGCTGACACAGACAGCAACAAATTACAATGGTTAAATGTTTATTTTCATTGATTTGCACCATTTGCTCACTGACTGCCGCCGCACACGACTTTCAAGTAGATGGCATTTACTACAACATCATCAACCAAAGCGAGGTGGAAGTTACATCAGGCGATGATAAGTATTCTGGTGAGATCACAATCCCTTCGTCAGTCACGTTTGGCGATACCACTTATCAGGTGACAGCCATCGGCGAGAAGGCTTTCTACCAATGTGCCGATGAATCATACAATCGAGGATTTGGGGATATTTTTAATTTTATGGCATAATAGTTTCTCTCTGGCAATATAATGTTTATGAACTTTACACTATTAATTACCGTTATGCTGACGGCTATCACACTGGTAGTTGCAACATACGTGATGGCAAAAATTCTTGGACCGCGAAGTTACAACAAAGTGAAGGGTGAGCCGTATGAGTGCGGCATTCCCACACACGGTTCTTCCTGGTTGCCTGTTAACATAGGCTTCTATCTGTTTGCCATACTCTTCCTCATGTTTGACGTGGAAACCGTTTTTCTCTATCCATGGGCAGTGGTAGTTAAGGAACTTGGCACGACAGCGTTGCTGAGTATAGGTTTCTTCTTGATTGTATTAGCGTCCGGGCTGGCCTATGCCTGGAAGAAAGGTGATCTCGAATGGAAATAAAACCGAAAATCAAAAGTATCCCTTACGAGGAATTCAAAGACAACAGCACTCTGGAGCGACTCGTCGACGAACTGCACAAAGGTGGTGTCAACGTGTTGACCGGATCGCTCGACCGGTTGATCAACTGGGGACGAAGCAACTCACTGTGGTCGTTAACCTTTGCCACATCCTGCTGCGGCATCGAGTTCATGGCATGCGGATGCTCGCGCTACGACTTCGCCCGCTTCGGTTTTGAGGTGACGCGTAACTCTCCCCGGCAAGCGGACCTAATCATGTGCGCCGGTACTATCACACACAAGATGGCACCCGCACTCAAACGTCTCTACGACGAAATGGCGGAACCTAAATACGTGGTGGCAGTGGGCGGATGCGCCATCAGTGGCGGACCATTTAAGTCAAGCTACCATGTAGTGAAGGGAATCGATGAAATATTGCCGGTGGATGTGTTTATCCCTGGCTGTCCTCCACGTCCGGAGGCAATCATGTATGGAATGATGCAGTTGCAGCGCAAGGTGAAAATTGAGAAGTTCTTTGGTTGCGTAAACCACAAACAGGACAAAGCCGAGCGTGAGTTGGGCATTTCGAACGAGGAGCTTACTGCACGACGGCTGGGCGATCATCGTCGCGAACCAATCGTTGTGACCGACGTACCACCGGAGTTTGTTGAACAGATAAACAAAGAGAAGGACACATGAAACTGAATCACATTGTATTCGATTTCGACAAGTTCACCTCAGAGATGCAGAACTTGAGAGACAAGCGGCACTTTGACTATCTTGTCACCATCGTAGGCGAAGACTTTGGTACGGACGAAGGCCTCGGCTGCATCTATATCCTTGAGGACACTGAGAGCCACGAACGCTGTAGCGTAAAGGTGTGCGCTAAAGAGGTGGATGGGAATAGAGTCATCCCCACCGTTGTAACCCTCTGGGCTGTCGCCGGTATGCTCGAGCGCGAGGTATATGACTTCTTTGGCATACTCTTCCTCGGACATCCCGACATGCGCAGACTTTTCTTGCGCAACGACTTCAAAGGTCATCCCTTCCGTAAAGACTGGATGTTCAACGATGAGTATTCACTCACCGATGACAAGAAGCCCGATTATGGAATGGAGTATTGGATCGACAAAAATGGCCATCTCTGTTCGAAGAGGAACAAGCTGTTCACCGCCGATGACTATGTGATCAACATTGGTCCGCAGCATCCGTCAACACACGGCGTGCTACGCTTGCAGACCATGCTCGATGGTGAGACTGTGAAACGCATATATCCACACCTCGGATATATCCACCGCGGCATCGAGAAGATGTGTGAAAGCTATACCTATCCTCAAACGCTCGCACTGACCGACCGGCTGAATTATTTGTCGGCAATGATGCACCGCCACGCACTGGTAGGAGTCATTGAAGAAGGTATGGGAATAGAACTAACCGACCGCATCAAGTATATCCGCACCATCATGGACGAGCTTCAACGTCTCAGCTCACACCTGCTGTATGTGGGATGCTGCGCACAAGACATGGGAGCACTGACCGCCTTCCTCTATTCCATGCGCGACCGTGAGCATGTACTCAACTGTATGGAGGAGACGACGGGCGGACGGCTCATACAAAACTACTATCGTATTGGCGGTCTGCAAGACGACATCGATCCCGATTTCGTTACTAACGTAAAGGCATTGATAAAGTATTTGAGGCCCATAATCCAGGAGTATGTTGACGTGTTTGGCGATAACATCATAACTCACAACCGCTTTGAGAAGGTAGGACCAATGAACCTCACCGACTGTATTAGCTATGCAGTGACAGGCCCGGCCGGACGTGCATCGGGCTGGAAAAACGATGTACGCAAGAACCATCCATACGATATGTACGACCAGGTGGAATGGGAGCAGATCATCATGACCGGTTGCGACTCGATGGACCGCTACACCTGCCACATTCAGGAGATGTATCAAAGTCTGCACATCATCGGGCAACTCATCGACAATATCCCCGAAGGCAGTTTCTACGTAAGACAGAAATCCATCATAAAGGTACCTGAGGGACAGTGGTACTTCTCAGTAGAGGGGGCAAGCGGTGAGTTTGGCGTATATCTCGACTCACATGGAGAAAAGAGCCCATACCGGCTGAAGATGCGCCCAATGGGACTTTCGCTCGTTGGAGCACTCGACCACATGCTGCGCGGACAGAAACTTGCCGACCTTGTGGCTACTGTTGCAGCCATAGACTTCGTGATACCCGACATCGACCGTTAACAGAAACAGATAAATTATCATGTTCGACTTTTCAATAATAACAAACTGGTTCGACCAACTGCTACAGTCCACAATCGGACTGAACTCCTTTTGGGCGACATTAATAGAATGCGTGTTGGTGGGTGTATGTCTCCTGGCTAGTTATGCACTGATTGCCATCGCACTGATTCTTATGGAGCGAAAGGTATGTGCCTACTTCCAGTGCCGCCTCGGCCCGATGCGTGTTGGCTATTGGGGACTGATGCAGGTGTTTGCCGACGTCTTGAAGATGCTTGTCAAAGAGATATTCTCCGTTGACAGAGCTGACAAACTGCTCTACGTCGTGGCGCCTCTGCTTGTCATCGCAGGATCAATGGGAGCATTCTCGTTTCTGCCTTGGAACAATGGCGCCACCATCCTCAACTTCAATGTGGGTGTTTTTCTGCTGACGGCCATCTCGTCGATAGGAGTTGTGGGTATATTTCTGGCCGGATGGAGCTCCAACAACAAGTATTCGGTGGTCTCAGCGATGCGCAGTGCCGTACAGATGATTTCCTACGAAATGTCGCTCTGTCTTTGTCTGATCACCGCCGTAGTGCTGACCGGCACGACACAAATGTCGGGAATCGTAGAAGCACAGACCGGTCCATGGCACTGGCTCATCTTCCAAGGCCACATACCTGCCGTCATAGCCTTCCTTGTGTTCCTCATTGCCGGTAATGCAGAGGCGAACCGTGGTCCATTCGACATGGCAGAGGCGGAGAGCGAGCTGACTGCAGGTCACCACACTGAGTATTCGGGAATGGGATTCGGATTCTTCTATCTGGCAGAGTTCCTCAACCTGTTTATCATTGCCGGTATTGCTGCCGCCGTATTCCTCGGCGGATGGGCACCGGTCAACATTGGCATAGAAGGCTTTGACCAGGTGATGAACTATGTCCCCGGCATCGTGTGGTTTATGGGCAAGACATTTTTTCTCGTGTGGTTGCTGATGTGGATTAAATGGACATTTCCACGTCTGCGCATCGACCATATACTGAAACTGGAATGGAAAATCCTCATGCCACTGGCACTAATCAACCTTGCGCTAATGACTGTTGTGGTTGCCCTTGGATGGTATATTAAATAAGGAGACAGAAATATATGAGAAATAATCAATCATATTTCAAGGAACTCGGACACGGACTGAAGACGCTCCTGACGGGAATGAAGGTGACATGGAAAGAATATTTCAAGGACCTCCTCACCAATAAGTCAACGGAGCAATACCCCGAGAACCGCAAGACGACGCTCCACGTGGCTAAGCGCCATCGCGGACGCTTGGCATTCAAACGCAACGAAGACAACCGATATAAATGCACGGCTTGCACACTGTGTGAGAAGGCATGCCCAAACGGCACTATCAAGATAACCTCGCACATACAGGAAGATCCCGATACCGGAAAGAAGAAAAAGGTACTCGACGACTATCTGTACGATTTGGGCGACTGCATGTTCTGTCAACTCTGCACTAATGCCTGCAACTTCGATGCAATCGAATTTGTCAACGATTTCGAAAATGCCGTGTTCGACCGCAACAGCCTCGTGCTTCATCTCGACAAAGAAGTATATCAAGGAGGATCACTTGGCAACCTCTTGGAGGGTGGTGCGACGATGACTATCGGTAAGTTCAATACTAAAACAAAGTAAGTACTATGTTTAATTTAATAATGTTTTTCATCTTCGCCGTTGTCATCATCGGTTCAGCAGTGATGTGTGTGATAACGAAGCGAATCATGAGAGCCGCAACATTCATGCTGTTTGTGCTCTTCGGAGTGGCAGGCCTTTATTTCCTGCTCGACTACACCTTTCTTGCCGCTGCACAAATTGCAGTGTATGCCGGCGGTGTGACGATGATCTATGTCATCAGCATACAAATCGTCAGCAAGCGTACCCTACAGGGTATGGTGGAACGACTGAAGGACAGCCGCATCATCATGGGAGTTTTGCTCTCAGTAGTGGGATGTGCCATGGTGGTTCTGGTGTTTCTCAAAAACGATATGCTTCATTCCACGTCCGTATACGCCACCAAGATGACGACAGAGGGGAAGGAGATACCGGTGCGTGAAATAGGCTATGCACTCATTGGTGCCGACAAGTACCAGTACGTGCTTCCCTTCGAGTTTTTCTCGCTCTTTCTGTTGGCATGCATCATCGGAGCATTAGTAGTATCAAGAAAGGAGGACTAAGACTTATGATACCGGTAGAACTATATTTCATAGTGAGCGCACTGCTCTTCTTCATCGGTGTATTCGGTTTCGTGACACGCCGGAACTTGATTGCCATGCTCATCTCTGTCGAATTGATACTTAATGCAGTGGATATTAACTTCGCCGCATTCAACAGGCTGGTGTACCCCAATGGCATGGAGGGTATGTTTATGACACTCTTCTCCATCGGAGTAAGTGCCGCTGAATCGGCGGTAGCGATTGCAATCATCATCAACGTGTATCGCCGCTTTAAGAGCGACACCGTTGACAGTATAAAAAACATGAAAGGGTAATTAAGAGGTAATGGACTACAGTTATACATTTTTGATTATTCTTCTGCCGGCGTTATCTTTCCTCGTATTAGGACTGGCCGGAATGAAGATGCCGCATAAGGTTGCAGGCCTCATCGGCACCACTTCGCTCGGACTCGTCACCGCGCTGTCTTTCCTTACTGCGTTCAACTATTTCCAGACTCCCCGACTGGCTGACGGGACCTATGCCACCATTGTACCTTACAACTTCACATGGATGCCACTCGGACAATTGCACTTCGATATAGGTATATTGCTCGATCCCATCTCGGTGATGATGCTGATTGTGATATCTGTCGTCAGCCTCATGGTGCACATCTATTCGTTTGGCTATATGCATGGTGAGAAAGGATTCCAACGCTACTATGCTTTCCTGAGCCTGTTCACCATGTCGATGCTCGGACTCGTCGTTGCCACTAACATCTTCCAGATGTATCTGTTTTGGGAGCTGGTGGGCGTGTCTTCTTATCTGCTCATTGGATTCTATTACCCACTGAAGCCAGCCATCGCAGCATCAAAGAAGGCATTCATCGTGACACGTTTTGCCGACTTGTTCTTCCTCATCGGTATATTGATATTCGGGTTCTATACCGAGTCGTTTAGCTTCTCATTTGCCGGTAACATACAGATGGGTGCAGGAACCACACCATTCATTGCCGCCAACACGGCAAAGGCAGTGGCCGCCGGAGGCTTTATCCTTCCAACCGCACTCGTTTTAATGTTTATCGGTGGAGCAGGAAAGAGTGCCATGTTCCCATTGCACATTTGGCTGCCCGATGCCATGGAGGGCCCTACACCTGTATCGGCGCTCATCCATGCGGCAACGATGGTAGTAGCCGGTGTGTTTCAAATTGCACGTATGTTCCCCCTGTGGATAGAATATGCACAACCCCAGCTAAGCATTGTGGTGTGGACGGGTGTGTTGACGGCTTTCTATGCAGCTGCCGTAGCTTGTGTCCAGAGCGACATCAAGCGTGTGTTGGCATTCTCCACGATTTCACAGATAGCCTTTATGATGGTTGCACTTGGTGTTTGTCTGCCAGGCCATGAGGGCGTACTCGACAACCACGCACAGTTGGGCTATATGGCTTCGATGTTCCACTTGTTCACCCACGCCATGTTTAAGGCTTGCCTCTTCCTGGGCGCAGGATGCATCATCCATGCCGTCCGGTCCAATGAGATGGCACTCATGGGAGGCTTACGCAAATATATGCCTGTCACGCATATCACATTCCTCATCAGTTGCTTGGCAATTGCCGGCATCCCGTTCTTCTCGGGATTCTCTTCGAAAGACGAGATCATCACCGCTTGCTTTGCCTATAGCCACGTGGTGGGATGGATCATGACAGGTATCGCAGCTATGACTGCATTCTATATGTTCCGCCTCTACTACGGCATCTTTTGGGGGACGGAAAACAAAGAAGCCCATGCCGGCAACATTCCACACGAGGCACCACTGACCATGACATTGCCACTGATCATCCTCTGTATCATTACTATGGGCGTGGGTATTTATACCACAATTGGCGGATTCGCAGGATGGAGCGGCAGCTTCGGTTCGTTTGTGACAGCCAGCGGCACCGACTACACAATCCACTTCAACATGCCGATAGCACTGACATCTACGGCGATAGCCATACTTGGCATCGCCCTCGCAACATATATATATAAAGGAGAGAGTCAGCCTGTCGCTGACCGCCTCTATAAGATGTTTCCACATCTGCACCGTGCCGCCTACAAGCGTTTCTATCAGGACGAGATATGGCAGTACGTAACCCATCGCATCATCTTCCGCTGCATCTCGACGCCCATTGCGTGGTTCGACCGCCATGTGGTTGACGGTACATTCGACTTCCTGTCGTGGGGTACCAACAAGACAGGCGAATCAATTCGCCCTTGGCAGAGTGGCGACGTGCGCCACTATGCTGCGTGGATCATCACCGGTACGGTTGCACTGACGTTGATATTGTTGGCTTGCGCAATCTGAATATTGTGAAACAATAAAAATCAGAATAATGAGTATACTGACATCATTCGTAATAATCCCGGCCCTGATGCTCCTTGGACTTTGGCTGAGCAAGAGTCTCAACCAGATACGTGGAGTGATGGTGACCGGCGCATCGTGCCTGCTGGCACTGTCTATTTGGCTGACCGTCTATTTCGTTCAGCAGCGCGCTGACGGCAACACCGACGTGATGTTGCTCACGGCAAGCACACCATGGTTCAAGCCACTCAACATTGCATACTCTGTGGGGCTTGACGGCATATCGGTGGTGATGCTGTTGCTGTCGAGCATCATCGTATTCACCGGCACTTTTGCCTCTTGGCGACTGAAACCTATGACCAAGGAATATTTCCTTTGGTTCACCCTGCTCTCTACCGGTGTATACGGGTTCTTTATATGCACCGACCTTTTTACCATGTTCATGTTCTACGAGGTCGCACTCATCCCTATGTATCTGCTGATTGGCGTTTGGGGCAGCGGCAACAAGGAGTATGCCGCCATGAAACTGACGCTGATGCTGATGGGCGGTTCGGCCCTGCTTATCATAGGCATCCTCGGCATCTACTATTTCAGCGGGGCTACCACTATGAACGTGACGGCGATCGCCGCCATGCACAACATACCTGTGGAGGTGCAAAAGGTGTTCTTTCCATTCATTTTCATCGGTTTTGGTGTGTTAGGGGCTATGTTCCCATTCCACACATGGTCGCCCGACGGTCATGCTTCGGCACCCACAGCAGTGTCGATGCTCCATGCAGGCGTGCTGATGAAGCTCGGAGGATACGGATGCTTCCGCGTGGCCATGTATCTGCTGCCCGAAGCCGCCAGGGAACTGGCATGGATATTTCTGATTCTTGCCACCATCTCTGTGGTATACGGAGCCTTTTCGGCCTGTGTGCAAACCGACCTGAAGTACATCAATGCCTACTCGTCGGTGTCGCACTGCGGCTTGGTGCTCTTCGCCCTGCTGATGATGACTAAGACATCATGCACCGGTGCAATCCTGCAAATGCTGTCGCACGGACTGATGACCGCACTCTTCTTCGCCCTCATCGGCATGATTTATGGCCGTACCCACACCCGCGATATCCGCTACCTCGATGGACTGATGAAGATTATGCCCTTCCTTGCTGTAGGCTATGTCATAGCAGGTTTGGCAAACCTCGGTCTGCCCGGTTTCTCAGGTTTCGTTGCCGAGATGAACGTCTTCGTGGGTTCGTTTGAGAACGACGGCGCATTCCGCCGCATTTGCACCATCCTCGCCTGCACCAGCATCGTCATCACCGCCGTCTACATACTGCGGGTGGTTGGAAAGATACTCTACGGCGAGGTGAAGAATCCTCATTTCCTCGAACTGACCGACGCGTCGTGGAATGAGCGCATCGCCGTCGTATGCCTCATAGCTTGCGTAGCCGGTCTCGGGCTGTTTCCTCTGTGGGTCAGCAAGGTGATTAGCAACGCCATAGAACCCATTTTGGCAAACATCCTTTAATTCCTAAATAAAAAGAAACAGAACAATGGATTACGGACAATTCCTTCACATGCAGTCGGAGGCAACACTTGTTGTCGCCTTGTTAATTATGTTATTTGCCGGCCTGCTGAGCATGGGAAATACAAAAGTACATACTCTTGGCATCTTTATGACAACGATGCTTGTGCTTCAAACAGGTGTATGTGCTGTCTCCCAGCCGGCAGAAGCCTTTGGCGGACTCTATATTGCCACACAAGCCACACAGGCGATGAAGCTCATCCTTACCTTCGGAACACTCATCGTCACCCTTGTGGCTCAATCATGGCTGGAGCGTGACGCACAGGAGCGTGCCGGTGAATTTCACCTGCTGGTGCTTTCCACCCTATTGGGTATGTACGTCATGATATCAAGCGGCAACTTCATGCTCTTCTTCCTCGGACTTGAGATGGCATCACTGCCTATGGCATGTCTCGTGGCATTCGACAAATATAAGAACCGCTCAGCCGAGGCCGCCGCTAAATTCGTACTCTCCGCCACCTTCTCCACCGGTGTGATGCTCTATGGACAGTCCATCCTCTATGGCGCTGTAGGCACGCTCTATTTTGACGATGTTGCCGCAGCCATCACGTCCTACGGCGGAAACCAAGGACAGCTGACAATGATCATCATGGGACTCGTATTCTTCTTTAGCGGACTGGGTTTCAAACTGTCACTCGTACCTTTCCATCTTTGGACAGCCGACACCTATCAGGGTGCCCCTACTGCTGTGACGGGCTATCTGAGTGTAGTTTCGAAAGGTGCGGCCGCATTCGCCCTAATGGTTGTGCTCACCCGTGCCTTTGCCCCGTTGACACAATACTGGGAATATCTGCTCTACATCGTCATTGTGCTCAGCATCACCATCAGCAACCTCTTTGCCATCCGCCAGTCGGAGCTCAAGCGCTTCATGGCGTTCAGCTCAATCTCACAGGCAGGTTATATCATGCTTGCCACGATTGGAGCATCGCAGATAGGCATGGCTTCGCTGATGTATTATGTGCTCGTCTACGTTGTTGGCAACATGACAGTGTTCGCCGTTATCAACACCGTGGAACAACACAGCAATGGTAGCACTATGATAGCTGCATACAATGGATTCTATCAGACAAACCCACGTTTGGCGTTCCTCATGACACTGGCACTTTTCTCACTGGCCGGTATTCCGCCTTTCGCCGGCATGTTCTCGAAATTCTTTGTCTTCATGGCTGCCGCAAAGGAGGGGTCGACCCTGGCATACCTCGTGGTATTCATAGCACTGATCAACACAGTAGTATCACTCTACTACTATCTGCTCATCGTAAAGGCCATGTATATCAAGAAAAGCGATAACCCATTGCCAGCCTTCACTGCCGATCACAACACTCGCTTCGCTCTGATACTCACCACCGGCGGCATCTTACTCTTTGGCATCTGTTCGTGCATCTTCAACGGGCTCTTTACAGCCGCCGGCAGCTAAGATCTGTCACAATATCTACCGACATTCCCCTTCACGCAGTACAGCATGAAGGGGAATGTTAGCTCATATAGCATGAATTAATAAGACCGGATAAATACACTTTTTATCCGACATATTGCCGTATTGCATTCAACTCTTGAAGGCTCATAAAAACTTGCACACCGCATTTCTCCTCAGAGACGTTCTGACACGGGTAAAAATTACCCAGTTGGAAAAAAATTTTTTCCCAGTTGGGTTTTTCAAATTTCCCAACTGGCCGCATAATTTCATGCAATTGCACACTTTGCACAAGCCAACGGGCAACTCCCCTGTTGTCGATAAATACCTTTGCGACGGATGATTTTATTTAACATTTGTAATTATCCTACCATAGCACACGACAATCCAACTTTCCTCACATAGCATGTACACTACAATGCATGTCGACATATTAATTCTGACTTAATACAGAATTACTTTACATCACATTAGTAAAAAATAATAGAAAAATGGAAGTCCTTCATCCCCGAGTCTGGGTTCAAGGAAACATCAACAATGATCGCCAAACCCTTTATTTATCGGGGTTTGGCGATTGCTCGTTTCTGGATTACATTAAATTAAAGCGAACATAGCTCACTTCATATCTTGACTACATAAGAACGGAAGCTACTAATGGACAATCTGCTATAACTTAAATCGCCAAATCTGGCGGTTGCCGGACTTTCCTCCACGATCGGACACAAAATAAATATATCCATCTGTGGTCCAATAAGGTTGTCCATCATACGATTTGTTGATAGTCAATTGCATCAAATTGTTGCCATCAATATCTATGATGTAAATATCATTATCCTTTTTATCTTTTTTGTAACAGTCAAAAACAATCCGCCTGCCATCAGGACTGAATCTTGGATGAAAAGCATCCCCCTTTTTGGCATCTGTTACTTGAACTTGATTACTTCCGTCCGTATTCATTGTCCAAACACTGCAACTCTTTGCGTCAGAAGACCACTTAACGTAAACAATGGATTTCCCGTCAGGAGAAAATGCAGGTTGCGACCCACTGCTTAACAGGATGCTTTCACCTGTTTCCAAATTCTTCAACCATATTTCACTATTTTGTACGATTGTTAATACTGATGACTTCCAAAAAACTATTTACAGTCTTGTCATAGACAAGCAGTTTCCCATCAGAACTAAAACATGGGTTATTTTCAAACGCATTATTTGACTCTGTAATTTGTGTCAGAGCCTGCCCTTGATTGTTATTCATCATATAAATATCAGAGGTTGAAGCCCCTTCAAGCTGACATCTGAAAGCGATTTTCTCTGTAGTGGCATTATAAGCAGGTGAATAGTTGAAATTCTTGCCACTCGTTTTCTGTGTCATAGCACTTGAAAAAGGATTATCCTTCTTATAAATATTATAATACCTACTATCTTCGCAAACTGCAAAAAAACAGTTCCTTTCCATTATCTCCACCAAATGGTGAAATACATGGTTCTTCATTGTCTGCCACTTTTGTCAACGCAGACAAATTTTCTCCTGTTGACATAATTGCGAAACTAGCACTTCCACAACTTGTAAGTGTGGCTAAAACCCACACTCCATATCAAGATCGATTTTTTCATTTGATTATTGCACTAAATCCGTGTCGTGCGCAACCTCTTATGATTATTTTTGCTTTTGTTCATATATAAGGATGCATCTTCACTCAATACGTGCTACGCTTTGATGCAGTAATGGAATCAGTTGCCTTCTAAGCTGTCAAGCAAGTCATGCCATCTTGCCATGACATTCCTGACTGTGAACGGCTCCAGGTTGCCGACTCCGGCAATCGCCATCTGCTTTCGCAGGCCAGCATCGCCCATCAAAGTCTTCAAGCGGGTGACAAACCCGTCAATGTCGTTCTCTTCGATTATGTAGCCGTCCTCACCATCATGGATAAGGTCGTTTACAGAGCTAAATGTTCCGAATGCAATAGGTGTGACGTACGATGCCTTGCACTCAAGCAGGGTGAGCGGCAGTCCCTCGAACTTTGATGTCATCATGAATACAGATGCTCTGCGGTAATAGTCTACGGGATTCCGTCTGCCAAGAAACACAACATTCCGTATTCCATGTTCGTGCGCCCAATTGTTGTACATGGATGACTCATTGTTGTATCCCTCGCCAATGACTACAAAATGCCAATCTGAATATCGTGGATCAGCCTCTGCTTGTTTCCATATTTCAAGAGCCAACTTGATGCGTTTCTGCCGCTCATCGAGCCTTGTCACCATCAACACAACCTTTTCCTTGTCAGTGAACTTTGGCTGCATTACGCTGAATGGTATAGCATTGGGTATTACTGCAAATTTGGAGTCATCCTTAATCATGGCAAGACGCTGGAATGGCTTGATGTACTGCTTGGATAGTAGCACCACCTTGTCGGCCAGCCTGTATGCGAGGCAATATCTTCTGACAAGGTTGAGTTTTGACTGAATTTGAAACAAAGGAAACAGAGCAAGTTTCAGCTTGTAGCGCAGCCTTTTGAGTCCTCTGCTGTTCTGACATTTCTCACATATCAGGCTTTTATCAAGAATTTCAATGCCAGGGACAAAGTGATGTGCAAATATAAGCTTGCAACCACCAACTCTTTTGATGGCATTATGCATTGTCTGCAGGTCATGGAAGAAACCTTGTAAAATGACACAACTGACATCGTGCTGCCTTATGATTGCCTCAACCATGTCGGTTGCAACTCTGCGACTCATTGGTAGCTGGTATTCTGAATCGAAGGCATCCATATTGCCTTCGAACGGCTTAGTCCACATAGAGATGCTGCGTATTCCATAAAGACCGCGAAGAGCGGCAGCCACCAGCTGTGTCGTGTGCTCAGTTCCTCCCTTCTCGTTTACCGGACGGAAACGGGTGTAGAAAAGTATTGTCATGTATGCATGTTTCGTCTAATGGAGTGGAACAGGTGTGACAGCCTTGCCAATAGGAAGTAATATGCAGGAAAATGGCTCTGCCGGATTACTTCCTGCCTTATTGCCGATGTCTGATAGCGGTCTTTCGCATAAAGCATCTTCACAGCCATACGTTTTTTCTTAAGAAAGAGATGATATGGAGAATCCAGTGCCTGTGCCTGCAGGTAAGCCATCACCTTGAAGTCTTCCAGGTCTGCCGCTCCAGACAGAGTGGATTTGGATGTCTGTGTGGTACTGCTTCTCCTGAAATAGTTCAGAGGCTCGGCGATTACGGCGACATTTCCCTGCCGTGCTATCTCAATCCAAAACACCCAGTCACCGCTCTCCATGTAGCTCTCGAATTCATGGCTGATATTCAATGCCACTTTCTTTGAGAATATTGCAGAGCTGGCGTTGTATATTCTATTGCCCGTGTTCATATAACGCTTTATGAATCGTGCGCCGTTGAGATGTTTGTCTTGTCTGAACATCCTCTGACATATATACATTTGGTTACCCTCCTCATCTACCGCAACAGAACGGGAGAACACAAGTGTGCAATGATACTGGACATATGCCTCAACCATACGCTTCAGCATTGTGGGAGCGCAATAGTCATCACTCTCGGCAATCCAAATGATTTCACCCTGTGCCAGCTCAATGCCCCTGTTCCATTGTCTGAATGGAGAGCCGCTGTTTGTCCCGTTCCTTACGACGTGGCTGACATGCGGATTGTTTGCATACTCGCTGATTACCTCAATGCTATTGTCGGTTGATGCATCATCGAGTATTATCACCTCATAGTTATCGTATGTCTGCGACAGTATGCTGTCCATGCGCAGAGGCAGATACCCTGCATGGTTGTAGTTGGGTACGATTATGCTGACAAATGGAGTATACATGACAAAATTCTATTTCCAAAATTCTTAAATCCCTTTTCGGTATTTTCGAGGCTTCAGCCATAACGCATACAGCACCTTGTCAAACGTCAACTTACGTTTGAAAGATGCAGACATCACAGGGCGCTCACCCATCCATGGGGTCATATCCAAATAATGGAAATAGCGTTCACGATAAGGGTTCTGGCAATCATAGTTCCAAGGCTTGCGACTGCCTGTGAAATGTATGATTGCCGGACTATGCATCTCCTTCAGCAATTCCTCCCGTCTCTGACTCCTAATTTTTGGTCTGCGCCGCAGAAATCCATCTTGTACATTCCAACGGAGTGGAAGACTATGCCATTCCCTGTGTAGGACGCCATTCAGGATGTCCTGGTCTACGAACGGCAGGTTTGGGTGATTGTTGAGGAAGCCGGTAAACGCCTCAGACAGCTTATGTTCCCTCCACCAGTCAAGATTAATCATCAGCACGCCAGAGTTAAAATAGCCATACTGGCGGCTGTATCCGAGCCGTTCATACACTCCGTCCTTGCCACTCCACATATCCTCAACGGCAGCGACAGGACAGTCACTTATATCAATACCCACAAGCTCTTCAATCGGGCAGTCGACCACAATGTCGCAGTCAAGATAAAGAACTTTGTGAACATCCGCTGGAAGTATGTCCGCTACAAACAGCCTGTAGTTGGCAGCGTCAGATATGTAGCTGTTCACGTATTTGGGAAACACATCACTGTCATGCTTGCTGATACTGTAGAAAATTATGTTCTGATGATATCGTGCTCTCACCCATTCTCCTAACACCTCTTGGACGCTATCCGATAGTCCCGATGACAGCACGTGTACTGTAACATGCAGTTTGAGATTGTTGGCGAATACCGAAGTGAGCATAGTTACTGCCTGCTTTAGGTAGTTGTCATCTATATTAATAACAATGTCGATGTTCGTTACATTCATATAAAGTGATTTTTGTTGCAGTTGAGTTTTGTGGTTCTGATGATGAAATTAGAAGCTATGCCAGCAATGAGAAATAATTACCACAGCTGAACACAATAGTTTGTAGGATAATTGCAATAATAACATAAGATTTTTTTTCATACTTTACTACCAATCATTTAGGTTGATAAATCATTAATTGCATACCTGCAGTAAGAACGAAGTTGGCTTTATTCTGGTAGGTAAATCATTCCACTCTATAATTTGTTCAGGAGTGACATTGTACTTAGAAGCTATCTGCTTCAAATTCTCACCCTTGACAACGGCATGAAAGACTACAACATACTGTGATTGTTTATTTTCTATAATTACGGTGTCTGCCATGTTTTCTGCCATATTTTCAATCGGAGTAATGACATCTACCATTCCACTCCTGTATCTGATCATAAAAACTTCTGACTTCTCCAACAAGGCCTCGCTTGAACCACCATTTCTAATTAAACAATTACCTATCAAACCAAGAGTTATACCCTTACCTTTATTTTTTACTGTATAACGAATATGACTTTCCGTAATTTTTTCATCATCTGCAGCTATCTCTGCACCTTTTACTAAATAAATTACATCTTTATGCTTTACATCTGCCCGCTTTGACTCACCAGTAATCCGTTTACCATTCGGAGTTATATATATATTACCATGCTTGTTTATATAGACCATATAAACATTATTAGAAGGAGCATCATACAAAGAACTTGTCTTATCACCAATATAGCTGTAAACTACTTTTTCATCATTTATCTGATATAATTTCACATCACTCTCAATACCATTTCGAAAAATTATGTGGTCTTGTGCTATACTTGTATTCATTGCAGTAAACGCAATACAACATAACGCAAAAAAGTGTTTTAATTTAGAGATGTTCATTGGTCAAGGGATTAAATATTAGCTATCGTATGCAAAATACACATATTCTTTTGCCTATCAACCCCCTACTTCAGCGCGTTAATAAAACTATTGATTGTTGAAAACAAAAGGGCGCGGGAGTTACTTTCTCCGTGCTTATCCCTCCAGTCAGGCCTTCGCATTGCCTCCAGTGTAAGGATAAGCAACGCAAGTCTGTCCACGCCGAGTTATACTATACCTCCAGTGTGAACTTACACATTATTATATTATACGGCACACGCCAATAATACAATATTGGGAAATAACGTCTGGATATAATACACCCTACGCAGACGCTCCGTTGCATTACCGCTGTACACTGTAATCAAAGTTGCGAAGTTTGACTGAACAGACAATAACGTTCGAAAACGTCCTTTTCATCCTCAGTTGACCTTACGAATGGTTTTCCCAACCGAGAACATTTCCATCGATGTTTTGACCAGCCCACCCGCTGGGCAGACTTATCAATTGCAAAGTTAGGATGTTTTATTTATCAATAAAGAGTATAAAATAATTTTGAAAAAACATCAAAGTGACCACCTTTATATATAATAAGGTGTATACTGTCACCTCACTTCCCTTTAGCATTGCTGATATGAGTCCATCGAACTCACCACTTAGTAACCTAACTCCGTCTCATCATGTAATGTGAGGCGGGGTATAGCGTCATATAGAGAGATTCCGATCCGGATAGGGTCGTTGCCTGGCACCATCTTCCTCCTCTGTCACCCCAAGTCGTATACTTCACCTTCCACCTCAGGTAAAGATGTATAATGTTATTAGAACAGCATGAAAATGGTAACGAAACAGTATTAATGTGGTATCCAATAAGCATGACTGATGTTGTAATGCTATAGAAAAAGATCTTACTCTACGTAGGGAATGATTAAAACCTACGCAGGAAAACCAAAGCAAAAAAAATACAGGGTGTAGAGTACTATACTATGAACGTGATATCTACACGAAACATGAGTTATTGTGTCGATTCTCGGTCCTAAGTACAGAAGACACTCAGAATGACCACCTCGCTTACTGCTAGTTGTTTATTTCAGTCCTATAGCTTTTATGCCGTCTGACAGTTGATCGAGTGCTTGCTTGATAAGTTTTCTCGGGCATCCTACATTCATACGCATGAATCCTTCGCCACCTGGACCAAACATCTCACCATCGTTGAGTGCTATATGTGCCTTATCGATGAAAAGGTCAAGCAATTCATCATGACTAAGGTGCATGTCACGACAGTTGATCCACACGAGGAATGATGCCTCGGGACGAACAGGGCGGATCAGCGGAAAATTCAGCTTGCAGTAGTCCTCAACAAAACGTATATTGTCTTCCACGTATGAGAGTATTTCACTCCTCCACTGCTCGCCATGCCGGAACGCCGCAATTGTGGCAATGTGTGCGAATATGTGTGCCTCATCAAGTTCATTGGCTGTCAGCCATTCATAAAAAACGTCCCTTATACGTTTGTTGGGTACAATTGCATGGCTGGTTATGATGCCTGCTATATTGAACGTCTTTGTCGGAGCTTGAAAAGTTATGCTGATCTCAGCTGCCTTGTCGCTGACCGATGCAAACGGTATGTGTTTATGTCCGAATAGGGCAAGGTCGGCATGGATTTCGTCACTGACTACAAGTATATGGTGTTCATGGCAGAAGTCCGCCAGACGCATTAGCGTCGGCCTGTCCCAACAGATGCCGCCAGGATTGTGAGGGTTACACAATATCAAGACCTTGCATTTTTCATCATACACCCGTTCCAAGTTTTCAAAGTCCATCGTATAGGAGCCGTCCGGCCGGAGGATCAGCGGGTTCCAAACCACTTCACGGTGGTTGCCTTGCGGAGTAAGGAAGAACGGATGGTAGACGGGTGGCTGCACGATGACTTTCTCATCGGGTTTGAGAAAGAGGTTGCATATAATGCCTATTCCTTTCACTATGCCAGGCACGAATTTCACCCACTCCCGTTTAATGTCCCATCCATGGTGGTCGAGCACCCAATCGTGAATGGAAGGGAAATAATCGTCGGGTTCAACCGTATATCCGAGTATAGGATGTTCAAGACGTTGTTTTAATGCATTGAGAATGTCGGGGCAGACAGCAAAGTCCATATCCGCCACCCACATAGGCAACAAGTCGGTACGATGCCATCGGGGCATAAGAGCTTCATGCATCAAGTCGCCGGTTCCCTTGCGGACAATTACAGTATCGAAATCGTACATTCCCATATTACGACAATGCTTGTTTGACATCCTCAAATAAGTCATCTACATCTTCCAGCCCGACACTCAACCGTATAGTGGTATCGAGCACGTCCATACGCGCCTTCTCCTCCGGTGTGAAATTGCCAAATATGGTGGAATAGGGATGAATGGCAAGTGAGCGGTTGTCAAAGAGATTCGTAGCGCGATGTATAAGTTTCAAGCTATCAATGAAATTCCAACAGGCTTTTTGGCTTTCGAGGTCAATGCATATCATAGCGCCGGCCGTATCGCCATACTGCCGATGTGCCAGTTCATGGTAGGGATTGTCGTCAAGTCCCACATAGTTCACCCGACTGATTTGCGGCAGTTCCGTCAGTTTCCGTGCGAGTGCGAGAGCGTTGCCTGCCTGCACCCGATAGCGTGCGTCGAGTGTTTCCAATCCGATTGTTTGCAGGAATGCGACTTGCGGTGTCATGTAGGCGCCGAAATTAAAAAGCATCTCACGGCGTATGCCCGTATCGAATCCCTTCGCAGTTCCATAGTCAATTATAAGTCCGCCAAGCGACGTGGCTCCGCCACTTATGTACTTTGTACTTGAGACGACTTCAACATCAACCCCAAGAGCCTTACTTGAGAATTGAGTAAACGGAATCGTTGTAGTGTCAGCCACCAGGACTGTTCCATTCTCGTGTGCAATTTTAGACAATTGTTCCACGTCGGCCACTTCCATCTGTGGATTAGTTATAATTTCAAAGAATACGCACGCCGTATTGCTGTCGATCAGGCTTTTGACCTCTTCGATATTTGTCAAGTCACAACATCGTGCCTCAACGCCGAACCGTGCCAGAGTCTGTGTCAGCAAAGAGTAGGTGTTGCCGAAGAGGTGTGCCGATGTCACTATGTTCTTACCTTGAGCCGTGAGTGCCACTATGGCATTGCATATAGCAGCCATCCCACTATTGAACGCAATGACATCGGAAGCGCCCGTCAAAGCCTTTACACGTTGTTCAAAGTTGCTTACCGTTGGATTGTCGGTGCGTGAGTAGTCGGGTGAGTCGCTCTTACCTGTAAAGGCATCCGCCATAGCTTGGGCATTGTCGAACTCGTATGCCACCGCATTGTAGACCGGCATGCTCAGTGCGTCGTATGCGTCACGACGATGATACTTCAGATGAATTGCTTGTGTCGATTTCTTCATTTCGTTATTTCTTTATAGATTAAATAGTTTAATTAGTATTCTTGTCTGCCGTGTGAACGGCTTGTATGTCGTGGTCTGTCATTGCGCATACGCAGGAGTCGGACCATACGTTCTCCGCTGTCTCAATCATGTCGATGATGGTGTATACCGGCAATATGACACCCATTATGCCTGTTGCCGCTCCTTGGCCGGCCATTAGCGAAAATGTCAGGAAGTAGCATCCCATTGGAACGCCTGCATTGCCAATGGCTGCAACGACAGCTATGACAACCCACAACAGCATCTGACCAACAGAAAGAGTCTGTCCGCTGTTTTGTATCACAAAGAGCGACGTAACAAGAATGAAGGCTGCACAGCCGTTCATGTTTATTGTTGTACATATAGGAAGTACGAACCGAGCCACTTTCGGCGATATGTGTGCGCGGCTTTCAGCTGTTTCCATAGTAACAGGAAGAGTGGCGGCAGAACTCTTTGTAAAGAGTGCCATAAGTACGGCCGGTGACATACGCGCCAAATGGCGAAGCGGATTAATGCCGCGCGCCAATAAGAACAGTGGGAGTATTATAAAAAATTGTATTATGTTTCCGCCGAGGATGACTGTCACATATTTTCCTAGAGATTCGACTGCAACTCTTGCGCTTACCTGGGCTGACAGCTGTGCGGAGAATGCCACGATGCCCAAAGGCAAAGTCCATATCAACGCCTTGATAAGCAGGAATAGCAAACGCTGCAAACCCTCTATACCTTTTATCACTGTATCTTTCGGTTCAGACGGCGGGAGTTTGGCAAGTCCTATTCCTATTGCAAAGGCAAGCAGCAACAACGACAGGACGTTCCCATCGAGGAAGGGCTTGACTATGTTATTCGGTATTACGTTAAGGATATGATCATAATAGCTTGTATCACCCATTCCGCTTGGGACATCAGCGGTTCCACTGCCGGCCAAGGCTATTGGCAGATTTCCGGGGCGGACAATACAGTAAAGCAAAAGACCTACAATTGCAGCGGCAAAAGTTGTCAATAAAGTATATGCTATTGTGTGTTTGAATATACGCCCTGTGTCTTTTTGAGTACCGAACATAGCAAGTGTGGTAATTACTGCCAATACAATTGTGGGCACTGCCACCAACTGGAATAGCCGTGTGTACACCGTGGCTATGTAAGTCATAAGATTATCAAGCCACTCTTGATGTAACAGTCCTAATATTGCACCGACAAACAGTGCTCCAATCCATAGAGCCAGCTGTTTGGCTTGCTTGTGCTTATTATGCGCCTGGGGGTCGATGTGTGATTCTGTCGTATTCATTTCCTATCTGCGTGTTTTGATGTGTTTCTATATATAATAAGGTACAGAACTTATGTGTGTACCATTTATATGAGCAATAACGAATTTTATTTTGCTTAGCACTCGCAAAGTTACGCATTTTTTCTTGTATTTATTTGTTTTGAAGAAAATATTTATACATCTACTGCTGAAATGGCTAACTATCGGATTCAATAAAAGTTTTTCTAAAAAAATTTTGGTATAGTTGCATCCGTTAAAAGAAATTGTCGTACCTTTGTCTTGACTTCGTCTGAGGGGCATACACAGTACTAAAGAGAGATGCCGGAGCGACGGAGCCACAACATATCAGAGTTATACTAAACGAGCAGTTTGAGACACGCTGAAATCTGGAAAATTTCGTTGATTCAGTCTTGAGCCTCGCAAAGACAGTAAATATAAGTTTAATTTTTAATGTGTGTTTTTTTATGGAAAAACTAAAGAAATGGGTGTACCCATTTTGTTTTGGTTTATTGTCCATATCGTTGTGTGTAAGTTGCGACGATGACGACAATGACGAAACAGATTATGATGAAGGGAAAGCTTATGTGGACAACCAGCCCACAACAGATGAGGTCAATACCTCATTTAACGGAAAAGTCGCGTTGCTTCAGCAAAACAGTGACCAAGTGATGAACTACTTAAGCAAGCGACTGGTCAACACGACCACAGAACTGACTGACAGTACGGACGTGGTTGTGCTGGACGAGGCCAAGGCTCAAGAAATCTTGGGGGGCGGAACAGAGTATGAGACATTGCAAAACCTGTGGAACTCAAACAAAATTCTGGTATTCCTCAACCCAGGCAGCAGGGCGTTCGTCATGGTCAACAAATTGAGCCAACCGGATTCAGAGTCAGATGTAGATGAACCTACGTCTGCTGATCTTCTGCAATTCGAGAATGTGAAGGTTTATGCGACGCGTGCAGACGGAACGTCGCTGTTCCATGAAAGAATGGATGTATCGAAAAACATAATACAGACTTGCTACAGAGACTCCATAGCCAACTCCGGCACTCTGTTTGCAGCATCCATGCAATCCGACAGTTTAAATGTCGCAGCTTTCACAAACGATTACAACCAAGGGCGCATAGCAGAGAATCTCGCTACATGGCTCAATGAGAACGCGCTTACCGGCGAGCAACCTCACGTAGCACTGGTCAGCTCAAGCAGCACATATTCAGTATCGCCAGTGTCAGTAACGAAACACTATTCGCTGACGGTGTCACATGATTGGTTCAAGAAGCACAGCAGTTCAAAGGCCACTGTGCCAAATCCGACAACTGTCGATGTGAAATTCCAGATGGATATATACGGCACATACTCAACTGAGACAAATAAGGATGTATATGACATCAACCTCTATGAGGAATTCCCTGCAGAGAAAACATATATCAAAGATGTTTATGTTTACGAGCACCTGGCATACAACTACAAGTACACAGGCGGATGCTATTACGGACCTAAGGTTGATTTGTCGTTAAACAGCATCAGCACATCAGACATCGAAGTCGAGGCGGTCGCACCACTTCCTCAGACCGACGGACAGTATAATATGACACACTACCCGATGCAATTGGGGTTTGGTGCTTCTTTACAAGGTAATGTGTCCACCGAACCGGGAATATCTGCCGGACTGAGTATGAGTTGCACGCTGCCATACACTACAGTCAGTTTCAACCACGCGGAAATGCCAATATCGTTCAACAACGACAACAAGCACGCTAATTGGTCATACTCAACAGACTATCGTGTATATTCATGTCAATGGGGCTTCAATCCGAAATTCAAAGACCTTCCGGATGTAGTTCACTCGTTCTGCAAGACAGACCAGGCAGTTACTTTTGTAGTTAAGAACACACAGTCGTACGGCTCTAAAACCGTGAGTCTGCACTCTGGAATAACCTGGCAGGTATACGATGAATATGCCGACCCATGGGAGCATTGGCACAATGTGTCATCGTATTACCAGGGGTTCACTACCAATCTGCCGAAAGTGAACCGCTACTTTGAGAAATATACTCCTTACCCTATGCCGGGATTCTCAGGAGCGGGCGATAGTGATGAATGGGGCAATTTGGAAGACCGCCTGATGCGCAACGTCAATTATCGTGCGTTATGCGACGAGACACTCCAAGTAGGATCACAAACAGCAAACGGACTCGACCAGGTAGCAGAATCCATCTGGCGCACAGCCATCAATTCTATTGTGAAACAATACAACGGTACTAATACGAATTATGAATACGTAGTAGCACTGGCAAGGACAAATGGCTCACACATAAAACTCGGCTTGCACATCAAGAATGGTGTATGGACGTTAGTTGAAAATGTAGATAACGTAGCCAAGTAACCGGCACTTATCTGTCATACGGGTGAGCTGTTCACCCTATTCCTTTTAGTTTATTATAATTGGAACCACTCCCAAGAGGGAGTGGTTTTCTTATTTCGCTTTCCGCTCTAAGTCGAGAAAAGTGTATGAGTATGCGTGCCGGCTGTCAGACTCATGCGACTCCCTGCCGATTTCATTCCATTGGGAATAATCCACCATAGGGAAAAAAGCATCTGCTTCTTTTGGTTCATCATCAATGACCGTCAGATAGAGTCGGTCGGCTAATGGCAGAGTTTGTTTGTAGACATACGCACCACCTATGATGAACACTTCCTCTTCATCCTTGCATAGCTCAAGAGCTTCTTGCAATGAATTTACCCATTCGGCACCTTCTTTGTCCACCGGCACCTCATCGGGCAGGGCCAGAACTATATTACGACGGTTGGGCAGAGGACGACGTGGAAAAGATGCGAACGTATTCTTTCCCATTATCACAGTATGTCCTGTGGTCTTTGCTTTGAAACGTTTCATGTCGTTAGGCATGTGATAGAGTAATTCGTTCTTTCTGCCTATTGCGAAGTTTTTAGCTATCGCTACAATGATCGATAATGTCATACTGATACTTTTGCTTTTATATGATCGTACGGGTTATAATCTTCAAGAGTAAAATCCTCGAATTTAAAGTCGAATATATTTTTAACTTCAGGATTGATGCGCATCTTCGGCAGAGGACGGGGCGTACGTGTCAACTGAAGCTTAGCTTGCTCTATATGGTCAAGATAAAGATGAGTATCACCGGTGGTATAGACGAAATCACCGGCCTTCAATCCTGTGACTTGCGCAACCATCATAAGCAGCAGACTGTAGGAGGCAATGTTGAAAGGCATGCCAAGAAAAGTGTCTGCACTACGTTGATAAAGTTGCAAACTAAGTCTGCCATTAGCCACATAGAACTGGAACAGTATGTGGCAAGGTGGCAGATTCATGTTTTTTATATCCGCTACATTCCAAGCACTGACTATAAGCCGCCGGCTATTCGGGTTGGTCTTGATTTCATTGATGACGTTCGATATTTGATCTATATGGCCTCCATCGTAATCAGGCCAGCTCCTCCATTGATATCCATATATATGCCCTAAGTTACCATCTGCGTCTGCCCACTCATTCCATATACGCACACCATGTTCCTGCAGCCACTGAGCATTTGTGTCGCCTTTAAGGAACCATAGCAATTCATAAATGATACTCTTCAGGTGAAGTTTCTTCGTGGTCAGAAGAGGGAATCCGTCATCCATATTAAATCGCATCTGATTACCGAACACACTAATAGTACCGGTGCCGGTACGGTCATCTTTTTGCACGCCCTCTTTAAGAAGGCGGTCAAGCAAATCGAGGTATTGTTTCATAGTTTCTTATAGTTTAATGCAAAGTTACAAAAAAAGAGCGAGTCACCAATGTGATTCGCTCCCATTTATTGAAGATTACGTCCTTTAGTTGTTGTCAGGATTCTGTGGTTTAGACGCCGAGTAAACAATCTTCAAGGCATAAGCCTTACGCAATGTCTGCTTCACGTCGGTTATAATACCCATAGGAGTATTGTGATCCACTTTCAGCGATACTGTATAGAAAGGCTTGTCGCTTTCAGCAAGTTCATTACGGTCTGACATAACAAAGTCATAGATCTGACCTACTTCTGCAAAGTCATCATTTATTTGAATACGTGTGCCGCTACCCATCTGCGTACGATATTGATTAGTCGGTTGGCCAATATAGATGAAAGAGGTACAAGACTTTCTTGCCAATTTCTCCAACTGGGTACCCACCGGACGATCGAATCTGACTTTCAGTGTTACTTCACGCATTGACGTTACCATCATAAAGAAGAACAACACAGAGAATATCAAGTCAGGAAGAGACGACGTATTCAACTCAGGCATTTCCCTGCTTCCTTTATTAAATCTACTCATAATTAATTTACCTTTCCATATTGTTTTGGTTCAGCCTCAGAAATCTTCATTGGATATACCTCACGAATAGCTTCCTTCTCTTCCGGTGTGAGGTGCTCGTATTTATACCCGAACTCCTTCTTTGACAATTCGTCACGCAATTCATTATAGGCTGCTACCAATTGGTCCTGAACTTGAAAATATACGCCATAGCTTGTACCACGGTCGGTCTGCACAGAGATTACGTGGTTTTCAGTCACCATTCTTTTGCCAAGAAGCTTAACCTGTTTAGGTTTGAGTTCCGGCAGGTTTGGTTTGTTCTCAGGATTTGCAATAAATTCCTTTGCTCTGTACTTTACATCTTCCAATGAAACGTAGTCGTCACCAATCATAAGATAGTTATCTTTGTTGATACGGATGTTCAGAATATTACGTTCCTTGACTTTGATTTCATTGTTCTCTTGATTTTCCTCTGGTGGTTTAGGGAGTGTACGAGGCAGACCCTGGTCTGTATCCATAGAGGTAGTGACAAGGAAGAAGATGAGCAACATGAATGAGATATCCGCCGTTGAACTGGTGTTCAAGCCAGGCATTTTCCTTTTCTTTTTCGCCATAAGTCACTCACTTTTATTTTTTACTTCTTCGCATTTAAAATCATGCTATATATGATTGCAATTATCGCACATGCAGAAAGTATCGCAATTGAAATCATTGAGGCATCAGTAATGATGATATCAAATGGTACGTTCCAGTCTTTACCATTTATAAGCATGTGTTCATCTTTGTTTGAGACACCGACAGCAACACCAATTGCGATTGAAATAATAGGCAGTCCCCATGTATAGATATACGACTTATTAAAGCCGTGCCCCATAACATAATAGATGAAACTTACCAACATACATATTGCTCCGATAACAGTAAGGATGATCGTCCACACAAGCAGGACGTCAGTAAACTGCGGTGCGACTTGCTTTGGATCCTCTTCCCACGGAGTATCATATCCGATGACGAAGAACAGGAATATTACGATGAAGTTTATTCCCATCAGGACCCAAAGAATTATTTTTGATAATTTATCAATATTCATATTATTCTCCTTGTTTAGTTGTTAATACCTTTGTAAAACCGGCTACTTGTTGTAACCCCACCTCATTATTTCTTAAGGCTGTATTTTGCAACGAGGTCAAGGAGTGAGATTGTTGTATCTTCCATCTGTGCTGTGATTGACTCAATCTTAGCAAGGATGTAGTTATAGAATACCTGAAGTACAAGTGCAACGATAATACCGAAGATTGTTGTCAAAAGGGCGACTTTCATACCACTGGCAACGACTGTCGGAGAAATATCACCTGCTTGCTGGATGGCATCGAATGCCTGAACCATTCCGACGACTGTTCCCAAGAATCCGAGTGATGGAGCCATCGCGATGAACAATGTGATCCATGAGCAACCTTTTTCGAGGTTTGATGCCTGAACTGCTCCGTAAGCTACAACGGCCTTCTCAACAGCGTCTGCTCCTTGGTCAAGACGCATAAGTCCTTGATAACTGATAGACGCAATAGGTCCGCGAGTGTTACGGCAGATTGTTTTTGCCTTTTCTACATCCTTCGCTGCAAGAGCTTTGTCTACATCCTCAAGCATCTTGTCGGTCTTAACATCAGCCAATGCAAGATAAATCATACGCTCGATACAGAATGCAAGACCAACGATCATTGCAACTGCTACGATTGCCATGAAGCCGGCTGAACCTTCAATGAATTTTGTTTTTAATTCCTTGTACATGCCAACCTCTTGGACTTCTGGCTCAGGAATTGCAGCTTCTTCTGTAACTGCCGCAGAATCAATTTCCTCAACCGCTGCTGTGTCAACTTGCTCAGTTGCCGCTGTATCAACGTTCTCCTCGTCTTGAGCTGACATAGATTGAGTCATTCCAAATGTGAAGACTCCCATAAGTGCAATAATTGCAAATGCTTTTTTCATTTTTTCTTTTGATTTAAAGATTAATACTTTTATTTGTTTTTTGTTTATTACTTGTTTTGTTTATTGCTTTTACCTGCCGTCTTGCACAATCTTTTTATGCTCCACTGGCCGGAAAACTCCCAAATCGCTTGCAAATTACAAATTTTCCACGACGTGGATGCTAAACCAACAACAAAAATACGCATTTTTTTTGTTACGCTAATAAAAAGTCGGCATTTTTCTTTGTTTGAATAGCAATAAATTCACTTTCACACCCATAAATTTCAGCCAGACGCTTTATTGTCTCCACTATATAAGAACTTTCATTCCGTTTGCCCCGATAAGGAACCGGAGCAAGATAAGGAGAATCGGTCTCCACCACAATTCTCGACAATGGGACTGTCGTCTGCAGGACTTCGGGTAGTGCGGACTTTTTAAATGTAAGTACTCCACCAATGCCTAACTTGAATCCTTCGAATGATAATAATGTCTTCGCATCATCGGCACTTCCGCTAAAACAATGGAGCACTCCTGTCAGGTTGTCTTTTCTGTGACGTTCCATTATTTCTACCAGTTCGTTCTGAGCGCTGCGCGCATGTATCATTAGCGGCTTTCCAAACTCAACTGCCCACTGTATTTGCTGTTCAAATGCATCGAGTTGTTGAACTTTATATGTACTGTCCCAATAGAAATCGAGACCCACCTCACCAATTGCCTTATATGTATTTTGATGAGTTTCAAGAATGGAATACATCCGGTCGAGTTGTGTCTGATAGTTTTCCCGTACTTCTTCAGGATGTAAACCAATCATCGGGTAAAGATATCCCTGATGTGAAGCACAAAGTTCTGTCAGGTGTTTTAATCCCTGGAGGTTAATGCATGGGATAAGTATTTTCCCGACTCCTGCATTCTTGGCGCGCTGTAAGACATCTTCGATATCTTCCGCAAATTCTTCCCCATCAAGATGTGAGTGTGTGTCAACAATCATTATTTCTCACGCTTCAAAAGTTTATCAGCGAAAGCTCTCAAAACAGTTTTCTTACCATCATCAACACTGACCTTTCCGAGGTAGTTTACAGATTCATTGAACAGTTCTTCAATTTTACGCAAGCATACATCCTTAATGCCGACTTTATTATATATTTCTGTAACTGCCTGAATTTTCTCTTCGGGAACGAAAGAACTTCTGTCTATCCATTTTTGCAACGCCTTTTTATCATCACCTTCAGCCATATTATATGAAGTGATTAGCATAAAGGTCTTTTTATTTGACAGTATGTCACCACCTATTTTTTTGCCAAAAACGGCAGGGTCGCCATAAACATCAAGTAAGTCGTCTTGCAGTTGAAATGCAAGCCCCATTTTTTCACCGAAAAGGTAAAGGTTGGCTGCATCCTCCTCACTGGCACCCGCAAGTTGTGCACCAATTTTCAATGCGCATGCAAGCAACAGTGAAGTTTTGAGCCGGATCATCTCCATATACTCATCGACGCTTACATCCTGACGGTCTTCAAACTCAATGTCGTATTGCTGCCCGTCGCACACTCCAAGTGTTGCATCATTAAACGTATTAAGTGCCTTGATGATGTGTGGCATGAAGTTGGCATTCTCGACAAACATACGATAGGCGATGATAAGCATTGCATCACCAGAAAGTATAGCAGTATTGGAATTCCATTTTTTGTGTACCGTCATGTTGCCTCGCCGCATATCCGCATTGTCCATGAGGTCGTCATGCAACAAGGTGAAATTGTGGTATGTTTCGAGCGCAATGGCATTAGGCAGAATTTCATCGACCTCATCCTTATAAAGGTTGTAAGCCATCAGCATCAATATTGGTCTGATTCGTTTACCACCCAGTGAGAGGACATATTTGATAGGATCATACAGACCGGCAGGCTGTGCGTTGTAATGCATATGACCGATATACGCATTGACTTTCTTGAATAGTGTATCTTGGTCTATCATATTATCATATTGTTTATATAAATAAGGTGCGCCATTGTGTTTTGGCACACCTTAATAACATTTCGTTTAAGGACTTAACCTAATCTGAACTGAACAGGTACGGTGTATCTTACACGTACAGGTTTACCTCTTTGCATACCCGGCTTCCACCTCGGCATAGCCTTGATGACACGCATTGCTTCTTTATCGCAAGAAGGGTCCAATGACTTAATCACCTTTGGATCAACGATTGAGCCATCTCTGTTTACAACGAACTCAATGACGCATCTCCCTTGAATTCCATTCTCTTGTGCAATCGAAGGATACTTGATATTCTTGCCGAGATACTCGAGCAGTTTCTCCATACCTCCAGGGAATTCCGGCATATTCTCTACTACTTGGAATATTTCCTCCTCATCAGACACCTCACCTATCACAGCAGGTCCCGTCGTAAAGCCCCCCGAAGTAGGAGCAGAAGGTCCTGTGATGGCTTGATTTGTATCCTCTGTACTTTGGATTTCCTCTTCCTCAATTTCTGTATCGTTATCCACGATATCAAGAATTTCAGCTACTTGAGGAGCCTCTTGTGGAGGTGGCGGAGCTGCCTGGAAGATAGGTTGCGTTACAGGTGGTACCTCTTCTTCCGCCTGTGCGTAAGCCGCGTAGATAACAGGCTCAGTTTCCTCGTAATCACGAGTAGTCCATTCAAATGCGGTAAACATAATTCCGAGGGCGAAAATATAACCAATCAACATGCTGGTACTTTTCTGTCCCTCCAAATCCGCTTTCTTTGATTTCTTGACTTCCATAGATATTTTAGTTTGTTTATGATCTTACGTCACTTATCACTATTATGTCTCGCAAATGTAGCGTTTTTTTTTTACATCGTAATGCTTACACCTCATTTTTTTGAAAAAAACTTTGTTTTTATCTTTATAACGGTGTGAACTGATATTTCGATCATCATTATATCTAATGCAATACCAATCAACTAATCACTGTCGATTATATTTTTCATGCTTTGATATATTCTTTTACCTAACGTATTCGAATCGTTTTTTTCAGAGCGGACTTCTTTGATGTACTCTTCGTAGCTCATCGAATTAGAGTCTGCTTCCCCCTGGTCCTCGTCCATATAATCATTCAACAGATGCTGCAGATAGTTTTTGGTATCAATCATAAGCCCTCTGAAACCTTTATTCTTCCGAAATGCGGCATACGCCCTCTTTCTATGGACAAAGAATAGTTTTACCCGCCTGCCGAGTGCAATGCATAACTTCCACATTGCATGAGCAAACCTTACGATTAGATTGCCTAACATTACAAGTGAAGGTTTCAAGTTAAGTAAACCGTGACCAATTGCTTTGGCAGTCCAAACGCAAATCTTAACAAAGAATCTCAAGCACAGCACAAGCCACATCGATAGAAGCCGGATTGCATTACGGCACCATTTCTTCGCTATCCGTAGTTTTTGCTGCGTATTGTTGTCATTCCAAAAGTCAATAATCCTTTGGATTCCAAGTTTAAACAGGTAGAACAAAAGCGCAAGGCCTTTAGCAATGAATTTGCATAAACGCACTAATAACTTCAGAAGCAGTTTTAATGACAACTTCAGTATGTCGGCAAGCATCTCACCTTCCGATGTTTCGTATGAATGTTTATGGCTGTCTCTTCTTTCTACCATTGCCGTTATAAGTTTTTGCAAAGATAAGGAAAACTATAACATTGTATATATCCAAACACAAAATAATTAACAAATTTATATTTCAATGTCGGTTTACAAATGCAGTTTGAGTTCTGCAATTAACTCAGTTCGATGACTTCCAGGTCTTGGATTTTTTCCCCATCAATAGTGAAGCGTACAAGAGTTCTCACTTTGTGGAACCCGAACTTTCCAGCAGCACCAGGATTAATATGCAGAAGTCCTAATGTCTTATCGTACATCACTTTAAGTATATGACTATGTCCTGATATGAAAAGTTTTGGAGGGCGGGCATATATACTGCCGCGAATTGATGGGTCGTAATTCCCGGGATAACCTCCTATATGCTTTATAAGCACGTCAACATCCTCACATTTAAATCGATATTTTTCAGGAAACATAATTCTCAAGTCACCTCCATCCACATTTCCATATACAGCTCTAAACGGTTTCAACTGCTGGAATTTCTCAGCAAGTTCGACTGTACCTATATCTCCCGCATGCCATATTTCATCGCATTCAGAAAAGTACTTTGCGTAGCGGTCGTCCCAATAACCGTGAGTGTCTGATAAAAGTCCTATTCGTTTCATGACGCAAGAAGTATAATAGCAACAACAATGAAAGCGACTCCGAAAAAAACATTCATCCACTGTTGGAAGCGATTGAAAGAAGAGACAATCCGCATAGCCTCTTCTTTTGCTTTTGACATAATGAACGCTATCGCCATTACAGGAATTGCAGCTGCAATTGCAAGGCTTACAGGAGCCAACCACCCGAATGCATTGCTTACGCTTAACGGCAGCATAATACCAAAATACAGAATGGCACTTTCCGGGCAGAACGCTAAAGCAAGCACCATACCCAAGACAAAAGGTCCGTAAGGTCCTCCTTTTTTTATGGTTGCACCACTGTTGTGACAATTGTCACCATGATGTTTATGTGTATGACATGCTCTGTACAGAAGAAATACACCTATTAGAATCAATATGTACGGCACCACATAATCGGCTACACTCAGCACAGGTTGTAATCCCTTAATATTTAACCCACATCTTATAAGCCACATAAACACTATACCCAAGACCGAATATGTTACGCATCTGCCTATAGCATACATCCACGCCTTCCGCATCAACTCATCTGAACGCTCACTAATGCTATTCAAATAAGTCAATGCAGAAACGTTTATAGCCAACTGGCACGGATTAAGTGCTATAAGCAGTCCAAGTACAAACGACTCTATTACGAACATATCAGCAGGATTATCACTTGCGCTGTCAAAATACGGAGAAACATGGAAAGAGGATATACCGTAGAATATCCGACTGAAGGGATGTCATTGTTTGACGTTTGTGTAGAATATGCTAAAGCAGGCGGATCGGTGGTAGCACCAGCTATAATACCAATAATGAGATGGTAGTTTTCTTTATAATAGATCCGTGCAATCACTCCCATCACAAGGAGTGGTATGATAGTGATGAGGAAACCATACAGAACATACATCAAACCGCCATTCATAACAGTTTCAATAAAGTTGCCTCCGGCTTTTATTCCCACACTTGCCAAGAACAATACCAATCCCATATCGCGGATCATTTGTGACGCACTACTTGACGTGTAAGCGACCAACTTCAACTTAAAGCCAAAACGCCCAACGAGAATAGCCACGATCAACGGGCCTCCTGCCAAACCAAGCCTTACTGGCACCGTCATTCCCGGTACACTTATTGGCAAGCTACCAACAATAATTCCAAGCAATATTCCCACAAATATAGTAAGAAGATTAGGCTTGTCAAGACGTGACTTATGATTACCTATTTTATTAGCGAACAATTGCACGGCGTCCTTTGGACCGACAACAACCAATTTATCACCCACCTGCAGTGTTACATTCGGATGGGCAAAGAGTTCGATACCAGAACGGAACAGGCGTGTCACGTTTACACCATAAAGACTGCTTGGATGCAGGCTTCCAAGAGTTTTTCCATTGATTTTATCTCTCGTAACTAATAATTGCTTTGATTCTAATGGAATATCTTGCTTCTCCCAGTTTACAACAGTCTCTTTACCAATAAACGCAATAATAGCCTCCGTATCCTCTTCAGCGTTTACTATACACAACTTGTCTCCTGTATATAGTACTGTCTCTTTATTAGGAATGATAACGTGCCCTTGATGCAAGCATCTTGAGCAAACAAAATCACGAGCCAGAAAATCGTGTACTTGAAGAATGGTTTTGCCGTTAAGTGAGGGATTTTGCACCTCTATAGTTATCACATGCGGCTTGACCGCTTGGTGATTGCCATTCTGTTCATTGTATGTCTGTGTTTCCTTATTCAAGTCGATCTTAAAAAAAAACCGGATGAGAATCATAGAAAGGATGATTCCGACAACGCCAAGAGGATAAGCACATGCATAGCCATTGGCAATGGTTGGGATGCTGCCTCCCAGCTTATCAGCACCTATCTGCTCCAACGCAGCGTTGGCAGCTCCAAGTCCAGGAGTGTTTGTGACCGCACCACATAGTACGCCCACCATCATCGGTAGTGATTGTGGGTCATTGGTATCGCAAAAGCCATAGTACAGCCCAAGCATTACCGCTATATTTAGCAATATAATGCCTGTTGCAATTATATTCATCTTGACACCACCTTGCTTGAACGATGTGAAAAATGAAGGACCGACTTGCAATCCAATTGCATACACAAACAATATGAGTCCAAAGTCCTGCAAGAAATTAAGCAGAAGTATTGGCTCTGTTATATTCTGCTGGTGCAAGATGTGCCCCGCTACTATGCCGACAAACAGAACAAAAGTAACACCCAGTGAGACACCAGCAAGCCTTATCCTGCCAAGAATGATTCCCACTGAAATCACTACAGCATACAGTAGCAGGACGTGTGCTACTGACATGCCATTGGTCAACAAATCATTTAACCAATCCATACTTAAAATCCTAAAAACAATCTATCTTTTATCTCGTTAACTAACTATTTTAGAATAGCCGTCGTTGTGCCAACAATGATTGTCAGCCTTCTATCTTTAAATACTTACGTGCGAACTCTAATAAGAATTCCGCTGTTCCTTCCAGCCCGAGCAATGAGCTGTTAACACATATGTCGTACGCACGGCTATCGCCCCAATTTGTCTCACTGTAAAAATCGTGATACTCACTTCTTTGATTATCGGTCTTATCAATGAGCTTTCGTGCCTTAGCAGGAGTAAGTTCATAACGTTCACACACAAATTTTACCCTGTCATTGTAATCTGCCCGAATGAACACTTTTAGAAGACGCGGATGCTCACGAAGAATATAATCAGCACATCTACCGACGATAATACAGTTTTCGGTACTGGCCTTCTCGTGGATTATTTCGCTTTGTACTTCAAAAAGAGACTCATTGCTGACACTGTTCTTGTAGAAATTGCCGAGAGCGGCAAAAGGAGATGTGATGTTACGTGCTAACGAGGATGCTACACTTCCTTTTTCAGTCTTTTCATCTGCATTCTTGAACAGGTCAGGGTTGAATCCGCTTTCCTCAGCAGCCATTTGAATCAAACGACTGTCGTAAATAGGGATATTTAAATTTTTGGCAATAATTTCCCCAATGGCTTTTCCGCCACTGCCAAGCTCCCTTCCGATTGTAATGACGTAATTATTCATACTACTAAAGTTTTAGATCTGTATTTTTTATTGATTCGTGCTTAAAGAAGTGCCACAGCATAATTACTGCGACTAATATTGACAATCCGTCAGATGCCGTTATACTTGCCCATACACCTTTGGTGCCAAAATAATGAGGAAGAATCAACAACATTGGTACCAAAAACAAGAGTTGCCGCGTCAACGACAGGAATATACTTTTTTTTGCCATTCCTATACTTTGGAAAAAGTTTCCAACCACCATTTGAAATCCCACAAGTGGATGCATCAAGACAATCAATTTCATTCCTTCGATCGCCAGCCTTGTGACTTCTTTATCATCAGTGAAAATGATGATTGGTATATGCGGAAAGAATTCACATAGGATAAAACTGCACATCATCACAATGGTCGCATAAAGTATGGCATATTTCATCACTTGTATCACCCTTCCATATTGTTGAGCTCCATAATTGTATCCGGCAATAGGCTGCATGCCTTGGCAAATGCCCATTACAATCATGACGAAAACGAATGTAATACTATTGACAATGCCGTATGCGCCTATGGCAAGGTCTCCTCCATGCTCTTTCAATCCTCTGTTGATGAGTACCACAACGAGACATGCACACAACTGTATGCAGAACGGAGAACTCCCTATTGCCAATATATTCTTAACGATTCTCTTTTTGACTCCATATATTCCCTTATGAAGATGAATCAAGTCTTCTTTGTTGCACAAATGATATGTAAGGTACACCACTGACAGCAACTGTGATAAAACAGTTGCATACGCAGCCCCGGCTATTCCCCATTGGAAGACATTAATGAACAGGTAGTCAAAAAAGATGTTTATGAATACACCGAACACAACAGATATCATTGCCTTATTAGGATGGCCGATCACACGCATCACATTTGTTTCGCCATGGCTCAAATGAGTGATAATGTTACCATATAATATGATTACCATATACAGTCTTGCATACGGGAGCGTTTTATCACTTGCGCCAAAGAATTCAAGCATCGGATCAATAAAGATGATTGCAAGTATCGCAAAAACTGCTCCTACAATAACATTCAAGGATATTATATTGCCCAAAACACGCTCGGCTGTGTCGTAGTCTTTTTGACCGAGCTTTATCGACAAGAGAGTAGATCCGCCGGCTCCAATCATTGCACCAAAAGCCGCACTTAAGTTCATAACCGGAAAGGTAATCGCAAGCCCTGCAATTGCCAAAGCACCCACATTCTGCCCAAGGAAGGCTCTGTCAACAATGTTATAAGCAGACGCTGCCAGCATTGAAATCACAGCAGGGACCGCATAAATCATTAACAGCTTACCGATCTTCTCAGTACCCAATTCTTTAGGAGTTCTTTGTCCTTTGCTCTCCATGTAATTTTCTTAGTATGAATGTTTATTACGCAAAGATACGAAATTATAATTTATCACATCCATCAAACGTGAAGTTTTTTCCCTTTTTCCTTTGATTGTAGCTATTCAAGTAGCTGTTCCCTAAGTTTTGTATGCCCACCTGTTGAATTTCTGTGTTTTTGAATAATAGAACGTAATATTACATGTTTTGAGATATTAATACAGTTGGGAGTCTCATGGATACCACATATGTAATAATGCCTTTACTTTACCATTCAATCTTGACCGGGCTATAATAAGATTGACTATGGGTAAGCAAATGATATCTTTCTAAAAATCGTCGGAAACGATTTACGTTTTTAATCGTGATATCAAAACTCTAAATATGGAAGCAAACGCTCGAGTTCTTCTTCTGTGAATATATTTGATGCCCTTAGAGCTTCTACATCCTTGAAGGCTCCATACAAACGAACATATTGCGAGACTGATTTAGCCTTTGCATAGCCGATATATGGCGATGAAGCCATTTCGCGAAAAGACATTTTTCCAATATTCTTCTTGGTAATTTCTCCTTTCACGTCAAACCATTCCAACGCTTCTTTTGGAAAATATTTCACCTCCAGGAGTTGCTCAGTAGAATAGTATCCACCCAGTCGCTCCCGCCTCTGTACTATCCATTTGGCGATATTTGACCCAATACCAGGTATGCATTTTAATAACGTCGTGTCGGCCATATTGACATCTACCTTAGTTAAGGTTTTGAATTTACCGGATTTAGGTGCGCTTATGTCAAGTTCTGTCTCCTTTTTTTCATATTCCTTAGTACGCACTTTTGATTGTGACTCGTTTATTGGATACTTCGTCCTATGATGGCGGTATTTATCTGATATACGAATCTTCGGTAATAACATATCAATGTCATCGTCGTCCAAAGAATATACTCTGGCAATATCTATTGGTTCATGGAATACGGCCCCCGCATTTCTATAACGTATTAACATACGCGCTTGGAATGGCTTCAATCCTAATGCGACAAGCGTTGCCGAATCAACAGAATTAGGATCAAAGAACGCAGGCCTTACAATAGCTGTACCTTGCGTTTTGTCAGATTCATCGTTTTGCTTAAACGCACGCTTCGATTTTGTTTTATCTGATTGTGACATGTGGGAGTTATCGTCCGGACTTGATTCCCTTTGTCCGAACAATATGATACCTCCCGTACAGAGGAGTGCGATTGTTGATAAACTGATGATCGCCCTCCTGTCTGATTTTGAATAATACTTTAGCATTATAATTGTTGTTTTAATATTGATGTCTTTTACTATCTAAATACCTTGAGCGTTAATTATGTTCCAGCCCCCTTCGGTCCATTTCCCTGACGACCTTGGCTGCAAGTTGCATAAACGCCAGTCCCTCAGGGTTTGCCGGATGCAGTACAGGCGGTATACCATTATCTCCATCCTCACAAATACTCTGTATCAGTGGTATTTGTGCGAGTAAAGGCACGTGCAGTTCTTCTGCTAAATGTTTACACCCATCTTTTCCAAAAATATAGTACTTGTTGTCCGGCAGTTCTGCAGGTGTAAACCATGCCATATTCTCAACAAGCCCTAATATAGGAACATTAACCTTATCGTTCATGTACATATTAATACCCTTGCGTGCATCGGCAAGAGCCACTTGCTGTGGAGTACTTACGATTATAGCTCCGCTGATATTAAGCATCTGTATTAATGTCAAGTGTATATCACTTGTACCAGGAGGCGTATCCAGTATAAAATAATCGAGATCTCCCCAATTTGCATCTGATATCAATTGCTTCAATGCATTACAAGCCATAGCCCCTCGCCAAAGTGTCGCCTGGTCAGGATTGACAAAGAATCCAATTGACAAGAGTTTTACTCCATACTTCTCGACCGGTTCTATTAAATCGTGTCCGTCGATATTGACCGCATATGGTCGTTCTGACTCTACTTGGAACATTTTAGGAACAGATGGTCCGAAGATATCAGTATCTAACAGTCCGACCTTGTGACCAAGTTTTGCAAGTGCTATTGCAAGATTTGCCGCTACAGTAGATTTTCCCACTCCGCCTTTGCCCGATGACACAGCAATAATATACTTGACATGCGGTAGGACCTGTGGTTCGTCATCATGTGCAGACTGTTCAACATGGTATTTTGCCTTAACAGTAACATTTACATCTTGGCTTACAAACGCATGAACAGCTGCTTCCGCTGCTTTTAGAACAGATTTGCTGAACGGGTCGGGATTTTTAGGGAATATAATGGAAAAAGAGACGTTCATGCCGTCAATACGCAAGTCGTCTTCAACCATTTCTCCTTCAATTAAGTTCTTTCCGGTTCCCGGGTACCGGACTGTAGACAATGCGTCATGTATCAGTTTAGGATAAATCGTCATATCATGAATTATTTATTTTCTTACTTTCACCGTCGAGTTCACCTTATGGTCATACGAACGGTACTCATCAACAGGGATCTCCACGTCCGGTTCACTCAATTGTACATCATGAGGCAAGCGGAACTGTAAATATTTTATACGATGCCCGTTGTTTAACCACATACGTTCATAGTATGTCTGTATTTGCACCAAAGGCGAGTCCTCTGCTGCTATACGTGAATGATACAAGTCGTCAGTCCATTCTACTATTGGCAAATTACTATGTTCAGCCATCAGTCGTGTATAAGTCGCCATGAACTCAGAATCTGTCTTCAGATGAATCAATCCGCCATCAATAAGGAAGCACCTGTACCGATTCATGAAGAATGTTGAAGTTAGCCGCTTTGTGACTTTCTTCATCTGAGGGTCACTGAACGTAAGCCAAATCTCACTGACCTCATTCGCCCCGAATATTTCAGGCAAGAATTCTATGTTCGTTCGAAGAAAAGCGGCATTCTCCAATCCTTCATTCCTAACTTGGCAAGCTCCATGCCACATACGTGCTCCTTTAATGTCGACTCCGATGAAGTTTTTTCCGGTATACCGCCGTGCCAATTCAACAGTGTATTCTCCACGGCCACATCCCAACTCTAAAACAATAGGATTAGAGCCAATGAAAAAATCTGTATTCCATCTGCCCTTCAATGGGCAACCATCTTTTTTCAATTTCCAATAAGGGTATTCAACCACTTTTGGATTACTCGCTATATCTGCAAATTTTGCCTGTTTCCCTTTTCCCATAAATTCATTTACAGATGCAAAGATAAGAATATAAACCGAGAAAAGGAAGTGGTCGGACACACTTTTTCATAAAAAGTATGCCTGTTGCTCCGGTTTTATTCCAAGAAAGCAACAGGCAAACCTTTATAATCACTTATCTGATCGTCTCAGACCATCGGGCAGTAGTATTTACTAAAGGTACCTTGTTTTTAAATTCTTGATGATGTTCGGGCTCCGTCAAAATTAAACGCGCCCTCTCATCACGATGCGTTTCCTTAAGAACTTCAATGCGAACTCGTGTCACTCCTGCCTTTACCATGTCAAGCTCTATTGCAGCTACTTTTGACAGATCAATAATTCGGCCCCTCGCATATGGTCCTCTGTCGGTCACCTCGACTGTTGTCGATTTGCCGTTTTTGAGGTTCGTTACTCTCAATTTTGTACCAAATGGTAATGAACGATGAGCACATGTGAATTTATACATATCATATACTTTTCCGCTTGCGCTTTTACGGCCATGAAAATTTGAACCATAATACGAGGCATTTCCAGTATACGTCTGCGACATTACATCTGATGCGATGAAACTTAAAATAACAATCATTATAAATCTGGCTACACTAAATCTTGTACGCCAGATCCAAGCACATACATTTCTTTTCATATACAATTTCATTCATTGCAACATCACGTTGCATCAGGCCTACAGCCCTCTTACATTTAATTACGTCCACGCTTGGACTTTCTTTTCAATCATTTCCGCTGCAAAGGTAATACTTTTCTATGAAACCACCAAAATTTTGACGAATTCATTTATCATTTGCCTGTATAACCGTCTCATTTTATTGAATTTGTTTTCTAACAGATGACAACAAAGGAATAAAGAGCATTGATAAATATAGCAGTATTTCCTGAGCTTACATTACACTGAAAAAAAAGGTTACCGCAACAGGCGGAAGTACACAATCATATAATCGAGCAGGAGATAAGCATTAATTGCAGGCATTTATATTCCACTTCCGTGTTAAAGGCATTCTTTCGGCGGTATGTCTGCATGATTCACCATGTCTGCTCCGTATAGTTATAGGGCCTTTAACTTGTTGAGCAACATTACCCACAGATGTCGGTCTTGGTATCATTCTTCTGTAAGTCTGACCGAGTGCTTATCACCGACTTCTTTTAAATTCCGCGTCGCCACGGACATCCTTATCTTTGACTGGAGCCTTTCCACTATAAGAGCTTGGGGACTGGCACCCGTTAGAACAGGCTCTTCGCGAACTAAATATAATAAGGTGTAACAATAGTGGTTACACCTTACTATAATATATTTAGCCTATCTGGCTATGACAAAAAGCGGAATTACTTTTCGTCAACAACTTTTATCTTATCCTCAATCTCCTTTAAGTCCGCCTTCAGTTTGTCAACTTTACGATTCAACTCATCGACCAAATTATTACTCTTTCCCGACTTAGACAGATTCAAGAAGCCCAAATTATTCTCATACGTCTTAATTTCCTGGCGCAGGATTTCTGCTTGACGCGACAAGCGGTCACGCACCTTATCGTCTCCATCGTCCTTCAACGCACTTTTGAAATTTGCGATACGACGCTTAGACGCAGATTCTCCAAGATAGTCATACAATCTGTCCATCTGCTCCCTAAGAGCTTTAAACACTTTATCCTTCTCCTTGTAAGGGACGTGTCCTATTCCGTTCCACTCAGCTTGCGCATCCTTCAATATTTGGCGTAAGTCGTCAGTAGTTTCAGGATCGATTGCTTCCAAACGAGCTACAATGGCGCGTTTCTTTTTCAAGTTGTCAGCCAGTTCCGAATACTGGCTTGATGAATTTGCCTTTCTCGCATCAAAGAAAGTATCACAAGCAGCACGGAAACGTTTCCATAAAGCCTCGCTATGTTTTCTTGGAACAGCTCCAATAGTTGTCCATTCCTTCTGTAGCGCAATCAATTCGTCGGCAGTATCCTTCCAATCCTGACTGTCCTTAAGTGCCTCCGCCTTCTCCACAAGTGCCTGTTTCTTCTTAAGGTTTTCACTCATGTTCTCACGTACGCTCTTAAAGAAAGCAGACTTCTTAGAGAAGAAATTGTCACATGCGGCTCTGAACCGGTCGTAAATCTTTTGGTTCATCTTCTGCGGAGCAAAACCAATGGTCTTCCACTTTGCTTGCAATGCAATAATTTTATCACTTGTAGAGGTCCAGTCGGTCATGGTTTTCAAAGAATCCGTATCATAGCTTTCTATGATTTCACAGATAGCCGTCTTTTGATCCAGGTTGTTGTTCTCCTCCTCTTTGCGCTTTTCAAAGTATTCTTGATGACGTTTATTAATAATAGTAGAGGCTGCCTTGAAGCGGTTCCAAATCTCCTCACGCAGTTCACGACTTACTGGTCCGATTTCACGGAACTGCTGATGTAAAGTTTGCAACTGGCGGAAAGCTGAAATCACATCTTTTTCATCTGCTAACTTTTCAGCAGCTTCACACAAGGCTGTTTTCATTTCAAGATTTTTCTTGAAATCATAGGCACGGAACTCATTGTTCAATTTCAGCGTGTCATAGAATTTCTCTACATTTGCCTGGTAAGTCTTCCACAATTCAGTCGCTTTCTCCGCAGGAATCTCCTTAATACTATTCCAGTCATTTTGAAGTTGGCGAAATTCATTGTATGACTTGTTGACCTCATCGGGATTCTTAAGGATCGCCTTTATTTTCTCGATAATTTGAACCTTTTTCAAGTAGTTATCCTCTTTTTGGCGTTCTTGCTCTTCATGCAACGCTGCGCGCTTCTCTCGTATAGAAGTCATTAAGTCTTTGAATACCTGCTCATCCGGATCAGCAATCGGATTATAATCTTCTTGCTTGCCGCCTTCTTCCACATACTTCTTAAGAGCTGCATCATTTTCATTTTTCAAAATACGGTAGAAACGGCTTTTAAGAGCTTCTATTTCCTGGCGACTTACGTCATTAACATTCTCAGAGATCTGCTTAAGACGTTCAATAATCTCTTCTTTGGTCTCTGCGACGAACATTCCTTCTGTGCTTTCAGCAGGAGCTTCAGTTTCATCCGCTTTGCTTACGCTTTCATCAACACTTTCGTCATGTGCGGCCGTTTCGTCCGGTTTTTCCGCAGATACCTCTGTTGCATCATTACCTATATTTTCTTTTGAAGGCGTTTGCTCTTCCGTCTCACTAACAGTTGCTGCTGTTGTCTTATCAGCTTCTACTGTTGCCTCATCAGCTTCTAAGATTGGTTTTGCCTTCGTATTGGTGACTTCAGTTTCTGGAACTGGTTCGACCACAGGTTCATTATTAAATACCTCTTCCATAATGTATCTTATTTTAATTGTTAGTCCAACTTACTCAATATTTCATTTACTGTATATATGTAAACCACAGACATTGGGATAGCCAATAACGAGCTATCGAAACGGTCTAACATGCCTCCATGCCCCGGAAGTATATGCCCTGAATCTTTTATTCCCAATTTGCGCTTTAGTTGTGATTCCACCAGATCGCCCCAAGTGCCAAATACAGAAACGACGACAGCTAAGCCCGCCCATGCAAGTCTGTTTTCTATTTCATTATTTGAGAATCCATAGCTCCAAAATGCGATTATCTGCGATGCAATCAAAGCTGTAATAAATGAAGCGGCACAACCTTCCCATGATTTCTTAGGTGAAATACGTGGGAACAATCTATGCTTTCCGAACACACTTCCGAAAGCATAAGCCGCAGAATCACCGAACCATATAAATACAAACACAGATAATACAAACATCGGGTTATACGTGACGCCGATCCTACCCATGCCATAATTCACCGCAAATAAGGCGAGCGTGTTCAACAAAGCAAAAGGCAACGCTATATATAGCTGCGACATCATGGTAAAGGACCAATTCATCAGTACATTATTATCTTTATAATAGAGTTCGGAGATAAGCAAATATACCAATGTAATCAAATATGGTATAAATACTTCAGAGCCCGTCATATTGGAATTGAATACAAATACTGAAACGAACAGAAAGACAGAGGCGAGGGTTGTTATGACCCTGTTTATCTGGCAATTCATCCGACTGTTTATCAACGAGCAAAACTCCCATGTAGTCAGTCCGGAAATAACCATAAACAACAGTTCAAACGATATGGGATGCCACAAAATACAAACGACCATAACAACAACAAACACGAGTCCTGTTATTGATCGTACCAGCAATTCCTTATTAAACTTATCTATCTTCTGCATTGTACTTTAATATAAAAAACATTCACCATCCAAAGAGAGTATTTTCGTGCGGTGTGATTCCTTCTGATTTATCTTTACCCGACTTCTTTGTATCTCGCAACTGGCTGTGTGATTTATCTATTTTGCATTCTTCCGCCTCAGCGACACCATTATCTGAATTTGAACTTTCATTATCTTCACGTTCTAACTCAGGAAGTTCAATTGGAGTCATTTCTTTATCCGAAGCTGTCTCTGACTGTTTTACACTTTCAGACATGTCAGTTACAATCTTGTTATCGTCAGCCGACACGACCTCAACGCAGTTTTCGCCTTCTTCCAATTCTATTTTGGATTCAAGAGGTTTCTCCACTTCTGTATTAAGTGTTGACCTCTCCGCGCTTGCTTGAGAGGCTGCTTCGCTAACCGGCTGGTCACTTGTCACTTCTTCCGTTACGACATTATCCACCGGCTCGGCTGGCTGGTCATCAAAAGTAGTGACTTTCAATTCTTGAAAGGCCTTAACATCTTTGTCCTTCGCATTTTTGTCGTCCTTGGCTTTTGGTTCAGCGTTTTTCGCTTTCTCTATAACTGCCTCAATAACCTTTTTACGAATGAACTCTTCGTTTTCTGCCTCATGATTCATTGAGTCATCATCCGGCTTCGTATCGTTCTCCGAATTGGCTGCAAGTATTTCATCAGTCCGCGATATCCATGGTCGTTTTCCAAATATTTTTTCTACATCCTCTGCATAAATCACCTCGCGATCAATCAGCAGTTGGGCTAACTGGGCATGGCCTTCCTTGTGTTCCTCAAGAATTTCCTTCGCGCGGTCATACTGCTCAGCAATCAACTTCTTAACTTCCATGTCTATTAACTCAGCTGTATGCTCACTGTAAGGTTTACTAAATTGGTATTCCTCATTATTATAATAACACAGATTCGGCAATGATTCACTCATACCTGCATATGCAATCATACCATACGAGCGCTTAGTCACTTTCTCCAGATCATTTATTGCGCCTGTAGATATACGCCCTAAGCACAATTCCTCTGCAGCACGTCCGCCAAGAGTGGCACAAATTTCGTCCAGCAATTCTTCTTTCGTCGTTATCTGGCGTTCCTCAGGCATGTACCATGCAGCGCCAAGGGCTTGTCCGCGCGGAACTATTGTCACCTTGACCAACGGATTAGCATATTGACAGAACCAACTTATAGTTGCATGACCTGCCTCGTGTATTGCAATAGCACGTTTCTCCGAGTCAGTCATCACTTTGGTTTTCTTCTCCAAACCTCCGATAATTCGGTCGACAGCATCAAGGAAGCACTGTTTGTTCACCCAAGGACTGTTTTTTCTTGCTGCAATAAGTGCAGCCTCATTACATACATTAGCAATATCAGCGCCCGAGAAACCGGGTGTTTGGCGTGCCAAGGTATCTACATCAACAGTCTCATCTATTTTTATCGGGCGTAAGTGTACATTGAATATTGCCTTTCGCTCATTCAAATCAGGCAATTCCACATGAATCTGCCGGTCGAAACGTCCTGCACGCAGTAAGGCTTTGTCGAGAATATCAGCCCTATTGGTTGCTGCCAATATTATTATACCACTATTCGTACCGAACCCATCCATTTCTGTTAAGAGTTGATTGAGAGTATTCTCACGCTCGTCGTTTCCGCCCATGCTGGCCTTATTTCCTCTCGCACGCCCAATGGCATCAATCTCATCAATAAACACAATGCAAGGAGCCTTTTCTTTTGCTTGCTGGAACAAATCGCGTACACGGCTTGCACCAACACCGACAAACATTTCAACAAAATCCGACCCTGACAGTGAGAAGAATGGAACATCAGCTTCACCCGCAACAGCCTTTGCGAGCAGAGTCTTTCCTGTTCCTGGAGGTCCAATAAGCAAAGCTCCTTTTGGAATTTTTCCTCCCAGTTCGGTATATTTCTTTGGATTTTTCAAGAAGTCTACGATCTCATGAACCTCGCGTTTAGCTTCAGTCTGGCCAGCGACATCTTTAAATGTGATCTTATTCTCAGAACTGTTCTGTTCAAACAACTTCGCTTTTGATTTACCGAAACTGAATATGCCTCCTTTGGCTCCGCCACCGCCCATTCTGTTCATAATAAAGAACCAGAATACAACAAGCAGTACTAAAGGTCCAATCTGAATAAGTAAATTCACAAATGTATTGTCGTCACGCTCATAACTTACTTTCCCTGTAAAAGTGCCATGCACGCGAGCTGAGTCAACATGATTCTCCAAATTCTCCACTGATCCGAATTCCACCTCTGGCACTCGTTTGGCAGAACCGGGCTTTGCTAAGTCGCCATATATATATTTTTCTCCAACACTATTAACAGCGAACTTCAAAGTCAGATCATCCTTATTAATAAGTATCTCCTTCACATATCCACTATCCAGACATGCTTCGAAGTCGGTGTACGACAATTGTTTGGACGTTGTATTACCACCTTTTGACAATAGTACAAAAGCTATACCTAAAAGAAGGAGCATATACAGCCAATTAAGATTGAACTTTGACTTACGCATCCTTTTCGGAGAATTATCTTTATTATTACTCATATATTAAAATCAATCTAAATTTGGAATATCTGTAAAATCAGCATCTTCCCACAGATTGTCTAAATCATAGAAATGCCTGTATTCGGGAACAAATACGTGAACTATTATATCCGCATAATCCATCGCAATCCACAAATTGTTGTTTTGACCATCCACCGTTAACGGGCGCAGCCCTCTTTTTTCTCTCAGACAGTCACCCACCGATCTTGCTATTGCCGATACCTGCGTCGGTGTATTGCCTTCGCAAATAACCAAATAATCACAGATTGTATCTTCTATTCTTTTCAAATCAACGACCCTGATGTTCTGCCCCTTCTTGTCTTGGATGCCATCAACAACCGCCTTCAAGTCCCTTGTCAGTCTCTTCATTATTTAATAAACAAATTTTCGACAAAGTTAATGCAAACAAATCGAAATGCAAAATAAATTCAGATTTATTTTATTCTATTGTTTCTCATTATGTTTTTATGTACTGCAAACACTGCCAAAATGGTGTACATATGTAGTATTTCATAACACATGCATAAAGTAAATGACATTTCGTAGTTCTATCAGCTAAGCCCAGTAGGCACGACACTATAAAAAACGTGTTAAGCACACAGGCAAAAAGCAGGAAAACATATTTTTTTCAAATATAATTTTGTCAGTTCAACAAAATCACCTAACTTTGCACCTGCAAATGGAGAAAGACATGTCTTAACCATAGCAGGCAGTCATTGGGATATGGTGTAATTGGCAACACAACAGATTCTGGTCCTGTTATTTTGGGTTCGAGTCCCGATATCCCAACTTAGCGTCAACAGCACATCGCATAGTTGACGCTTTTATTTTCTACATGTTGCATCAAAGTCAAATATTATAACTACATTTGCAAATCAAAAGGGAATAAACATATTATGAATTCAAAGAACCGACGTCCACTCATCCTAATATCTAACGATGACGGGTATGAAGCCAAAGGTATAAATACTTTGGCTGAAATTGCAAGAAAATATGGAGACGTAATCGTAGTCGCGCCCGATGGTCCTCGTTCAGGAGCATCATTGTCGGTTACATTCAACAATATAATTACTACAAAACTTATAAAGCAAGATCAAGGATTGCAAATATTCTCATGTAGTGGGACACCCGGCGACTGTATTAAAATGGGGATTGCCAACATATGCCGGCAAACACCCGATCTTATTTTAGGCGGTATCAACCATGGAGATAATTCAGCCGTCAATGTACACTATTCCGGCACTATGGGTATCGTCATTGAAGGATGTATGAAAGGCATTCCGTCAATCGGTTTTTCGTATTGCGCACACAACGCAAACGCCAATTTCACGCCAATGAGACCATATATAGAAAAAATCATTGATTCAGTACTTACGGACGGACTGCCCAAAGGAGTATGCCTCAATGTCAACGCCCCTGATATTACAAGCTACAAAGGAATAAAGGTATGTGCTATGGGAAACGGGATATGGAAAAACGAATGGAACAAAAGGACAAGTCCACGTGGTTTAGACTATTATTGGCTTATAGGCGAATTCGAAAGCACCGATTCCGTTAATGACGAGACCGACCATGTGTATCTCAGTAAAGGATATGTCACAGTTACACCGACAAAGATCGACATTACGGCTTACGAGGCATACGAAGCCTTAAAAAAACGTTTGGAGTAACATGAAATACTATTTAATAGCAGGCGAGGCATCAGGAGATCTGCATGCGTCAAACCTGATGAAAGCATTAAAGACAGAGGATCCTAAGGCAGAGTTCAGATTCTACGGAGGAGACTTAATGAGTAAAGTGGGAGGAACGCTTGTTAAGTCATACAAAGAACTTGCCTACATGGGATTTATTCCCGTACTTACTCATCTTAGGACAATTCTGTCGAATATGAGACGATGCAAGGCAGACATCATCACATGGCATCCAGACGTACTTATCCTTATTGATTACCCAGGATTTAACCTTGATATTGCAAAGTATATAAAACGACATACTCACATACCTATATACTATTATATTTCGCCCAAAATATGGGCATGGAAAGAATACAGGATAAAAAACATCCGCAGGGACATTGACGAGCTCTTTTCCATTCTCCCTTTCGAAATAGACTTTTACAAGAAATACAACTACACCATCAATTACGTTGGCAATCCTTGTATAGACGCAGTGTCGTCATTTAAGGAGTCGGCCTATGGGAATGAATCGTTCGGCCATTTCATACATTCATTCGATTTGCCCGACAAACCTATCATAGCGATACTGGCGGGAAGCCGCCGTCAAGAGATTAAAGACAACCTCCGCATAATGCTTGCGGTAGTCCCGAAATATAAGGAATACCAGTTCGTTATAGCAGGAGTGTCAAGTATCGGAAAAGAGTATTATGACAAGTTCTTGACAACGTCAAAGAATATCAGTATTGTTTTTGATAGTACTTACCGTCTGTTGCAACAGGCAGAAGCAGCCATGGTAACGTCAGGCACCGCCACGCTCGAAACAGCAATATTCAAAGTGCCGCAAGTTGTATGTTATTACACGGCATGCGGCAAATTAGTTTCATTATTACGGAAGTTAATTCTAAAGGTGAAGTACATCTCTTTGGTGAACCTTATAGCAGGGCAAGAGATAGTCACCGAATTGGTTGCAGACCAAATGAACGCCAAAAATCTCCAATCAGAACTTGATTCTATCATAAAAGGAGGGAACCGTCGGTCAGAAATGATCCGGGAATACGGAAAGATCCTGAAGATTTTAGGTGACAAAGGCGCTTCGGAAAGAGCGGCATACTTGATTGTCAGAAAACTGACAGAAACAAAATAATAACTAAAGACTTATATATAACAATGGAATTCAAGAAAATATATACGACAGAAGAAGTCACGGAACTGTTTGAATGGTTTAAAGACATAGCCTACGAAGGTCCGCTCGACATTGGGCACGGCCAGAAATTCCTGAATGCTAAGAGAACCATCGACAGCATTATTCTACAAGCGAAATCACAAATTGGCAATCCTGCTTTTGCCGGGATGATCCACAAATTGTTCATTGCAAGGGAAGAACTCATAAAGCAAGGACTTACAAATAAGAACTGACCCGATTCGTAAGTTCTATAAATTCCTGCACAGACAATTGCTCCGGCCGTTTGTTAAGCATCTCATCAGCAAATAATGGAGATTCTCTATCTAATATCTGCCGCAACCCATTACGTATCATTTTACGGCGCATAGTAAACACGGTCTTTACTATACGACGGAACAATTGCTCATCACACCCTAAGGTCTGCCTGTCATTTCTTATAAGTCGTATAACTGCACTCTTAACCTTAGGAGGTGGGTTGAACACGCTGGAATCGACCGTAAACAAATATTCCACATTATACCATGCTTGAACAAACACACTTAATACGCCATACGTTTTGCTCCCTGGTCCCGCAGCCATTCGTTCAGCAACTTCTTTCTGAATCATTCCGGTGCAACAAGGAATAAGGCATTTGTTTTCCAACATCTTAAAAAAGATCTGGCTCGAGATATTGTAAGGATAATTACCTGTCAGTACAAACGGCTCTCCTTGAAAGGCTGCATTTAAGTCCATTTTCAAGAAGTCTGCCTCAATGACAGCATCTGAAAGTTCAGAGAAATTCGCTTTAAGGTAGGCGACAGATTCACGGTCAATCTCCACAACCTTCAATTTCCTTCCCTTTTTCATAAGAAACTGTGTAAGTACCCCCATGCCGGGTCCGACTTCAAGAATAGGGGTATCAGGGCACTCGTCTACTGTATCAGCAATGCGTTTTGCAATGTTCATATCCATTAGGAAATGTTGCCCTAAAAACTTCTTTGGCGTTACTTTTGAAATTTCTTCGCTCATTACTTGCTGTTATTCACTTTTATTTCATAAATTTGCATTGACAAAGGTAAGTAAAAAAAATCATTCCGCATTGAATTCAAAGAATATTACAAAAAATATACTGAACATTTTGTTGCCTATCGCACTTGGTGTTGGTATTCTATATTGGATGTATAGGGGATTCGACTTTAACCGAGTTGCATATACACTAATGCATGGCACCAACTGGTGGTGGATGGCATTTTCACTAATTTTCGGCATTACAGCACAAGTATTTCGTGGACTTCGTTGGAAACTTGTACTTGCTCCGCTTGGCGAGTATCCAAGTACGATGGATTGCGTTCATGCAATATTCATATCATATACCACCAGCTTAATCATACCAAGGTCGGGCGAAGTTGTGCGTTGTGGAATCTTGACAAAATACGATGGCACATCATTCTCGAAATCCCTCGGGACCGTAGTAACCGAACGGATCATTGATTCTTTACTACTGCTTTTACTGGCTATCATAGTTTTTGTTCTACAAATCAGTATGTTCCAACGTTTTTTCAACGAGACCGGCACGAATTTCAACACCATTGTTAATGACATTACTACTGCAGGTTACATTATTGTAGCCATATGCGCAGTAATTGTCATAGCCTTGTTTTGGCTGCTTATACGGCATTTCAGCCTATTCACCAAAATCCACAAAATCATGTCTGATTTGAAAGCAGGAATATTTTCACTCAGATACGTACGTCACAAATGGCTGTTCGTCATCTATACGATAGCAATTTGGGGGAGTTACTTCCTTCATTTCTATATTACATTTTTCTGCTTTGATTTCACACGCGATTTAGGTCCGATGGTAGCACTGGTTGCATTCGTAGTTGGCAGCTTTGCAGTCATCGTTCCTACACCCAATGGCATGGGATCATGGCATTTTGCTGTAAAGACAGTCTTATTATTGGCAGGAATGAAGAGTGCCACCGATGCCGAGGCATTCGTACTCATCGTGCATGCGATACAAACTGCACTAATGCCAATACTTGGTATTTACTCTATTATAATGCTCTTGCAAAAAGGTGGACTACATAAAAACAAAGTTATATCTAATAATTAAAATATGAAGCGATGGAAATTTTAGACTTAAAACCTCAGAACGTGTGGCGTTGCTTTCATGCACTCACACAAATACCCCGTCCATCAGGACACACGGAAGCTGTAGCAAAGTTTCTGGTAGAGTTTGGTAAAAAAAATTGTGATGAAGCCTTCATCGACAATGCCGGCAATGTGGTGATGCGTACAGGCGCAACCCCCGGGTTTGAGAACCGTGAGACCGTAATTCTGCAAGCACACATGGATATGGTTCCGCAAAAGACAAAGGACAGTACACACAACTTCGAAACAGATCCGATTCAAACATGGGTTGACGGTGATTGGCTTCGCGCAAAAGACACAACACTCGGAGCCGATGACGGAATGGGTGTAGCCATAGCTATGGCTATAGTAGAAGATAAGTCACTCGAACATGGTCCAATTGAAGTACTCATAACAAGAGACGAAGAAACAGGCATGTACGGGGCATTCGATCTCTCTCCTGAAACTCTACATGGCAAATACCTGCTGAACATCGACAGTGAAACCGAAGGTGAGATCACAATTGGATGTGCCGGAGGACTTGATGTTATTTGCACCCTTGACTACCAAGAAACAGATGTAAACCCTAACGGACTCACAGCATACCATATTATAATAAAAGGTCTGTTAGGCGGACACTCCGGACTTGAAATAAATGAAGGAAGAGCAAACGCCAACAAATTAATGGCACGAGTACTTTTTGCCACTGTCAATACCGGAATTGCCCGCTTGTGCAGATGGCACGGCGGTAATATGCGCAACGCTATTCCACGCGATGGCGAAGCAGTCGTATTGGTACCACATTCACATGAGCAGGAATTTAAAGATCTGATTGACAAGTGTGCCGATACCTTCAATCATGAATATTGCGACATTGAAAAAGATAAAATACAAGTTATTGCCACACCATGCGATGTTCCGTCAAAAGCTATCCCTGAGGAAATCCAGGAAAATCTGATAAACGCAGTACTTGCAGCCCACGACGGAGTATTACGTTACATCCCTACTATTCCTGAAATTGTAGAGACATCAAGCAATCTTGCAATCATTGAAATCGCCAACGGACATGCAAGCATTCAAATTCTCGCAAGAAGCAGCCAAGACAGCATGAAGCTATACTTATGCAACGGACTGCGCGCATGCTTCTCAATGGCAGGCATGAAAGTGGAGTTCGAGGGAGGCTACAGCGGATGGCAGCCAAATACAAAGAGCCCATTTGTCAAAGAAATGTCTGATGTGTACGAAAAGATGTATGGTAAAAAGCCAAAGATACTCGTTGTGCATGCCGGACTCGAATGCGGCATCATTGGCCCTAAATATCCGGAGATGGATATGGCATCCATCGGCCCTACACTTCGTTCGCCTCACACTCCGAATGAACGGTGCTACATACCTTCAGTGGAAAAGTCCTACAATTATGTCGTAGAGATATTAAAGAATATTCCTGTCAAAGCATAATATGTTGAACAAGAATAAAAACTTGAAATTATACTTCTCAATAAGCGAAGTAGCAGATCTTTTTGGCGTATCCGAATCGCTGCTTCGCTATTGGGAACGTGAGTTTCCGACAATACACCCACAGAAAGTGGGCAGAGGTATCAGACAATATAAAAAGGAGGACATTGAGGCCATTAGAATTGTCTACCACTATGTCAAAGAATGTGGGATGACTCTTGCCGGAGCACGCGAAGCAATTAAGCAAGACAAAGGGAATCCTAACAAAAAGGTTGAAATTATCGACCGGTTGAAATTTGTACGCGACCAACTCCAAGCAATCAACAAAGAGCTGAATAACATTGAGTGACCGAATAAGCGTGCAAGTCAGATGAGCAGAGACAAGCTCGCTTGATCTATGCCATGACGTAGTCGCTTATCTGCGAAGCGAATAAGCCATAATCCCCCGTTCGGTCAATTCATCTATCCTGCAAAAGCCCTGCTAAGACAAACATCATTTTGTATGCATCCACTTTTCTGTCGAACGCAAGTGGATAAGCACGTGACGAAGACGGCAATCTATATAAATACATGGGCTTATCCTTAATCCGATGTGCGAACAGTGAATGTATTTCAATATAACTGCCTACTTTGGGGATCTCTTCTATTTGCAAATCGTGCGACAACGTTTCCGTTGCCAGTGCGCCCGTGGTAACTATCACACTCAAATCGGACAGCTTTGATGCTAATGCACGGACATCGGTTGGAATAACAACCTCCAGATACTTGTCTGACGCATTATTCTTTAAACGTCTGACGGCCATGGCAGTATCATAATACGCGATTCCCGTCTGGCAAAGAAAAGTTTTTATACTGTCTAGCTTAAACGTTTTGCATTTTTCATCAACAAAATATTCTTTATCATCATAGAACACCTTCCCTATGATCCTCCAATGGTCATTAATAAAGTTCGGGTAAAAGAAATCCATCGACCAACGTTTCCTCTGAGGAGGAAAACTGCCCATAAACAACACCTTTGCATTGGCAGGTAAAAACGGATGCAACGGATGATATTCCACATCAGATTCTTTAGCAATCATCATAAGTCATATTTTTATCACAAAGGTAAGGCTTTATTCTCAAAAAACAAATACATCACGCCGGATTTCATAAACAGTCTGGAATAATCAAGGGCAACTAGACTTGACATATTACATAAATTCATTATCTTTGCAGGCGAAATGAAATAATATCAATGGCAAGTAAGAATTTTAAAGCCGCCTTATTCGATCTCGACGGCACCCTCTTCGATACCGAGGGGCAATACACTATCTTTTGGGGACGCATTGCACGGAAATACCGGCCGGATGTCTTTGATTTAGAATATAAAATAAAGGGGACAACCCTTGTACAGATATTCGAAAAATACTTTCCCAACCCAAGTATACAGGAATCTATAACTAAAGAGCTAAATGACTGGGAGGAACACATAGATTACACCTTTATTCCCGGTGCCCGCGATTTCCTCAACGATTTGAAACAGCATAATGTCAAGTGCGCAGTAGTGACAAGTTCCAATCAAGCAAAAATGAAAAGCGTGTCACGCCGGATGCCTGAGTTCAACGCCATATTCGATAAAGTACTTACCGCAGAAGACTTTACGTTTTCCAAACCCAATCCAGACTGCTACTTGAAAGGCGCAGCGGCATTAGGAGTGACTACAGATGAATGCGTGGTTTTTGAAGATGCGTTCACAGGACTTGCAGCAGGAAAGGCTGCAAACATATTTACTGTTGGATTGTCAACATCAAATCCGGCAAGCGCCATTAAAGACAAATGTGACTACGTAATACCAAATTTTAAAGGATTGACATTTGGCCGGATGATACAAATACTGAAACAATATGATACAATTTCAATGTGATTACAATGAAGGATGCCACCCTGCAATACTCAATGCGCTTGTAAAAACGAATATGGAACAAACTGTAGGATATGGCGAGGACGTATATTCGGAGAAAGCACGTGAAACTATTAAAGAAGCCATTGGGCGCAATGATGTAGATGTTCACTTCATGATTGGAGGAACCCAAACCAATGCCACTATAATATCATCTGCCCTACGTCCCTATCAAGGCGTAATTTCACCTTCCACCGGACATATTAATGTTCATGAAACAGGAGCAGTGGAGCATACCGGACATAAAGTAATCGCCCTCCCCGCTCAAAATGGCAAAATCAGTGCCGCCCAAATTGAGGAAGCAATCAAATTACAAAAAGAGGAAGACGGTCCGGAGCATATGGTCGAACCTGCTATGGCATATATTTCATTCCCTACAGAAGTAGGCAGCATATACACAAAACATGAGCTCGAAGCCATCGCTACTGTATGCCGGAACAACGGTGTCTATCTGTTTATTGACGGAGCCAGACTTGGCTACGGATTATGTTCACCTGAATGTGATCTTACAATTCGTGACATATCGAGGCTCTCTGATGTGTTTTATATAGGCGGGACTAAAGTAGGAGCATTATTTGGTGAGGCTGTAGTAATTGTCAACGATGCATTGAAAAAGGACTTCCGTTACAACATAAAACAAAACGGAGGGATGTTGGCAAAAGGGCGACTGCTTGGTATCCAATTTCTAACCCTCTTTACCAACAACTTATACATGGAAATATCCCAACATGGAATTGATATGGCGATGAAAATCAAAAAGGCACTCACCGCACATGGTTATAAGTTCTATGCCGACAGCCCGACCAACCAGCAGTTTGTAATCATGAGCAAGAAGAAATTTTGCAATTTGAAGAATGAGTTCCTTCTCTCTCCGTGGGCAAACATTGATAACGAAAATCTGGCAGTACGTATCTGTACGAGCTGGGCAACAAAGGAAGAGAACGTTGACAAACTCATTCTGCGCCTTACAGAATAATACGCTTATAACGACTTCATACGTAATCAATATATACCGCATTAGCAATTATGTCCTAATAGAAAAAGACGGCAAGTAAGAAATCAAATCACAACCTGCGCAGCCCGGGATCTCATTCTTAATGTACTGCACGACGTATATTCAGATAGGAACCGCACCGTCATCCCGATTCATCCGAGCATTGCATTGCAGCATAGCACGGTTATAGTGCACTGAGGATACACTCACTACGTTCAGAATGACGGAGAGTGGGTGTGCTATGCCGCAGTGCAATGAGTTGACCGGCACAAGGCACGGCCACTACACACGGGATGACGATGGGAAGGATCGCCGTGTGGATGGTACAGGGATTTTCTAAAAAATGTGGGGTGAACGCACTTTATGTGAATTATATTTCATATCTTTGCATCTGAGAACGGAACTACTTTAAGCAAAAACACTATGAAAAGGATGGCTTTATATACAATATTGTTTATTTCCTTCTGCTCTTTTTGCCGTGCTGACGGCATAAACGAGGATGGAAGTGACAAACCGGTACGGACGAAACGGCATGAGTTGGGTGCGAATATTGGTTTCGCCGGTTATATGACCAAGAGTTTTGAACATTATGTACACGACTGGAGCGGAAGGAATAATCTGCATAAGTCGAGCGATCCGTTGGGCAGGAATTATTTTGTGCTGAACGTGGAGTACAATTATCACATTACGGACAAGTTGGGTATCGGACTCAGTGGCGGTATAGGTATTGACGGCGAAGACTATGAGGAGACTTTGGACGACAATGTGGTTTATCCCGATGACTATGTACGCGAGGAAGGCCGGTTCGGCAGTACGATGTGGTATGTGATGCCTGAGATACGCTATACATGGTGGACCGATACCGACAATCTTATACGCTTTTACTCCGCCGGAGGAATTGGTGTCGGACATATCCACAATACCATCGATCCTGACTTGACAAAACGCCGCCAGCTATCAAAGGAGAAGGATAACGACTGGAAGGCTGCCTGGCAAATATCACCGCTTGGAGTGGAATTCGGGGAGATAGGACGTTTCAACGTGTATGTGGAACTGGGATATGGTTGCCAGGGCATTTTCAAGCTGGGACTGAAGAAACGGCTGTAGACTCAGAATTCAAATCCGAGATTTATGTAGAAGTGCAGTTTGTCGCTCTTACTGCTCCACCCTACATTGGCACCAAGCGGACCGACGATTGTCTTGATGTATGCTCCTGCCTGTACACCCCACAATGTGCGCCCTTTATCGAACAGATCACCGAACTTGCCGCCACACCGTGCGACATCAAGCGAAGCAATACCATAGATGTTCTTCAGTACGTTCTCCTGCGCTTTCAGTTGTAAGGCAGCGAATTTGTTCCTCGTGTATTCTATATATTCCACACCGGCAAAAGGCATTTGTTGGGCTACGTAATGACCGAACATGTCGCCTCCTATCACATTGCCCAGCACACGCGGCACTTCATTGCCGAACAGACAGCGCCCGTAGACCATCGGCCGGACAGTAAGCCGGTCGGTTACCGGTATTGAAATACGGAACATTGCGTCGGCTACGGAGAATGTCCCGTCGGAAGTGTACTTGAACAGGTTGTCGGTATAGTAGCCAAATCCCCCACGGAACTGTATTCCACGCGTCGGGAAATACCAGTCGTTCTCGGCATTGTAGTTCACGGTGGCGTGGTAGCTGAAATAATCTCCGTTCTCCGGTTCCTTGAGACTGCCTTCCTCCAACGTGCTGATTCCCGCAAGCAAGTCCTTGTAGTGGCACGCCTCCCATTTGCCGGACAGACGGAAGTTGAAGTTGCGGATGTTGAAGTCCATGACTGTCAGTTCGACAATGTGGTAGTTGAATGTGGCATTATACTTACGGCTGCCCCCCTCGTAGACATTGATGTCGTTGTAGTTGTACTCATAGGAAAGGCGCAGTTTGGATATTCCTATTGGGTGGAACACCACTTCGCCGCGTGCTTTGATGCGTTTCCCGAGATGCAGGGTGACATCTACGTTGGTCGGTACTTTTGTATGAATAGGCAGTTCGCCGTTAGCCTGCAGCGCGGCCATTTCTTCTGTATCGAACCGTGCTCCGAGATACACCCGTGCGGTTTTCTTTCCGCTGACATCAAACACAAGTTCGTTGCCGTCGGGGTTCTCCACAATGTTGTAGGTGATGTCATCGTAGAACAGGTCCATACGCATTGAGGTGGCAATCTGCTCGATGTCGTTTTTTGAAATGCTGTCGGCATTTTCGAGACGGAACTTGTAGCGGATGAAGCGTTCGTCGCGCTCCGACATATTATTGAATGTGAACTTGTTGAAAAACATTTTTTCGCTCATTGACTCGGGCACTTGATGGGCTACTGGAGTGACATCGTAGTCGTCGGCGAGTCCCAGCTTGTGTTTGAGTGCAATCAACTCATCCCAAAGCTTCATTGCCTCTTCCTCACCCCGGCGGATCAGAGTGTCGATGGCTTCGGGTGTGAAGCTGGCTGCACTGTATGGTTTGGGATTGACGCGCACGAGGATGTCGGTGAGTCCGGTGTTTTCCTCGTACTTGTTCAGACAGTTCACGTCTATGATTTGCCCCACTATCGACATCGTGCCGCTCAAATCGTCGGCAGTCTTAGGCGGACTCTGCACGGTGGAGCCGATGATGTAGTCAGCACCGAGCTGCTTGGCGAGATCGGCAGGATAGTTGTTTCGCAAGCCTCCGTCAACCAGTATCATGTCGCCCTTGCGTATCGGGGCGAACACTCCGGGGATGGACATGCTGCACCGCATGGCGTCAGCAAGTACGCCACTGTGGAAGTCATATTCCTCGTTGGTCACGATGTCTGTGGCGGCACAGGCAAACACGCGTGGCAGCGAATTGAAATCGAGCGAGTCTTTATATCCAACGGTCAGAGAGCTGAACAGCGTTGCGAGGTTTTTGCCTTTGATGATGCCCGACGAGTTCAGTTTGTCGGCCTTTTTGTCTTTGAATGTCAGCCCGCGGCTAATAAAATAAGTATTGGACTTCTCCCTCACTTCCAGACTCTGATTCTCCAAGTTCTCATTGTCCGACAAGACAAAAGTCCAGTCTTGCTCACGCACCATGGAGTCCAATTGTTGCGGAGTGTAACCAATGCTGTACAATCCACCGACAATGCTGCCCATGGATGTTCCGGTGACTATGTCGACAGGGATGCCGGCCCGTTCGATGACCTTGAGCACACCGATATGTGCCATGCCTTTCGCACCTCCGCCCGAAAGGACGACTGCTACCTTCTTTCTGTGTGTTACCTGCCCTTCTGCCTTGGAGCAAGTAGCGGCGAATACGCAAATAAGCGCGCAAAGCCAATTTGCAAGTCTTGAATTACAATGTCCGACTGTCATAGGGATAAATGTTATTTTCGTAAGTCGGTACCCCACATCATCTTCTGGCGCAGGGTGGAGAAATAAGAATGTTTCGGATGTGCTATCACCTTGACTTTGTATGAGGCCTTGCGGATGTGCAGATAAATGTTGTCGTGATAGCTGTAGCTTCGTCCGTCGAGCGACACAAGGAAGTTTCCGCTACGGCTCTCCACGCGCAGGTCGATAACGGAGTTGTCGTCGACGATGATAGGCCGCATGTTCAGGCTGTGCGGTGCCACGGCGGTAAGCGATATGGCGTCGAGGTGCGGTGCGATGATCGGTCCGCCGACACTGAGTGAATACGCAGTGGAGCCAGTGGGCGTGCCAACTATGAGTCCGTCGGCCTGGTACGTGGTGAGATATTCGCCATTGATTGAAGTATGAATCGAAATCATGGCAGAAATATCGTGCTTCAATATTGCAATCTCATTTAAGGCACACGTGTTGCCACGCAGTTTCAAGTCATCGCACGACAACTCAATGACACTATGGCTCTCTACCTTATATTTCCCGTCATAGAGGTTGCGCACCAACGGCTCCAGCTCATCGGGCGAGAAGTTGGCGAGGAAACCCAAACGGCCGGTATTAACTCCGACAATTGGAATTTCGTGCTTTCCGATCTTACTGACCGCATCGAGGAACGTGCCGTCACCGCCAAGACAGATGGCAACATCTGCCTCAACTTCCCCGTCATCATCCAGAATGATGCATTGTGGCATGTCGATCTGTTGGTGAGTCCGCAGGAAGTCAGCAAAAGAGCGCGGAATCAGCACCTCCACGTCCATTTGCGACACCAAAGCAAAGAACTTCTGTACAGCCATCGACTTTTTTTCCTGGTATGTGTTTCCGAATAACGCTACCTTAAACATATCACCATCTCTTCTCATACGTCAATTCTACTTTTTTATATAAAATAATCCTAACTTGTATGCTTACCTCAGTTTTTTTACTTACATTTGCGTGCAAATATACGAAATAAAACGTAATGTTCAGTTAGTAAGGTTTATTAAAAATGACAAATCTTAGTGTAAATATCAACAAGGTGGCTACAATTAGGAACGCACGGGGAGGGAACAACCCCGACATACTGAAGGTAGCGACTGATTGCGAGTCGTTCGGAGCCGACGGAATTACGGTGCATCCACGGCCCGACGAGCGTCACATAAAATATCAGGACGTAAGGAATCTCAAACCAATCCTCAAGACCGAATTCAATATAGAAGGCTATCCGCAGAAAAGTTTCATGGAACTCGTGAAGGCCGTCTGTCCTACTCAGGTCACACTGGTGCCCGACTCTCCCGACCAAATCACGTCGAACCACGGATGGGACACGAAAGCGAACTTTGACTTTCTGACCGACGTCGTTACCCAATTGCAGGAAAGAGGAATCCGTGCGTCGATTTTCGTTGACGCCAATCCCGAAATGGTGGAGTATGCGGCAAAAATAGGGACAGACCGTGTGGAGCTCTACACCGAGCCATACGCATCAAACTATCCGAAAGACCCCGAGACTGCCATCAAACCGTTTATCGAAGCTGCCCGCACAGCTCACAATTGCGGATTGGGCCTCAACGCAGGGCACGACTTGAGTCTGGTGAACCTTGGTTATTTCATACAGCAAATACCATTTACCGATGAGGTGAGCATAGGGCACGCCCTCATTTGCGACGCATTATATTTAGGATTGAAAGAAACCATCAAACAATACAAAGCACTATGCAAGAATTAAGTATCCTTGAGCTGGCAAAGCAAGGCGGATGGATCATGATTGTACTCGCAATCCTGTCGGTCATTGCTGTTTATATTTTCACTGACCGGTTCATTGCAATACGGAAAGCCGGAAAGACCGACAAGTTGTTTATGGACCGCATACGCGACTATATCAAGAACAACGACATACGCAGCGCTATCAACTTCTGCCGTGTGACCAATACTACCACCTCCCGCATCATCGAACGCGGTATCAGCAGGATAGGCCGACCGGCTCCCGAGATACAGGCGGCTATTGAGAATACAGGAAATCTCGAAGTTGCCCAATTGGAGAAACGGTTGCCTGTACTGGCTACGATTGCGGGCGGCGCCCCGATGATAGGATTCCTCGGTACGGTAATCGGTATGGTCGAGGCCTTCTGGCAAATGTCAAACGCAGGAGGCAATCTCGACATCAGCATGCTGTCGAGCGGTATATATCAGGCAATGGTCACTACTGTCGGAGGACTGATTGTGGGCATTGTGGCATTGTTTGCTTATAACTATCTTGTGGCAAAAATCGACGGAGTGGTCAACGAGATTGAAAGTGAATCACTCTCTTTCATGGACTTAATGAACGAGTAGGCACATGGCATTAAAGCGAAGAACAAAAATATCACCTACGTTCTCAATGTCGTCAATGACCGACATCATATTTCTGTTGCTGATATTCTTCATGATTACCAGCACGATGGTTGCGCCCAACGCTATCAAAGTGCTGCTGCCCGAAAGCAAGAAGCAGACAACCGTGAAGGCTGTGTCGCATGTTGTTATTGATAAGGACTTGAACCTGTATGTCGGAATCGGACATGAAAAGGAACGCCGGGTCACGATTGAAGAGCTGCCGAAGGTGATCGGACAAGCATCGAACGACTCAACGGAGATGTTTGTGTCGCTTTACGCAGATGAAACCGTACCTTATAAGAACATTGTAGAAGTGTTGAACATAGCAAATGAGCACCATTTCAAGATGGTACTCGCTACACGTCCGCCAGAGAAATGACTCCCGAAACCTTACGCAAAATAATATCAACTGTAGTGACCGTCGTTGTACACGTTCTTGTGCTCATATTGATGATGGTGCTGACTCTTAAGATTGCCGATAAGGACGAGTTTGAGGATGGGGTGCCGGTCATGCTTGGTAATGCGGAAGACGGGGCCGGAATGGATACCGGCGGGTTGCCTGACGAGGAAGGTGCGGCAGCGGAAACTGACAAAGCTGCGACAGCGGAAACTGAACAGCCTGCTGAATCTGCTCCTGAAACACCTGCTCCGCCTGTAAAAGCAACAGAGACTCCGTCGATCACTCAAGACCAGGAGAAGACGGTTGCCGCAGAGGAGGCAAAGAAGAAGAAAGAGGCCGAACTGCGCAGGAAAGCTGCAGAGGAGAACGCACGCAAACGGGCTGAGGAGGAAGCCGCAAAGAAGAAGGCTGCCGAGGAAGCAAAGAAGAAGGCCACCGAGGAAGCAAAGCGAAAGGCAGAGGAGGAAGCCGCAAAGAAGAAGGCCGCCGAGGAAGCAAAGCGAAAGGCTGAGGAGGAAGCCGCAAAGAAGAAGGCTGCAATCAACAGCAGAGTCGGAGGAGCTTTCGGTAACAATAAAGGAACAGGAAGCGGATATACTACTGGTGAAGGCAATAAGGGCAGCCCAGCAGGAAACAGCAACACGGGAGCCGTGACAGGCACCGGAGGTACGGGCAGCGGAACAACATCAATAGCAGGCAGAAATGCAAACATACCGGGATTCAAAAATCCATACCCTACTTCCGGCACAATAGTGATTTCCATCATGGTCAACAGTGCGGGAAAGGTCGTCAGCGCAACGATAAAAAGCAACAGCACTGGCGAGGCTCAATTGGGAGTTATGGCACGGAATGCAGCACTGAAAGCAACATTCGCACAAGGAAAAGATAATGATGCGGGTACTATAACATACAATTTAAAGCCTGCAAAATCGGCCGAGTAACCAAGTGAGGAATATAACGGGATAAAAGAATAAATAAACCAGAATACAACTACAGCAATAAGCTTTATCAAAAGTGTGGAGCCGCTTAACGATAATTCGTCGGAGCGACTCCACTTCGCATTGAAAAAAGAAGTATTATTTCAGTTTTGCAAGTACATTCTTGATTCTTGCCATAGCTTCCCGGATGTTCTCATCGCTTGTAGCATAGCTCATGCGGAAACATTCAGGACTGCCGAACGCATCACCGCCTACGGTGGCCACATGCCCTACTTCAAGCAGATACATAGCGAAGTCGGTTGAGTTGTTAATAACTCTCTCTCCATCCGACTTTCCAAAGAAAGAAGAACATTTAGGGAACAGATAGAATGCTCCTTCAGGGTCGTTGACCTCAAGTCCCGGAATTTCTTTAGCAAGATTGTAGATCAGGTTTTTCCTGCGTTCGAAAGCACGGCGCATATCCTCAACACACTGCTGATCGCCGGTGTAAGCAGCCTCGGCTGCTTTTTGGCTGATACTGCAAGGACCGCTTGTGTATTGTCCCTGAAGCTTGTTCACACCTTTTACAATCCATTCGGGAGCGGCAATGAATCCGATACGCCAGCCAGTCATCGCATAAGCCTTACTGACTCCATTAATTATAACCACACGGTCTTTAATATCAGGGAATGAGGCAATCGATGCATGCTTGCCGACATAATTGATATGCTCATATATCTCATCGGATATCACGATAACCTGCTCGTGCTTGACCAGAACGTTCTTCAGGCCTTCCAGCTCTTTTTGGCTGTATACAGCACCGGTAGGATTGCTTGGGGTGCACAGTATTACAGCTTTGGTCTTAGGAGTGATGGCAGCTTCCAACTGTTCAGGAGTAATCTTGAAGTTTTGCTCTATCTTAGCCTCAACAAACACAGGGGTACCTTCAGCCAAAAGCACCATCTGAGGATAGCTGACCCAATATGGAGCAGGCACAATCACTTCATCGCCGGCTCCTACAATAGCCATAATTACATTACAAACCGACTGCTTGGCACCATTGGAGCAGAGTATTTGTGAAGGAGTGTAATCCAAACCGTTCTCGTTCTTCAGTTTGTTCACAATAGCCTGTTTCAAAGCAGGATAGCCAGGGACAGGACTATAATAAGTATAGTTTTCGTTGATAGCCTTCTTTGCAGCCTCCTTGATATGGTCAGGAGTATGAAAGTCTGGCTCGCCCACACTCATGTTAATCACGTCGACACCTTGTGCCTTTAGTTCACTACTTCTCTGCGACATAGCAAGTGTTGCAGACGGCTGGAGCCGTTGAAGTCTTTCAGCTAATTCCATGTTATTTGATATTTAAAAATTATTGTAGTATTCACCTTTATTATTTGATATGGAGCAAATGACCCATACGTTCTTTCTTTGTTTTCAGATAGTTCTTGTTGTACTCATTAGGCACAATCTCAATCGGCACATTCTCGACGACATCAATGCCGTAAGCTTCGAGCCCCACACGCTTCACAGGATTGTTGGTTATCAGCCGCACTTTTCCCACACCCAGATCGCGCAGTATTTGAGCACCTACACCATAGTCACGCAAGTCGGGATCGAAACCAAGATGTATGTTTGCGTCTACGGTATCATAGCCTTGTTCCTGCAGTTTGTAAGCGGCTATCTTATTCATCAGTCCGATTCCCCTGCCTTCTTGCAGCAGATACACAACGCAACCTCTGCCCTCTTTCTCAATCATCTGCATAGACCTGTGCAACTGTTCGCCGCAATCACAGCGCTTGCTTCCGAATATATCGCCTGTAGCGCACGATGAGTGCATCCTGACGAGTATAGGGTCCTGTCTGGTCCAAGTACCCTTAATGAGAGCCACATGTTCTAGTCCGTTACTCTTCTGACGGAACGGAATTATACGGAAATGACCATAGTCGGTTGGCAAGTCGGCCTCCACGCCTTGTTCGACAAGTGATTCACGCTGCAGACGGTATGCAATCAGATCTTTTATCTGAATCAGCTTCATATCAAATTGTTTTGCCTTCTCAATCAGCTGAGGCATACGGGCCATAGTTCCGTCGGGATTGAGTATTTCAATCAATGCGGCAGCCGGATTCAGTCCTGCAAGTCGTGCCAAATCAATAGCAGCCTCTGTGTGTCCAGCACGGCGCAACACACCATTGTCTTGTGCATACAGAGGATTTATATGTCCGGGACGTCCGAAGGTGTCGGGTCTCGAAGCAGGGTCGGCCAGTGCCTTGATGGTAGCGGCACGGTCTGCGGCCGACACTCCGGTGGTACAACCCTCCAGTTTGTCTACAGTCACTGTGAATGGTGTGCCCAACATCGACGTATTGTTATCAACCTGATGTGGCAGTCCCAATTCCCTTGCACGGGAAATGGTTATAGGAGCGCAAAGGACTCCGCGCCCCTCACGCAACATGAAATTCACCTTTTCAGGCGTAATCATCTCAGCAGGTGTGATGAAATCACCCTCATTCTCACGATCCTCATCGTCTACGACAATGACGAACTTACCGTTTTTAAAGTCCTTTATCGCTTCTTCAACTGTACTGAATTCCATTTCATCCATTATTGTAAATTCTTTTGATTTATTACTTCAATTATATGTTTGCACGCATCCATCGTAGCCTTCAAGTCCTTCCGAAGCCGGTTGTAGTGTCGCGGTTCCTTACTGATAACCGGTATTTTATTCAGATAGAAGAACACATCACGCACATTCGAGTTGGAGAGTTCCTCGACGCATGCTTCCGTTTCATCGCATAACCAATCCAAGCGGTCATCAACCCTATTCCTTATTATACTTATTATAAATATAAGGAGTTCGTGAGGCATCATATGCTTTATGGTCTTACGGTAGTCGCGGCAGGCTTTCTCAAGTGCAGTAAGTCGTACTGTCATCTCTTGATAATCAGGGTCGCGTATAATCACCTCCTTCTTGTAGAGGTTACGCTTTGTACGTATGCCGAGCAATTTGCGGAAGAAGGTCCTGTAGGAATCAATATTGAATACTACTGAGTCGTTGTTTGACTTGATTGTAAGGAACGCCGCCAATGGTGCCAATATGAACATACTTGCCCACGACCCCAGCCATACCGGCAAACTGCCTGAAAGCGCCATATTGGTGGCTCCGGTATTAATAATATAGTATATAATGAATATAACTACCGCTATCACAACCGGTGCGCCCAAGCCTCCCTTGCGAATGATTGCCCCTAAAGGTGCACCAATAAAGAAAAACAACAGACAGGTCAGCGCCATCGTTATTTTCTGCCAATACTGAATCCAGTGTTTCCGTATATTCTTACTTTGGCTTGCTATCCAATCCGCAGCATAGACATCCAAATTCATCTGCACTTGCTGTATTCTGCTTATTGCTCCACGGACAATTGTCTGTTGCTCCTCTACTCCTGCCCTGGCAAACAGTGTGTCTACGTTAGGAGTTTGCATCTTCGCCAACTTGGACTTGTATTTAACGAGTTCGACTGAATCCTGAACCAAACTCAAAGGATGACTCATATACAGAGGTCCGTTCATCATGTCGTTGTAGACAGCGTGAGCCATACTATCGACCTGAACTTCCATAGAATCAATGTCATGCATCAGCTTATTCATGTTCTTGGTCTTTGCATTGCTTGAGCCGCTGTCGGCATCCTCCATGTTCAGGTTCATATCGAAATCTATAAGGAAATGCTTCTCAACAAATGTCTCGCGCCGATAAGGTGAATATTGTGTCTTTAGCATGCCTCCAGGCAGATTCTCGAATTGTTCTCCGCTATACAAGTGGAGCAGGAGGTAACGCTTGTCGGCACTTGCCTCAAGTTTGGCAGAGTCGGACAATATTATATGAGCATCCTGAATGCCGTCACGCAGATTGTATATTATCACGTCGTATAGCATGCCTGTCTTAGCGTCTTTCGTCCTGACATACAGATTGATGCCGTCGATACCATCATAGAACGCACCTTCAGGTATGTCGAGTTCAGGCGATTTTTTCATCATTGATATGCGGTACTGGATGATCTTCGCTTCTGCACGCGGGCCGATCACATTCTGAAAGTACAACGAGACTACCGACACCAGTACGATGAAGAAAGCAATTGGCATCATGGTTCTCACCAAACTTATGCCCGCCGCCTTTATGGCAAGGAGTTCAAGCCGCTCACCCAGATTGCCAAACGAAATCAATGAGGCCAGCAGTACGGCAAGAGGTAAAGCAAGCGGAACAAGAGATTCTGCCGCGTAGAAAAAGAACTTGGCTATCACATCTACACCAAGCCCCTTGCCTACAAGTTCGTCCACATACTTCCACAGGAACTGCATCATAACGGCAAACAGGCTGATGCAGAATGTACCTGCAAACAGTGTCAGGAAGTTTTTGAGGACATATTCATCCAGTCTCTTTATTATACGCATTATTCTCTGTGGAAATTATTGTATGCAATGCAGATGCAAAGTTACGAAAAAAACATGTATCGGCTACATTCACAATATATAATTAAGAGTTTTTTCTTCTTCACAGGCATATATATTAATTTTATTACTTAACTTTGTACATCAAATAATTACAGCAATGGCGCTTAATTACATCTGGATTGCATTCTTTCTAATCGCTTTCATAGTGTCGCTCATCAAACTTATCTTTATGGGCGACGTTGATATATTCTCAAATCTGGTAAACTCCACATTCGAGTCAGCAAAGACCGGCTTCGAAATATCAATCGGACTGACGGGAGTGTTGTCGCTCTGGATGGGGATCATGAAGATTGGAGAACGTGGAGGACTGATTAACATCTTTGCCCGCCTTGCGTCTCCGGTACTGACTAAGATATTTCCCGACATACCCAAGGACCATCCTGTGATGGGTACGATGGTGATGAATATATCAGCAAACATCCTGGGACTCGATAATGCGGCTACGCCAATGGGACTTAAGGCTATGGAACAACTGCAGGAGATCAATCCGAAAAAGGATACTGCATCCAATCCGATGATTATGTTTCTGGTCCTCAATACATCAGGACTCACACTGATTCCCGTCAGCGTACTCGTGTTTCGCACCCAACTCGGGGCTGCCCAGCCAACCGACGTATTCATTCCTATCTTGATTGCCACGTTTTTCAGCACCCTGGTCGGACTGCTGGTGACATGCGCCGTCCAAAGAATCAATATTTTCAATAAAACCATGTTGCTCTTCCTTGGTTCAATGTGCATACTTGTTGCAGCAGTTATTTTCGGCTTCTCAAGCCTGCCTACAGATACGATGAACACAGTATCGACATTAGTGGCCAACCTGTTGCTCTTCACCATCATAATCATCTTCATACTCTCAGGAGTCATAAAGAAAATCAATGTATATGACGCATTTATAGAAGGAGCGAAGGACGGATTTATGACGGCAGTGAAAATCATTCCGTACCTTATAGCCATACTTGTCGGCGTTGCTGTGTTCCGTGTATCGGGAGCAATGGATTTCCTTACCGACGGCATAGCATGGGTTGTAGGCAGTTTAGGACTCGATACCGACTTTGTGGCAGCATTGCCAACAGCCCTCATGAAACCGCTTAGCGGCAGTGGGGCACGCGGACTGATGGTTGACACCATGACCACTTATGGTGCGGATTCATTTGTCGGTAGGCTCTCGTGTGTATTCCAAGGCAGTACAGATACAACATTCTACATCCTGGCGGTGTATTTCGGAAGCGTGGCAATCCGTAAAACACGACATGCTGTTGCTTGCGGATTGTTGGCAGACCTTGGAGGCATCATTGCGGCTATTTTCATAAGTTATCTATTCTTCCACTGATTTTTTTCTAAAAAAATACGCACCGTGCATTGTCAGCCAAAAATTATTTGCTACCTTTGCATCCGCAAACAAAACGGATGGCGAGATAGCTCAGTTGGTTAGAGCGTCGGATTCATAATCCGGAGGTCGTGGGATCATACCCCACTCTCGCTACACAGGAAAAGTAGAGAACGAGGCACTTACGAATATTTCGTGAGTGCCTTTTGATTTCATTTGTGTATACCAAAGAATAGATGACCAACTATAAAA